>PDUC01000029.1 GCA_002747255.1 Acidobacteriota bacterium | reverse complement strand
CATCCTGTATTTTCTCTCGTTCTCTCTTTAACTTTCAACCAACTCGGCTCTCGCGCCGACAAGGATCGAATCATACGCTTTACTTTTCACCTTGTCAAATACTTTTTTTAGAACTTCGAGCTTTTTTTTTAACCTTTGATAAAGAGTCCTTTTTTTTTGATACTCCCAACCGTGAGAGCACAAACAAGTGGATCAAAACTGCAAGCCCATAGACAGGAAATCCAACCCAGTAGCGAGCAATAAGCGTATCAAAAAGCTGGCACTTTTTCAGCACCACAAAGAGAAGACTGTCTTCATGATCCCACATAACGCCCATTTTATTGGCAACATCAGGGCCCAGGGCCTGCACACCTATGTTAAAAAAAACAGCGACCGTCTGGTAACAGATCAGAATTCCGAGACAAATTATAATGAAGCGAAGAGCATCTTTTTTTCGATCCGGAAGCCAGAGACAAAACATGATAAAGACTTCCGCAATGGCGAGGTTCCACTGATTGACATAGTAACCAACCTGCACCTCGGAGGACCCACCTGATTGAATTGCAAAAACAATGGCACCTTCGGTCGCTTCGTAGCTGATAGGCACTTGGAACAACACGAGCACTTTCAATAGCATGCTCATAAAAAAGCCCCAAACATGCATTCCGCCATAGTACCAGAAAAAAAAGAAAACTGCAGAAACACCCAAGCCCCAGGTAAAAAGGCTTTTAAGCATTCTGGGAACAAAATCATATCTATCTGGAGCCGGCATCTTCCTTCTCTTTTATTTTCAGGACACTGACTGTGCGACTGGCGCGATCCGCGCAAAACAGAAAAATAGCCAGGGTCAGGATAATTAAAGTATACTGCCAGAATGTTTCGTGAAAAAACACAAATGTTTCATGAGATTTTGTGCTTCCTATAATAAACAGTGTCACAAGCCTCAGTTCATTGATAATGTGAAAAACCAGGAAGCCTCCGGCCATCCAGCCGATTTTTCGACGCCATGGAACTTGTATGGCAATAAAAGCCATCAGAAACACAATTGACTCGTAAATACCATTGCAGTTATTTTTAACTTCCATTTGGAAAAAATTATCACCCTTGCCTCGAATGACGTTTTCAGATTGTTTATTTGGGAACCCGACAACAGACTGGTTAAGAACAACGGAGGCAATTTTCGTTTCAGCTACGGTGATCGGCTTGACAACGGTGCTGGCCACTTTTTCATTATTGATGAAGAAAAATGCCGCAACCAGACCGACAACAAAGATAGTGACAAATTTTATTTCAGAACGATAATCATGCCATATTTCCTGAAATCTGTTTTTCTTATGCGATGGATCAATCATCTTGCAACCCCGTTAACTGTACGATAAAACCATTTGGATCAACGCATGGCAATTCCATACAGCCTACATTTTTATCTGTTATTAATCAAGAAAAAGAGTCCGACCATTTTCGGTTGAAGTCCTCCACAGCTTGAGTCTGAAAGTATATGTCAATGAGCTCGCGATGTCACCCTTGGATTTCAACCGTGTGACAACTTTGTCCGTTCGTGATGAGAGCAAGAAGTATGTGCCTATAGACGTTTGTGGAAACTGCCGCTTTACGCTTGCAAGACAGCGAACCAGTGAGTTCAGTCGAAGGGCCATGGAATAGTTGAACTGGGTTCTTCTTCTATTTTATGCAGAAATGCCTCAAAGCTCCTCCACGATCGCTCGACATAGTGCTTCCTTCGCATTTTTTTCGGCATACGTTTTTCAAGATCGGGAAAAATGCCAAAGTTGACATTGGTAGGCTGGAAGTTTCGATGTTCTTTAAATGAAATATACCTAGCCAAACTGCCCATGGCGGTTTCTTCTGGAAAGGGAATGGATTTGTGGTTACTCAGTTGACGATGCAAATGCAAAGCCGCCATGAGACCGGAAGCAGCCGACTCCAGATACCCTTCTACGCCGCTGATCTGTCCGGCAACATAGAGAGCATGAGAGCCTTTGACTTTAAAGGTTTCGTCTAAGTACAACGGACTGTTGATGTAGGTATTTCGATGGATCATACCGTAACGCGTAAATCGCGCTCGCGCCATGCCAGGCAGGGACCTGAACAGCCGTTTTTGCTCTCCCCACTTCATCCTGGTTTGAAAACCCACCATATTCCAAAGTGTTTTGGCCATATCGTCCTGCCGGAGTTGAATAACGGCATAAGGCGTTTCACCTGTATGCGGGTTTGTCAATCCGACCGGCTTCATGGGGCCGAAACGCAAGGTATCCCGTCCGCGATCAGCCATCTCTTCTATGGGAAGACAGCCTTCGAAAAATTTCAGTTTCTCGTGTTTTTTCTGTTCCACACGTTCTGCCTGAGTCAGCTCTGTATGAAACTGAATGTATTCTTCTTGACTCAGAGGAATGTTGAGGTAATCGGAACCTGTTCCTTTATCGTATCGGGATTGATAAAAGAGGACATCCAGATCGAGGCTGTCCAATTCGATCACTGGAGCAATAGCGTCATAAAAATACAGACTTTCATGACCAAGCTGATGAAAGAGCGGCTCTGCCAGGCGTTTTGAACAAAGAGGTCCTGCGGCAATTATGGCGGGTTCATCGGGAATCGCGGTCACTTCACGGCGAACCAGTTCGATCAGGTTGTGGTTTTCTATTTCTGATGTAACAGCTTCTGAGAACAGATTGCGATCCACCGCCAATGCCCCGCCTGCGAGAACAGCGGTACCGCGGGCGCACTTCATAATAAGAGAGCCCAGTACCTCCATTTCCCTTTTCAAAAGACCTGCCGGATGACAGGCATCATCTGAGCGAAAAGAATTACTGCACACCAATTCAGCCAAACCGGCACCAAGATGAACATCATTGGTAACGCGCGGTCTCATTTCAAACAATACCACCTGATGCCCGCGTTGAGCTAATTGATAAGCAGCTTCAGAGCCGGCAAGCCCGCCACCAACGATGGTCACTTTATTCTGTTCTTTCATGCATTTCCCTTGGTATTCGGATTTCGAACACCTCCTTGAGGCTGAACTCAGGTAAACTAAAAACGGAGGCTTCAATTACAGTCTGAACTGACATCAATCCATACCTGATAAGTGCTCACAGCCATACACCGAATCAGGTATTTTCATTCGCCACACAGCGTACTGACGAATTTACTTCCTTTTAACGGCAATATCAAAGCTGTCGATAACTGCCAGCCAATTAATCATTCCAGCGATCAAGTAGTAGATTGTGCCGTAATCGTAGGTTATATTGAGTGGATTTCCCCTGTCGGTAAAGAGACGAACCACAGCATAAAAAAGTCCCGATCCGCTTTGACAAAGCGCTCCGATAGCTCTAAATCTGCCTTCACCGCTAAAAGGATAGAGATCCCCACCGAGAATAGCACCGAGAAAGACCGCCAGCAACAGCGCACTGAATAAGATGACAGCCCTTTTCTTTCGGCCTTGCAGCCAATGACCCAGCCCTGGAATTAACCAAGCAAGACCAACCATTTTAAGGGTATGAGGAGCTGTGTAGAGTTCAGGCTGCTCCTGTTTATATTGAGTTTTCTCTTTCAATGAAATCCCCAAAAAAAAAGGAAGCAGAAAAGCTGCTTCCTTTTTCAACATCAATCAGTTGTAAAAGGCAAGAGCGCCATGTGGCGAGCTCGCTTGATTGCTTGAGTCAACATACGCTGATACTTAGCACTGGTGCCAGTTTGTCTTCTTGGCAGGATTCTGGCTCTTTCAGGGATAAACGACTTGAGCAGTTCCACATCCTTGTAGTCAATAAAGTCAATTTTTTCTGCTTGGAATTTACAGAATTTTCTTCTTCTGTAAAAGAACTTCTTTTTACCACCGCGACGAAACCCTCCGGGTTTCCCATCTCGCGAACCAGATGGTCTGTCTGTATTTTCGGGCTTCGTTTCTTTTTTTACTTGTTCTTCACTCATTGACTCTACCTCCTAATCCATGGCGGGTTGCCGTGACTGGCGTTTCTTCTTTTTGGCCAGCTTGGCGTTTTTCCTGGCTGTACCTTTAGCAACCAGTTTCTTCTTGCGCTCATCGCGAACCGTGAGGTAACGCATGACGGAATCACTCAAACGGAAACGTCTTTCGAGTTCTTTGACAACATCTCCGCCGCCTTCGAATCTGAAGATCGTGTAGTACCCTTCTTTGAAGTCACGAATCTCATAAGCCAATTTTCTGAGACCCCAACTTTTATCTGTTTCAATAAGTTTACCGCCTGTACCTTCGATAACGCCTTCAAAGGTCTCAATTAGATTATCGAGAGCTTCCTGGCTAAGTGTAGGCAAAGCGATAAACATTGTTTCATAGCTTCTTGTAATCAATGTTTTATCCTCCTTATGGATATAAAGCCCTAAATTTTAGTTTAGTTTAGAGCAAGGAGCTGGTGGGCTTTTACACCCACCGAAATTCCAGAACCGGCATTTTACACCAAAAGAGGTGCAATGACAACCGCAACAATGGCCATTAATTTGATTAAAATGTTTAATGAAGGACCGGCAGTATCCTTGAAAGGGTCTCCTACGGTATCGCCAATAACCGCTGCTTTATGCATTTCAGATCCTTTACCGCGAATAACCGCACCTTCGTCATCCACCTGCTTTGCTTCTTCTTCAATTTGCTTCTTGGCATTATCCCATGCACCACCGGTATTAGACATAAAGATAGCCAACAGCACACCGCAAACGGTTGAACCGGCCAACAAGCCGCCCAACATCTCCGGTTTACCGAAGAATCCCACAGCAACCGGCACGAGTACCGCAATCAGTCCCGGTGCAACCATCTGCTTGATGGCTGCTGCCGTTGAGATGTCCACACACTTGGCATATTCAGCATCAGCTTCACCTTGCAAAAGGCCTTTAATTTCTCTAAATTGTCTCCTCACTTCTTCAATCATCTCGTTGGCAGCCAGTCCAACGGCTTTCATCGCCATGGAAGAAAACAGGAATGGCAGCATACCACCCAGGAACAATCCGATAACAACTCTAGGTGAAGTGATATCAAGTGAGAGAACATATCCGCCGCCTACTTTGGATTCAACCGCCGCACGGAAAGCCGCGAAAAGAGAAAGCGCTGTCAAAGCTGCAGAGGCGATGGCAAAGCCCTTGCCGATAGCCGCAGTCGTGTTTCCAACAGCATCGAGATTATCGGTTCGTTCTCTGACTTCTGGCGGTAATTCACTCATTTCCGAGATACCCCCAGCGTTATCGGCAATCGGTCCATAGGCGTCAACAGCCAGCTGGATACCTGTTGTAGAAAGCATACCAAAGGCCGCAATGGCGATGCCGTAAATACCCGCAAAGTAAAAAGAAACTCCAATAGCCGCTGCGATGTAAATAATGGGGAGAGCTGTTGAGCGCATACCAACACCCAAACCGGAAATGATATTGGTGGCTGGGCCGGTCACGGAGTTCGCAACAATCTCATTAACTGGCGGTTTGGATTTAGCGCAGTAGAATTCTGTTGTAAAACCAACCAGCAAACCAGCCACAAGACCAATAATGGTAGCCAGGAACAAGTCCATGGCCGTAATCAAATTGGGATTTCCTGTTTCATCTTTAAAATTGCTGAAGGCAAACCCGTCTTTCACGAAATACTGAATAATGAAATAGGAAACGATCGTCATCAAAACGGCGGCAGTAAAAGTGCCCATATTGAGTGCTGTTTGTGGGTTTCCGCCCTCCTTGGTTTTCACAAGAAATGTACCTGCAATGGAAACGGCAATGCCAACGGCAGCCAGGGAAAGAGGAAGGAGAATGGAGTTCAGTTGTTGCGCTTCAGGGAGATAGGAAACACCAATAACCATAGCGGCAATCATGCAGCCAACATAGGACTCAAAGAGATCGGCTCCCATGCCGGCAACATCACCCACATTGTCGCCTACATTGTCCGCGATCGTTGCCGGGTTTCTAGGGTCATCTTCAGGTATGTCATTCTCGACCTTGCCAACCAGATCGGCTCCAACATCGGCTGCTTTGGTGAAGATACCACCGCCGACACGAGCAAACAAAGCAATGGAAGAGGCTCCCATGGAAAAGCCGGTGAGAATACTGACCACTTTGCCCAGGGAGACATCTTTCCCCAGTACGGCAAAGCCATCCGGAGCGAAGGTCAGCAACAAGAGACCAAGGCCAAAGAGCCCCAATCCAACAACGCACATACCCATAACGGTACCACCGCTGAAAGCGATATTCAGAGCTTTGTTCAAGCTCGTTCTGGCTGCATTCGCGGTTCTTACGTTGGCTGCTGTGGCAACTTTCATCCCGAAGTAACCAGCTAAACCAGAGCAAAGGGCTCCAACAATGAAACTGACTGCAATCAGCCCGCTTGAGCCTTTTTCGCCACTGTATTGCCAGAACAAAAGCACGGCAACAATCAAGACAAAGATGGATAAAACACGATATTCTCTACTCAGGAAGGCCATGGCACCCTCCCTGATGTGAGATGAAATTTCTCTCATCTTATCGGTACCCACATCAGATTGATTCACAAAATGCGATTTAATATAAGCAAACACTAAAGCTACGATCCCTGCCAGTGGAATCACATACAAAATAGTACTGTTACTCACAATAGCCCCTCCAGTAAATATAGTAATTATTTTGATTTTTGTTAGAGATCCAGTTCAAAGCCATTGTATTGGCTCATGGTTTTTTCAATCCCATACAATGACCAACATACCAGAGAATCCAAGGCCTTGCCCATAAGTTTTTTAAAAAATCCAATTTCAGAGTCTGAAAATGAGCTTAAGACATAATCAGCCGCATCTTGACCGCTTTCAGCGCACCCGATACCGAGACGCAACCGGGGAATCTCATTGGTGCCCAGAACATCGATAATGTTCTGCATCCCTCTTTGTCCTCCAGAAGATCCTTTTGGACGCCACTTGAATCGGGTTTTTGGCAGCGATAAATCATCATAGACGATAGCTATCCGCCCGAGCGGCAAATCAAACTCTTCCAGAAAAGCGGACACAGCATAGCCGCTCCGATTCATATAAGTGAGGGGCTTCATCAAAAACGCCCGAAAGGGGAAGTGGAGTCTGTAAAGCGCAAATAATGCGTTCTCTGCAATGAACTCTGATTCGTATTCAGAATTCTGCAACATGCAATCAATCAACAAAAAACCCGCGTTATGCCTGGTCTGACTGTACTGTCGACCTGGGTTTCCCAAGCCGACAATCAATCTGGAATCTGAATGAAACACTTATTCTTCAGTTTCTTCTTTAGTCTCTTCAGTTGCGTCTTCTTCAATTCCTTCAGTCTCTTCTTCTTCAACTACTTCAGCTTCACGTTCGTGTACGACAGCCAAAACGCGATCTTCTTCCAGTAATATTTCGATTTTGTCACCAAGTTCAAGATCTGAAACGCGTACAGCTTCATCAATGTTTAAATGATCAACAGGAACATCTACTTTACCGGGCAAGTCGCCGGGCTTACAGGACACCATAATTTCGTGTCTGACAATCTGCATAATTCCACCCAGCTTGACACCTTGCGCAGTGCCTGTGTAATTAAGAGGAAGACTTGATTCAATTACTTCGTCCATATCAACCCTTAAGAAATCGACATGCATCAATCGATCGGTAACAGGATGCTTTGTCATATCTTTGATCATCACATGGGATGTTCTCCCCGTATCACCAAGGGTAAGCAGAAGTATAGAGTTCAAGCCCTTTTCTGATTGAAATACTTTGGCAATTTGCTTTGGACTGACCGAGATGGGAACAGATCCCTTCTTTAATCCGTATACAACAGCAGGTACCAGACCTTCACGCCTGATTCTTCCGGATTCTTCTTTTCCGGTTATTTCTCTTTCTTTAACAACAATTGTTTCAATACTCACAGTATAACTCCTCTTGGCGGTCTCCCGCTCCTGGCAGGATAGACCGAACCGTATATTTTACACAAAAAGCGAACTAATGGAAGTTTCTAAATACGTTCTTTTAATCGCTTCTCCTATTAAACCCGAAACTGTCACCACCTCGATCTTCCCTAAGACCGGGTCGGCGCCCTTAACCGGGATTGAATCCGTTACAAAAAGCTTCTTTAAAACCGAGCCTTCAATCCTTTCCAGCGCCGGAGGGGAAAGAACAGGGTGCGAAATAGCTGCATAGACCTTTCGAGCTCCCGCCTGAAGAATGGCTTCTGCCGTTTTTGTCAGGGTTCCGGCTGTATCGACAATATCATCGACAATGATACAGTCTTTTCCCGTCACATCACCGATGATATGCATTACTTTTGAGACATTGGCCTTTTCGCGACGTTTATCGATTATGGCCAGCGACGCATTATTGAGTCTCTTTGCCATGGCCCTGGCGCGTTCTACGCCTCCAGCGTCAGGTGAGACGACCATAATATCGCCATCCAACTGTTTCAATCGCTCCAACATCACTGGCGCGGCGTAGATATGGTCCGTGGGAACATTGAAAAAACCCTGCAATTGATTTGTGTGTAAATCCATTGTAACAATGCGATCCGCTCCGGCAGATTCAATAAGATTGGCAACGAGACGAGCCGATATGGGAACTCTGGGTCGATCTTTGCGATCTTGACGAGCATAGCCGAAATAGGGAATAACAGCTGTTATACGGCTTACAGAAGCTCTTTTAAACGCATCCAGCATCACGAGCAGTTCCATGATGTTGTCGTTTACTGGGGAACAAGTGCTCTGGACGAGAAAAACATCTCTTCCGCGCACGTTTTCCATAATGCGACAGCTTATTTCGCCATCTTTGAAACGTCCAAGTGACACTTTACCCAGTGGAATTTCCAGTGAAGCACTGATTTTTTCCGCTAATCCCATGTTTGAATTGCCAGCAAAGAGCATAAGCTCTCTTTCGTTCTGTCTCATTGCTCCCCCCAGGCCCTGAAACGCGCCACAACCTCTTCTGGACGACAATCGAGATACACAAAGCCTGTCTGCCGCTGAAAGACCTGCCCCCAACGTGGCTCCTGCACCCTTTCAAGGTTCCCATATAAAAAATGGCTTTATCCCTTTCCTTAATCGTGGAATAAAGCCAAGTTATCTGGCTGGGGAGGAAGGATTCGAACCCTCGCATGGCAGGACCAAAACCTGCTGCCTTACCGCTTGGCGACTCCCCATTTTTTTGCGTCAATCGTGTTGATTAACGCGTGGAGTATCATGCACCAATCCGAAAAACCTGTCAAGAAAAAATATAAGGTGAAGCCAAGAAATTGTCTCAACTTTTCCAGTATGCCCTTCTTTCACCGGTTCCTCCCGCATTGTCAGAATTCAAATAGGCCGGAAGTGTGCCGACAAACTCACCCGCATTCGCCAGTTGATTTCCGTAAAAACACAGCCAAACACAGAAACGAAAAGACTGGCGTTACAGCCGGTAAACTGTTTTCAGTTCAAGCCCGCCCGTTGAAACCACAGCGAAAATCCCTAAGAAAGGATACCAGCAGTAAAGTGGCATATAAGCAAAACCGTTCGTTGGCTTCAAGAAAAGCCAACGCTTTTCTTGAAGCCGTAAAATGTCTTAACTACCAAATTTTCGCCCGATCCTTTTCAGGAAGATACATGGGATCACCTTCCTTGATGTCAAAAGCCTCAAAAAAGGGAGCAAAATTTTTCAAGGAACCCAGCACACGAAACCTGGCCGGTGAATGAACATCTTCTTTCACTTGTCTCAATAGAGCCTGTGGACGGATGTTGCCTCTCCAGAGCTGAGCAAAAGCCAGGAAAAACCTCTGCTCGGGCGTGAAACCGTCTATTTTTGAAACTGACTTGCCTTTAATTGCATTTTTTAACGCGTTATAGGCCACGATAACACCGCCAAGATCAGCGATATTCTCTCCCAAAGTCAGACTGCCATTGACATGCTCACCTTCACCAACGTCAAATGAATCGTATTGCTTAACCAGCACATCTGCCGCTTTTTTAAATTTTTCGGCGTCTGCTTTCAGCCACCACTCTTTTAAATTGCCTTCTGCATCGTACTGCCTGCCTTGATCATCGAATCCGTGGGTCATTTCGTGACCGATGACAACACCAATGCCGCCGTAATTGAAGGCATCATCCGCGTTCATATCAAAAAACGGAAATTGCAGAATAGCTGCAGGAAACACGATTTCATTGGAGTTGGGATTGTAGTAAGCGTTTACAACTTGCGGATTCATGTGCCACTGACCCCGGTCCACTTCCTTACCTATTTTGCCAAGCTCGTAGTTGAAGTTAAACTCCGATGCCCGCAGCACGTTTTGAAAATAGGAGTCCTGTTTAACGACGAGTTTTGTGTAGTCTCTCCATTTGTCCGGGTAACCTATTTTGACCTGAATGTGGGCGAGTTTATCAACAGCCTTGTGCTTGGTTTCATCACTCATCCAATCCACCTGCTGAATGCGGTCTTTGAGAGCCTCTCTCAACCCCGCGACCAACTTGAGCATGCGTTCTTTGGCTTCAGGAGGGAAATACTTCTCGACATACAGCTTACCGATGGCTTCTCCCAGGGCGTAATTGGTGGCTTGACTCACTCTCTTCCATCTGGGTTCATTTACTTTCTTTCCAGAAAGATAGGCTTGATAAAAGTTGAAATTTTCCTCAACCATTTTCTTGTTTAAATACGGTGCTGACCGCACGATCCATTTCCAACTGAGAAACGTTTTCCAGTCATCCAGACTTACATCATTCATCATTTTGCCAACTTCAGTGAAGAACCGCGGTTGAGCGACATTGATATCGCCGGGATTGGCTAAACCGACCTCACGAAAGAACTGTTTCCAATCAAAGCCTGGCCCTAGCTCCACAAGCTTATCTAAATTCATCTTGTTATAGGTTTTGTGAGGATCCCGGTTTTCAAGGCGGGTTAAAGAGGCTTTAGCCAGGCGAGTTTCAAAGGAGAGAACTCTTTCGGCCCTCTTGGCTGCAGCCTTGTCATAGATACCCGCAAGCTGAAACATTTTAGTGATGTGTTCCAGATACTTGGCCCGCATTTCAACGTATTTTTCGTCTTCTGACACATAATAGTCCCGATCAGCCAAACCAAGTCCACTCTGGTAAAGCGTGGCAATGACCATGCTGCTGTTCTTTTCATCCTGCCTTGGGAAGAGCGCAAAGAGTGGACTGGTGCCTCTAATTTGAGAATGGGCAACAAAAGACATTAAATCCTCTTTGTTGGACAAAGCTTGAATTCGATTGAGTTCCGTTTGAAGCGGAGCAATGCCGTCTTTTTCTATTTTTTCTTCATCGAGACCGAGATTGTAAAAGGTTTTAATTTTCCAGCGAAGACTGTCTGGAGAGACGTTTTGAGCTTTTGAGACTTCATCAAAAAGAGTCCTGACCATTTTCATATTCTTATCGATCAGCTGATGAAAAGCTGTCCACGCCGACTTATCATCAGGAACGGGATTGTTCTTCATCCACGAGCCATTTGCGTACTGATAGAAGTCATCCGCAGGTGAAACGCTTAGATCCATGTTGGCGGGATCAATCGGTTTATTCTGTATTTTTCCATTGTCTGAGGCAAACAGAATTCCAATCGTCAACCAAATTGATACTAAAAAAATCTTTTTCATTTTCATTCTCCTCTGGTTTTTATGTGAAATTGACATGCACAATCCAACAAACCATCAATTGCTTGCATCTACTGCGGGTGTAACCAGCCAAATGTCTTCCTCTTTTTCTGTTACCGCGCCATCAAGCGTAGAGCTGCATTATTTTTTTTACAGGAAAAGCATTTGTTAACGATGCCAATGGCTGTATTCTAGCACAGAGCGGCATGTTAGACACGCACAGAAACACTGAGGTTCGCATGGAAGAAGAGTCCATAACGCCCACTCCCGCAAAACTCGATAATGGTTTAATCAAGCACTCTGAAACCATTCAAGACTTTAAAACAGCCCTGAATGAAAGACTCCTGACCTTAATCAGCTTCGTCTGAAGGATTGTCCGATAACGTCTTCTCTTCCAAACGCTCTTTAACCGGAGGCTCGAATGTCACATCCACGACTTCAGCCTGTTTGGCTATGTCTGGATTAGTCAGAGTCATTTCCTCGCCATTAATAATCTGATTGATCTGAAATTGCTCAAGGGTTTCCACTTCAAGCAGCTTGTCCGCCATTTCTTTAATGGTATCTTTGTTTTCCAATATCAACGTTTCGGCACGCTGGTAATTGTTTTCAATGAGTTCTCTGATTTCATCATCGACCAGTTTAGCTGTTGCTTCTGAAATATTTTTGGGATGATAAAAATCTCTTCCAAGGAAAGGCTGGTCGGAACCACTGTCAATGGCAATGGGACCCACCTTTTCGCTCATTCCCATCTCACAGACCATCTGCCGTGCC
Organism: Acidobacteriota bacterium; assembly: GCA_002747255.1. Lineage (GTDB taxonomy): Bacteria > Acidobacteriota > Holophagae > Acanthopleuribacterales > Acanthopleuribacteraceae. Next base: position 92,660 of record PDUC01000029.1, on the reverse strand, counting down.
ATTTTAGTCGCCATTTCAATATCGTTTTTAGCTCCAGAAGTTGTTTGGTCGAGAAACACTTCCTCTGCTATTCGACCACCCATTAAAATAGCCAGCCTGTTTTTGAGGTAAGTGGCCGTGTAACTATGGCGGTCATCCAATGGCAGCTGCATGGTAACGCCAAGTGCCCGCCCCCTTGGAATGATGGTGACTTTGTGAACGGGATCCGTATCACCGATGAGAGCCGCCACCAGGGTATGACCTGCCTCGTGAATCGCTGTATTGTATTTTTCTTTTTCAGATAGAACCATACTCCTGCGTTCGGGACCCATCAGGATCTTGTCTTTTGCTTCTTCGAGATCCAGCATGTGTACCATGCGCTTGGAATGTCTGGCAGCTAAAAGAGCCGCTTCATTGACCATATTGGCGAGGTCTGCTCCTGAAAAGCCAGGTGTTCCGCGAGCTATGACGCTAAAATTGACATCCTGCGCAATGGGGACTTTCCGCGTATGAACCTTGAGTATCGCTTCACGACCCTTGACATCGGGCAGATCAACAACAACTCTGCGGTCAAATCGTCCTGGTCGCAAGATTGCGGGGTCCAGTACATCGGGACGGTTCGTGGCGGCAACCAGAATGACGCCATCATTGCTTTCAAAGCCATCCATCTCCACGAGCAACTGGTTGAGGGTTTGCTCTCTTTCATCGTGGCCTCCGCCCATTCCCGCACCGCGATGTCTTCCAACGGCATCGATTTCGTCAATAAAAATGATACACGGTGCGTTCTTTTTCCCCTGCTCGAATAAGTCCCGAACACGAGACGCGCCTACACCAACAAACATTTCAACAAAATCGGAACCGGAAATAGAGAAAAAGGGAACATTGGCTTCACCGGCTACTGCCCGGGCCAGAAGTGTTTTACCGGTCCCTGGAGAGCCCATTAAAAGAACACCCTTGGGAATTTTACCGCCCAACCTCTGAAACTTTTGCGGCTCCTTGAGGAATTCAATAATCTCTTCCAGCTCCTCTTTTGCTTCTTCGCATCCGGCAACATCTTTAAAAGTCACTTTCTTCTGGGAGGCACTCAACATCTTTGCCCGACTCTTGCCAAACATCATTGCTTTATTTCCGCCAGCCTGCATTTGTCTCATTATAAAGACCCAGAGAACAATAAGTAAAATAACAGGAAACAGCCAACCCATCATATTGAGAAGAAGATCGGAAGAAGAACTGGCTTCGGCCTCCATTTTTTCTAATTTCCAACCCAGAGCTTTATTGACAAACCCCTCATAAAAGATCCAGGATGTTTTAAATTTTCGCGCTTTCTTATCCTGGATTTCACGTGTCTGATAAAATTCGCCCTCGATGGTATCGGCATCGATTCTGAGATTCTTAATGAGTCCCTCATCTCCAAATTTGATAACATCACTGAAAGCGACCTCGGCTACACCCATTTGTCCACTTTTAATATTGAACACCAGGATAACGAGAACAATCGGTAACACAAGCCAAAATATGAGAGTTCTAAGTGTTGGATTCAAATTTCAAACCTCCTGCGTTTAAGCAAAACAAGACATTCTAGCTCAATACGCATTTCAAAGCCAAATGTTTAGATTGAATCAATCTTATTTGCACATGGATTGGACGAAACGATGCCGTCTCAACTTAACATGGTCACAAAGGAAATGATGTCTTCCCTGGTGACCAACTGGATACGCTTGCATTGATTGCGATCCAGCCGGCGCCAAACAATCGCATTTTGAGGCTTTTGCATAATTGATACGATGTGTCTCTCTTTATTTCCCTGAATAAAAGTCGGCAGTGCCTTTCGAAAGCGATGGGGAACCATGTGTTTTCTAAAGAACTCCCTTACCCTTTTGTCAAGTCTTTCCGGAACGCGCAGGGTGATGGGTTCATTTGAAAAATCGAAGAGTCTTTCACCCTCGATTCTCTCAAAGAGCCAAGACCCCCAGACACATTGATGCCCGGACAACAAGGTGCGTTCTGGTAAAGGAGCCACATCGACACAGGCTAATCCATCCAAATCGACCCACACGCGCTTTCCGCCAACATCAATGTATCCATATCTTTTATTTTCTATCATTTGAATAATTCTGGCCCGTTGCCTTTTCCCCGCAATTTTCAACCCTGCACACTCAAGGAAGCAGTTCAACAAGAAAGGCCATAAATAGAGTTCATCTCTTTTAAATAACCCAATAGGAAAAGTCCCCTTAAATTGTGAGCAGCGTTCTGTTGCTGTTTTTTGCAATTGATGTTTCAGTGTTGAATAAGAGGAGTGCCAATCATACAGGGCTGATTCTCCACCGTTATAGTATTGAAAAGCAGCACTGTTGAACAAGCCCCGCAAACTCCCCCTAAATTGTTTTTGATCTCTGTTTGTTGGATCCAGAACATGAGGGACATCTGCCATTCGAGCGTGTTCGTATATCAGCTCCCGATTAACATGGAGCATGGGTCTTAAAAACGGGCCGTTTTCCGCTTGAAGCCCGGAATTGCCGTGCAGTCCGGTTCCTCTTAACATGGAGAGCATAAGTGTTTCTGCAAAGTCTCTTTGATGATGCCCCAACAGTATTTTCTCTTGGGGTGAAGCGAGTTCCAGCAGGCAATTCCGCCTGAATTCCGCCGCACTGAACTCAAAATTCTCATGCGATTCATTAAAGTGCTCCGTTGTTAGGCAAATGCCGTGATTTTGACAGTAACCGGCAACCACTTTCTCTGAAAGATCGGCAAAATCAGCCGTTTGATGGTGCACATACAGCACATTCATTGGCTTGCCATGAACATGCCTCAATCTGCGCATGGCATCCAGCATGACCATAGAGTCAACACCACCGCTAACCGCCAGCCAGAATCCTTTTGCTGTGGCATACGGTCGCGTTTTCAACCTGTAAACAAATTGTTTTAAAAGCCTGGTTTTCATAAACAGCATCATACACGAGTTTAACCTGTACAAACCCGCCTTTTTTATCTGATCGAATGGAAATCAGGAGCAGATCACCGAAACTGCACCGATAAGACCTTCAATTGGAATTTTTCCCTCTCCATCCATAGGATGCGTTCAGGTGAGCCAGATACCGACTGGGATTGAGTGCCTGATCCAGCATGTAGGCCGAGCCGGTCAACACCAGTATATCCTCTTTCGACAGACTTTCCCTTGCTTTCTGAATGGCTTCACGGGGATCTTCAATGACTTCGAGTCCCGGCACTTTGCCCTTCAGTTTTTCGGCTATTTCCCCGGGTGGTTGTCCGGCATAGCTGGCAGAGGTTAGAAAGAACCGTTTACCCAATGAGAAAAGCGATGCGAAGACATGCTCCGGATTGCGTTTTCGAGTCAAACCGATCAGGAAAATGAACTTTTTTCCCGGATAGGTCAGCTTTAAGTGTTCAGCCAAAGCGTCTATTTTATTTTGATTGTGAGCGACATCTATAAGAATTTGAGAATTCTGCAGGCGACTGAAGCGTCCAGGCAGATGGCTTTTCATGCTGTCCAGAAGACTTCTGCCATCTGTATTCGGGTAATAATGAAGAATGACCTTAACAGCAAGGGCGAGGTTTTTAATGCGAAAAAGCGGGGTATCTTCTTTGAGGCTCTGACGAATATGATCACAGTCATTTTCAGTTAAGCCGAAGTAAGTCGCTCCCCTTTCAAGAACTGTTTTTTCAACAAATGCTCGAGCCTCACCTGTTTCTGCGGAAAAGAACGGAATACCCGGTTTCGCCATGCCGGCTTTCTCCACCGCTCGCTGCCAGAGTTCGGAACCCAAAGTCAGCGGATGGTCCATGCCAATATTGGTCAAAATGGTTCCAACAGCATCCAGCGCCATTAGCGGAGTATGCCTTCCTCCGGCTCCAACTTCCATGATCCCCCATTGAACAGAGTGCCGCTCGAAAAGTTTCAGAGCGATCAGAACACCAATCGAGGCAAACCCAAGAGATTCATTTTCTTGCATTTGTGTAAGTTGATAAGGCTCAATTTCTTCACGATAAATTTGGACTATTTCACCGTGATCCGCAATTTGACCACAAATATGAAATCGCTCAGCGTAATCAAAGACGTGCGGGCCTGTCCAGGAACCTGTGGATCCCCATTGCATTAAACCCTGTTCCAGGTAATAGGCAACGCTGCCCTTGCCATTTGTCCCCGTAATACAGAGAAGCCTCGTGGGATGACCATTCGGCCAGAAGTATTTGACAGCCTTTTTAAGGCGATGTATTTTTCGGCTCTTTTGAAGAGACCAATGACAATGGTAGATATCATCTAAAAAAGCAAAATACTCTGGTTCGAAATTGCCACCCTTTGATGCTTTCATTGGTCTTCGTACTTTTGGAACAGTTGGCACAATCTGTCCAGTTCGGGTTTTTTTTGCAATTCGTTGAAGAATGTTTCAATTTGAAGACAATGGGCGAGTTCCTTCATCACCTTCAAATGCATGCTTGTATCGGGAGAAATTAAGACAAACAAACACCAAACCCGCTCTCTATCGCGTGCTCCCATATCAAGAGGCGTATCTAAATAAAAACAACCGGCCACCACAGAATCCACCGGTAGCAATTTTGCGTTTCTTGGATGGGGTATTGCCACACCCTTACCAATAGCCGTTGACATGACTTTTTCGCGCTCCATCAAAAGCCGAAAGAGAAAACTGCGGTCTAACTCGCCTTCCCAGGATAGTTTTTGGGAAACACACAGCAGCGCCTGTTCCAGGGTCGCCAACGGAGGGAGTTTAAAGACTCCGCCCCTTTTAAGAGCATCTGAAAAAAGCACTTTCTTCATTCACCTCTCCCCTCAGACCCACATTCGCTATGCAGGTGCTCTAAGCACACTGCATTTTATCTCAAAAGTGGTTTTAAGTGCCAGAAACAAAAAGAGCCCGTTCCTTTCAAAAGAAACGGACTCACCAGTTAATTGGAGTTGGGGGACTGTTACGCTTTCTTTCTCAGGAAGAAAACACCAGCGACAGCCAGGATAGACACGAACCCGATTAAGGCCCATTTATTCAAGGCAGGAACAGGAGGAGGCTCTAATTCTGATGTACCACCCAGCGCGAACTGAAAATCTCTGGGAGGATCGTCAGGACCGGTGCAGTTGATCCAGTCTGTCCAGTTAATGCCAATCCCGCATTCGGAAACTCTGAACCCCCACGTGTCACAAACTGCAGCTTGGCAAGCGTTACCTGCAATCCAGCCGCCTGGAGGATTTTGCCACATGCTTTCGTTCATAATGGGAATATTGGTACCTGCTTCACGCCAGCCCCACTGCCCTGTAAAATCACCCACGGGATCAGGGAATTGAAGACAGTCGCCACTGGAGTCACAGGGATTCTTGATAATTTGACAGGAGACCCAGTATGTACCAGCGGGAAGGCTGAGAACAGAGTCCAGCGTGATGACAAAAGACCCTGCCCAACTTGGTGAACCTGAAATACTTTGAGTAAAACTCTGATTGGTGAAAGCCGTGTGGAGTGGACCAACCTGACCATCGTTGTCAGAGTAGAAGGACACATTGAAACCCGAGCCATCGGGCACGACGGCTGAGGGAGAAACGGCATTAAAATAGGCACCACTCAACTCAATGGTCTCCACGTGCCAAATGACTCCGAAAGGCACCGTAAAGTCGTCGGCTGCCATATTGTGCAAATCAGTGACAGAAGCACTTGGGTTATCAAAGTACATAGAGGAGATAGCCTGTGTTCCTGTTTGCCCGGTCAGCTGATCGAATAATGGGTTGGGAATGACTAAACGCGATTGAGTAACAGGTACATCGAATGAATATTTAAGAATGTCAAAACGGTTTTCCTGAGAATGTACCGAAATAAGCAAAATAAGAGGTATGATAAAAACAGTCAGCAACTTCTTCATAATTTAACTCCGTTTTCCTGGATTTGTTTGTGTTTTTCTTTAGGCATGATAGGTATTTGGATGTAAATTGTCAATTAACTTTTCCTATGTTTACATCAAAAAACACCTATATAGTTCTCATAATACGCGAGCAAAAAAAAACGTCAAGTTTTTTTTTAAAATTTCCAATATTTTATATCATATTTTACACAATTGGAATTTGATCGTAAGTTATACATTTATTTAAATTCATTCATCAAACACTATCCCTTATTTAATATGTATAGCATGTTTACTTTTATTTGTTATTAAATAATAACTTTTGATTAATGGAGTATTTAATTGTTTTTATTTACAGCCTCGGACAGCATTTCCTTCAAGAACTTGTTACCTCTTTTTTGAGAAGAGTTATCAATCCACACCACCGCCGGTTCCACTTTCATATTGGTTGAGTTGTAGTTATAGTTCTTTTTTTGAAGGAACCACGGCAGGCTGAGTCTTCTCTGCTCCTGCTCATCGCACAACTCAATGGTTTCCATGCCTTTAATGTAGTGCTCCGTCATCTGGTCAGTTTTCAGGCATTGACAGTCTGTTGTAATGCGCTTACCGGTTGTTCTGTCGACAGGCAATGACACGATATTGGGAGGCCGTGTAAAGTGTTTTGTTTTCAGTTCGTCCTTGACCCCTTTCACAAAGTCAATCCAGATGGGTAAGGCTGCAGAGGCCCCTGTCGCATTCCGGCCTATGGTCTTCTTGGTATGATGTCCTACCCAGACACCCACCGATATATCGGGATGGAAACCGAGAAACCAGGCGTCTGAATAATCATCCGTGGTTCCGGTTTTTCCTGCCAGAGGAAGATTCAACGACCGGGCCTTTCTGCCGGTACCCGATGGATCATCGACAACGGACCGCATGGCACTCGTTACCAGGAAGGCGTTTTCAGGTGAAATAACTTGCTCCCCCTTTTCAACATTCTTCTCGAGTATACGCCCCTTGTTATCGGAAATAAGCGTGACGAAAAGGGGCTCAAAGCGAATACCGTTCATAGCAAAGGTAGAATAGGCATGAGTCATTTCAGCAAGAGTCATTTCAAAAGAGCCCAAAGCCATACTGGGAAACGGTTTCAGTTGATCGTTACCCAGTCCCATTCTGAAAACGTATTCAAGTACATTGTCGTAACCAACGGAGTTCAATAGTTTCACCGCAACGATGTTCTTTGACTGCGCTAACGCGAGTCTCAAGGTAATATAGCCGGCATACTTTTGATAATAATTATGAGGCTCGTAAACTTCAGGAGGAGCAATCAGACCCAGTCGTACAGCCCGCTCGTATTTTTTACTCCTTTTCTTTCTTCTGTACCCCCCTTGTTCGTCTTCTTTAAAAAAGACAGGATCGACAAACACCGTTGGTTCATCGAATATCAAGTCTGACAAGGTATAGCCATTTTCAAATGCGGAGCCGAAGAGTATGGGCTTAAAAGCGGAGCCTACCTGACGTTTAGCCTGTTCCGCCATATTGAATTTCGTTTTATTGTAATTGTAACCTCCAACCATGGCCCTGATGGCGCCTGTTCGATTATCGATAGCGTAGAGTCCGCCTTCCAAAAGAGGTTCCTGATCCAGCAGCAGTGTCATCTTTGTCTTGCCATCTTTATCCGCTTCACTCTCTACAACTGTGAAGAGAGGCACATCACCAACCTTGAACAGATCTTTCAAGGGCACCTTTTGAACCCACTTCATTCCCTTCCTGTCTACTGTGAAGATACGGTCTTTTATTCGAACCACAATCTGCTTTTCGTCAACCTTCACAATCAGACCGCGCACTCTCAGTCCCGATTCCAGGTCGCGATGCCAGGTTGGGTTAAAGTAGGTGTTTAAAATATCAGGTTGATCTTTCTCTAAGCCCTTAAAAACGCTTGGAGCGTCCTCAGGTCGATAGCCCTGTCGCTTGTCAACTCTTCTGAGGCCCTTGACCATGGCCTGTTCAGCTATACGCTGCCATTCCAGATCCAGAGTAGTATAGACATCCCACCTTGAAGAGCGAACCACGTCTTCTCCGTATTTCTCAAAAAGATAACCGCGAATTTTATCGACAAACCAACCACCACCCTGTTCGGTTTTCTTGTTGCGGTGGTCAACCAGCTCAAGGGTTGCTTCCCCCGCCTGCATAACCTGCGTTTCGTCAATGTATCCTTGATCCAGCATGCGATTGAGCACGTGTTTTCTTCTTTCCTTGCACCCTTCGCGATTGCGGTAGGGATTGTATCTCGTAGGAGCCTGAGGAATGCCTGCCAGCGTGGCGCATTCCTCGAGATTCAGAGCGCCTACCGGTTTGCCAAAGTAATATCTCGCGGCGGCTTCTATGCCGAATTGATTGTTCCCCAACGCTATTTCATTGGCGTACATGGCAAAGATTTCCTCTTTTGTGAACATGATCTCCAATTGAACCGCCAGGAGCTGTTCTTTAAACTTCCGATAAAAGGAGTGCCGCTTGTCTTTTGTAATGTTTTTGACCAGTTGCTGGGTCAGAGTACTGGCTCCTCGTATCTGAGATTTTAAAATTCGATCCTTGACAGCACTCAGAATCCCGAATGGAGAAACGCCTATGTGATTGAAAAAATCTTCATCTTCCGTAGCAACAAGTGCATAGACGAAATTCTCTGGAATATCCTTGTACTCAAGAATAATTCTCTGTTCAGAAGATATGATGTCGATCAGTTTTCCATTGCGATCGTAAACCCGCGTAAAAAGTTTTGGAGAGTGCTCCCGGAGTGTTTGAAGATCGTCAAATGTTTCTCCCTTCCAGAGAATGTAAAAGGCGAAACCCAATCCGAATACCACACCCAAAAGCACGGAGATCAGAAGCACTGCGATTGTTTTTTTCATTTAGTCCTCATAGATGTTTAGTCCATACACACACGGATAATTTCATTGAAACTTGTTTCGCCTTCAATCAGCTTCTTGATCGAGGCTTCCTTTAATGTCATCATACCTTTTTGTTTCAGGAGTTTCTTCATGGAGACAATGTCGGACTCGGCCGCAATATGTGAGCGAACCGTTTCGTCCACATCCATCAGCTCGAAGATGCCTGTTCTGCCTTTCAGTCCGGTATAGCGGCAGTGGTGGCAGCCCTTTCCTTTTTTTGCCTTGAGAGGTCTACCCGATTTGGTTCTGATACTCAGCATTTGAAGCTGGGCATGGGTGAGATGATCGACCGTTTCACATTTATCACACACCTTGCGTACCAGACGCTGGGCCAGAACACCGATCAGGGTAGAGGAAACAAGAAAAGGTTCTGCTTCAAGGTCGAACAATCGAGCAACCGAACTGGGCGCATCGTTGGTGTGAATGGTTGAAAGCAGCAGGTGACCTGTCATGGCCGCCTGTATGGCATAAGCTGCGGTTTCCTTGTCTCTAATTTCACCCACCATAATGACATCGGGGTCCTGGCGCAGAATCGTCCTCAGCGCTCCTGCAAAACTCAAATCGAGCAGCGGATTGACTGTCACCTGGTTAAAAGGCTCATAAACCATTTCAACAGGGTCTTCAATGGTCGTTATATTGAGTTCCCTTGAAGCAATGGACTTGAGCGCACTGTAGAGTGTCGTTGTCTTTCCGCTTCCCGTTGGCCCCGAGACAAGAATCATGCCGTTGGGTTCATGAATCATCTTTTCAAAGCGTTTTTCTGTTTCAGCGGGGAATCCTAAACCCGAAAGGTTGGAGAGCAGAACTTCGGGATCAAAAATTCGGATCACCAGTTTTTCACCGAAAGCGACTGGCAAAATGGAACAGCGAAGTTCCACTTCTCTTTCTTTCAGCTCTGTTTTAATTCTGCCATCCTGCGGTTTTCTTCTTTCGGCAATATCCATTCTTGAAAGGAGTTTTAACCTTGAAATGACAGCCGCATGAACTCTCGGTGACATGGACTGAATATCGTGGAGAACGCCATCGATGCGAAACCGAATCAAGCTCTCGTCTCTTTTTGGTTCGATATGAATATCACTGGCACGCTGATCGTAAGCATAGTGCAACAGGTACTCTACAGCCTTGACCACGTGGGAATCGGATGCTTCCAATTCCCGCTCTGTTTTCATTTTAACCAGCTGCTCGAGATTGCCAAGATTGACAAGAGGGTCCAACACACTTTCAGCTTTTCTGACAGAGGCTCTCAGTCCGTAAAACTCGGTTAAGATCCTGGTGATATCGGTTTTAGTGGCAACCACAGGCTGAATGTCTTTGCCTGTATTCCGTCTGAGCGAATCCAGTAAAACGCGGTCAAATGGATCCACAAGCGCACAAATCAGGGTGTCATTTTCTTCAGCTATGGGTACCACATTGTTTTTCCGGGCAAAAGGTCTGGAGATATACCTGGTTAACACCTCCATATTGACTTTAAGGGGATCGATGGTTTTAAAAGGAACATTGGCCTTTTCTGCTACAAACCGCGCTACTTTTTCCTCGTCCAACCCCAACCTTTCATCTTTAAAAAGATCCAGAGATAACAAAACATCCATGGGGTGAATGGACCCCGGATTGGCCAGCTTGCCAGCATATTGTTCCCTTGTTTGCCTGAACAGGTTTTTCCTGATTTTTGATTCCTCGCGTTTCAGCCTGTCTTTTTGCTCTTCCGGCAGAACATGGCGTTCTACGAGAATATCCAATAAAGTAGAGAAACTGAGTGACATGCTGTACTCCTCTGGATGTACATAATCGCTTTCATGAAATGAATTGCTTGATTCTTTTGGGGTCTAATCTTGGTTTTCAACATGCTGGTGCATTTATCGAAACAAAACAACAGCCTGTAATTATAGCAATTTTTATCACAGCAGGTACAGCAACAGGATAGCGGTTTCCATATTTATCACGCTGGATGGGGCTTACCACACTCATATTACAGCAAAAAAACACATGTACTGTTTTTTCGAATTAAGTCAGCAGGCATTGACTGACTAAAGATCTGCCGTATTTTTTTTCTTTTTTTATAATCAAGCGGGGATGAAATGGAGTTGTCGTCCCTTTTTCGTGCTCAATTAAAAGCAAACTTCCCTCAGGAAACAGGGGCGGCTCGAACAGCTTATGGATTAAAGCGCTGGAATTCATGTAGTTCCTGTAGGGTGGGTCGGCATAAAAAAGAAATGGCCGTTCGGCTCCCGATAATTTTTCCTTCAAGTGTTCAATTAACTCCACGGCCGTCGCAAACGCACCCAATACCTCAACCCCCATTCTTGCTGAATTTCTTTTTAGGCTCTCTCTAGCAGCCGCATTGGATTCCGCATAGTATATTGGCCGGAACCCGCAACTCCAGGCTTCAAATGCCATACCGCCCGAACCACAGAAAAGATCAACAAAGGCGTGGCTTTTGACAGTTGGATGAATCATACTGAAGACGGCTTCTCTCACACGAAGCGGCGTGGGTCTCAAATCATCGAGATTGGGAAAAGTTATTTTTCGACCCTTTAAAGTTCCTCTGGAAATGGTTATTTGTCCTTCAGATCGTTTTGTTTTTTTAACCATGATAAAGATAAAAAAGCCTGTACGCCTCCCTACAATGGATAACGCACAGGCTTACTGTTTAATTGGTTGCGAACTTATCTTTCGTATTGATTCTTTTTCAAAAAAGACTTAGCCAGGGATGCTTCCTGGGAATTGGGGAACATGTTCTGTAGTTCCTTGAGTTTCATCACGGCCTTGCGGGGCATATTCAGATGGTGATAACACTGGCCCAAATACAGCATAGCGGGTTTGATGAAACTGCTTTTACTGGAAGACTTCAATAACTTATCAAAATTAGTCGCTGCCTTTTGCCAATTATTCAACTCGAGGTAAGATCTTCCCAGATAATAGTAGGACTCACTAATGAACGGGGAGTTCGGGTAATTGGCGATTAAATCTTCAAATCCAAGTGCGGCCAGCTGATACTCACCGCGATTAAAGTCTCCAAAGCAAGTGTTATACTGAATTTCCAGATCCGTTCCGGTGACGGAGCTTGGCATTTCAGTTTCAGTGGAGCTAGAGGATGGAGTTGTGTTGACGTTGTAACTGCTGGTCATTCTCTTTTGCCTGTTAATTTTCGATTCCAAATCGTCTATTTTAGCATCCAATTGGGAAACCGTATCTTGCAGTGCGTATATTTTTTCCTGCTGATTGGCTTCCTCTCGACGATCTTCCATTTGTTGCTCAAAGGTTTCGGTTGTCTTTTTCAACTGCCTTTGAACCTCCACCTGACTGTTTTCAACCTGATAGATTTGTTCCTGAATTTGTGCGATGTCGTGCTTGATCTTACGCAGTTCCTCATCAGACTGACATCCACCTAGAATCAGCAGGTAAAGTGCCGGTATAAGAAATGGTATTTTTTTCATAACTGCCTCACTATAAAAAGAGGAAGGAATAAACGTATCCCCTCCTCCGTTTTTTCAAGAAAATTCAACCATCTAGTTTTTAAGTCCCAGACGGAAATGCGCTCTTCGGTTTTGTGCCCACGCATCTTCATTGTGGCCCATGTTGACAGGCTGCATTTTACCATAGCTTACGGTAGATAAACGTCCTGAACCAACCCCGCTTTCCATGAGGAAGCTGCGCACGCGTTCGGCGCGTCGCTCTCCCAGAGCCTGGTTGTATTCAATGGTACCGCGCTCATCGCAATGCCCTTCAATCAGCACTTGAACCCTGGGATTCGCCCTGAGAACTTCCACATAGCGATACAGTGTTCTTCTGGTGCTGTCTGTAAGATCGGACTTGTCAAATTCAAAATAGACATCGTCAAGGCGAATTCGAGCCAGTAATTCCTCAGCAGACTCGGTTTTTTCTTCTGTAACAACAGGCTTAACCGTTTCCTGAACAGGCTCAGCGACAACTGTTTTTGGCTTTTCGGGCACGGGTACGGGAATCTCTGCTTCAGGTTCAGACTTTTTACAGGAAAACATTAAAATGGCGGTTAAGGTCACTAAAAGGATGCTTTTCAATTTCATGAGGTTCACTCCTCTCTAACACCAATAGAGAATATTCATTAACGCACGTTACGCGCTTGAAACAAGATTAGTAGGAAACCCTTTAAGCGTCAATAGTTTTCTCAATAAAAATGTGATCGACACACCATTGTCACCCTTTCCCGCAGTCAGATGTCTGTTTGGAATTCTTCGTAAAGAATGCCGCCTTTTTTCGCTAAGTAAGACACAGATGTAAATGAACGATGTTGTGTCCTGTTTTCCCGACAATTTGAAACCTTTTTTGGCTATCCTGGTTTTCATGGAAGCATTCATTTTAATGACAAACGGCTTAATGAACACAGCAATCGATTACTTCAACCATTCACGTCATCCTGGTTTCAGCATGGCATTTTTCCAAACCGCCACGAAATTGCCTGGCGTAACAAGGAACCAGTGGTTTTTTCAGCAGGCCTGCAGTATTGAAACGATCTGAAACTCAGGCTGGTTAACTGAAATCAAAAGATATTATTGAATCCAGATGGGCGTGCGGTTATTACCGGTCCGGGTGACCTGAATGAGTGAATCGGCATCGGTCCGGTTGACGACATAGAGCTGCCAGGTTCCTGTTCGATTGGAGGAGAAACAGATTCGCTCACCATCGGGCGACCAGCAGGGATCCTCATTGCTGCCCTGCCTGCGTGTCAAGCGATAATTTTTGCTCGTCTTCAAGTCCATCACAAAGATATCAAAATCATTGTCAAAGCGGCTTACATAGGTAATGTAATCGTAGTGAGGATTCCATGAAGCGCTGTCGTTGTAAGGGTTTTCATAGGTTATTCTCTGGTTGTTCAAGCCATCGGCATCCATGCGATAAATCTGGGGGGCCCCTGTTCGATCGGACGTATATAAAAGCGCGTTGCCGCCGGGCGCCCAGGAGGGATTGGTATCGACAGCCGGGTGCCTTGTTATTCGCAGCAGGTCACTTCCATCCAGATTCATGACCCAGAGATCGACGTTCCCGTTGTGACTGGCCGAAAAGGCAATTTTCCTGCCATCGGGTGAAATAGCAGGCGTCGAAGCCCTGTAGCGTTCCCGTCCAAACAGTTTCTTTGGATGCGCCCTTAAACCGTCCTTGAGGAAAATACCGTAGCTCGCGTTGATCGTGAAGGCCTTTTCATAGGAGCAGTAGGACAAGAGAACCTGACCGTCTTTGCGAATGGCTGAAGGTGAGATGGCGATTCCGCCCGCTGTAATCGGGAACTGGTTAAAGCCATCGTAATCCATGATATAGAGTTCTTTGAGCGTTCGACTCTCTTTATTCTGTGTGACCAATGAATCTTTGGAGAAAAGAATTTTTGAAGTGGCAAACTGAATGTTTTTCAAGTACTTCATGATGTCATCAGCAATAATGTGAGCGGTTTTTCGTGCCAATCGAGGCTTGCTTTTAAAGGCCTTGGCCAGTATGGTTTTCTTGGTAGGCACCTCGAATAATCGCACCTCAACACGCATGACACCATCATGGTCCATGACCTGTCCAACTACCAGGTGTTCAGCCTCGATACTGCCCCACTCTTCAAATTCAATGGGACCATCGAAAGGCGATTTGATCATGTTGATGCGCGTTTCCGGCAGGACGTCAAAGTAGCCTGAATTCTGAATATCTCTCTTCAAGACCTCGTTGATGGTCGACCAGGCTTCATCGTACTTCCCGGTGGAGTCTTCAAGCTTGAAATCCGGTATGGCGATTTTGCCCTTTTTAAACGTCGTATCAAACATTTGACCCCAAATATGCGTTTGCCCAACAGCAAATGAACAGATAAAAAAGAATAAAAGCAACGCTCTCAACATAAAGAAAGCCTCCGTGAACAGTTATTGAGCAAAATCATATCATAGAATTCAAAACTCCTGGCAAGATCATAGCGATAATCTTTTGCAAAAACGCAGCAGCGGCTTGGGCGGTCAGTGAAGTCTAAAGACAAACCGTTTTCCATACTTTGACATCAGCCTGGTACTCCTGAGATTCCTTGTTGACACCGGATCGGGGTTGAACTGCAAATACTGCAACCGTTTTTATTCACACCAACGAGGGAACCATGAATCCCGAACTGTCAAAAGCCTCTGAGGAACTGTTTAGTTTATTCCTTTATCATGAAGATTTTAAAAGTGGCACCCTCACCTTCACCGTGACTGAACGCTTCCATGTCACCACCCATGGCTCGCGCTAAAGACCGGCAAATATGAAGTCCCATACCTGTGCCGTGTTTGCCTACTGGTAAATCTCTTGGCAACCGCCTGTAAGCGTCAAACAAGTGATCGGCCATTTTAGGTGGGAAACCCGGTCCATTATCCGTTACGGACAAAATGACTTTTTTGGTTACCTCGAAATGAAATACCAGTGACAAGTCCGAAGGACCGTACTTGATGGCGTTGTCTGCCAGATTATCCAGGATGGTGTGCAGGCTGTTGGGATCTGCTTTGACTCTCACGTCCCTGGCCTTTTGATCGGCTATGATTTCGGTCTTTACTCCTGCCAGCATCAAATTGTGATGATTGATGTACTTTTCCAGAAATTCAACCGGATTCAAAGAAACCAAAGTCATTTTACCAGCTCGTCTTTCAACCTGTTGGCCCATGAGGATATTTTGGGTGAGTTGCTGTTGCCTGGCAATTTGCTTCATGGCCATATCAACTAAATACGATTGTTCATCAGGCTTTAAAGTACCCCTTTTCAAGGTTTCGAGAAAAAGCCTGATACCTGTAATCGGCGTTTTTATCTCGTGGGTTACTCGACTCCAGAATTCGACCAGTTCTTCCTTAGACCGCCGCTCGAGACGGATATTGTAATACAGCATAAAAGAAGAAATAATAACACATATGGCTAAAAACGAGCCTTCACCCAAAACCATCAGGCTTTGTCTCTTCTTTTGAAGGGCGATTCTATTGAGATAGGCTTGATTGGGGTGGATGGAGTATTGAGGCCAATTGGGTTTTAAAGTCGTAAGACCCTGTGGATCCGGATCGATTGAAATGACAAGTCGATCGTCACCGCGATAGATACCTGGGACGGGTCTATCCGGCAGCTTCCCCAGTTTGCTCGCCAGAATCTGGCAAGTCTGCTCAATAATGGTATTCTGATCACGGTAAGCCTGAATAATTGACTTTTTTATGAAGATAGACCACCAACCCAACAAGAGGGCCAGAAAAAACAGAACGAGGATCATGATGACATGATGCATTTTCTTTTTAAAAACACTCAACAGTCGTTTCAAGACGCGTTTTTACTCCTGGGATCGACCATAATTCAACTCAACCAATCATATGAAACTTCAGCCGGTTCGGCAACTGAATCTAGCATATATTGAGAGCTTTTAAACCGAAAAGTGGATTGAACCATTTAATTTCAGCCACAGACGAAGGTTTCAATCATTTTTTTTTACGTTTAAGGAAAAAAGAGCTAAAATACAACTGTCTTTTCCAAATAAGATTGTCCAGGAGGACTGCCGTGAAAATACCACTCTGTATAATCACTCTGATTTTAATATCCTGTACCCCAGATCCAAGCCCGCTCGTCCAGCAGAATAAGGAACAACCCGATACACCATCTTTCACACCCGAACAAGTACCGGAGATTTGCAGCGGGCTCATGGAAAGTATCGCAAGCGGTGATCAGACTGCTTTTCAAGAGCAACTGGAAGTATGCGCTCAATCCAAAGAAGACGACATCTTGCCTTTCCTGCTTTCCCTTCTGGAACAGGATCAGATTGACGGATTGGTCAAAATGGATTTGATCATGGCCATAGGTGACAGAGGAGATACCCGTGCTGTGGACCCACTCATAAGACTCTTGAGAAAAGATTTTCAGGAAGGCGATGGGTTTGCAGGTGCCATTATCCCCGCACTTGGAGCCTTGAAAGCCAAATCGGCAGTACCCATCATCACTGAAGCTCTGCTCAATTTAGAAGAACATTGGATCTACCGCAACATGGCGGCCAGGGCACTTGGTTCAATTGGTGACCCCTCTGCTACAGAGGCTTTAATTACTGCCAGCCATATTGTAGACGCGCGAGATGACGCCATTCAGGCACTTGCAAACATGGGCGATGAAACGTGTATTCCCATTTTGATAGAAGCTGTCAATTCTGAAGAGGCACCTGAAACACGCACCGCCGCTATGTTTGGATTAAAGCGGCTGGGCAACGCCGCCGTATCGCCCATTGAAGACGCTGTCATCAACTTCTACAGCGAATTCCCTGCTGTTGAATCAAGAAAAATGCTGGTTCATGTGCTGGCGGAAATTGACAACGAGCAAGCTAAAACAGCTCTGGCAAAGATCGCAGCGAGAGAGAACGACCACGCCGTGACTCTTGAAGCGCACAGCTTGATCAAAAAAGGCAAGGAACCCCCTGTAATAACCGGTAAATATCCCTACGATGCTAACTGAAAACGGATTGTTTTTGCGGTTCTTTGCGGGAAAATGAAAGTTTTAAGATTGTAACTTAAAAAACAGACCCGCTTGAACCGCGCGACCGATTGGCTGCCCTTTGAAGCCCTGCGCTCTTCTATTCAGCGCCCTCTTCGCTTCCCCTTTTCAAGAGGTAAGCGCGGATGAAGTCTTTTAGGTCGCCGTCGAGTACTTTTTCCGGTGAGCCGGTTTCCTCGTTGGTACGATGGTCTTTTACCATGCGGTACGGGTGGAGAACATAGCTTCTTATTTGGCTTCCCCAACCTATTTCCATTTTCTCGTCGGCCATGTCTTCCATTTCTTTCCGACGCTCCTCTTCCTGAACTTGTGCCAGTCTGGACCGCAGCACCTTCATGGCAGAAGCGCGGTTTTTGTGCTGTGATCGTTCGTTCTGACATTGCACGACAATACCGGTGGGAAGGTGGGTAATACGAATGGCAGAATCGGTTTTATTGATGTGCTGACCACCGGCGCCGGAAGCGCGATAGGTATCCACTCGCAAATCCTTGTCTTCGATCACCACTTCGGTGTCATCCTCGATCTCAGGGGTGACATGGACACTGGTGAAAGAAGTGTGTCTTCTCTTTGAAGAATCGAAGGGAGAAATGCGGACCAGTCGATGCACACCGGATTCCGCTTTTAAATAACCATAGGCATAAGGACCTTCAAGGTAAAGCGTGGCGGATTTGATGCCGGCCTCTTCACCATCCATGTATTCCAGAATTTTGACCTTGAATCCATTGTTTTCACCGTATCGGAGATACATTCTGTACAGCATACTGGCCCAATCCTGACTTTCCGTACCACCCGCACCCGGGTGAATGGTCAAAATAGCATTGGCTTTGTCATGCGGGCCCGACAGCATCATGCGAAGTTCCGTCTCAGCCACGAGCTCATAGTACGATTCGAGGCAGGTTTCGTAGTCTTTTGTGACATCATCACCGTCACTCAACATTTCTTTGTAGATTTCCAGCTCATCTTCAAAATTATCAAACTTTTTTGCCAGGGCGATATCTTCCAGCAGAAGATTTCTCTCGCGCATGAGAGCCTGGGCTTTTTCGCCGTCATCCCAAAAGTCTGGAGCGGCACTCAAATGCTCCAGTTCTTCGATGCGCAGACGATTGCGATCCGGGTCAAAGATACCTCCTTATGCGCGTCACGCGTTTTTTCTGTTCGTCTAATGATCGAAGAAGTTGGTCCAACATGTTTTGCTTTCCTTTCATGGTCTTATAATTAGGGAATTGCATTAAACCTCATTTTCAAGGGATATTCAAGTGATGATTCGCCCTATTGCTGAAGCAAAGACCCAGCGGGCGTCAGGGAACTCGAGGTTGAGTGAGACACAACTCGTTCTATCCATTGTTTTGCGCTAATTATTTGGATTTTTAGCCTTGACTAAAGCGATATGGAATGATAATGTTCGCTACCTGTGTGATGTGGATCTAAAGGCGCGTAGCTCAGGGGGAGAGCGCTACCTTGACAAGGTAGAAGTCGGCGGTTCGAAACCGCCCGCGCCTACCATCATCATCACTCACTTTATTTTCACGTTGTTGACATGGAGGAATATTGAGCAAAAAGAAGGAAAAACACCGCATTGGGCACCAGATAAATGCAGCCGAGTTACGAGTCATAGGACCAGAAGGCCAGATGATCGGAATCATATCGGCAAAAGAAGCTCTTCACAGAGCGGAAGAAGCGGGTCTGGACCTTGTTGAAGTATCTCCTCAGGCCAAACCTCCTGTTTGCAGGATCATGAACTACGGAAAATTCGTTTTCCAACAGAAAAAGAAGAGTCAGGATGCCAGGAAAAAGCAAAAGACCTTCCAGGTTAAGGAAATGAAGTTCCGACCCAGAATTGATGAGCATGATTTTAACTTTAAAGTTAAAAACCTGCGAAAATTTCTGGAAAAGGGCGATAAAGTGAGAGCCTTCGTCCACTTTCGCGGTCGTGAAATGGCTCACAAGGATCTCGGCATGAAAGTGATGCAACGAGTTCGCGAAGCCTTGAGTGACCTCGCTAATGTTGAAAAACATCCAGCAATGGAAGGCAATCGAATGTGGATGACACTGGCCCCCAAACCACCTGAAAAACCAGGTAAAAACTAAAGAAAGGAAAAGAAAAAGTGCCAAAATTAAAGACACACCGAGGTGCTGCCAAGCGTTTTTCTTTTACAGGAACCGGCAAAATAAAAAGGAAAAAAGCCTATAAAAGCCACATCCTCACCAAGAAATCAGCAAAAAGAAAGCACAATCTAGGACAAACGGGACTGGTTGACAACAGCGATCACAAACGCGTTGTAGCCATGATGCCCAGTCAGTAAGTAAACCCCGTTTAAAGTGGCCAAGAGCCCACTATCATCCAGTTACTTTAAGGAGAAGTAGTTAAATGTCTCGAGTCAAAAGAGGATCAAAAAGACGCGTCAAGCGCAAAAAGTACTTAAAAATCACCAAAGGTTTTTTCGGATTCAAGAAAAACCTTTACCGTTATGCCAAAGAAGCTGTTGATCGTTCCCTGCTGTTCAGTTACAGGGACCGCAGAAGGAAAAAGCGAGACTTCAGAAAGCTCTGGATTACCCGTATCAATGCGGCAGCGCGCTTACATGAAATGAGCTATTCCACTTTTATGGGTGGACTCAAGAAAGCAGGTATCGAGCTGGACAGAAAATCGCTTGCCCACATCGCTTTTACCGACCCTGAGTCTTTCAGGGTTCTAGTTGAAAAGGCGCGTCAAGCAGCTTAAATTACAACCTTTGAATAAGACATAAAAAAACCGGTTTCAACCGGTTTTTTTTTTAGGATTTCAACATGCAGGAGGAAGCAGATGGAGCAGTGGAACTACAAGGATGCACAAACCCTGTTCGAGCAGCAATTATCAAAAGCAGGGTCACATCAAGACTGGCTCGAGCTAAAAAATCAGTACACCAGCAGGAAAAACGGTCTCATTGTCAAATTGTTGGCTGAGCTGAGACATGTTCCCAAGGAACACAAGCCGAAAATGGGTCGTGAAATCAATCTCTTTAAGAGAGAAGTCGAACTGGCACTGAAGAACCATCCCCATCACACACCAACAAAGAAGAGCAAGGGTTCGGGCATGGACTTAACGCTCCCCGGAGTCATTCCAGATCACGGCAGCTTCCACCCGCTTTACCAGGTCATGGACGATATGGTTCAGTTCTTCCTCAACATGGGCTATGACGTCGCGGATGGACCCGAATGTGAAAACACCTTCTACAATTTTGAAGCACTGAATACACCTGAATTTCATCCCGCCAGGGAAGACGCCGACACGTTTTACATCCATGACGATCTTCTGCTCAGAACGCAAACTTCGGGTGTCCAGATCAGGTACATGGAAAAACGCAAGCCGCCTTTTAGAATGATTGCCCCAGGAAAGGTTTTCAGACGGGACGACGATGTCACCCACTCTCCCATGTTCCACCAGTTGGAAGGTCTGGTTGTCGGTGAGCACATTACCTTTGCTCATTTGAAAGGAACCCTGGAGGCATTCGCGAAGCACCTCTTTGGAGAACAAACCCGCATCCGCCTGCGTCCCAGTTACTTTCCCTTCACAGAACCCAGCGCTGAGGTTGATGTGACATGCCCCTTCTGCGCGGATGGCTGCCGAGTTTGCCAGCAATCCACCTGGATTGAAGTGCTGGGTTGCGGCATGGTGGATCCCAACGTTTTCAAGGCAGTTCATTACGATCCCGAATTAACGGGCTTCGCATTTGGAATAGGAATTGAGCGAGTTGCCATGCTGAAACTCGGCATTCCCGATATCCGTCTTTTCTATCAAAATGACAAGCGTTTTCTAGACCAGTTCAGGAGGGGTTGAGATGTATTTCAATTACGATTGGATCAAAGAGTACCTGGAAGAGGCTCCCTCTCTGGAAGAGGCGGCTCGCATTTTAAATCAAACAGGCCTCGAGACAGAGGTTGAAGGAACAAACGGTCTTGAAATTGAGCATACCGTGAATCGACCTGATGCCATGTGCCATTACGGCCTGGCTCGTGAAATCTCCGTAAAAACGGGTTTGAAACTGGTTACACCGCCCGTTGACACAGCCGACTGGAGTGAACTGGAAGGCTGGAAGATCACCAGTGAAGAGGAAAAGGGTTGCTGGAGATACATGGGCGTTCTCATCGAGAACACAAAGAACACGCCCTCACCGGCATGGCTGAAAGAAAAACTCGACAGCATTGAACAAACCTCTCATGGTCTTATTGTCGATCTAACCAATTTCCTGCTCTGGGAATTCGGTCACCCTTCTCACGCCTTTGACGCGGATCTGATTGACGGTAAGGAAATCAGGATTCGCTATGGCAGAGAAGGCGAGGAACTCACCAGCCTGGATGGCAAGAATCACAAAGTCAATCAACTGCTCTGCATTGCCGATCGGGAAAAACCTATCGCCCTTGCAGGTGTCATGGGAGGCCAAAACTCTGAAGTGAGCGAAAAGACCCATTCGCTCCTGCTGGAACTCGCCATGTTTAATCCGGTGGCTGTGCGTCACACAGGCAAAAAGACACTCATTCAGTCCGATGCCAAACACCGTTTTGAACGCGGAGTCGACGAAGAGTCCATGGATCGCATTATCCGAAGATTTGTGTACCTTCTGAAGCGTGAACAGCCTGATATTACCGTAAAAGGATTGCGCGATTACAAAATCAAGGACTTTAAAAGAGCCAACGTAACCCTTAGAGTCAAGCGGTTAAACGCTCTGCTGGGCATCACACTTGACAAAGGCGAAATACAAACACTCCTGGAACGAATGGACTTTCAACCCCAATACAGCGATGGCGTGTTCGCACTTAAGGTTCCCGGATACAAAGTCGATGTCACTCGGGAGGTCGATGTCATTGAAGAGATTATTCGCTTCAAAGGGCTCGACATCCTTCCCTCTACTCTGCCCGCCATGCCCGGTTCTGATTTTCATCCCAAACCAGAAGAGCTGCATCGAACCAAAATCAGGAATTTACTCAAGGAACTGTGTCTGCAGGAAGTTCTCACTTACAGTTTTCTCTCTGAAAAAGAGGAGAAAATGTTCCAGAGTACAGGTAGGGCAGTGGAAATCCGCAATCCCATGTCGGAGTCCAGCGGGGTTCTGAGAAGGAACATTCAACCTCAGCTCGTCAAGGTGGCCAAGAGGAACATTTCCAGAGGTCAGAAGAACCTCAAGTTATTTGAACTGGGGCATGTGTTCAAGTCGGACGGGGAGCATTACAATATGGCTTGCCTGATTACCCAGTCAAAGGAAAAAGCCAATTGGTGGAACACTTCAAATGCCCATCCCTTCTATGAGATGAAAGGCATCCTGGAAACCCTGGCAGCGGAACTCGGGTGGCCTGGCCTGACGACTCAGCCCAAAGAATTGCCAGGGCTCGACCCCCAGCAAGCTCTCGCCATCCAGATCAATGGCGGCGAATGCGGCTGGTTCGGTTCGTTGAAACGCGAACTGCTGGAAGAGCTGAATACAGATGAACCGGTCATCGTCATGGAGTTGGAACTGGATTTCCTGAAACACCTGTCCAATCACGAAAAACAATTGTTCAAACTCTCCCCTTTCCCTTCCATTCAAATCGATATGGCTTTTGTACTGGATGAAGATGTGAAATATGATAGAATTTCAGAGCACATTCAATCACTTGACCTCGTGAACATGGAATCCATGGAATTATTCGATGTCTACAGTGGCAAGTCTCTCGCAAAGGGTAAGAAGAGTCTGGGTTTCAGATTGATCTTCCGTGCTGAAGATCGCACACTGACAAGTGATGAAGTCAACGGGCAAATTGAATCCATGATTCAATCTGTAAAAAAGGAATTCAACGCCGAAATAAGGAGTTAATCCATGAATGACCTTGAACACAGGCTGATTCATCTCGTTACAGAGTTCAGGAAACTAAAAGCTGAAAACGAGGAATTGAGGCAAGCCATGGGTTCCAGGGACATAGAAATCGGGAAACTCAGAAAAACCATTGCTGCCTTGCAAAAAAGTGAGAGCAGCTCAACAGCAGAGAGATATCGTCTGAGGCATCTGGAAACGGAGCGCAAGAAACTGGCCAAAAAACTGAACGTTTTGTTAAAAAAACTGCGATCGCTGGAAGAGATTTTGGAATATGACTCATAATGTCTGTAAAATAAAAATTATGGGAAATGAATACACCTTGCGCTCCACTTCCTCACCTGAAACGGTACAGGAAATAGCCAGAATGGTTGATGAAAGAATGCGGGATATTTCCAGCTCCACTCAAACCATTGACTCTTTGAGAAATGCCGTTCTCACTGCCATTACATTTGCTGATGAAGTTTGTCAGAAAAAAAAGGAGCTTGACGAACAGAGACAAGCGTTCTTAAATAGAGAGATGGAACTGCTCAATATTCTTGAGCAGGCGTTTGAAAAACCGAATGCCCCTCATTCGGAGAACTATGGAAAAAGCAATCCGGAACCAACACTTTAATTTCGGGAGCCCTGGCTAAGCGGTGAGCATACCCTCCATGGCATTTTCCGCAATGCTATGAAGAGGGGAGCCTAAAGTGGATCAGATGGGCGCCCACCTGGAGAACCAGGTTCAATTGTATGACCATAGCGCGAATGGGGGGTTTTTATCGTAAAAAATGAAGCTATCCCTTGTCGAACAGGACGAATTGCTGGTAAGCCTCCACTTTCCAGCAGTTTACGATACCCCGATTCCGCCGGGGTAGCTCCTCTTCGGCATGAAAGGTAAATTATGACTGTAAAAGTACTGAGCATTGGGGATGTATTGGGAAGACCAGGCAGACGAATCATAAGAGAGTTCCTTCCCGCAATAAAAAGCAAGTGGGAACTGGACTGCGTCGTCGCTAATATTGAAAACGCCGCGGGCGGTTTTGGCATCACCCATAAGGTTTACAGCGAGTTGAAGCGCCACGGTGTGGACTTAATGACATCGGGGAACCACATATACGATAAACCTGAGACCAGAACATGGATTGACGATACACCCGACTTGATTCGGCCCATGAATTTTCCACCAGGTTCACCAGGCCAGGATCAAGCCTGTTTTACAACCGCTTCCGGTGTGGTGATCAAGGTGATCAATTTAATCGGCAGAGTTTTTATGAAGCCCTATGACTGCCCATTCAGGGCTGCGGATAACTGGTTCAATGGGCAGGAAAAAGATCATATTACCCTGGTTGATTTTCACGCTGAGGCCACATCAGAAAAGCAGGCCATGGGATGGTATTTGGCAGAACGCGCCTCCGCCGTTTGGGGAACGCATACACACGTACCCACCAATGATGCCCGTATCCTCAATCAACACACTGGATTCATGACCGATCTCGGTATGACCGGCCCTTATGATTCTGTCATCGGCATGAAAATCCCCGCTGTTTTGGATGGCTTTCTGACTTTAAACCGAACCCGGTTTGAAGTGGCCAACGGTGACTTACGGCTCGGTGGCTGTCTCTTTGAATTTGATTCAGCATCCAGAAAGTGTCGCTCCATTCAATCTGTCCATTTATCCTACCAGGATCTGGAAGCAGAAATAGCTGAATGACCCACAGGCAACCAGCCATAGATACCAGGGTGCTCTTCCGCATTTTTTAAGCAAGTAGGCAACAGACAAAGCCGAGCTTGAAAGAAATGCGATCGTAAAGCTCATTGCCAAAGAGGATTGTGAAACACAATTTGCGAGGGTAAAACAAACAGCAAAGGCCAATTCAACAGCAGGGTAGATAGGTGAAATCTTCAAATGACAGTGACGACAGCATCCCTTTAGAATAATCCAGGCCAAAATGGGGATGTTATCGTAAAAAGCGATGGCTTTCTTACAGGAAGGGCAAGCCGAACCAGGCGATACCACTGAACGATTGAGCGGGTATCGGTAGAAAACCACGTTCATGAACGAACCGATACAGGCACCCAGCATAAAGAAAAAGACTGGATGCCCCAAAATGTGAAGATAGGCATCCAGAAGAGAGACCGTCCCATAATCGGACATTTATACCCCAAAAATGTAAATTGATAAAGCTAAGGCAAGTGACGGAATTAAGGTTTTGGAGGGGCTGTGTCGACCTGACTGGAATTGATCGGATTCTTCGTGTGATATATTTTAGGGGAAGTACTGGTCAACACCCATTCATCATCACCAGTGGTAGAACTGCAAGGCAGTTTCTTTTGGTTATCAGTCGCTTGTATGTAGTAATAAGTGTTGTTCGCAAAAACATCGATTTGATAATAGTCACCACAATTGGCATTGGTAAAATTTAAAACGCCAGGTATCCCTGAACTTGAATTGGGATAACTACCGTGATTGGAGCGATAGTTTTCCATTCTCATGGCTACATCCGACAGGCAGTTGGGTACTTCAGCCATCTGTGCTTTACAGCGCTGTTTACTGTAAATAGGCAGTGCTACGGCAGCCAAGATGGCTATGATTGCTATAACGGTCATTATTTCGATTAAACTGAAACCTCTTGTCTTTTGATGCATTGTTTCCCTCTCTATTTCTGCATTGTGCCTATAATCTAACGATCCAGGCGATATACGTCAAGTTTTAATCATTTTTTTATGTCTAAACTCACTCATAGCGACTGTTGTCGCTTTCTTTCTTTTAAAATCAAGGCTTGATGCTGGAAACCAAATCACCAATTTATATATAATGAATAGCGTTGACACACTATATTCGCCAGATAGAATCATTTATTTAAGCCGCTAAAAAGGGAATTCAGTTAAAAATGGGACTCTACTATCTTACAAAAAAGGAAGAACTGCACGCTCTCGATTTATGTCATTCCGCTTCAATAATCGGCATCGATGTGGAAACGGCTGGAAAAAACCCACTCTCTCCTCAGCAGAGCTTTATTCGATTGCTCCAAATTGGAACCGAAAGTGATCAGTTTATAGTCGACATTGCTGAGTTGGGAATGGAAGACAGCGTAAAAGCACTGCTCATGAATCCCAATATCACGAAAATCCTACACAGCGCAAAATTTGACATGAAACACCTTCTCTTTCACTACGGGTTTTACATTCGTCCTGTATTCTGTACATTTTTAGCCTCAAGACTCCTCAGTTCTGGAAATTCGCACCACCGGCACAGTCTGCAGGCAGTTCTAAAACGCTACCTTGGCATAGAAATTGACAAGAGTCTTCAATGTTCCGATTGGGCTGCTCATCTGTCTGAAGAACAGATCGCCTATGCCGCCAAAGATGTGGAATACCTTGTTCCTCTCTACCAGGTGATGTCCAAACGATTAAACGAGTTAAAATTAAGAAAAGTATCTCAACTAGAATTTCGAACAATCGAACCGGTTGCGCAAATGGAGCTGAGCGGGATCCGGGTAGACCGAAAAAAACTGCAATGCACAATCCGGGAGACCAAGCGGGAAATGAGAGACATAGAACATGAGCTGGAACAAATGCTAAAGGACGACACACTGCTTCCGGGCTTCGATTCCATCAATCTCAATTCACCGGAGCAGGTAAAAAGAGCCCTGGAGAAAAGAGGTCACGACCTACAATCCACATCAGAGAGAGAACTCAAATCTATTCAATCAAAAGACCCCGCCATACAGAAACTACTGCATTACCGGCACCTTCACCGAATTCTGAACTCAACTTTGACGAGTTTCAATGAGCACATTCTACCGGAAACAGGACATGTACACCCATCCTATTTTCAAATAGCATCCGCTTCCGGCCGCTTCTCATGCTCCGATCCCAACATCCAGCAAGTACCCAGGGAAAAACGCATTCGTTCACTCTTCATACCTGATCCCGGCATGTTGTTTGTTATTGCGGATTATTCTCAAGTTGAATTGCGAGTAGCAGCTGGACTCGCCGAGGACAGGATTATGCTCGAGGCTTATGCTCAAGGTCAGGATTTGCACAGGCTAACCGCTTCTCTTACTTCCGGTAAACCTTACGATCAGATAAGTGCAGACGAGCGACAGGCTGCCAAGGCCATTAACTTTGGTCTCATCTATGCCATGGGTCCCAAAGGTCTGCAAGCCTCTGCCCGTCAATCTTACGGTGTCAACATGTCAATTCAGGAAGCGGAAATGTTTCGTACCAATTTCTTCAAACACTACAAAGGTATACGAAAATGGCATCAGCAGTTGGAAGAAACGGGTAAAATGCAGAAATACATTCGCACGGCAGCCGGACGCATAAGAAGTTACCATTCTGAGAGTATTCGTATCACGGAGTTATTCAATGTCCCTGTACAGGGCACCGCTTCCGAGGCTTTAAAGGCAGCACTATGCCTGTTTCACAAGAAAGTCAATGAGCAAAATTTAACAGCTTGTCCAGTGGCCATTATTCACGATGAAATAATTGTTCAGACTAAAAAAGAACAGGCCGAAAGGTCTAGACAAACCCTTGTGGAATCGATGGTGGAAGGTGCCAGTTGGTTGGTACCCAATGTTCCTTTTGAAGTAGATGCCAGTATTGCCCGTAGTTGGGCTGATAAGTAGTGTTTATTTTTTGCTTTTCTTCTTGAGTTTGGCACCCTTGACAAAGAAGTAGTCGGGATGGTCGCGAACAATGGACTCGCTTCGGGAGGTAATTCCAAACCCTTCCAGTTTGTATCCCTTTTCATCACCTGTACCTTTAAACTTGCGGCCCCAATAATCCGTGGTTGGTACCTCTTTCAAATAACCTTCTGCAATGAGTATACTGTCAGGCTGGCTTATATCAGCCAGAGAACTGAATGCTGGGTACGCACCTGTTTCAAGATAATTCTTTTCTAACGCAATCGCTATGGATTTTAATTCACGTACCGATTCAGCATAACCCTCTTTATCCCTGTTTGT
Source organism: Acidobacteriota bacterium (assembly GCA_002747255.1). GTDB lineage: Bacteria > Acidobacteriota > Holophagae > Acanthopleuribacterales > Acanthopleuribacteraceae. The sequence continues at coordinate 64,634 of PDUC01000029.1, read as the reverse complement.
TTTGTATACAGGAAATACTAAAGAAGCCAACAAGGCCAAAATCAACAGAGTATTTAAGATATCTAGAATTGCTATAGCTTTTCGCATAGAGAACCATCCTTAATAAAATACGAGAACATCATATCACCTTTTGGTAAAGATGGGAATACTCCTTTATTTTTTTACTTTAGACAGATAGTACCTGAAGGATCGAAATGAAATTCCCAACAGTTCTGCCGCTTTGGTTTGGACGCCATCACAGATCTTCAGGCTTTTTTTCAAGTAAGCTTCTCTCATGCCTTCCAGATGATCTTCTAAATTGAAGCCTACTTCCGGTATAGAAATATCGTGAACAATCGGCGCACCAATAACTTGCCTGATCTTTGGTGACAGGTGTTCCATGCGAACCACAGTATCCACCGTGAGAGCAATTAGTCTCTCAACGGTATTCTCCAACTCCCTAACATTGCCAGGCCATTGGTATTTGAGTAAAGCACTCATCACTTCAGGATGAATTTCTTTGATTGGTTCACTGTATTTTGAACAGAAACGATGAACAAAATGGTGGACAAGCAGGGGGATATCTTCACTCCGTTGTCTCAGTGGCGGTAACTCGATGGGCACAACATTAATTCGATAAAACAAATCCTCTCTAAACCTGCCTTCGGTGACTTCTTCTTCAAGATCCCTGTTTGTTGCGGCAACGATTCTCATGTCAATATTAATTTCGCGCTGCCCTCCCACTCGTCTGATTTTGCCTTCCTGCAGCACACGCAAGAGTTTAACCTGCATGTGAAGAGGCAGCTCGCCAATTTCATCTAAAAACAGTGTTCCGCCTTTGGCCGCCTCAAACAACCCCATTTTCTGTTGATCCGCCCCCGTAAAAGCTCCCTTCTCATAGCCGAACAATTCACTTTCAAGCAGGTTCTCCGGTAAAGCTCCGCAATTGATGGCAATAAAGGGACCCTGACTGCGATTGGATTTTTCATGAATCATCCTCATAATAAGCTCTTTACCGGTGCCACTTTCACCCTGAACAAGAACGGTTGCTTCCAGTTGGGCAACGCGATCAATCATGGCAAGAACCGGTCTCATAACTTCTGAGTTGGATATGAACTCAAAGGATTGAACCTGTTTAAGCTGCTTTTTGAGCTGAATATTCTCCTTGACCAAAGCTGAGGTTCTCACCTGATTTTCTATAACGAGTTTGACTTCTTCTACATTGAACGGCTTGGTGAGATAGTCTGAGGCTCCCAGTTTCATGGCTTCGATGGCGGTATCGGTGCTGGCATAAGCTGTCATAATCAGAACAGGTGTATCGGGATTTTTTTTCTTTGACGCCTCAAGCACTTCCAAGCCCTGTCCATCTTCCATTTTCATATCGGTTAAGAGAACGTCGTATTTTTCTTTGTCAATTATGCCAACAGCTTCGGACACGCCACTTGCCGTAATAACCCTATACCCTAAATGCGTAAAGGTTAATTCAAAGAAACGACACATGCTCTGCTCATCATCAACTACAAAAAGTGTCTTTGTCATGAACGACTCCCCGCAGGACTGAATGGTAAGTAGATACTGACCATCGTACCTTCATCTTTCTTTGTGTCCACCTCTATTCTACCAGAGTGCAGTTGTATAATCTCATAAACAATGCTCATTCCCAAACCCAGGCCAGGACCCTTTCGATATCTTTGAAAAGGCGTAAATACATTCTCAACTTCCTCTTTAGTCATGCCCACACCCCTGTCTTTCACGGATATTTTTGCTGAGGCACCTTCCTCGCTGAGTTCAATCTGAATTTGTTCACCTTCGGAACTTGCCTGACAACTGTTTCTAATCAGGTTCCATAGCACTTGCGTCAATTGTTCGGGATTAACAGAGCTCTTCCTTTTCATGGGTTCGCCGTGAAAGACAATGGGGTGTTTTTGTACATCGGGATCCGCTCTGGCTATTCTTAGAAACTCAGAAACAGTCTCATACAAATCAATCTCTTTGTATTGATCGGTTCTATGAGGTTTGGCGTAGATCAAAAACTGATTGACAATTTGATTCAGCCTGTCTGTTTCCTTCTGCACAATCTTGAGGAGTTCATCTGTTGTGGGGTGTTTGGGAATCAGTGAACCTATCACTTGAACACTGCCACTTACAGCTGCCAGAGGATTTCGGATTTCGTGTGCCACCCCTGCGGCGACCTTGCCTATGGCAGCCATCTTCTTTGAAAAGAGCTGCTGTTCCTCCAATTGCTTGATGTGGGTAAGATCCTGAAAAAGAATAAGTTTACCAACCTGACTATCGTCCCACTGTGTATCGGTGATGGTCATGCCAAATGCTTTCACATGCCCATTCACTGATTGGTCAAACTCAAAACGGGAACTCAATAGTTGCGGCGAGAGCTCTTTAAGATAAGGAAAAACGTCGAGGCAGTTTTTACCCTTGAGATCTTCAGAAGATTCGAGGATCACAGTAGCAGCCGGGTTGGCATAGGTCACTGTATTTTCCCTGTTGACCGTCAACAACCCACTGGGTAGATTTTCAACAATTCGTTTGCGGATGGTTTCAAGTCGATCAATTTCCTGCTTATGGCGACGCAGCACACCTCTGTTTGCGTCAAATACCTTTTTCAGATAGTTTGCCACCAATGCGACTGTAAAAAAGACAATAAAATAACCTCCAGCAACCGTAAAAACACTGATATCCAATAATTGATTGGACGGCGAAGACAAAGGCGTTACAAGTGACCCTGCCGGTTTAAAAAGCAATACAGAATAGAAAGAAATAAAAGAAATAATAGCTACCAGATACACACTTACTCTTGATAAATAGATAGTCGAGAACAAGATAACAATCACATAAAAGAGAGGGAGCATGCGAACTTCAGCATGAACGGAGTACTGCAACAAACCCAGTACGAAAATATCTGTGAGGATTTGAACCCAGATAGAGGCATGGAAGGACACACCACGAACCAGCTTTCGAGTCATTAAAAAATACAAAAGCCAATTCGTAGCTAGAATCAACAGCGAACTGATCAGAAATACTTCAAATGGAAAGGGAGGGATCCCTACAAATGGCCCGAGCAGCTGCAATAGAGCCAACAGTGAAAAGACCGTCGCCCTGAAAATGAGAAGAGCGAGAACCCTTCGATTCACAGCTCTTCTCTCTGTTTAAACAGTGCTTGCGATTTTGAAGATCGGCAAATAAAGTGAAATAACGATAAAGCCAATGACACCACCGAGCCAGAGAATAAGCAATGGTTCCAAGATACTCATTAAACCCGCAACGGCGATATCCACTTCATCCTCATAAAAATCAGCGATTTTACTGAGCATGGTATCTAATGCGCCGGTCGCTTCACCAACTCCAATCATTGAAACAACCATTTGAGGGAATATTTTCATCCTGCTCAATGGTTCTGAAATTGTTTTACCTTCTTCAACGTCTTTTTTTACCGCCATTAAAGCATCTTCGATAATGGCATTACCGGATGTTCTGGCCGTTATCTCGATACCATCTAAGATGGGCACACCCGCAGCCGAGAGTGTAGCCAAAGTACGGCAGAACCTGGCGATGGCTATTTTCTGCAGCAACATCCCTATAACCGGAAATTTCAGCAGGATTCGATCGAGCACCCTTCTGCCCGCATAGGTCTTGTGATATCGATTGAGAAACGCATAGAGCAAAATCATGAGAATAATGAAGAATAAAGCGTAACTCTCAATTATTTTACTCAAGCCAATAGTAAACTTGGTAATTGCCGGAAGGTCTACACCAGCGGTCTCAAACATAGCTCTGAAGGTAGGGATAACCTTGTACATAATCAGAGCGACAATACCTACCGCGACAAGAACTATAATGGCAGGATACAGGAGAGCCGATTTGACCTGCGCTTTCAATTTAACCGCTTTCTCGATATAGCCTGAAAGTCTTTCCAGAATTTGATCCAGAATACCACCGGTTTCACCGGCGGCTACCATGTTGACATAAAGTTGGTCAAATGCTTTTGGCTGCTTTTTCATGGCGTCAGCGAGCGTTGAACCCGATTCCACATCGGCTCGCACTTTCTGTATCATGCTGCCAAAAGCCTTGTTCTTCTGCTGACTTCCAAGAAGTTCAAGACACTGGATAAGAGGCAGACCGGCATCGATCATGACCGAGAACTGCCTTGTAAACACGGCGACTTCCTTTTGTTTAACACCACCACCGAACGACGGCAAATTAATTTCCTTACCCTGTTCCTTGATACTGGATGGTGTAATATTCCGACGATGGAGCTCCTGCCGGACTTCATCCTTGGTTTGAGCAACAAGGACTCCCGTTTTCTTGTCGCCTGACTGGTTTTTCCCTTTCCATTCAAATTTGGCCATAATACGCCATCTCCTTAAGTGTATCGTATATTTGGATTTCGTTTGGTGTTAGTTTGACTTTCGATAAGTCCTACGCCTCTTTCAATCATCTCTTTTAGCTCTTCCTGATTGGAGCTACTCTGGATTGCCATTTCAAATGAAATCTTCTTCTGGAAGTAGGCAGATGCCAACCCCTGATTAAAAGTCTGCATACCATGCCTGCCTTGACCTGTCTGCATAGAAGAGTAGAGTTGATGAATTTTGTCTTCCCGGATGAGGTTTCTGATGGCAGAGTTGGGAATCAAAATTTCCATAATGAGAACCCTGCCTGAACCGCTCATTTTAGGTAAAAGGGCTTGACAGAAGATGCCTTCCAAAGCCAGGCTTAACTGTGCCCTAACTTGTGCCTGCTGATGGGCAGGAAAAGCATCAATTAATCGGTTAATGGTCTCTGGAGCTGAATTCGTATGAAGAGTGGCGAACGTCAAGTGACCGGTTTCAGCAATCGTAATAGCCGTTTCCATGGTTTCCAGGTCCCTCATTTCTCCAATCAGAACCACATCGGGGTCCTGTCTCAAAGCCGCCCGAAGAGCCGCACCAAATGAATGCGTATCCGCATGGAGCTCTCTTTGATTGATAAGACATCTTTTGTGGTGATGGAGGTATTCAACCGGATCTTCAATGGTTAAAATATGGCAGTGTTTTTCGGAATTAATTTTATCGATCATGGCAGCCAACGTGGTTGATTTTCCTGAACCCGTGGGACCTGTGACTAAAACCAAACCTCTTGGTTTATTGCATATCTTTCCAATGACTGGCGGCAAGCCAAGCGTTTGCATGGAGGGAATCTCGTGGGGAATCATCCTGAAAGCTCCCGCAATGGCGCCACGCTGATTGTAGACATTGGCCCTGAACCGCGACAGACCTTTAACACCAAAGGAAAAATCCAGTTCCAGGTCTTCTTCGAGACGGTGTTTCTGTGCATCGGTCAGAACCGAGTAGCACAGCTGCTTGGTCTCAGAGGGACCCAACGGAGGAATTTTCAATGGAATCAGGCGCCCATCCACCCTGATTTGAGGTGGGGTACTCGTGGAAATGTGTAAATCTGTTCCATTCTGATCGATCATTGTTTTTAGTAATTGTGATAAAGTAACAGCCATTTTTCTACCTTTATTAAAGCACGGTTTCTTTCAGTACTTCTTCAATATTGGCAACACCTGCCAAGATCTTGGTTAATCCACTTCGCCTCAAGGTAATCATACCTTCAGTAATGGCCTGTTCTCTGAGCTCAACGGCGTTAGCTCCAGTTAGTACGAGTTCTCTGAGGTCGTCGGACATTTCCATCACCTCGAAAAGACCAACCCGGCCTTTCGTTCCCGTCTGGTTACAAGTAGGGCAACCTTGCCCTTCATAGATTTCTGCACCCTCGGCTTCCGCTTTGGTCATGCCTATATCCAGCAATGCCTTTTCGGGTGTGGGCACAATATGTTTGCACTCTTTACACACACGGCGAATTAACCTTTGAGCGGCTATCAGGTGTACCGAGGTGGCAACGAGAAAGGGTTCAATCCCCATGTTCATCAAGCGGTTGATGGTACTGGGGGCATCGTTAGTGTGAAGGGTTGACAGAACTAGGTGCCCTGTCAAACTGGCTTTAATCGCTATTTCCGCAGTTTCAAAATCCCTGATCTCTCCAACCAGAACGATATTGGGATCCTGCCTCAGGAAGGAGCGAAGTGCGGCGGCGAAGTTAAGACCTATCTGATCTTTCATTTGTACCTGGTTGATACCAGCCATGTTAAATTCAACTGGATCTTCCGCGGTCATAATATTGGTATTCGGTTTGTTCAACTGCTGAATAGCGCTATAGAGCGTATTGGTTTTTCCACTTCCGGTTGGGCCTGTAACAAGCGCCATTCCCCACGGACGGTTAATGGCTCTCTGGAACTTCTCAAGTGAACTTTCCTCAAAGCCTAGTTTGGTCATATCCAACATGAGGTTGTCGGAATCGAGTAACCGCAACACAATTTTCTCGCCAAACAGGGTCGGCAAACTGGAAACACGAAAATCCAGCTCTTTTCTTCTGCCGTCAATTTTCATTTTCATTTTTATACGCCCATCTTGTGGCAGACGTTTTTCCGAAATGTCCAGCTTTGCCATAATTTTGACGCGACTGAGTATGGCGTCACGCAGTTTCATGGGAGGCTTTGTCTCAACATGCAGCATACCGTCGATGCGAAACCGGACTCGAAATTCCTTTTCATAGGGCTCTATGTGAATATCACTTGCTCCCTTTCGTACCGCACCCGTCAGAATGGAGTTGACAATCTTGACGACAGGTGCCGCATCGGTAGAGCTTTCCAGGGCATCGGCATCGATCTCTTCCTCGTCGTCGACTACTTCAAGTTCAGATTGATCATCTTCTTCGAAATCAAATTCTTCCATTTGATTTTTCAAGGCAATTGCACTGGTAAGACCGTAGTATTTATCAATAGCTTCGCGCAACGCAAGCTCACTGGTTACAACGGGTTCGATGTTGTAGCCTGTCATGAACTTGATGTCATCCATGGCAAAAACGTTGCTTGGGTCAGTCATAGCAAGAGTCAGGGTGGCGTGAGATCTATTGATAGGAAGAACCTGATATTTCTTGGCCACATCCGGCGGTATGAGTTTGATAATATTTTCATCAATATCAAAAGCACTTAAATTAACTGCCGGCACTCCAAATTGCTGACTTAAAAAATCTGTTATTTCCTGATCCGAAACATATCCCAGTTTAATAAGGGTTAACCCTATTCTGCCCCCTGATTCTTCTTGCGCTTTCAAAGCTTCCTGAAGTTGCCCAGGGGTTATTATATTTGCTTGTATTAGTAGTTCACCAAGTTTACTCACATCCACACTCTCTCTATTTGATTCCGCAAACTAAGACTAATATTTTGTGTGGGAAAAGTCAATATTACCTTTAAAAAATTACATGAATACAATCCAGATATGTTCTATCTTACGGTTGATTTCGATTTAAAAAAAAGACACTCCCTTTATTTAGACAACCGTGTAAAGTTCAAAATGTGATTGACCGTATGGACAGGAAAGCTGAGCGCGTCAATATGACATGTAAAATCAGAGAGCAAATAATAGAAATATCGCTTTTGGTATAACAGTTTCAATTCACCATACGACTGCACCAAGGGTCTTTTCTTTTGTCCTGAAACACGAGTCCACAATAGCTCAAACGGCACATCCAAAAAAATGGAGATACCACTTTGGCTTATTATTTCTCTAATTCCGCTCTGCAAAAAAGCCCCGCCACCCAAGCTAACAATATGAGGTTGCTTTATGTTCGCTACTGCCTGACGTTCTAAATGCCGAAACCGGTCTTCTCCTTGTTTGCGGAAAAGTTCTGCAATGGTGCAATTTTCTTGTTTTTGAATATGCGAATCAATATCCATCCACGGCAAGCCCATCCGTGAAGACAAGTAACGTGCAATCGTCGTTTTACCTGCACCCATAAAACCTGTAATGAACAGAGAACCTCTATTCCTTATCACTTTCGCATTCTTCCATTCATTTCGCCGTGTATGAAACCGACTTAACAGTTAAAATACCTGCAGGCTGACTCAGCTTTCAATGATACACAGAGATTGGATGCTTTTGACTTTCAGCCAAAACTTACTTCTAGCCAATTGTCGATCATCACCCTGTACACCGATCATAAGGTATCCTTTCCCAACATGAGAAATCAGAAGATTCTTATCAGAAAATTGAATTTGAACAAAAGCAGTCTCACCCAAAGCAACTTCGTCCGACAAGCGATTGGTCTCTTTAAAAAGGCCCGCACATTCCGCCGCGATCGTATCGTCACTTTCATGCGTATCCAATTTTTCAATGATAATGCCATCGCTGTCAACAATCAGGATATTGTCAAAACCCAGGTCTTTCTCTTTGATGCTGTTAAGAATTTGATCAAACACTGATTTGTCTCCTGATATCAGATAAAAACTTGTTTAATTTTAACAATTTCCTTTCTTTTGTGGAAACAATTTGTTGCTCTACGGTGGGAGAAACTGGATTGATTTTGTTCAATTCAGCTGCCTCCGGATTCAAGCTGATGCTCTTTTCGTCCTCCGCTTCATTCAGCGTGTCTTGATTACGAGCGGATTCTATTTCCTTTTTTATTTCCTCTTCCAAAGCGGGTTGGAGTATGTGAAGATTATTGACATAACGTTCAGCCTCATCGCTTCTACCCGTGTTAATAAGGCATGCGGCTAAAGCATGCGTAGCCCGAATATTGTCGGGGTCCTTATCAAGAGCACGCTTAAAAAAATCCATGGCCTCTTCAAATTTTTCAAGGTGCAAATACGACTTGCCGACAGTCAACAAGGTTGGAACGTGATCATACTCCAGCTCTAAACCCTGTTCACCAAATTCAATAACTTTTTGGTGGTCTCCGCTTTTGCGATACTCTTCACAAATGCGAAAAAAGACCCTGGGACTGGGGTCTTTCTTCGCTTTGTTAATAAGTGATTCCAATAAATGATTCATAAAACCCGACGCGTAATCACTTAGGGTTGCGGATTTCCGTTCTCAATCTGTAACAACAAGACAACAGATTCTTCTGCGTTGTCAAGATCAAAGGCACGAACTCTTATTTGATAGTCACGTACCTCACCTGTTACGATTGGAAGGTTGTAGAAACCTGTATTCGGGTTCTGGAAGCTGCCAACATTGAAAACATTGTACCATCGCGAAACGGAACTTTCATCCTGAACAGGAAGAACAATAGGATTTATTGATCCAGGACCATCGTAATAATTATCAAAGAGAAACTCACCGTAATTGCTGTTGAAAGAAATAGGTGTGATAAAATCTCTTTCATAAATCACATTGGCCACTCTGCCGGGATCACCTGTTCCATGCCGTATATCGGTTACAAGGTGAATGTCGTTAGAAATCAAGGTTCCATCGTTCCTGAGAAAGCTTCCTGGCGCATTCGTGACGGTGCCATCGTAATTCAGGTAGAAAGGCAGCAGACTGTCGGTAACGACATTGCCGGGATTGGCTGGGTCCGCTTCGTAGAGCTGCAGATGTACGAAGTCCAATACATCTTCGCCGTCACTCATGTAATCGACTTTCAGAATGTGAATGACACTCAAAGGATTATCTGCACCCACTTGAGTAGCTGTAATCTTGAAGACGACAGCATCGTCAGTCGAATCGGGGTCATCCTGATAGTGTACTGCCACATAGCCACCTCCGTAGCCCGTTGAACCGTCCGTCCAGTTAACATCACCATCCAGAGTACCGTCTCGGTCTCCAGCAACAATCTCGACCTTCCAATACATGCGATGTTCCGCAGGATCAATGATTCTAAAGCTGATCACGCCGTCCTGACCGGGAAGTAAATCATTACCACTGCTTCCTCCACCTGTACCTGTGGTGGAGTCACCGCCTCCACTGGCATTACCAGCGGTAAAGGTGACATCTTCAATGGTAGGGGCATCCACCGCGGCAGCGTCGCTTGTATTAAAGGTTACCAGTTCTTTGGAACTCTGCGTGTTGGCACCCATACCGTAGTTAATGTCGTCATAAGCTGTTATTTCAAAGGTAACATAACCTTGTTCATTGCCATCACCATCTGTGAAATTAACGGTTGCTTCTCCATGTCCACCGGGAATTTCACCGCGAACGGGACCATAGTAAGCCAGCCCACCGGCTATTCTTCGCACAGTCCAGGAACTGTCCTGATTTTCAGGGTCGTCCACCGTGAAGGTAAAAGCACCTGTTGCACCGTTTGGCATGGTACTGCCGGGAGCCATTTCCGTAACGACAATTTCAGGGGCCTCGTTAACCACTTCTTCTGTGACAGTAACGTTGACGGACCTGGAAATGATGGGACTTCCGTTTATGCCCGTTACGATCAAGTTAAAAACATTACTTCCAAGCCTGTTCAGCGGCGGAGTAAAGAAACTCTCTCTTCCGGTCACATCTTTGGAAGTTCCGTTAATGGGAAAGATCTCAACTTTTTCATAATCACCTGTAACTTTCCAGAAGAGAGCTACTTGCTCGAACCTGGGTATGGAGGTGTGGGAAACATTGAAAAATTGAATCTCGGGATCTTGAGGCGTTATGCCACCACCACTAACCGAAATAGGAGCATCGAGGGCCTGACTGTCTTCCGTCAGGTTAGAGGACTTGGATGCGTAAAGCAATGGGGTTACAGATTGTTCCGGAATGATATTTATGGAGTCAAATGCAAGGTCCTTACCCTCAAAGGAGACCGGTACACCACTGAACACGGAAGGACTCATTCTCAATTCGGTAGGAGCCCCGTAAACAACCCAGCTAAGATTGACCGAATCACCAGCGATAATGCTGTATCGATCAGAGACAAAGGTTTCGATGGATACCTCGTCGTCAGTTATAGGATTCTGAGGATACAAAGTGACTGCGCCTGGATTATCCGTTCCCTGACTTTGAGTGGAACCAAAGACGTTTCCCACAATGAGAAGCGGTGTTCCGTAAGTCACACTGACATTTCCCTCTACCTGATCAGCGAGGAAGCCCGTGTTGACCGAATATGTTCCAACGGGAAAATCAAAACCGTAGAGGGGAACGGTCCGACCGAAGGGATCGGAAAGATACCCACCTGTAGCATAGCCAAAAGCGGTCCAGCTGGCATTCCAGTTATCACCCACTCTCATATCCCTGTTGTACGAAAAATAAGCAATAGAGGGAATCAATTCGTCATAGGGCTTGTACGCTCCACATTGGAGATTGAAAGCACCTTCCGCTTTGAGCTTGTCACCGGCGTGATTTTTGCCAAACACTTTGACATAAACATCAAACTCAGCAACCATTGTTGGATTTATGTCAAATTCATGGGCCAGCTCACTGTATATTTTTTCGTCAGTCGAAAGAACAGGAATTTCAAAGCTGCCGCAATCAGGAGCAACGGCTGAGCGATAGCCTAAATTGATATTCAGCGGACCTGATTTATCTGGCAATTGTGCCGTTCCTCCCGAATCAGTACGAACAAAATGCAGTTCATATCGGGTGACATCCGCATGCGCAACACTTGTTTCGATATCTGAGAAATACGAATTGATGCATACTGTGGCCGAAACTGTAGTGGTGGTAACCGTTTTGATCATTTCTGATTCCACATAGGTTCCTTCATCGTCTACAGTCACTTGAAGGAAGACTGATTTTTCTATTTCATCATTGCCGCCGCCACCGCAACTGAGCATCATAATTGCAGCACAGGCGACCATCAGCCATCCAAACACTTTCTTTCTTGTTTTGCTTCCCATTTTCAGCCTCACTTTTGTATTAATATTTCACGATACGCGGTGTAACGAAGATCAACAGTTCCTGATTGGTAACTTCCATGCTTTCTGAACCAAAGAGCCGTCGAATATAGGGCACTTTCTTCAAGCCAGGAATGCCACTGGACCTTTCCTGCTCGTTCATGACGTATATGCCACCAATGACTGCTGTGCCTCCGTCTTTAACCAGCACTCTGGTTTCAGCCTTGCGAATGTTGATAATTGGGTTTCCGAGTACATCTCTGGTGAAATCCGGTTCCGACTTATCAACAACCAGGTCCATAATGATCGTTTTATCGGATGTAATATGAGGAGTTACTTCCAATTCCAGAACGGCATTGATATATCGAACTGTAATTGTTCCCCGTTGAACTGTTTGAACAGGTATGCGCTGTCCGTTTTGAATAAGTGCGGTCTTATTATTTTGAGTGGTCACTTTTGGAGCAGAAATAATTTGACCTAAACCGTCTTCTTCAATCATTTGCAGTGAAAGATCGAGTTTAAAAGTATCCAGAATATTACCCAGTGAGAAGCCGAATCCAGCTGGATCCTCTGCAATAATCGGGAAATTGACAGCATATCCGCCTTCCACTCCATTGGTTCTGGTACCGAGCTTGGGTCCACCTACCGTAACTCTGCTGGGGAAGGTCATGCCTGTCTGGGTTCCGTATTCCGGCGCATAAAGACCTGAAAGCCCCCACTGAACACCAAGCTCACGGATAAAGCGCTTGGTTGTCTCCACAACTCTGGACTCAATTATTACCTGAGGCACCTGTGTATCCAGTTTGTTGATGAGTGACCTTATCGCAATGATCTTTTTTGGAATATCTTCAATTATGAGTGTATTGGTCCTTTCATCCATCAGGAGGGAACCTCTGGGTGAGAGGTATTGCTGAACGATGGGGGAAATTTCAGATACTTTTGCGTAGCTTAGGTGGAACGTGTAAGTTTCGGGCGGTACACTCAGTTCCTGCTCAATCCTCAACTGTCTGGCGGCCTCAGCCTCTTCACGAAACTTCTCTGTGGTTGCTACTCTCAGCACGCCGTTGTCGTACTGGTAATCCAAGCCGGCATTTCTCAAAATGATCTCCATCGCCTGATCCCAGGGGATGTTTGAAAATTTATAAGTGGCTTTCAGGTTTTTAACAGATGGATCCACATAAAGGTTGAAGCCAACCTGGTCTGCGAAGAAACGCAAGAGATCGGTTACGTTGACATCTACAACGTCGATGCCTTGAATCTCAAAACCTCTATACTTTGAAGTATTACCGACAATCATATCAGATGAAGCCGCTTCCTGTTCCTCAACAAACAGAGAGCTGGATTCAAAGCTCGATTTCAACTCGTCTTCTTCCTGTAGCGCGTTGGATTCTGTCAGATCCATAGCTGCGTTAATGGTATTGTTGGTAACGACAATGTGGTTATTCTGAGGCTTGAGAGGTTTTGTATCTTTCATCTCAGAATAAAATGTTCTCTTTTCATCTCGAATGAAGCTCTCTAATTCTTCATCCAGATCGGTTGCAATGATAAATGGAAGCTGATGCCCTTTTTTAGGCTCTTCTGTCTTGAGAGCCGGGTCAGCCTGCTCTTCATACTGAGTGGTCACAACAGGACTTGCGTCGGGTTTGACTTCTTCAGCTTCCTTGACGGTCTCTTCAGAGAACGAAACCGCTGGAAGAGCGGATTCCTGATTCACTTGAGTCACTGCAACACTCTGGGTATCATTCTCGGACTGTTCTACATCAACCACCTCTGGAGCCATCATTTCTTCCCGTTCCTGAGTACCATGCTCGCTTGCGACAGGTGTGGTCTGCTGGGTGACAACCTCAGTTTGGCTGTCGATAACAGGGTCCGTGAGAGAAGAGACAGGAAGTGTTTCCTGAACAGGTTCTGGCACGGGAGCCGTTTCCAGAGCTACAGTCTCAGACATGGTTTCCTGCTCAACGGCAGGAGTGTCAAGCTCAGCCACCGACACACTTTGATGTTCAGCAAGGGTACTTCCCGCTGCGTGTTCCAGTGGTTGAACTTCGCCTATTGTGGCAAGGAGCTGCGTTGAATCTTCGTTTAAAAGAACCTCAACGGGTTGTTTCAGGTCGAGAACAATTCGGGTAATCGGCTCAGGGTGTACCTGGTTCTGCTTGACTCGAATCCGCTCAACATAGCTTGAATCAAAGCGATACTCATCTTCATCCAGTCTGCAATTAACACCGTACAGATCCAAGACATAGCGATCAGGACCCGTAAGATAAAAGTACTTGTAACGTTCCAGACCATCAGCGTTGATTTCAAGTTGAATACCCGAGCTCTGTACAACAATGTCAACTGAATTGAGGTCTTTGTCGCCTTCTCGTCCTTGCAAAACCTTTTGAGTTGTTCCGTAAGCATAAACTGTTTCCTGACTCCCGCTGACGGATGCGTCACGGGAGTTTGAAGCTGTTTCCATTTCGTCAGAGGCAGAGTCCTCAGCTGCCTGCTGAGATGAACCCGGCTCCGGGTTCACCGTACTGAAGAACAGAATCATAGAACCAGCGTCACCATCAAAAAAATGGTACTCCACATTTTCAGCAAGTTTGAAACGTACACTTATCCCCCGCTGAGAATCTGGATCCAGCGCTGATTGTTTCACTGCTTTCACCTGATCAAAATGTATAGTGGAAAAATCCACCTTGCTCAGAACACCGGGCAAGTCCACAACAAGACTGTCATCCTCCTGGACGGCAAAAAACTGTATTTTCCCAGCACCTGCATAATCAATCGCCAGAGTTGTCTTATTTCCTGTGGAGATAACACTGGCATTTTCAATAACAATCTCCTGTGCTAATCCAGCGATAGACAGCCACCCAAAAATAAGTAAAGATACAATCATATTCTTAAGCATTTTCTACTCCTCGCCTCGATGTAATTCTCTTACAATTTCCCTAATTCGGCCTTCAGTGGTGCCATCGTCAATATATTCCTTAAACCATACCTCGTTATCGTTTATATTGACCAAGTCACCGTTTTCAAATTTTTCGCCCACCTTGAACCAATGGTATTCACCTGCCACTTCAAAAATAGCGAAGTATCCCTTTTCAACCTGGTAGAAAATCCCCTTCAAAGAGAGATCTCCAATATTGTAGGGCAGTCTATCCGAACTGTCTCCTGCAACCGCGCGGGCTTTCTTCCGTTTTTCTTCGCGTTCTTTCTCCAGATCGAATGGAGATTTAAACGGCTCCCTCAGTTTGCCTTCGTTTTCATCGGGGTTGGGTTCATAGCTCACCCCGCCCTTAATTAACTCAGGCTGCTCTACTGTCGCTTTGTCCTCTTCAACAGGGTCTTTTTTCTTTTCTTTCTGTTGTCCTAAAGCTGGTGAGATCAGCAAAAAGGAAAGCAACGCAAGGATGTGCATGTTTTTAAAAAACGCAGGAATCATAATCAACGCCTCCTCTTCTTGCCTTTTTGGTTCTTGTCGCCGCCTTGGCGTTCAAGTTTTTTAGCTTCAATTTGCCTAGCCAGTTCTTCATCAGTAGGAGGATGGTATGTAAATACCGAAACAATGAAAGAGGAATCCAGCGAATAGGCGGGGTTCTTGTCATTGGTTTCAATGTTGAGACCTTTGACATTCACGATTCTTGGATAATTTGAAAGCTTGGCGAAAAAGTTACCTAAGTCGTGATAATTCCCTCTTACCTTGAACGTAAAAGGATGCTCCACAATTTCCTGATCTTTGTATGGTTTATTTTGGTAAGCCAACTCTATCTCAAGACCCTGCTCATTGCCAATCCTTCTTATATCCTGAAAAAACTTAGGCTTGTTGATATTCATGGGAAGAATCTTCTTGAGTTTGTTCAACTGATCTTTCAAGTGAAGCATTTCTTCTTCTATCTGTTTGGCCGAATCCCTGATACGCTTCGCGTTGCCGATGGCCAGATCCAGATCATCAATCTCTTTTTTTACCTGCTCAGTCATTTCGACTTTGTCAGCGTAAACAACAAATCGAGCCAGAACACCTGCCAGGATAACGATAAGAATACCAAAAATGGCTTGTTGAACTTTTGTCAATGTCATTTCTGTTCTCCTTTCTGTTCAGCTTCAAGGATTTTTTCATAGCCAGGTACTAACTTCAGAAATAAAGTGAATTGGAACACCGGTACCGAGGTTTCCTTTTCCTCGACAATAGATTCAAGAATGACATTGTTGTATTTTGAATCCAGTCCCTGTATGGAGTTGGCAAAAGTGGTCGGAGCATCCTGTGTTTTTGACATACCTTTAATCATCAGGTCATTTGGTTTGCCTATATTTCGCCCCGGTGTCAATGCTTTACCCTTGGGATCGACCTTGTCTGTAAGCCTGCGATCATAGCCCTGAACGATCGATTGGAGCCAAATGGATTTTGGCAAATTGTTAAACACATCTTCAAGCAACTTGACCGGCCCTTCCCGACGACTCTTTAACTGGCTGATTTTCTGAATTTTTTCATTCAGCAGCTCTTTTTGGATATCGAGTTCCAACTTCTTTTGTTCCCAATGCTCGAGTTTTTTGTATTCGGCTTGTTTCTGGGCCTTGATTGCCGCTTGTTCATCGTAATCAGAGTTGATTTTCCAGCCTATCAAGAAGAAAACACCAACACCAATCAGGACTAATAAAATCAGAATGATGTTCTGTTCAACTTCTGACTTCTGTTTCCTTTTTTTCCTTTTCGTTTTGACAGGAGCGCCTCTTTTTTCTCCATTGAGATTAATTCTTATCATCACTTATCTCCCGGCTTCCTCATGGCTAACCCAACGACAACAGCGCAGGATGCTTTCATATCCTGAATGGTTTGAGGATTGAATTGCTTTTCATTGATGCTGATATTCCTGAAAGGATCCAGAAAATCAACAGGCGAATCAAATCGCTCGGAGAGTTCAGTATCAAAGTTGAGGATTTTAGAACCCCCACCCGACAGGTAAATCTTATGCACTTGGTCCAGACTGGTTGTCGCTTTAAAGAAGTCAAACGTTTTTTGTATTTCATTGATGACTTCGTTACTCATGTTTTTCAGAACGGGGATCACTTTTTCAAAGGGAATGTCTCCGGCTGGCTCTCCCCTTTTCAGCACTTCAGCCACCTCAAACCCCACATTGAGTTCTTTCTGGATGGCATCTGTGTAGACATTACCACCGGTCGTGATGTCCCGCCAGAAAACAGATTGCGAGCCATGGAGGATGTTAATATTGGTAACCGAGGCCCCAATATTGACAAGAGCAACCACCTGGTCCGGTATGGGCTCGTAGTTCTCAGTAAAGGCATTTTGAATGCAGAACGAATCGACATCAACCACTGCAGGCATCTTGCCCGACTGCTGAACCACACTCATGTACTCGGAAACTTTTTCTTTTTTCGCAGCAACGAGCAGGACGTCCATATTTCCGTCAGGCCGCTCTCCATCGCCGAGAATCTGGTAATCCAGGTTGACATCCTCAACGTCGAAAGGAATGAAACTCTCTGCCTCTACTTGCATGGTTTCCACTAATTCTTCTTCGCTCATGTAGTTAACTGTTATTTTTTTAATAATAACCGAGTGGCCAGACACGGCGATTGCAACATCGTTTGTCTTGATGTTGTTCTCCATGAAGAGCTGATTTGTGGCATCAACCACCATTTGACTGTCCATAATGGAACCGTCAACGATAGCTTCAGGGGGTAAATTAATCATCCCAAGATTCGCCAATTTCCAGTTTTTTCCGGCCTTTGAGGCCGACTTTAATTCAACCAGCTTGATGGAGCTCGACCCAATGTCCAATCCCACAAGCCCTTTTGACCTGCCAAATAGCACTTACTCCCCCCTTTTTAACAAAACTAATCCTTGTTGGTGTTTTATTTTAAAGTTCTTCTGGAATCTATCATTCCAAAAACTAGAGGTCAAGTATATTCTATTTGTTAATCAATTTTTTTAAAGAATAATTTAAATTTTATTTAAAAAAAACTCATATCTTGATGAAAATCACCGTATTCCCGACCATTTGGGTTATTTAAAACGATACTACAAAATAACACTGTAAGAACCAAAACCATCGCATTTTTTTTATATTCTAAATAACAGGCAACCATACTAAGAGTGGAATTTCAAAATACCGACTGTAATATTATCATCCCCTCCCGCCTGCTTGGCGGCTTCAATGAGAATAGAGGCGATTTCTTCCAAACTCTTCTGTTCGTTTTTTGCAACCAGGAACTCAATCTCCTGATTGCTGATCATGCTGTTCAAACCATCAGAACACATTATAAGAAGATCGCCCCGGCGATGCTTTAACTGTGTTACGTCCACTTCTATGTCCTGCCCACTCCCTAACGCTTGGGTAATCACATTCCTGTAGGGGTGATTTTTAGCTACTTCTGGAGTAATCAACCCTCTTTTTATTTGCTCATTGACCCAGCTGTGATCTGAAGTCAAGGCTTTCAGTTGATGCTCCCGAAAAAGATAAGCCCTGGAGTCACCTACATGCGCGATATAAAGCCATTTACCCCTGGGAACAAGAGCCACAACCGTGGTACCCATACCGCTGCATTCAACTCGCTTTGCTGTGGCTTTTTTTATCTCTTCATTGGCTGCGACAATGGACGCCCGAAGGCTTTCAATCCAGTAGCTATGCAATTTGGTGTTTTCTGCGAGCCTTCTCTTGGGCGCTTTTTTATGGAATACCGAAAAAACCCTTTCCATTTCCTTAACGGCAATACGGCTGGCTACTTCTCCGGCTGCATGTCCGCCCATGCCATCAGCCACCACAAAGAAGCCCATTTCCTTATTGGCGCAAAAATTATCTTCATTGGCTTTTCTCTTGACCCCTACATCAATTGAAAAAACCACATCGTAATTCAACTTTTCCCCCTGAACGCAGAGAAAAATCCCTTAACCAAACCCTCTTTTTTCTCAAGGCTTTTAAAGATTTTCTTTTCTAGATCCAACAGATTGGAGTCACTTGGAAAAAACATCTTGGCTTCTTTCAATGCTATGGACGCTTTGGTCTTTAATCCCATTTCAAAAAGGCATGAAATTAAAGCCAGACGGTATTTCACTTGATAAGCATCGTATTCAACGGCTTTTTGAAGGCTCTGGATGGCCATTTTCTTTTTTCCGGGTACCTTGCTCTCTGCCAAGCCCTTGTAGAAATAAATATTTGCCCCGGGAATCACATAAGCAGCCTTGTTCAAATATTCAACCGCCAATGGGTATTCACCGCGATGGTACAGGGCCACTCCAGCCTTTTCGTATTGTTTTCCCTCTTCAAGCTGATTGGCCTGAGAATGCTGTGAGTGCCCGGAAGCGGTTCCATTTTCAAGAGACTGATCGTATTTTTTTCTCTGGTCCGGATCTTTGAGAACATTGTAAGCCTTAACCAAAAACTGATATTCTTTCTCTGCTTTGTGTTTGTCGTTTCCCTGAAAACGATCAGGATGTGCCTTGAGTGAAAGACGTCTAAAAGCCCGTCTGAGCTCTTCGACACTGCAGTTCCGTGACACATCGAGAATTCTGTAGTAATTCATGAACCATATCCCCATGGTATCGAGTTATTTAATGGTATCAATGTAGCCAAATACGACTTATTTTGTCAAGTCCAATCCGGAGCAACATCGCCTTTATCTGCCTGACGATGCTTGAATCTCCAGCTAGATGCGTCTCAAAATGGAAAACAAACACGGGTTTCCATGGACATTTTTTCTCAAACATCAAAACTCAATTCAATCCGAATCATGCCAATGGGTGATGATACACTTTCACCCTGCAACATCCAGAAAGCGTCTACCGCGAACACAGCAAAGTGCTTCAAGGAAACACGCAAACCGCGAATGCAAAGACGTGTGCATATTCGCACGGAACAATCTGCTACAGTGACTCAGAAAGAAAAATGGTTTTTGCGTTCCTATTTACCTGAACTGAGCATTCTTCTTGCCGTAACGCGCAAAACTTCGGGAATACCGCGGTTCATTTTGAGCAGTCTCAGATCTTTTCTGGAAACACGTCTAATCAGTCTGGTCGATACTCCAATCGGTGTGCGCGGATTCTTAACCAAGATCATGACAATCTTATAACTCTTCATCCATTCTCTGTTCATGGAAATCAATCTCAACACATCTGTTTGGACATTCCTCAGCGCTGCGTAAGATTCAGCTTCTGCTTCAGTCATTCTTGGTGAACGAATAACTGCGGAACAGACCAGTTTGTTGGTATCTCTGACAAGGGTACTTCGCATCTCCCGCTTGCCTTTAATTGCAGCTTGAACTTTCTGAGGCACCGTCATCTTACTCACCTGTTTGAGTACACTTTCAGATTCATCCGGATCAGGAGTCAATTCTTTTTTTGTAACTTTGTCAGTCCCAAAAGTTTTGACCCAGTCCTTAGCCTCTTCAATTGCCTCTTGCTCTATTTCCTTGATGGAGCGGTTTTCCAGCTCTTCTGCCGGAGAAACAAGGTCTTTGAGTAACAAGCGCTCGTAGTCATCCAGCTTCTGTTCCTGGGTGATACTCAAAGCAGGATTAGCCTGCAAAGCCTGAACAATTTCGGGCTCTTCCAGAATCTTAACCTGATTGTTAACCACTAAATCCAGGAACTGTTCAGCCAAGGTCGAGGCGACACGCTTCAAGGATCCGGCTGAAATCATGGGATTTAAAAGCAGAGACGTCTTGGGTTCCGAAGCCAACTGAAAGCGCTCAAGGTAAAATGAAAGATCCTCAGGAGGTGTATCCGTGTTCTCGAAGTAAGCTATTTGCGTGGCTTCATTCAAGTCCCCAAGCAGCGTCTGGGCGTCTTGAAAGAGCACATCATTCTGCCTGACCAGTATGGGAATCGCTTCCATTAAGTCTTCATCGGGAAGCAGGGCGTTTTGTAAAATCCTTCTCTGGGTTTCTAGATTTGCCTCGCCTGCTCTCAGTCTGTCTAAAATGGATGGCATGTTTGAATTCCCCTGCGATTTCTTTTGTTACTCGTCATTTGAAGAACTTATAGCTTCAGTTAATTTCCCTTTTTCAAATCGGAATGTTCTGGGTACACCGGCTTTAATTGAATCAGTAGCAAGGAGTTGGCCGGCTTCTTGTAATATAATTTTCGAATAATCACCACATACTATTTCATTCTGATCGCCATATTGGTAAACACGTAAAGCTCCAGCAGGAAGTAATCGACGCGTGTATTCAACACCGTCAACTCGCACCTCCAGCCAAACTGCTTCGTTGGCATATACCACAAAGAAGTCTTCCAAACTCTCAAGCACACCTTGCGTTTCTGCATTGACAACGCGAACTTCCAGGGGTGCCTGCAATGGAAAGCGAACCTCTGGTTTCGTCAACGACTCTTCTTCAGCCTGATCCTCGCTCTGCGATTCCTCTAACAATGTTTCTCCTGAAGCCGGTTCAGCCGGTTGCTCTTCGTCCTGAACCGAGACGGGTTCTTCCTGGGCCAGACTTTCCTGCTCACTTTCAGGTGGAGAAACTTCGGACTCAACAAGAGGCGCTGAATTTGAGTCTGAAACAGGCTCGGCAGACGTGCTTTCAAGTGAGTCAGCCGGGGGCTCTTCACTGTCAGACTCCCGCTTCAAAAGCTGTTGCTCTGAAGAGCTCGTTTCACTCTGTGTCTCACCACTCAAAATGGCGCTTTGAGTAAGTGATCGGAGTTCTTTGTTTCTTTGAATCAACTCCTCACCCCAAAAATGATAAACGAGATAAGCTATACCCAGTAAGACCAGGACAGCGAATAAAACCAGTAAGACACCTCGGCGTTTTTCCTTTTTGTATGAGAAATTATCCTGAGTGGTCTGTTCACGATGCACAACTGAAATGGGCTTTGTTTTGTGTTGTTCGTGAAACTCGGCTGTCAGTATATCTTCATCAAGCCGCAAACACTTGGCGTAAGCTCTTAAAAAATTTCGCGAATAGATCCCACCTGGAAGAGTGTCAATATCATCTTCTTCCAGTGCAATCAGGAATATAATGGCAATTTTCGTTCTTTCTGACACTGTTTCCAGTGAAATTTTCTGTTTCTTGCGCTCCCTCCTGAGCTTTTCACCTACCGTCACAACGCCTCCTGCTATTCTTATAGCATAAGACAGCTATATCATAAAAACAAAAGTTATCTCAGAGCCTGGATAAGAGCATGAATTCACGGTAAAAGCAAGAAGACATATCCGCTTCCATCAGACCGCCGCATTCAGTACAAACTCGAAAAACCTGGATGTCAAGCCAAGGATGCTGAAGCGATCTTGCAATAAAACCGTCGCCTGTGTTAACCGAAGTTGACGACTTCAAAAGCGGGCTTACGCATATCAATCCATTAACTGAAGGGTGAGGGGAGTTGCTAAACCGGCTGAAGAATTCAGAGGCCCTGCATCCACCTGAAAGGCGGCTCTAATCCTGGACTCTATTTCCAAAGACAACTTCTCACCGGAACACCAGGCCAGAATTTCTCCGGCGTTGACTTTCTGTCCAACTACTTTGTTCAGAAGAATACCGGCCATGGGATCGATTGCATCTTCCTTTTTAAGCCGACCAGCACCCAGGTCACGAGCGGATTCTGCAATTGCCCTTCCCGAAATGGCCGTTACCTGGCCGCTTTTTTCAGCCAATATGGGTGAGTAGGCCAGTTTTTCGTAAGTCATTCGATCCAATTCACTGATGACTTGGTCTTCGGCTCCTGACAGCCTTAAATACCTGTAAAAGGCGGCAAGTGCCGATCCATCCTCTATTCTCTTTTCCATCAGTTCACGAGCCTGAGCGGAAGTCAATTCAGGGCGGGCCATTGAAAGCATCACTTCGCCCAAGTCTTCGATAAGACCCATCAGAGGCAATGTGGAATGCTGTTTTAAAAGCTGGACAGATTCGAGTACTTCGACATAATTCCCAACCGCGCGACCCAGCGGCTCATCCATCCTGCTGATGATCCCCTTCACTTTCAGCCCGCAGCTATCACCAACTTGTTTGAGGGAGCGATACAGGGCTTGCGCTTCATGTTGAGTCCGCATAAATGCAGCTTGTCCGCATTTGACATCAAGGCAAAGATCCGTCGCCCCACCTGCCAGCTTCTTGGACATGATGGAGGCGGTAATGAGGGGAATGGAATCGACAGTGGAAGTGACGTCTCTCAGAGCGTAGAGCAGACGATCAGCGGGAACAAGATCACGGGTTGGCATAGAATTCGTCCAACCCGCTTCATTCAGGATACATTGCATTTCCTCTCGGGAAAACGAACATTTGACGCCTTTTATCGATTCAAATTTATCAATGGTTCCGCCGGTGAAACCCAGTCCGCGGCCGGACAACATGGCCACAGGCACCCCGCAGGCTGCCATCAGAGGAGCCAGCACTAAAGTGACTTTATCACCCACTCCCCCTGTCGAGTGCTTGTCCAGGATCTGTGAGTAACCGTCAAAGTGCAGTTGATCTCCTGAATGAAGCATGGCCATGGTCAGATAGCGGATTTCTTCGGTTGTCATCCCCATCAATCTGATGGCCATCAAGAGCGCTGCCGACTGATAATCAGGAATCCGACCCGCTACTGCTCCCTCAATCCAGTACTCGATATCCGCTTGTGAGAGGTCTTCTCCTTTTTTCTTCGTCTCTATCAGCTTTAACACGGTTTAAATCCTTCAGGATTTTTCACCATCACCTTTGATCTCTTCCAGAAGGGTTTTTGCGTCCTGGTAAAGAGGAGGCTTATCGGAATCTTCAAGTGAATCGTATTTTTGTACCAGACTCTCAAGCTCGAGTTCGGCATTTTCCAAATCGCCTTTTTCCTTGTACAACACTGAAATTCTCAACTTGACAAAATCATCAAAGAGCGCCTTATCCCGATTGCTGAGGACTTTTTTGTAGGAGCCCAGTGCTTTGTCGTAATCTTTCTTTCCGAAATAGATATCACCAAGCCCTATCTGACCAATCGCTCCATAGGAGCCCGATTCTTTTGCCAGTTCGCTATAGGTGGCTTCCGCCTCATCCATCTTGCCCAGTTCCATCTGGCACGACGCTTTGTAAATCAGGCCCTGTGCCCTATCATTGCCACTGGCCTTTGAAACATAGGTGTCCAGACTTTTCAAGGCAGCTTCGTTCTTTTCTTTCTCCGTTTCGTACTTTGTATCAAAAGCCGCATCATCCAGAGGCCTCAAATAGGTCCTTTCGGCCTGATACAAGGCCTCAGCGTTTTTATCCTTGGTTATTTGAGTGTACTTCAAGCCTCCCGCAATAAGGGAAAGCACGACAACAACTGTAAACACCCACATTCCTACTTTCCTGGGATTGGCTTGCGCATATCGAGCCGCCCGTTCCATTGAACTTAAGAATTCATCTTGTTTCAGCAGCTCTCTACGTCTATCTTTTCTCTTCGTCATTTTAACAGTCCTATTTGGTATTCTCTGGTATTTGCCGGCAAGGTCAATTCACTTCTGACAAACCGGCATGTCACTCTGTGCGGATCAAGCCAGAAATCAACTTACCTGCGATCTCTAATTGATACGTCACAAGCCCTAATGGAAATGCGCAAGCTGTACCTGCACACACGACGAGCCTTGACGGCAGGCTATCATACTATAAAAGATGTTTTTCCCCAATAGAGATTTTACGACGTTTGTAAGGGCCGGAAAACAAAAGCCGGTTGACTTTCCTCTACACAGTCATTCCGCTGAAGAGGATACCCGCAGACAAATTGTCGGAAAACACCGTTTCTTTTCCATCGGGATGTCTGAATTGAAATTGATTTCCCTTCTTCCTGATGAGTTTTTTGACGGGAACTTTGCCGCTGCCATCCGGCAAGTCGATCACGTATCGAAACCCTTTCAAATCCATATTCCCGGTTGACGATTCGCAGATCGCTCTTCCCCTTGACAGCCCCACCCTGAACCTGGCATTTCCCATCACCCGGTCAGTGTGGTGTATGTAATAGGGCTCGATGTCAAATTTCATCAATTTCTCCAGGAGCCGTCTCATTACCGCAGGACAGTCATTGACCCCGCGAAGAAGAACCGTCTGATTTTTTACCGCGATATTATTTTCCTGGAAGAGAGAAACCGCCTTTCTGGCCTGGGGAGTCAATTCAACGAAATGATTGAAGTGAGTCACGAGAACCAGGTCATGCTTCGACTTCAATTGAGCCAACAGATTGGCTGTCACTCTGGAAGGAGCGTGAACAGGACATCTGGAGTGAATTCGTATTTTCTCTAAGGATTGAATGTCATTGAGCTTGTCAATGATCCATCCCAACTTCACATCACTCAAGGTCAACGGGTCGCCTCCCGATAAAATGACCTCTTTAATTTCCCGTTCTTTGCGAATGTAATTGAAAATGGCATTCCAGTCTGCTTCCACAGGGTCGGAGAAGTCCCTGCGCGTCTGGCCCCTTCTAAAGCAGAAACGACAATAGAAATGACAGTGACGGGTCGTCAACAGTACAATCCGATCGGAGTGCTTTCTAACAAGGTACTTCCCAATTGTCACCTTAGCTTCTCCAACAGGGTCCTGCAAATCGTCTTGTCGGACAGATAACTCATCGCGGGTCGGAAGCCCCATGCGCGCAACAGGATGAATGCGGATATCGCCCTTTATTAGATTGTAGTAATACCGAGGCCAGAGGACGGGAAACACTCTGCTCGCTCTTGTCAAGGCTTCGCCATCCACCCCCTCAAGACTCTTTAGCTCCTTATTCCCGATATAGTCCACGCTTCCTCCCAATTACAAGCGAATAAGGATTGAACCACAACGCCGCGTTTGGAGCAAGTTTCTCTTCACGTTTGTATCCCTTGAACCGAGATAAAACGCATTGAATGCCTTTTGAAGGCACTTTCCTCTTCTGTAGTTTGGAATTAGTTCTAGCCAAATTTCAAAATTACCTCTAAGATTACGAATCACATGGCGACCTTTTGTCTGAGTGATTCAAGACGCTCGACAATCGGCTCGCGACAGATCTCCACTCGCAGGAAAGAGGAAAGACCATGATAAGAACCGATATGTTTCGAAAAAAGCTAAAAGTGGAAATTGATGGTGAACCCTGGATCATGATCGATGTCAATCACATACGCCCGGGAAAAGGACAGGGCTTTGTGCGCACGAAAATGAGAAATATGATGAGCGGAACTGTGGTCGAACGCACTTATAAAAGCAACGAATCACTCAAACAGGCCATTGTTGACGAGAAAGAAATGCAATTCCTCTATCAATCGGGAGACGAATATACATTCATGGATGTCGAAACCTATGAACAGGCCAATCTCCAAAAGAGTGTGATCGACGACGGAGTCAACTACCTCTATGAAAACGTCACTTGTACCATTTCATTCTTCAAATCAGTTCCCATAAGCTGTGAACTCCCCAATTTTGTCGAACTGCAGGTTACGGAATGTGAACCCGGAGTCAAAGGGAACTCAGCTGCAAATATGCAGAAACCGGCCATACTTGAAACGGGGTATAGATTGAGCGTTCCCCTGTTTATTGAACAGGATTCCTGGATACGGGTCGATACGCGCTCAGGTGAATACGTCGAGCGGTGCAAAAAACCCGAGGGAAGATAACATTGCCACACCTGATCGGCAGGTTTGAAAAAAGAATCCCTATCGAACGCCTAGGCAGCAGCAGACATGTCACGGTTGCGGGCAATCTGACCTTTCGGGATGGACGATGGGAAATCAAAGACCAAACAGGTTTTCTTCATATTCCCCCACAAGCAATTCAACCACAACTGGACGAAGCCTTCACCTATTGGGCGGCTCTCGAAAAGCGGGATTCCATTTGGTCGGTACTTTTCCACCAGGTTCAATCCAGCCAAAACAATCAGCCAGCGGCGATGAATCACTACCCGGAGTTCCACCAGCGCTTTGCAATCCTTCAGGCAACGCGAAGTTATTTCAACGAGCTTGATTTTCAAGAAGTAGATACCCCGGTCATGGTGACATGCCCGGGAATGGAACCCTACCTGGAAGCCTTTTCTGTTGAGCAGAGGTATCTCAGAACATCGCCTGAGCTTCACATGAAACAGCTGCTCTGTGCGGGTTGGGACCGCATCTTTCAGCTCGCGCCCAGTTTTCGCAATGAACCGGAGAGCCGGCTTCACCATCATGAATTTATCATGCTTGAATGGTATCGCAGTTTTGCCGACCTCAATGACCTCATAAAAGACACTCAGGGGCTGCTCCACTCATTGGCAAGCTATTCTATCGATCCTGATTATTTTCAACGCGACATTGCAGTATGGCAGATGCCTGATTTATTTCTGCATCTGACGGGTATCGAACTCAGAGAAGCCAATTCAAAACAACAGATGCGTCGTTACTTGAAAAAAAAGGAGCTCCACTACTGCGATGATGACAGTTGGGATGATCTCTTTTTTAGGGTCTTTCTAACTGAAATAGAACCCAAGCTGGGAATTCAGCAACCGGAAATCGTCTCGGGGTATCCTCTCTCTCAATCTGCTTTAGCAAAGGCAAATCCCATATCCAACGGGAAATACAAAAGCTGTTACAGGTTTGAACTCTTTATCAAGGGAATTGAATGTGCCAACGCTTTTTACGAACTCTGCGATCCCCTTGAGCAAGAGAAGCGATACCAGGAAGCTTCATCAAAGCGAAGATCCCTGGGAAAAGCGCCCTACCCTTCAGACGCAGCTTATATGGATGCGCTGAGAAAGGGCATGCCGCCATCTGCCGGCATTGCTCTTGGCATGGATCGTCTTATCATGCTCTTGTTGGGGAAAAATTCACTGAAAGAGATTGCCCGCTTCTACAGTCGCCATCTTTCAGAAGCCTGAAATACAGCCAGGCCTGTCAAGGACTTTTCAGTTATAATGGTTGTGTGCTATCGCTTCAGCAGATGGAGAACAGGCACACTTCAAATAAGGCGCGCTGGGATTGTCAATCACCACAATTTCAGCAATTTAAGCTTCAATAAGCACTCTATCTGCCAGCTTCGGGAACAGAAAGACGAGATAAATCGACATGAACACACAAAACAGCATTCAATTAATAGGCACAGATTGTTTAAAACCCAAGCGAACCTGCCTGATCGCGGCTGATGCGTTTGTCCTGGCTTCCAGTCCCGGGACCAAAAAAACTATCAAAGGGAAAAAAGACGGTAATGAAGATTGTCTGGCTATTCACAAAGACCGCGGTGGAACTCTGTTTGCTATATGCGATGCTCATTTTGGCATTGCATCGGCTAAAACAACATTAAAAATCATTCCCTCGCTTGTCCATCTTCTGAATAAAAATCCGGCCTTGAGGCTCTTCAAAGCCCACTATACGCTCGATGAAACCATACGCGCCATGAATGAAACCGCTCAAACTCACTCGGCTACAACCTGTATTCACGCATTCCACACTGAAAACAGCTTAACCTGGGTCAGTACAGGAGACTCTTCCCTTTATATCATTCGGGGCAATTCAATTCTTCCCCTCACGTCGCGCATGCCCCCGCTTTTTTTAGGTGAATTCCAATCCAGGATTGAACAAAAGTACGAAGAGTTTCATTTCACAAATGGTTTCTATGAAAACAAGACTCTATCTATTTATTTTTATTTTTGGATGAGTCACATCTGCTCTCTTGCCAACGAGAACAGGCTTGATGAGTCAACCCTGTCTGCCATACTCAATGAGCTGGAAGCTAAATCGGGAGTTCAATTTAACGGCTCACTCAAAAGTCTTACAAAACCCTGGCATGAAGTCAATACCACCACATACAGAAACATACCTGAATGGGGAAAGACTCTAACAAAGGATGGCGATATTCTGCTTGGTATCACAGACGGCATAAGCGATTCATACGATAGCTGTGAGAAACTCCTGAATACGATGCTGAACACCCTTCCCGATTTAACGCTTACGGCAAAAAGCCTGCTGGCGGGATCCCTGGAAAAAGGAGGACTCGACAACGCAAGCGTGCTGATGGCATTACTTTAACTAAAAAAATGATTATTCTTCAATTTTTAGCTTTCAAATGTCTTCCTGCAGTCCCTTGTAAGGAGCTCGAGTTCGTTCACGGTTAGATTGCCCTGAACAAAGTAATCCAGCTTACTTTTTTAACGCCGTTTCTTAAAAGAACCTTTGTGGCTGCCTCCAAAGTAGCACCTGTGGTCAAAACATCGTCAACAAGAAAAACTTTATCGGGGATGCACTTTGATCGCCTTTCACGCAAGGCCCATTTGAACCGATGCTGCATATTTGTTTTTCTATGCTCGTAATCCAATCCCACCTGGTGCTTTCCAAACATCCCCATTTTTATCAAGCTCATATGCTTCAGTCCAAATCGGTCAGCCAAACCCCTGGCAAACAAATCGGCCGGATGACACGGCCGTCTTAAACAGCTGCTGAAACTCTCCGGAATGGAACAAATAACCTCATGACCGGTTCGTTTTTTCATAAAGGCCCAGTCCAACGCCTCTAAAGCCTCTTGAATCAGTATGGCCGTCCCTCTCCAATAACCGCCAAACTTGATATTCACGAAAATGCGAGCACCTGTATTTCGATAGATAAACGCGGAATGTATTGCCTCGGGCAGAACCGACAATCTTCTGCACCAGAAGCAGGAATCGGTTAACTCCGGTTGAATTGAAATACTACCAGTTGGGTACCCGCACCGTCTGCACCCGGACTTCATGGGCTCCAGTTCTGTCAAACAGGAATTACAAATCACCGGCAATCCCGCTTTCCCACAGCCCAGACAAACCGGTTCACCACAAAGCCACAGGGGTTGATATCGAATGAATTTAGTGAGAGCGCGTTTCCACATGGGAACCAATCCTCGAGTCCGCGTTTTCAGGATAGAGTTCACAGCATCACAAAACACGCCGTTTTCAACACAGTCCCCGGCAACCACATCTGAAATGGTCCTTATTCTGCACGCAATAGACTCTTTGATCTTCAGCATAACATGTTATAATTCATTCACTAACATTAAATTGAGATGCCAAGCAATGAAAGACATTCAAAACCACACCTTTCGAGCCTATTTAAGCGAACCCATTACACGCTGCCCTGTAAGAGAAAAAGGACGGATTCAAAGGTTGGTCGCACAACTGCAATCCGCTTTAAAAGAACCTCCTTATTCCACACAACTCTATATCCCATCTCTCATAAGTGATCCCACAGTGAGAACTCACCTCACACCCGAACACGTCTACTTACTCGACCGCATACGCATTGTCGAAGCCGATTATCTTCTCGTCCTGGCAGATCACACGAGTTTCGGAGTAGGCGGGGAAGTGGAAATGGCGACCAATCTCGGTAAACCCATAATTATCTTTTCCAGAGAAAAGAAGCTATCCCGTTTTCTTCTGGGAACCCCGGCCAATGCACACATGGTGCATTTAAAAGACAAAGAATCCAACGACGAAACAAACCCTTACTACATTCAATATACAAACTGGCGTGATTTGAAAACGCCTCTGCTCCGGCTCGTTCGTCAAGTCATTCAAAGTCCTGTACTGAAGAATCGGCATCTCCCGTTCTGGGACGTCAGTTCCAATCTGAAAGAAGCTCGCAAGGCAAAAGGATGGTCTAAGGAAATTCTTGCGGCAAAAGCCGGCATCCTCCTTCCTCAATTAATTCTTTGGGAAAAATCTTTGGAAGAGATCGTCAGTGAGCTGCAGGCTTATCAACAGGCAGGACAATTGGATTTGGATCCCATTGAGTTGAATTCATCCCAGCTGGAGTTATTGACAAACCCAAGCCTGAACGCTCTGCACAAGTTATCGTTCGCTCTGGGTATCTCCATGAATGACTTGCTGGGAGACGAAACGGAACTGATAAAAGAAAAAGGTCCATCCCGAATCAACCGTCAACTAAAAACACAGCTCATACGCTCCCGGGAAGAGGTTCTCGAACAGAGAGCCTTTCAATTTGATGTCACTTTCAGGGAATACAAAGCTCTAAGAACCATCTTCATAGCCAATTTTATCGAAACATTGGATCACACCATGCTCTCCTCCGCTCATAAACTGGACCGCATCGATGAACAGCGTTTTCATGAACAACTTCAAAAACTCAGAAACCTCAAGTAGTTAAAAATATGTCCAAGCTCACTGTAATTCCCATGCTTTGTTTTCTGGCTGCATCCATTTCAGGAAACACTTCCAAGACTGTGACACTTAGCGCCGGAGTGACTTATCAACTAAATATCCCCTTCACCGAAATCGAATTTCCGGAAAACGATCGCTCCCTTATCGCTATTTCAAAAGCAAGGAAAACGCTGGCTTTTATTGCAGTCACTAATTTGCCCGAAAAATCAACAATGGAAGAACACCTCCAATCGGTCATTGTCCGTGTCTTCAACAACGCCAGTCAACTTTCCTTCGACAGTCAAACTGGGAGCACAGATATCCTTTTTCAACTTGCACAAAAAGACCGTTCAATCGAATTTCAATCGCATTACTTCATCAAACAAAATTTCGTATTCATTCTCATTGCCCCGCAACAGGTTTTCCAAACACTCCTGACAGACTTTCGCTCCAGTTTTCGCTTCAATGAGGTGAAGCGTCCTGCATCAGAAGCAGACGAGTTTTTCACATGGTGGCAGGTTACTATTACCATTACGATCTTTATAGCTTTTATCCTGTTCATTCTCAAAGCACTTGGAGCTTCGGCAAAAGTGGCCTCAAAGGAAAGTTAATGCGAATTAAACGGGTTTATTCCTTTTTTCTGACTGTTACTGTCGGTATCGCGTTTTTGGGGATTGTGATCCATCTGAAGAGAAATCCCAACTCGTTTCTTTCAACTCTCATACAGGACTATCACACCGGGATGCTCCTAAACAAAATTGTCAATTCAGATGACGCCAAAGCGGCAGACATTCTTGAGAAATCAAAAATTGACCCCAACCTTTTGAATAAGCAAGGAGATTCCATCCTCATCTGGGCTATCTCTAAAAACATGCAAAAGTCAGCAGCAACCCTGTTGAAAATGGGAGCCAATCCCAATCTACCGGATTCTGAAGGCATTTCACCCTTGATGTATGCAGTCCTCAACCGAAACCCAAAGACAACCTGCGATCTTTTGAAATTCAAAGCCAACCTGAATCAGCAAGACCAAAAAGGAAGAACGCCGCTCTTCTATGCCGTGCAAAATCAGGACACCCAATGTGTGAAACTGTTACTATCCAAGGGTGCCGATATTCACCATGAAGACCAAAACGGACAAACACCTCTGCATGCGGCCGTTCAGTGGCATGCCATCGATTCAGTTCAACTTCTGATTGAAAATCACGCAGATATCATGGCTCTTGATCAGTTCGGACAAAGCCCTCTCAAGCTTATTGAATTGTCGCCTTACTATCACAATTACATGGCTCTAACTGCGGTTAAAGAACACTTGCCTGCGAACTACCACGACACACTTCCCACCCAAACAGTCTCGGGCGAAATACCCCCCGACTGGGATCTTGAAAGAATCACACTGCTCGTTCACCGAAAGGTCAATGATCAACGACAATCGCGGGATCTCGACCCCCTTGGCTATAACGAGGACTTGGAATATTTAGCCCTTTTGCACTCAAGAGATATGGCAATAAACCAGTTCTTTGCGCACGAAAATCTCAAGGGCGAATCAGCGACAGACAGAGCTTTAAAAATAGGATTGACAGTTACCCGAACAATTGGAAGCATCACCTATCGGGGCATTTCAGAAAATCTGTACATGTCCTCACTTAAGAAGTCTGTCGCTTTTTACGTTGAGAAGGGTATTAAAATACAAAACATCCGTTGGCATTCAAATGAAAGCGCCGCACAGGCCATTGTCGATGGCTGGATGAACAGTACCGGACATCGAAAAAACATGCTGAACCCCAACTTGTTCGAACAGGGTATCGGTATTTACATTACAGATCAGCACAAGCTCTACGCATCACAGGAAATGCGTTGACAATACATAAAACAGTATGAGTTCCTGCAAGTCATGCATGCCGCTCTGATGTCAACCCGTTTTGCTTGTGATTGGAGGTTTAATTGCATTTCAAAAAAGGTCGTTTCCCATCGCGAAAAAAATGTCACCTTCCACTGGATCTTTAGATTCAATCGTGCTTTAATGAACCCGCGAAAACCATTATAGCAAGACTGAATGAATACCCTGTATTTTCATCGCTTATGATAAAAACCAGTGCTTGAATCTTGCTCAATTCACATGGGAGAAAAGTTTGCCAAATTCAATCTATGATTCCAATTCCAACAATCTCGTCAGATCGATCAATGAAAAAATAGCGCCGTTCGCAATTAAGGGGAACCTGGGAGAAGGCGGAATCGGTCAGATATACATGGCAGAAGATCTGTCTGGGAATGCGACACAAGCGGTCAAAGTACTCAAAGAAAACCAAATTGACAAAACCCTCCTCAAGCGCTTCAGGCTGGAATACGATCTGCTCAATTCATTGGACCACCCCTGTATCGTCAAAGTTCATGAATTCCATTCGGGTAAAGTCACTTTTTTTACCATGGAACACATACAGGGCATAACACTCAATGAGAAGTTCCATATCAAGAAAAAAGGCCATGTCATCAAGCCCGAGGAAATTCACAGCTTAATAGAAGTGGCATTTCAATCACTTGAGGCCCTGCACTTTCTGCACACCAATCACATTATTCACAGAGACCTGAAACCCGCAAACATCATGATTGAAAACAACGGTCAGCTAAAATTATTGGACCTTGGAGTCGCACGTCACCAGGAAAGTGAGATGCAGCTCACCCAAAGACAGGAAATTATTGGAACATTCGAGTACATGGCTCCAGAGGTTCTGAGCGGCAATGTCTACGACCACCGAATCGATCTCTACTCTCTTGGCGTTATTCTCTACCGCATTCTTTCAGGAACGAGAATGTTCGAAGTCTATTCTTTTTTAGAAATGTTCAAGGCCAAAGCCAAGAATGAAAGCCCGCTTCTGTCCAAGGAAGGTCTGGCCAATTTTGAGTGGTTTGTCGACTTAATCAACAAGCTCACCATGAAAAACGCTGAAGATCGCTATCGTACCGCTGCTGAAGCCATTAAATGGATTGAAACCTATTACAATACAGGGCACATCCTCACCAGGATGCACACTCCAGTCTCCGATCTCATCTCACCCATACTGGCCATTAGAAGTGCACCCTTACTGGGCCGAGCAGATGCCATTGGTGATATCAAAAAATGGTATGAACAGCCGATTGGAAAACCCTTGATCATCCACGGCACTTCCGGTACCGGGAAGTCGAGGATTCTCTCTTTTGCGGCAGCTGAAGGCCAACTGAAAGAAAAAAATGTCGTACAAGTCGATCACAATCAATATGACCAAAACGCTCCTTTTTTCAAACAACTTTTAAATCAGATCTTAACCAGCTTTTATCCTGAAAAGCCGCTGCTCCCTATGGATCAGCCAGAAAATGAAACATGGACAATCCACACGTTCAATAAACAATTAGCCGCCCATCAGATCTACGGTTCCTTTATTTTCATTGTCGATGACCTGCACTTCATTTCCAAGGACTTTCTAAAAGAACTGGCTTCCTCTTTCCAGGAAGAACAGGAGCAGACAAATCCGGTTTTCATTAGTTGGGTTTTCTCCTACTCAGACGAGTTGGAACAGGGATTGATCCTGGAAGAGGGAATTTCATTTCTTGAACTTCTCACTGACCCCACGGATATACTCCTATCCCCTCTCACCGGGGAAGAAACCGAGAAAATGGCCCGATTCTTACTGGCCAACACAGCTCTCAGTGATGCCCTGAACGAAGAAATTAAAATTTACAGTAACGGTCTTCCATTTTCAATTGCTCATTTTCTTTCCATCCTCATATCCAATCAATGGCTGATCCGGAAAGACAACAAATGGACCATGTCCAGCAGAATGAAAGCCAAACTGGCTCCGGCGTCAAAAGGATCCCGTATCGGTACGGATCTTGTCCAGAAGCAACTCGATGAACTGAATGAATGGTCACTGGATCTTATACGCACACTCTCTGTACTGGGCGATCAGACACGAGTGGAAATTTTTGAGAGCTTTGAACTTCCCGATGGTATTACGCTCGAGCAGACCATGAGTACTCTGGTTTTAAATCAATTACTCAACTACGAAGGCCCCATGCTTTCATTTCCGGACCACAAGATTCGCGAACGCATTCTCTTAGATCTGCAGCCAAAGCAGAAAAAAGAATACCATGCAAAAGCACTCAAACTGCTGGAAAACTACTATGGTTTCAAGCATTCACGTCACTTTCTGGAGTTTCTCTATCATGCCAATCTGGCTGAAGACGTAAAAAAAATAAATCAATACAGCGCGGGTATTGCCGTCTTTTTCTTCAACAGGGGCATGTATGAAGAAGGTCAACAGTACTTTGGCAATGCCATCGCCAGGTCCGATTCAAAATCCACATTTCTCCATGTTGAGTACTACTTCTGGAAAGCAGAATGTGAACTTTGTCTTTACCGGCTCCAGGAAGCCCACTCAGACTACCTAATGGCCCTTAAGCTTTTGGAAAACATTGACCTGGCTAGATCGAAAACACAAGAGCTTCAAGTAGACCGCATCCAACTTATCATCGCTCAGAAACTCATGCTCTTGGAGTATCAAAGACAAAGGGTAGGTGAAGCCCAGAATCTACAGAAACGCATTCGCAACATTAACATGAGAATGGCTGATCAAGTTAGATTTCCGAAGATAGACTCCATGTTCAATCTAACAGTCAATCAATGGTCCGATTTCCAGTTCCCTCTCTGGAATCAACACAACGACCCCTTTAACTTGAAGAATGCCGTTTTTTCAACACTCATGAGTATCGACCATCTGGGTAACTTCATTCCAAACATGGCTAAGAGCTGGCACTGGGAATCAAAAACTCGCACGCTCACTTTTGAGCTTAAAAAGAATAACTTCTACCATAATGGTGCTCTCATTCGCAGTGACGATGTTCTTTTCTCGTTGGATGTACTGAAAAAACAGAAACACTATCACGTTGAGCTCACACCACCCTTTAAGCGAATCAAAAGCTATTTCATCAATGAACACGGGCTTATTGAAATAGTTTATTACACCGGACCACCGCCCAATATGTTCTTTTGGGCGAAACTTCCCATCATCCCATCCTACCTCTACAGTCATCAAATACCCGAGAAGGCACCCAGCGCTAAAGTAGCGACAGTGGGGAGTGGTCCCTATAAAATACAAAACATGACATCAAAAGGTTGGGGACTGTGCAAAGACAAGAACAGCAAGGCAACAATTTCGAATATGCAGTTCTTTTTCAAGCCCAATAACGCATTGTCTCATCTCAAAAACGGATCATTTCACTTAACTCAGCTCAACTACACCGAATGGAAGAACCTGGTTCCCGCCAATCAAGTAAAATACGGCGTCATCCGTGATCAGGTCGTTGAAAACAAAATTTTCAGACTGTGTTTTAAACTCAACCGACCCGGAAGCCTTCCATTAAACCTCAGACGCGCCTTGTACTTATGCCTGCCTCTTGAAAACTGGAACACCCTGTATCTCGATAACCAGTTTGTTGTCTCCCGATTTAAAATTATTCGAACTCAGTCCACTGAAGGACAGTCAAAAATAAAGAAAATGGGATCAACTGAAGTCTTTAAAGCTCTTGAGGAAGTTGGAGCCTACCGAGATCAGAATGGCAATTGGTACCAGAACGGAGAACCTTTCACCATCCGAATTCTTCTTGTCAAGGACTGTATCCTGAGCCGCATTTTCAGAGCCATCGTTCACAAATGGAGAAGTCTTGGAATTCAAGTTCAAATTTCATGGCGAGACTATCATCAGTTAGGTGAGTTTATAAGCCATTCCAAGGTAGATGCCTGGGTTGACTATATCAAACTGAATGCCTCTTTGGAGGGACTGGCGGATTACCTTCATCAAGGTTCGATCAGTCACGGTGCCAATCAAGTGGGATACGTTTCTTCAGAAATGAACCATCTCCTGACGGCACTTCAGAATTCGGCTGTTTGCCGGCGAAAAAATCTCATCTTGCGAATTGAAAAGATTTTTGAAGAGGAATTACCTTGGCTTCCCCTTTACCAGCCAAAGATATACTACGCTTATAACGCTTCACTGGGAGGACTTCAACCATCGAGTCATGGTTTCTTTCATTCATCATGGCAATTTGAAAACCTACACTCTCTGACTTGAAATAACAAATTACCGGATACTCACCCGACGGGTTGAACCCACAAACAGCATATCTATGCCAAAGCCAACCCTGTACCCTCACAAAACCCTTGGCAGCCGGCGGAGATCGGAAAGCTGGGGTAAACACGATCTTTGAAAAAGCTAGACCTCCATCACCTCGACGCCAATGAAAGCCCTCATGCAGAATGAAGTGTTTTGGCTCAAAGAGAGTTTAAAAATTCAGCAATCTCACTCAAATTGAATATTTCGTGGTAATTGCCCTCTTCAGCCACACTCCTCGGCATTCCAAAAATGGTACTGCTTTCTTCAGATTGAATACCCACGAATGCTCCCTCCTGAATCAACCGTGAACATCCGGCGGCACCATCACGCCCCATACCAGTCATCACCAAAACCACTAATTCTCCAGGATTAAAAAGACCCGACGCACTGAAAAACAAGGTGTCGACAGAAGGACGACAGGAATTAACCGGTTGTTTCTTGTGGAGGATCAGGCTGAGCTTATTCGTCTTGTTCAACTCCATGTGCAGTCCGCCAGGAGCGATATAAATTACGCCCGGACAAACCTCTTCACCAGCTTCTGCCTCTTTGACTTCCAGGGCACATCTCTCATTGAGGTTACTGGCAAGAGACTTAGTAAAGTGCGGCGGCATGTGCTGGACAATCAGGACAGGAAGTTTGAGATTTTCCTTAAGCTGACTGATAACTTCATTTAGCGCCTTTGGACCCCCAGTGGAGATGCCGATCATGACCAGAGAAGGCGTCTTGAGAAGAGAAGGCTTAGGCTCTCTTGGTGGCGGTAAAAGGGAGTGACCCTTCACTGAACACACTCTTCTCTCCAACCAGTTCGGCTTCTTTTTTCTTTTCTCTCGCCGCGCTGAAAGAATCGATATATCGCCAACTATTTTCTGAAGCTTGAGTTGCAGTTCTTTTTGGTTTTCCCTTGAATCAGACGATTCTGGTTTTAAAATAAAATCCAGAGCACCTAGCTGAAGGCATTTAATGGTCAACTCCCGGGATTGATCAGACAGTCCACTGAGCATAACTATGGGTTTTTCAAAACCCCGTCTCTTCAATTCGACAAGTGTTTCAAGTCCGTCCATTTCCGGCATTTGAACATCAAGAGTGATCAAATCTACGTCGTGGTGTTTCAGAAAAAACAAGGCCTGCTTCCCATTGGAAGCCTTGCCAATAACCTCTGCTCCCTCAACAGCCCGAAGGCTGCGTGCGATGATGGTTCGATAAATCGCCGAATCCTCTACGATAAGAGTCTTTAAACTCACAAGAACTCCGGCTAACACTTTTCAAGTAATTGTTGCAGATTGATGATTCCAATAATTGTATCGCCTTGAGAAATGACCCCCAGCATGTTTTCTGCTAGCTTGGCATTCGCATTAGCGGGAACCGATTGTATATCTTCCAACTGACACGTCACAACATTTCCAATGGAATCCACCAACAAACCCACGTGATCCTGATGAGTTACCGTTTTCTGGGCCAAAGCAGCCTGTGACAATTCTTGTGTTGTCTTTAAAATGACTAACCTGCCGGTGCCGATTTCAGGCGGATCGTAACCCAACATGGTTCTCAGGTCCAAAAGTGTCACAATTTGGCCCCTTAAATTGATCAGGCCAAGTATGTAGTCACTTGAAAGAGGGACCTGGGTTAGATCGTAAGTGTCATTGACCTCCTTTACCGTCAATATATCGATACCATACAGCTCATCGCCGAGATAGAAGGTCATAATCTGCTGTTCCATCATTACCTACCCAATTCCTTTAGAAATATGAATCAATTTGTAAATTGATTGAATCAGTTTGGCTTTATCCAGCTTGACTTGATAGGCATCAAAACCCGCTTTTTGGCCCTTTGCTTTGGCGTTGGGATTATCGAGAGCCGTGATGGCCATCACGGGCAAGTGCTGGAACCTTGGGTCTGTTTTGATTTTGTGAACCAATTCATAGCCATCCATTTCAGGCATCTCGATGTCGCTTAACACCAAATCGTATTCTTTTTGTTCCAGTCTCTCCCATGCCTTGAGTCCATTCACCGCTTCATCCACTTTGAAGCCGGCCTGTAAAAGATAAAGTTTGATCATGTTCATGAAAAATGGTGTGTCCTCCACCAGCAAAATACTGTAGTTCATTCGATTGAACTTATCTTCAGATTGTTTTTCTTCCAACAGACCATGAATATCCAGAATGACGGTTGTTCGACCATTGATAATCGAAGTTCCAATGACACCCTCTGCTGGCATCACTTCCGTTTCGAGTTTTACTTCAGTCGATACGACATCCAACACCCTGCTGCATACTAAAGCATAGGTTGATTTCATCATATTGGGAAGAATGAGAAAGATAGAACCGTCCTTGTTTTTACTTGTCGCTTTGACTTTGAGCTTGCTCTCCAGTCTGAAAAGCGGGACATTCTTACCATCCAGTTGAATTAACTCTCTATCCCCCAGCTGAACGATATCCTTCTCATAAACTTTTTCTATCCGCGTAATAAAAGATAGCGGCAAGGCAAAACACTCCTCAAAGTGATTGTTGAAAATCAGAAAAGACTGCTTTTCCGCATTGTGTCTATCATCTGCACTGTCGCTGTTCTTTACTAAGTCATCGAGTTTGGCGAAGGTTAAGTTGGCGGTTTTAGCCAGTCCATTGCAATCAAGCACCATGATGACTTTACCATCTCCCCGAATGGTACTCCCATGAAAACAATCGATGTTTTTAATAAAGGAGCTCAACGGCTTAATGACGATTTCCTCGGTATTCTGAATTTTGTTGATCAGCACGCCAAAGCGGTTGGAGCCAACTCTGACAACGACAATATAAAAGGTTCTGCCCCGCTTTCTCCGTTCTGCTCCTCTACGCAGCTCTCTGATTTCTTTTGACGGAACACTCTCCCCTCGACGATCAGACAAATTTT
Organism: Acidobacteriota bacterium; assembly: GCA_002747255.1. Classification (GTDB taxonomy): domain Bacteria; phylum Acidobacteriota; class Holophagae; order Acanthopleuribacterales; family Acanthopleuribacteraceae. The sequence goes on along the minus strand of PDUC01000029.1, from coordinate 24,976 downwards.
GACGGCGATCAGACCGGACGCAGCCTTTTTTATCCACAAAGGTTCTTTCAATTTTGAAAATATCCGCAAGTCTCACAACCGGAAGCAATTGTCCCCTTAACCTGTAAACTTCAAAACTCCCATGTTTTTCCAGTTTTTGAGGAAGCTCATACTCTTTGAGCCGAACTATTTCCTCTATGTTACTTTGGGATATCGCAAAGCTGTAGTCCTCAACTTGAGCAATGACTGCGGACACAATTGCAAGCGTTGTAGGCAGCTTGACTAAAACCGTTGTTCCGACACCCAGTTCAGAATAAAGATCCACGGTACCGCCCAGTTTTTCAAAACTGGTCTTGACCACATCCATTCCGACACCGCGCCCTGATATTTCTGTCACTTTTTTGGCCATGGAAAAACCAGGTCGAAAGATGAGACTGAGCGCTTCTCTATAACCCATTGACGCAGCTTCCGAACCGGAAATAAGCCCTTTTTCCAGGGCTTTCATTTTCAGTTTGTCGGCATCGATACCTCTTCCATCATCTTTTATTTCCAGGTTGACCATGCCGCTTTCGTGAAACGCACGCAAACTCAGGTTGCAGGTTTCACTTTTCCCTAAACGAACGCGTTCGGCTCGCTCCTCAAAGCCATGGTCAATACTGTTTCTGACCAAGTGCGTTAAGGGATCACTTATGGCATCGATAATGGTGCGATCAAGTTCCACATCAACACCGGACAAATCGACTTCCACATGTTTATCCAGAGATCTCGAAAGATCCCTGACCATTCTGGGCACTTTATTGAACACAGCGCCCACAGGCTGTAAACGCGTCTTCATAACAGTCTCTTGCAGTTCGCTTAACCTTTGGTTAAGTGTATGCAGGACAGGCATATCAGATATATTCCCTTCTTGAACAAGCTGATTCCTGCAGAGAATAAGTTCTCCAGCGAGAGACATCAGGTTCCCAAGCAGCTGGGTTGAAACTTTCAGTGTTTTATTGGTTCTCGTTGTTTGTGTCTTGGCCTTTTTTTTGTCTTTCAAAACAGCCGTTTTTGCCGTTTTCACTTTTCCTTGAACGGAGCCCTCATCCTGTTGCGCGAACAGCTGCTTCAAATCAGATTCTGAGAGGTGTTTGAAATCCTTTTCAGCAACACATAGCGCAGCCGATGCGAACTCCCCTTCCAGAACAGAACCAAAGACAATTTCAGAACGCTGTTTTTCCCCATCCAATCCATCGTGTGCGATCAACTTTCCAAAAGAATTGAAATAGTCCGAAAACAGATCAAACCCCTGTGTTTTGACCTTTTCTTCGTGATCACTTTTTAAAATAGTGACCCTTATGAAGTTGAATCCTCTTTCCTTGAGCTTGAGAACGTCATCGAGCACAAGATCGTCCACAGTCAAAAGAGCCTGCTCACAGGCGTTTTGTCCCTTACTCTCCCGGTTACAGGAGGAGGGTGTCTCTCCAGCAAGAATGGAATCCAGGATCAACATAGTTTCAGTAGTATCGACACAGTCCTGATTTTCAAGGTCTTCAAACATGGCTTTGAGTAAGTCGGTTCCACGCAGCAAAACATCTGTAACATCTTCATTGAAATCAACTTTTGAGTTTCTCAAGCAATCAAGTAAACTCTCCATTCGATGAGAGAGCTCCTTAACTGCGTTAAACCCCAGAAACCCGCTTCCACCCTTAATGGTATGAATGGACCTGAAGATCAGGTTTATACTTTCCTTATCGAATTCTTCTCTTTCCAGTTTCAACAACTGATCTTCGATGACTTCAAGATGATCTTCGCTCTCCTCGCGAAACCCTTCTATCAGCTCGAGATCTTCTGCATCAAATTGCCCCATATCCACCTTCCGTTTCTCTATTTATTGACCATCGGAGTATATCAGAAAAACTTTAAAGAAAATGCCCAATAAAATGCATTTTCCGCAACCCACTCATTGAACCCGAAAAGATATCCACCCCATAGCTCGCCTAGGCCATTGAAGCATCATCGCTTGCGAAATCATGCCTAGCTGTCCAAGCCCGGCTGGATCACTCATGCAAAATCACACGCGCCGGATCGGCCTGCTTCAATTTAGTATGGAAGAACGGGTATCACCACAGATAGAACGTGAAATATTCGTGTCAAGTCCTTATAATGTCCCTATCATGTTGGAGTGTGGTAACTTTGAATCAAAAAGCGGACAAAACAATAGAAGAGCGATTTATTGAATACCTTCGTCAGACGGGCAAAAAGGTGACAGAAGAGAGATTACTCATCCTTCGAACCATTTACGCGACAAATAAACACCTGACTGCAATGGATTTATGCCTGGCTGTGGAACAACAGTACTCCAAAGTGTCCAGAGCAACCGTCTACCGAACCCTGGAAATTCTGGTTGAAGCTGATTTAGTAACGAAACTGGCTCTCGATGGCTATGAAGCGCGATATGAGGCATCCTTAGCCGAAGGACATCATGACCACATCATCTGCACCGACTGCTTTAAAATAATGGAGTTCTACGATGAAGGCTTGGAAAAAATCCAGGACAAAATTCTTCAAGCCAAAGGGTTTAAAGCCGTCAGTCATGTCCATAATATTTACGCTGAATGCCTCAACCCCATGTGCCCTGAAAAGCTGAAAAAGAAGAAGACAGATCATGACAAATGATCCATTCCCCTATGAAGTGATCGACGAATACGTCAGGGGTGGATGCTCTGTCATATATCGCATCAAGCCTAAGGACTTGACACTCAGAACCAATACTTCCAACAAAACATTCGTCTTAAAAACCATGTTGCCGGATGAAGATGACCCCGCAGCAGAAAAGCGATTCTATATGGAGTACGAGTTTCTCAGAGCCTACCCTCATCCAAACCTGGTTGAAGTCGTCGAATATTTCCCCAAGTGGAAAGGTTATCCGGCTTACGTCATGGAATGGGTTGAAGGTGATACCTGGCACTCCTACTGGAAACAAAAGAGGATGCCGGATGAGCTCCCACTTTTTTTTTCCATTTTCGAACAGCTTTGCGATGTTCTTGACTTCATACACAACCATCAAATAATCCACAGAGACCTGAAGCCGCAGAACATCCTTATCACTCAAAACAAAACACTTAAACTCATAGATTTTGGCATTATGAAAGTCCAGGATCTTACCATGTTTACCAACCGGAACTCGTTTATGGGAAGCGCTTATTATGTTGCGCCGGAATGCCTGAGCGGCGATGAAGTATCCCCCGCTGCCGATATCTTTTCTTTAGGAGTCATGGTTTACGATCTGCTAACGGGAACCAAGCCCTTCAGAGGACACACACTGGCGGAAACGGTCTATCAAAGACTCGTCACCACACCCAAAGCACCGTCAACCATCGCAGATCTTCCACCAGAACTCGATGATTTCTTTATCAAAATTCTCCACATCGAACCGCACAAAAGACATGCCAGCTGCCGCGATGTGTTTTTAGAAATCAAATCCATTATGGAGAGACAAATGCCCATAGTTGGAAAGCCTATGCAGATTTTGGACCTGGATGTCTGTACCAAATCGCAATTTCTCCACACCCTTTTCCTTGAGGAATGCGTCCCTGAACTACTAGAAAATAAAGTTCTTTACTTGTACGGAGCGCCTGGCACCGGGAAAGATACCATTCTCGAAAACCTTCCAAACCACCTTGACACGGATCTTGTTCTGAAAATCGATATCCAACCGTCCATGACACCAAACGATTTAATGGAAATCATCCTTCAACAATTACCCGTCCCCTCTGCCTCTGATCGGAACATGACCAAATGGCTGCACATTCTGAAAACAGCCTTGCCCCAACTTGAGTGGAAAGTACAATCGATTAAGTATCAAATTCAAAGTTCCAGTATTTTAACCGCCTTTCTCAATGTCATAGAACACTCCTCACGGAGAGTCCTTATTCTGCTCTCATGCACAGAATTGCCGTCAACAGAGTTAACTCGATTTCTCAATCATTTTATGTTCTACGTTAGTCGGGAATGTCAATCACCTACATTCATCCTTTTTAGCAGTGAAGTCAACGTTTCAAGGTTGACCCACCTCAATAAGCCCAAAGAGGTGCCCTTCCCTGACATGGTGACACTCTCTGAATTTCTCTCATCTCAATTCAATCAGGCTCGAGTCCCTCTCAGAATTACCAAAAAACTGGCTTCAGAATCCAACTTTCACTTACAGACGTTTCTGAGGGGCATCGAAAGGCGAAAAAAAATGGGCACTCTCACTGCCAAAAAACAGGTGCTCACTCTTTCCTCGGAAAGTGATGTTGTCGCTAAAGCCGTAAGGACATCCAACACCATTCCCAGTGTGTTATCCAACTTTTCTGAAGAACAGGTAAAACACCTCGAATGGCTCGCTCTGAATCCTGAGGGTGTGGACATCAATGTTTTAAAACATTTAACTCATGTCAATCTCGAAACCCTGAGCGATACGCTGACAAAAGCCAAGGAATACGACTTGCTGGATTTTCAAAGGAGCTCAACTCAAGGGTTGATCTGGAAGAAAAAAGCGGTCCGGGATTTCCTGTTAAATTCGATCGATGATCGTGAAAAAGCCACTCGCACCAACTTACTCGCAGAAACAATAGAAAAGCTGTCTCAACCCTATATAGATCATTCTCCTCCTCTCTGGCGGATTATTTCAAATCTCTATTTATCCAGTGAGCATCACCAAAAAGCCGCTCTCTTCGCCATGCGTTATGCCAGATACTGTTTTCAAAGTGCACAGTATGAATCTCTGAGAGACATCTTAACACCATTCCTGGATCTTCCACACTTTCAGAAAAAGCACGATTTCTGGTTTTACATCGCCTCTGCGTACCGCCACGAGGACCCGATTTTAGCACTGGAATTCGTCAAAAAAGCAGCGAGAATAGACAGGAATGCCAGTACCCAGACACTGTTAGCCATTATTGAATTTGATCTCGGGAACTACACCAGAGCATTCAACACTCTGGATGTCATTTTTCGTACGCAGGATCTACAAAGTATTGATATCAATCTCTCACTTCAACTCATCACTCTGCTTCTCGCATCCAATCAAATTTCCAGAGCCAAAAAGGTATTAGAATGGCAGAAACAACGGTTCGACCCATCTCACGACTTGTATGCTAAAAACCTCTTGGTAATTGCCAAAATGCAAATTCTGGAACGAAAGCCCCAAAAGGCTCTGGATTACTTAAAGCATTATCCTCCTGCTGACCTTTTACCTAAAACAAAAATGCAGCTTTATCAGATAGCAAACTTCTGCCATCAATCTCTCTTTCAATACCAGCAAGGTCTGCAAAACCTGGAAAACCTTCGCAAGATCAATCAACCTGAGGGGAACCACGAACAGTTTATGTTCCTTGAAGAGGTTTTATTCTTTCTCAATTTTCATCAATTCAAAATGGTAAAAAAACTGCTGTCCGACTTTCAAAAAACGGAGGATCAGGTCTACGCGCCTGTTCTCCATCTCGTATCCCAGATTCTAACGAGTGATCCACAAGTTTATGAAGAACAATACATTTTAAATACCATCAAGAACTGTCGCCTCCTACCCGCAGTCTGGATGCCTCTCTTCTGCTCGCTATTGAACCCTCTGAAATTGACCAACTCAATGATTCAATCCGTTTTAAACTATACAGCCAACAATGTTCCCTTCTGGAGCAAACACCAAACTCCGCGATTCATGCTTTTAAAAACCGTTGCTGATAAAGAGTTCAACGAAATCCCCACTTACCTCAACATGGCATTGAGTTACTCAAAAAAATACAAACTACCCATGGAAGCGTTGCGGTTGGAAGTCATACAGAACCTGCTCATCAGCGAAAACGTCCTCACGGATCGCATCCCCAACATGCTGCCGGCCGACACGCAGCACTCTGCCAACGCCCTCCAATTTCTCACCTCGACACTCTTTTAACTCCTGTCAGGCACTTCAAGTTCCAGCGGGATCTGCCAAGGTGTTGAAGATGGTCATGGTTTTAGGAACCTCAAATGGATCAATTTATCGACAAGAAACAGCTAACTGAAATGGCTGGCGACACTGCCGTACAAAAAGCAAAAAAAGCAATGGATTCCCTTTCCGTTCACACCTACAAGTTCGATAAGAGAGGCCGGATTGAAGCCGGAATTCGACCTGCCGCCAACAGTGGTGAAAAAAACAGCTATTCCAAAATAACCAAGCGGGGACAGCGATATCTGCCCGAATGCCTGCTTCACGGTCGCGGGAAGTGGTGCGTTCACTCTATTATTCTGGCACTCCATCAAATTGGGGAACAACCAGAGTATCATGTCAGAAAACCTCAAAAGAAACAGCTAAACTCCGATCCTGCCTCGCACTTTAAGCTTATTATGACAATTCAACCCTCACTGGCTGTTTTCAAAATTCTTCACACTGACCAAAACCGGTTTGTTCCCGATATCCGATCTTTTCTGAATGCCTCAAATTGCTTGACGAACCTCACACCATCAGCCGCAGAAGCCTTACGCGAGCATGATACCCGTGAAAATCGAGCTCAAATCCATGTTGAAAAACAAGATATGGCAACAGTACTGTTTGAACTCTGGAAAGGTCGCGATAAAGGCCTGAAACTCAACCAGAACAGTTCATCTCACTATGATTGGGACGATCTCATAGCCCATCCTCCTTCTCTTGAAGTTGAACTGACAGAGAAAAAACTGAACTGGAAATGGGTCGGGAACATACCCCATCAAGGAGACATCTTCTTTCCCGGAAGACCTGGCTTCAGAATCAGGGGAAACACCATTACCATGTTTTCCTATTTTGGGCATTTACAGCCCTTTATCCTGGAGACCCACGGTTCCATGAGCGGACAGGCTCTAGCAGAAAACCTTCACTTTATTCTTACTGAAAAACACCAAATCAACTGGAAAAGCCCCCAACCCCATTTCATCAACGATGCTCATTCTTTCAGCTTGAAACTTGCCCCTTCAGGACACCATTTGAAAGGGCAAATGGGAATTACCTTGAATCAAACCTTCATTCCCCTTGAAAGTACCCGGAAAAAACGGCAAATTCTTAAAAAGAACACCTATCTTTCACTTTCAGAGAACAAACTGAATCAGTTGAGAAGAGGTCTGCAGCAAATAGGAGTACCGCCTAAGCAGCCCCAGTTCCTCATTAGGTCGCAGATGGTGGATGACTTCCTCTTATCAAAGAGCTTTCCATCCGATTGGAACCTACTTCGATCAAGGGCTGACAACTGGTTCGGAACGGAAAAAAAGGTCTGTCGTGTTCGTTGGAATATAGAATCAGAAAGTGAACCGTCTTATGATATTGATGGCCAGATTTTTAAGCATCAAAGCTTAATGGATCATCTCATGGCATCACGTCAAGGCGTCCAGCTGGCCAATGGCCAAATCCTTTCCTTTGACACACGGGAGCTGCTGGTCAATCACGATTTAATATCCTCTCTTAAAAGAGCTTTTCCTGAAGAAAAGCAACGACTTTTCTTACTCAGAAACATTCGATCTCAACGAGAAATAAAACCGGCTTTCGTCATTCCGGAGAAATGGAAATGCATCTTGAGGCACTATCAAACAGAGGGTGTTGAGTGGATGCTCCAATTAAAGGAAATCGGGCTCTCCGGTTTACTGGCAGATGACATGGGCCTTGGAAAGACCATCCAAACACTCTCTTTTCTGGCAATCACCAAAGGTGAACTGCCACAGCTCGTCATTGTCCCAAGAACCCTTCTTTTCAATTGGCAATCGGAGTGTGAAACTTTTTCACCCGAACGCAAAGTCGTCATTCATCACGGCTCCAAACGCTCCACAACACCTGAAGCTCTGCAAAAAGCCGATTTGGTTATCACGACCTATGGAACCTTGTTGCGCGACGAAGACCTGTTTTACGACATTCACTTTGATTCGGTCGTCATCGATGAAGCTCAATTGATTAAAAACCCGAAATCAAAAACCGCGCAAGCTGTGTTTGAACTATGGGCAGAATCGAGATTGGCTCTGACAGGCACCCCCATTGAAAACAATCTGGATGAACTCTGGTCCATTTTTCATTTCATCGCCCCAGACTTTTTAGGCGATAGAGAGTTGTATCGCGGCTACTTCCCTAAAAACGCGCCCTTCATTCTGGCACTGAAACAAAAAATACGCCCTTTCCTGTTGCGCCGAACAAAAGAAACCGTTTTAAAAGAATTGCCTCCCAAACAGGAAATAACCATCAAGCTGCCCCTTTCTTCAAAACAAAATGACATTTACAAGAGTTTTCTTGACCAAGCTAAAAAAAACCTTCCAGAACAGAAACCAACCGTGCCCTCTATTTTGACAACCCTGCTCAGGCTCCGGCAAATCTGTTGTCATCCGGGTCTGGTTTCAGATGAGTTTTTAACGGCAGAATCGACAAAATTTGAATTCCTGCTGGATGCCTTGAAGAAGAACCAGCAAGACGGCCAAGCTGCGCTGGTTTTTTCTCAGTTCACCAAGCTTTTGAATCTATTTAAATTCAACCTGGAAGACGCAGACATACCCTACCTCTATCTGGACGGGAAAACACCTCAAAGACAGAAACTCATTGACAGATTTCAGCAGGGAGAAGCTCCTGTCTTTCTCATCAGCTTGAAAGCCGGAGGTGTTGGTTTGAATCTCACCCGGGCCTCTTATGTCTACCATCTCGATCCCTGGTGGAACCCAATGGTTGAAAAGCAGGCAACAGATCGGGTCCATCGCATAGGACAAACCCGTTGTGTTTTTTCCTACAAACTTCTCACGGAAAACACGCTGGAAGAGGCCATTCTCCACATGCAGGGCAAGAAACTGGAGTTGGCCTCATCCATCTGGGATACCGATGGCCAACAAACACAAACCCAGCTCAATCGCGATGAGCTTTTGGATCTTCTGGTGAATTTGAACGAGCCCCGCCTTGAACCCGAAAAGCGCGGTTAAACAAGTGCGATATGGTTAATTCTGCCTTGACGCCCTAAAATGCAGGCTAAAATAATCCAAAATGAAGGATATTTTTCACCAATTCGACAAAAACAGTGCCTATTTAGGGCAAATTGGCGTAAGATCGTAGCAATTTTGGGCTTTTTTAAGGAATATCATAAATAGCCAAAGTAAACTTTAAAAACAATGACGCATTGATCGGTTGTATTAATTTACCTTGAACAATCGCATTACTCGGGTTAAGTGGATTCAAAAGTGCTGCCAAAATATATTTACAAGACAACCGAATGGAGATTGATTCAACTGGGTACTCTTCTCGGTGTCCTGACACTAATCGGCATTATTGCCATCTACTTTGTTGAAGCTCCCATGGGTAACACCCTCTTAACCGCCTTTGGCCTTCACTTCGTAGGCGGGAGAGGACCCAGTGTGGTTCTCTGTCTGGCACGGGAAGTCAGTCCGGTAACAACCCTGATGTTTAATTTCCTGATTGAAGTGATCGTCGTCCTTCTGTTTTATCCCATCATTATCCTGGTCATGAGAGACCACGTTGAAATTCGATTATTTAAGAATGCCGCTGCCAGAGCCGAAAAAGTAGCTCATGACAACGCGGGGAAGGTGAAAAAGTACGGATTACTCGGGCTGTTCTTTTTTGTTATGTTTCCGTTTGCCATGACAGGGCCCGTGATGGGTGCCGTTATTGGCTATCTTCTCTCATATCGCCGCATAACGACTCTTTTAATCTCCTTTGCGGGAACTTTCGCCGCGCTCTTGGTCTATGTCTATTTCGGCGATATGTTGGTGGCATCCATCGGGGATCATCGTCTTTTGGTCAAAGTAATCATCGGGAGCTCGCTCTTGCTCGTACTCTTTGTAAACAGAAAGTCTGTTGTGAAGTTTTTCGTAAGAGGCTCCAGGCCATGAAGTTCTGGTATGTCTACAAATCCTACGCGCTCAAAGTGGGAAAACCCATCCCCGACTGGCGCAAAACCCTCTCTTCACTAACCGGAATTCCCCAAAAAGATCTGCTTCAAGCGCAAATTGCCAAGCAATCTCTCGACGCACGCCACCGAATCCACCCCAAGTGGCTCTTTCAAATTGAATTCTCAACGCAAAACGAATTAGAGCAACCCCTGCCAAAAGGGGTCACTCAAATCGAGGGTTCTGTCTACGAGGTGCAAAAGCCCGCCGCCTTGGCCATTGCCTCTCCACAAACCCAGAAACGCGCCATTGTAGTTGGAACAGGACCTGCCGGTCTTTTCGCAGCCCTGGCTCTCGGTGAAGCCGGTGTGAAAACAACGGTCATTGAAAGGGGCAAACCCGTTGAAACCCGTATGAAGGATATAGGCCTCCTCAGAGGACGGGGTATCTTGAATTCCGAAAGTAATGTGTGCTTCGGGGAAGGTGGAGCGGGCACCTACACCGACGGAAAGCTTTACACAAGAGTCAAGCACCCTTTTCTCTCCTGGGTTATGACAAAACTGGTCGAATTTGGTGGGCCGGAAAGAATTCTGTACGATGCTCACCCCCATTTGGGAACAGACAAACTCGTACGCATCATCGTGAACATGAGAAACTACCTGCAAGAGATCGGTGTGAACATTCACTTTCAAACCCGAATCGATGAGATTCTGGTTCACAAGGGACGAGCGTGCGGCGTACGCACCTCTTCAGGTCTGCAAATGGAAGCTGAATCCATTGTCCTGGCAATCGGTCATTCAGCCCGCGAAACGCTTGAGCACCTCCACAGCATCGGTGTCGCCATGAGCTTTAAGGACTTTTCCCTCGGTGTACGGGTGGAGCATCCCCAGGAACTCATCAACAAGTCGCAATACGGACGTTATGCCCGTATTGCGGAACTCGGAGCCGCTGAATACCGGCTCGCATACCAGGCACCCGATCCACACCTTGGCAAAAGAGGTGTCTATTCATTCTGCATGTGTCCGGGCGGCTTTGTGGTGCCAACTCCCACCGAGCCAGGCAGGATGGCAATCAACGGCATGAGCAACGCCAATCGTTCGACCCCTTTTGCCAATTCGGGTATCGTCGTTCAGGTTACTAAAAACGACCTGCTTTTAAACGGCTATGAGGACCACCCCTTAATGGGCATCCAATTTCAAAGAGAGCTTGAAGAGCGCACATTCAAAGCCACCGAAATGAGCTATGCCTCGCCGGCCATGCGTATTACAGACTTTATCAACCGCAAAGAACCCAAGAGTCTAGCTCCAACCCGTTTCAGACCCAAAGCGGAACCCTACCCTCTTACAGGCGTTCTTCCACCCTGGATAACAGACCCCCTGCGAGCGGGTCTCTCCCACTTTGGAAAAAAAATTAAAGGCTATGCCAGCAGCGAGGGAAATTTGTTCGGCATCGAAAGCAGGACAAGCTCCCCTGTAAGACTGGAACGATCAGAAAATCTTCAAAGCATCTCCCTTGCGGGCCTTTTCCCTGTGGGTGAAGGAGCAGGTTACGCGGGGGGAATTGTCAGTGCGGCAATCGATGGTCTCAAAGCCGCCCGACAGATCATTTCACCTGAATAAAACCCGATTGCCCAGAGTTGAATCAAACGGAACACAGAGCCCTCAGAAAAACGGCGTTTCAATAAGCAATGTAATGTTATAAGATGCCACCTGGGAGATCTCAAACACGAAATGAGTCACCCTCAAGGACACATCAGACATGCAGCAAGGGATTCAAAAACTCGTAAAAAAGACTTGGCTCTACTATGTTTCAAGCTACCGGCAATTTAGTTTTGGGTCGGGTAAAGTTTTACTCATAAGTGTGTTAATTGGCTTACTGGCGGCTTTTGGAGCTATTTTTTTCCAATTAGCTGTCGATTTATGTAAATATGTTTTTCTTCATCAAATTGTCGGCTTATCACTGGAAGGGCCCGCAGGAGAAGTCTCGCTCTTTCATTCGGATCCATCCGATTACCGTTGGTACATGTTGCTGATTATCCCTCCGCTGGGAGGACTCATCAGCGGTATTCTGGTCACCAGGTTCGCGCCGGAAGCAAAAGGGCACGGTACGGACGGGGTTATTGAATCCTACCACTTCAGAAGAGGCTACATCCGCCCCGCTGTCCCAATCATCAAAACTATTGCTTCAGCCATCACCATTGGAACAGGTGGATCCGCAGGGAAAGAAGGACCCATCGCTCAAATTGCAGCCGGTATTGCCTCCTTCGTAGGCCGCAAGTTCCATTTATCAAGCCGCGACATGAGAATTCTGGTTATTGCCGGTCTGGCGGCAGGTATCGGCGCGACCTTCAGGGCCCCGCTGGCCGCAGGACTCTTTGCCGCCGAAGTGCTCTACAGAGAAATGGATTTCGACCGCGATGTCATTATGCCCGCGCTGGTTTCCCCAATCATCGCCTACGCCGTCTTCACCTCATTTTTCCAGGCAGGCCCCCTTTTCGCGACACCCGATATGGCTTTCACCCATTCCTGGGAACTGCTTCCCTACACGCTGGTAGCACTCATTGTCGGTTTAGGGTCACGTGTTTTCGTCTCCGCTTTTTATAAATCTGAATCATTCTTTGAAAAACTCTCTCTCGCGCCCTGGCTGAAACCGGCACTGGGTGGACTGGCTGTTGGCATCATTGGAATTGCCGTTCCTGAATCCCTTTCGGAGAGCTATGGCGTCCTGCAAAAGGCCCATTTGAACGAAATCAGTTTTCACATGCTGATTGTCTTTATTCTCGCAAAAATGGCCACCACATCACTTACCATTGGTTCGGGTGGCAGCGGCGGGGTTTTCGGACCATCAATTGTCATTGGCGGACTCATGGGCGGTCTGGTTGGCCTGATGGTCAATGCCTTCACACCTGTCAGTCAATCGGCCTATGTCATCGTGGGCATGGCGGGCTTTTTCAGTGCCGCGGCAAACACACCCATTTCAACTATCTTCATGGTCAGTGAGATGACGGGCAATTATGAATTACTCGTACCTACCATGTGGGTTTCCTCCCTGGCCTATATCCTGGGACGAGGATCCACGCTGTATAAAAAGCAACTGTGGAATCACTTCGAGGCTCCTTCCCAGCTGGAGGAAACCAGAGCCGCCATTTTGAGAAAAATGACCGTTGGTGAAGCTAGCCAAAAGTACGATAGCCTGCAGCTTGTATCCGCAGATAGCCCTCTTTCCAAACTTGATGAACGAGCCCTGCACGACCAAAGGGAATTCGGAGTTATCTCAAAAAGCGGCCGCTTTATTGGAATCATTACACGACAAAGTATCAGGCATGCCAAGAATCATCGGCAATTTGATTCAATAGCATCTGACCTCATGGATCACGGCGATCACGTTACCTACAAAGAGTCCCTGTGGAGTGCCATGCAGAAAATGCTGAAAAAGCGAAAGGAACAACTGTTTGTCATCGATGAGGAGTGCAAGCCCATCACCATTCTGAAAAAGCAGCAAATTATGACAGCCTATGACCGCAGAATGAGCGGTCAGTCACAAGAACAGAAGGATCTCCAACAGGAGAGCTCCATGAACGAGAACATTCCCATACAAAATGTCTTCTACGATGTACCATGTACCAATCAAAAACACCTGCTTAGGTTCTTATCGAGAATTGTAGCCAATGAAGACACTGAAAAAGCAGAACGATACTATCAATCGCTGCTGGAAAGGGAAGAACTAAGCTCAACCGCTATTGGCCATGGATACGCGTTCCCTCACCCACAAACAAGAGATTTGGTTGAAGACCGATGCGGAATCTATATCATCTCTACTATCAACCCCATTGATTACCATGCACCCGACCAGAAAGGTGTCGACAAGTTCATTCTATTCTGGCTGTCTGACTCCAATACCCACATCGAGGCACTCGCCACTATTGCAAAAGCGGTTTCACAAGGGGAACTGACTGAGTTAATTGAAGCCAAAGCGCCTTTGAGTTCGATGGAGAGCTTGTTAAGTCAACTCAGAAAAAAATTACAGGATGAACCGTAAATAGGGTGTTTTTTTGCGCAACGCAGCCCTTTATAATTAAGGCGACTGAAGTGGAAAAGCACTTATGAAACAAACCATCTCAAAACTGCTGAAAAAAATATTTACTAAACCAGAAACCCTTTTTGACAGAGGGTTTCTACATGATTTAGAAGCAGTCAAAATGCGCGAGTTTGTCGCAAATATCAAACGAAGCCATCACACATACCGTGTTTTAGCAGCTATCCTGATTGGTGTAATGGCCGCCTATGGGGCCATACTGTTTCGCTATCTCATTCAGATTTCGCATTTCAGCTTTTATCAGAGCATGGAACTATCTTCCAGTTGGCTGCTATCGCTTCCCTGGTATCAAAGGCTCCTGATCCCGGCTTTTGGCGGATTGGTTGTCGGTTTCATAGTCTATAAAGTCTCTCCTGAAGTCAAGGGCTCAGGCATACCGGAAGTCATGGAAAGTGTCGCCCTTAAAGGCGGAATTATACGCTTTCGCGTTCTTTTTACCAAAGCAGTGGCAGCCGCCATCACCATTGGCTCTGGTGGTTCAGCCGGCCGCGAAGGTCCTATCGTTCACATTGGTTCGGCTATTGGTGCCGCTGTCGGTCAAGTCTTCAAACTCTCTTCAAAACACATGCGAACCTTTGTCGCGTGCGGGGCAGCGGCGGGAATCGCGGCCACGTTCAACGCCCCCATTGCGGGCGCCCTCTTTGCCATGGAAGTCATTCTGGTTGACATGAGTGTCATCAGTATGTCTCCCATTGTCATCGCGTCCGTTATCGCAACGGTTATTTCAAGGCACTATCTAGGTGACTTCCCTGCTTTTGAAGTACCCGGTTTTGAATTTAAAAATGCGTTTGAATTAATACCCTACTCTGTTCTGGGCTTGCTCTCCGCTTTAGTTGCCACCTCTTTTATCGCGCTCTTCAAAAAAACATCCACCACCTTTGACAGCATGACCATTCCGCTGTGGATTCGTCCTGCGTTGGGTGGTTTAGGAGTCGGGGTCATAGGCATCTTCATACCTCAGGTTTTTGGTGTTGGATATGAGACCATCAATGAAGCTCTGTGGTCCAAAGCCGCTCCCCTCTTTATGTTAACCGTTCTGTTTTCCAAAATGATTGCCACGTCGCTTTCTCTGGGCTCAGGCGGCTCGGGCGGCATTTTTGCCCCGTCTCTGGTCATCGGCTCCACACTCGGGGCCATGGTGGGTTCGGTCAGTCAGAGCCTCTTTCCTGAAATAACCGCCACACCGGGAGCTTATGCGCTAGTGGGCATGGGTGCCATGGTTTCGGGGGTAACTCACGCACCCATTGCCGCGATCCTGATCATATTTGAATTGACCAATGACTACCAGACCATTCCGCCCTTAATGCTTTCGTGTGTCATAGCTGTTCTTCTTTCCAGCTGGATTAGTAAGGACTCTATTTACACCGTCAAACTGTCCAGCAGAGGCATTAAGCTCTACGAAGGAAAAGATGTCAACCTGCTGAAGGAAATCAAGGTGCGCGAAGTGATGGTGAAAGATCCCGACGTCGTATGCGCCGATACCAGTTTCAGTGAATTGCTGCACCTCCTTCTGGAAGGCGACCAACCCTATGCCATTGTTGTGGATAAACAAAAAAGGTATGTGGGAACCATTAGCCTCAACGATATTAAAGAAGTTTTGCCGGAAGCGGATATGTTGGGAGAAATGGTTCGGGCCATCGATGTTACCAACGAACAAACACCCTTTGTCCTTCCTGACGACAGCCTTGACCTGGTGATGCACTTTTTCGGAAAACACCACGAAACTGATTTGGTTGTATGTGACAGTCCTGAAAAAAAAGGCGTTATAGGCTTAATAACGCGAAGCGCTGTCATAACGACCTACAATAAGCGCATTTTTAATGAAGACCTGACCGGCGGTTTCTCGTCCATCATGAGCAGGGTCGGGCATGGCAGGCTGATCGAAATTCTGGGTGGAATTCATATGGGTGAAATTGACATTCCCACCAGTTGGATAGGCAGGTCCATCCGGCAAATCAACCTCAGGCAGAAACACGGGCTTGAAATCGTTTTAATTCATCGCTCTCAATTCAGTTTGGAGGGTCTTGAAGGCAGACCAGGGGTCTTTCCCTCTCCCGATCTCGTTTTGGAACCTGGAGATAAACTCCTTGTTATGGGCGATATAAAGAATCTCAATCAATTCAGAAGATAGAGTTTGGTCCTGATAGGTGACGACCTTTTCAAAAAAAACGCCGGTTGGCATGGAAAATCTTTAGCAATCGCCCGGCTGAACAGGGGCTTTTGCTCCTTGACACACTCGATTTTATCGTCTGTAACGGGAAATACATCGCAGCGGAATCACTTCTTGTCTTTTCACCTCATTTCACTCAATACAGTGTAAAATCATCAGTTAACCTGTTAAAATAGAAGGAGAACAGGTCGTTGTCTAAAGAAAAGGTCATACAGCCATCTCAATTCATTTATCAAGATATTGCAAATGCATCCACCTACGTATCAAACACCACCGCCTATTCAACCCGTTCAAGTTAGCCCGCCGCCTCTGCACCAAGGGCCCTTACCGAAAAAGAAAAAGAAAAGAGGCTGTTGCTGTTGTCTGACAACTTTTCTTCTCTTGCTGCTAGTGGCCGCCGGCTTGTTCTACGCCTATCTTGAATGGGGACAGCCAAAATCTGAATTCAGGAAAAAGTACGACGAAATTCCAAGTTACTATCCCCCAGAATCCGCTCTAAACCGAACCTTCAAACGCGAATTGATTCCAATCAGGTGAAAGCGACCGCCATGAACATACGAGTCAAGATATCTCGAACCCTGCTGTTCCTTTTCTTTACAGCCTCCTTTTTATCCGCACAGAATTCTCAATTTCGTCTTCACATCCAACCGTCTAAAGAGGTGTTGCTGGGTGATGGCGATGAACAGATTGCACTGACACTCACGGTCAGAGACGACAAGGGCTGTATCCTGGATGATGTCTCAGGACAGGTTCAAATAGACATAAGCTCCGGGAGTTTGTCGGCTTCAACTGTAACCATGAGAAAGGGTATCGCTGAAGTTCTTTTGACCGCTCCTATCATGAACAACGAGGGAAAGTTATTCCAACGCAGTATCGAATTAACCAATATGCTCGTCGGTGAAATGACAAGAATGCTCCAGGCAGGAGAAATTGAACCGGATGACTTGAAAGATCAAGCAAAAGAGCTCTTAAAACAAGCGCCAAACACGTCCACACCGCAAACCATCGATGAAAAGGATCCGTTTGTCTATGTTATCGCTAAAATGGGAGAGGTTTTTGGTAAAACCAAAATCAAGGTGGAGCAGGCCGCCATTGCCAAATCACAGTTAGGTGGCACCTACAAAGGCCAGCCTTTCGCTTCTGATGAAGAATGGACCATGACCCTGCAGCCTGAGGGCAACGGGTTTAGCGCGGAAATCTGGTCCAGTTCCGGGCCTATGGATCTAACGCTGAAATACCATGGCGAAAAAAAAGCGGGTATGTCGGTCGTTTATATTTACGATAAATATGAACTGGAACAGTTACAGGAGTTCGGTTTCAAAGGGATACCCACAGCCATGAAAATGCTGCCGGGTAATGCCATGTACCTGGTTGCCCCTCCTGTTTTGTTCAGAAAAGTCTCTGATCTGGATGAACCAGTCGAACAAACAGAGGAAGAGCCGGAAGAGATCGATCACTCTTCGTTAATCGCCCAAAAAAACATGCTGTTAGCGGATGGGAAAAGTCAAACTCAGGTTGTATTCAAGTGTGTCGATAAAAAGGGGAAACCCCGTTCAGGAGTAGCAGTCACCTTTTCGACCAGAAGAAGCGGTCTGGGTGGAACCATCACACAGGCGGACAAAAAGACCGATTCAAATGGAATCGCCCGGCTCATCTATCAAGCTCCCGAAATTAAAGTAAACAGTATACAAAAGCTGGGTACGTGCAAAAAGGAAGAACTCATAGCCAATTACAAAAACGGAGATGGAGAATCAAATTTTTCCTTTACCTACATAGGCATCCTCAAATGTGCAGATGGCTTTATCAAGGCCTCAAAAGTGGGCTTTGAAGAAAACTATAAAACCCCAGTCGTATTCGGCAGTCCATGGGGAGAGGTTCACGGCAACATACAGGCGTGCTTTCCCAAGCCAAACCATCGCAAAGCGGAGTGCTGCGGAGTTCATGACGCCTTAATTGAAGTTGAATGCGAAGCCCTCTCTACCATGCAGGACACCGTCAAAACCACCACGGACAAAGAGGGGAACTTTGTCATCGAACTCCGCCGGAAGAATTGGCCTTACTTCTGGAAAGACCAACTTCCAACACTGCCCAATCTCGAATTTCACAAATCCACGGAACACAGAGCCAATAAGTTCACAAAAGACATCGCGAAATTTAACGATAAAGCTTTTGAGCGCCGTATCCGGTCCTTCATCTATCTCACCCATAAAAAGCTATGCCAACTCGATCGCGAGCAGGCAGAAAATGTCAGCAAAAAACTCCATATCTTTGGCCTGGCCACGGAAGTCTTTCTCAACACACGACTTCTACTCAAAGATACAGGCGCAGAGGTTGTTTCAAGTGGCTGGGCCGCCTTTAACGGTATCTGCACCATGGTCAATCAAAAATACAATTTGACCAAAGGTCTTGAAAAGCGAATCAAGAAGTACGGATACCATGTCGAGGAAAAACTGGGTTTAAGAAATTTACAAATTGACAAGCACCGCAGCTTTAAAAGCATGCTCTATCGAAAATTCAGAAGTATTTTTGCCAAGAACGAGTATTACAAAAAGGTGAATCTCAGTGCGGGCAAGGACCTCAGCATAAGGCCTCTTTTCCGCTGGATTGACGATGTATCAGACAAAGTCAGTGAAGAATTAAAAAACTTGATGTTCATTTGTGCGGAGGCCTTTTCCAAGTACATTGGTTTGGGGAAGTTCCCAAGTAACCCCGTCCCCGATCTCATTATCAAACCCTTTATCCGGTCTTATAACAACGATGTCAAAGCCCGCTTCATCCAGTTAATTGAAACACCGGATGAGAATGTGGAAGACTGGTTCGCGGTGAAACGCTCACGCCTGATTGGGAAAAGTGCCGCCTTGCGCGACCACTACATTCAAATCGCGCAGTGGCGTTTAACCGTAGAGAACTCAAAAGCATGGTTCGATTTCACATCGGAAATCGTCACCAATGGGGTCACTGTGTACGCTGTTTTCACAGGTAATGTCACCGCTGTCAAGTGGATCAACAAATTAAAAAATGCCCAAACGGCCCTGGACACCCTGCTCAGTGGAGCTAATTTCATTGTTGAAATCTATAATTATTGCCAGTTAAAAGTGGAATGTCTCGCGATACTTGAGTTTCCCGCAGCGGGTTCTACCCTTTCCGCAGACCAAACGAACGCCATGCTGCGGCAGTCAAACATCCAAAACGAAATCGCTTTTGTACTCTCTCCCTTACAGGCCTTTCCTTTGCAACTGGTTTTATTGGCCAGAAACAAAATGGGTCTCAATCCAGCCCTGTTGCAAACAGAACCCTCCCGCGCTTCCTCTTCTATCTCCTCCCTGGGGAAAATAGATTGCGCGAACTTAATTTGTTCAAATGGCAAGTTGGATCTGAAACATACAAACCGGACCATTCAAGAACTATTCAGCTGGGAGGAATGGCAGGACCAACATGATTTGAGTTTAATTGAACTCATCTCGCACAAACCCGAGCTCATGAATGTCTACTTTATGGAATCAGATAATTTAAGTGAAAGATTAGACTATTGTCTCATTTTACTGTCTGCTTTTACACAGGAGTCATCTTATCTGTACTTGAACGACGAGCAGGCCAAAGCATGGAACGAGGAAGTCACGTCGCTGGAACAATCGGTCAACAAGCTGCTGGAAATTCTCCCTCAAGTCAACGAGAGTATGCAGCGTGTTGAACATCAGTCTGAAACCGTTTTCCGTCAACCCGCAGGGGATTTCAAAGCCGATAAAAAACTCATTCTGATCATAGGTACAGCCGTTCTCATCTTAGTATTCCTGATCTTCCTTTTAATCTTCTTTTTAATGAAAAGAAAAAAACCGGCACTTGTTGGTCCGCACCTCTATTTCGGGAAAAAACAACCCATGGCATTAACCTTGCCCACGACCCAAATCGGCTCGAACCCGGGAAACCATGTTCAACTGACAAAAGCCGGTGCCGCGGACTCCCACGCGCGAATCTGTAGAAACGAACAAGGAGTTATGTGGATAGAAGTCACTCATCCCAATTTGTGGATAACCGTCAACGGAAGTCGAGGTCAGTCGTTTTGGCTTGAACGGGAAGCGACAATCAAAATAGGTCAGAACACCCTGCGGTTTAAACCTGGATAATCAGCTCTTTTTCCTGGGCGTCGGCAAGTTTGTCGACTTAATCCAATCCTCGATGGACTTGAGTTTGCCGGCCTGAACACTGGCGGTCGCCTGTCTGTTCTCTCGCTCAATGGCCAGGTAAACTTCCTTGCGATGAATGGGAACGCTGCGTGGTGCGTTAATCCCCAACTTGACAAAGTCCTTTCCTATTGAAATGACGGTTATCTCAACATTGTCGCCAACTACTATTGAATCGTTCTTTTTCCTTGAAAAAACTAACATGCAACCGTCCTTACCCTTTAAATACTTTAACTTTCAACAGATCAGGTGAACCATTGATCATCACTTGCATTCCCTTCATTGCTTTGAAGTTGAATACAACGGGTGCCAGCAAATTGGCAGTCATGTCTTTTGGTTGTTCCGGGATCACCACAAGCGCCATGTAAAAAGCATCGTTGGGATCTTCCAAATCCAGATCGTTCATTTGACCGTCATCGAGAAGTACTTGGTATTTTTCGTCAATGATAATTGGATCGACCATCATCATTGTCAGATAAGGAGGTTCGCAAGCCTGCAGCCACTTGAAAG
This sequence comes from Acidobacteriota bacterium, assembly GCA_002747255.1. Lineage (GTDB taxonomy): Bacteria > Acidobacteriota > Holophagae > Acanthopleuribacterales > Acanthopleuribacteraceae. Next base: position 4,204 of record PDUC01000029.1, on the reverse strand, counting down.
AGGGGTTGTCTTCCATGTCGAGAATAAGGAATTTGTTGACACCTCTTATTCCTGGAATACCCTGTTCGAAGGTGTAGATCAGATGCTCATCTACTTCAATTTCGCCAAATACAATGGAGGGAATGGTAATCATGCGGGTTGCTCCTGTCGACAACTTTGTTGTCATTTTAGCATTTGATTCTATAAGAAAACAACCGATATGCGCGTCATCCTATAGTTTATCAACGAGTTTCAGCTCATCAAATCCACCATCGGCCAAAAAAACTGTTCCTTTACAATTACCGTGAGTTTTCTTTGATAATTTGCTTGTAAGCTTTAGTTAATGCAGCTTTGAATGCGTTGCAAGATAGCGTACCGAATTCGTGTTCTTCTACAATCCGTTCAATGGTTCGGCCAAACCGCATGTCTATCTCACTTCAACACGCTGTACCCAAAGTGATTTCCCTGCAGTTTTTAACTATTCAGCTTGCAAGAAGATCTCGGCAGCTCTTCCCCTTTTCGTGTTTGCCTGGTTTTCCAAAATGCGACTGTCTTCCGCCGTCAAGAACCAAAGTCCGGTAGATTTTTCAAATAACATGCTTTAAGAGAACAAAAACAAAGCGATCGACTGTGCGTTTAGTGTGAAAAAAGGTATACTTATAAAAAGGAGCGCAATATGAAATACAACACCAAAAAAATCCTGTTGGCTTTGGCCTTATTACTAGCTGTCATGGCAGTTGCACAGGATGGCCGAATCTATTCCAATGACTGGGACAAAGTCAAATTGAAGGGGCTGAACTTAATCAGACTGGAAGTGCCCGGTGGCTGGCTGGTACGTGAGGGTTTGGGAAAAATGGCCTTTGTCGGCTCGGCGACACGCATGATGATTTTTGTACCCGACCCCGAACACGAGTGGCGCGATATTCAAGTCAAGGATTGGCAACTTTTAAAATTAAAGGGGTTGAATCTCTATCGCTTACCAGTACCCCAAGGCTGGCTCATACGCGAAGGATGGGGTAAGCTTGAATTCTCAGAGAGTGAAATCCATATGATCAACTTCCTATATGATCCCGATCACGACTGGATTGTTGAGCCTAAATAACCCCTCGCAATGGGCGTTTACATGAATCTCTTTTCTTTAAAATAACTAAATTATTATGGCATAACATCGATGGCACATCTTTCATCCGACCTGACTTTATTGAACACGCAAGTCAATTTCCTTCCTCTGAACGGGTTCTTAGTGAATGCCGTAGAGCCAGAAACCTTGACCCATTTGCAAGCCTCCCCCTCTGACAAAAAAATAAGCTTGGCTTTTTCTACCGCTATCGACATGGATGTCATCGCCAATTTAAACAGGTTCGCAGGAGAAAAAGTCGCTTTAATCATAGAGGAAAAAACACCCAGCTTGAGGCGTGCTGAAATGCTTTTGGGGTCGAATGTGGTTTTGATCTATTCCTTCTCGGGAGACATACTTCCAACTTGGGATCTCGCAAGAATATGTCGAGAGTGTCTGCATGCAAGATCGGTCAGGGCAAAGGGCGTCAAGCGGATTCTGAATTTGGAAACAGAGGAACCTCAACAGGAAAACAGCCTCAGAAAAGTCTTCGCTGATGGCGTGTTAACTGAAATCACCAGCAACCCCAAAATAGCATCGCTACAGCTAAAGGGACAGAGAGCCAGTGGTTTGTTTTTATCAAAGCCCAGTGCCTCGCATGTAGCCGATATCAGCCAAATACTTCCGGACCATCTAAATGCTCAAGTCCTCTTGAATCAGCACAACCTCTCACCTGAAGTGTTACATGAAATCAGGAAGTGCAAGATTGCTTTTAAAATGGTGAACATCTCATCGGAAGATGAACTGTTCAAAATATGTCAATCTATGGCTCTTCCCACTTTAACCAGACAGGTATGGTCTAATCCGGATGCGAAGCTGAATGCAAAAATCAACCTGATTCTGCAAAAAAAAGAAGCCATGGAAGAGGTTATTTGCCTGGAAGGTGAAAAGCACCAGAAAGGAGTTGAGAATCTTTCTCTTTTCAATTCAAGAACCGTGGCAGACAGCTTGGAAGCCACAGCTACATCGAAGCTGCTGCATCACAAAAATGCTATCCTGGAAAAACAAATCATCGTGCTCAATGCCAATTCAAAAGGTATCCAGACAGAATTAATCCGACTCCTCTACAGCGCCAGCAGCATCTCGCATATCGTCATAGCTGTAGGAACAGAAAAAACCTACACTAAACTACTGGAGACAGCCAGTAACTATGAAGACAACCCCTATTACAGCCAACGCTCCATTCACACTTATGTCTGTCCAAAGGAAAAACTGATTCTCCTGTTAAAGGAACTGGTAGAATCCTTGGAAATTGTTTTAGACGAAGAAGAAAACCCATTCCATCGCAAACTGTTCAAGCCCTTTGAAACCATGCAAAATCACATTGACATGTTAATGGGCCAAATTCAGAGAGAATTCCCGTCCCTGATGGCGGCAGTGGATCTGGACTCCAATGAATCTCAATCCATCATTCTGCAAAACCTCTTGGATCGATTTGCGAGAAATACGGATGAGTGGACCATTTTTAACGATATGGCTCTTAGAAAGGATTTCCACCAATTCCTCTCTTCCATTACCCCCGAGGCAAGTAAAACGGCCTTTCCAGACAACCCGACCGACCTGGCCCTTATTATTCAATCGCTGATCTTCCTGATTTTAAAAAAACCAGGTCCCAAAATAACCAAAAACAAGAAGATACTGACCAATATTGAAACAATGGGCCTGGAAATCACCTCCCTGCATTCCTATGCAAGTGAATTGGAAACGCTCATGAGGTCACTGAAAAAGGCCCTTGTGGAACCCCTTAGCAGCGGATTTGGAAAAGCAAAGTCGGATCTGGATGAGCACCTGAATCAACTCGACTTCATCATCAGACAAATCCTTCTCCAATGGTCCTTTATCCAACTGGCCACACCCGACCCCGGTGACTTTACTGATTATAAACCTCTGCAATTGAGTCAAACCGAATACAAGAAGACATTGCCATATTTTTCTGAACTCTTCAACTTACAAAACTTATTAGGAGAAGTAACTGAAAGAAAGTGAAGGTCCATGCGAACACAGATCAAGGTGAAAAACGCGATTTGTCGTGAGGTAACGGTGTTTGTCGGGCAGAAAGATAAAATCAGAACAACCTAAAAAAAAGATGACAAAACACAAATCGCATGGCATAATCCACGATTGTGTCTAATTTGATCCCTTGAGGGTCAAAATAAAATAAGGTTGGAATTAGCTATGAAACCAGGTATTCACCCCAAGTACAATCCCGTCGTCTTTGTCGACACAAGTACCGGTAAAGAGTTTGTGACCTCTTCTACCATGACTTCAGACAAGAAACGCGAGATTGACGGAGTGGAACACTACGAAGTCCGAGTTGAAATCAGCTCAGACAGTCATCCTTTCTGGACCGGTCAACAAAAACTGGTCGATACCGAGGGAAGAATCGAAAGGTTCCGCAGAAAATACGGGAAATAATTTTTTTGACTTAAGCGGACTTCGTCGTCCGCTTCAATCCCCTTTCCCCCTTGAGAAACACACAGACTACCCAATTAAGTGGGGGCGTTTTTGGTTTCGACGGGAATTCAAGAACTTTGTACCACATGTCGAGGCGCATCTCCTCGTTAAAAATTTGCATCTAAATGTAATTGCAGATAACAATCTCGCATTAGCAGCTTAATGCTGCTCGGTTACCAAGTGCTGCCTGTCGTGCTGAAGTAATTGTCATACAATGACTGGCTGGTTCCAAAAAACCGGATCAGGGGTTTGCGGAACGAGACGTTCCTGATGGGGTGTTGAGTTTTTTCTCTGTGATTCGAGCTCTTCACCGACACCATAATCACAGAAAAGCATGTAAACGTAGAGAGGGAAGGTTCTCGGACCCGGGTTCGACTCCCGGCGCCTCCACCATTCGCTTTTAAACAAACCGATCCTGTTGCCGAGTCCGGCATACGAGATCGGTTTTTATCTTTTTATTGATTAGCGACTTACGCCAAGTTGAGTATCCTGTCGAACGTTCAGCAATTACTCCCTTTTCAGGAAATCTTGTTCAATGCTCTTCTCTGCAGCCACTTTCTTCTCCGTTTTCTCAGCTTCTGCTTTCTGCCAAGTCCAGTGGGAGTCGGGTTGGCTGAAGTCTGCACTTGCCCCGCTGTTTCCGCTTGATATTGC
>PDUC01000009.1 GCA_002747255.1 Acidobacteriota bacterium | reverse complement strand
GAATGCACACGAATTTGTGGATTGAATGGATCAACCAAATAGAGGTTTATTGATTAATGAATGCCGTTTAGAACTGCAAATGCACCACCAATGATTTTGCGAATGGCTTCCTATTTGAAAATCTGTGTTTATCTGTGTTCATCTGTGGTTTCTTTTTTTTTACCACTGATGGACACGGATGGACACGGATGGTTTTAACCACGAATGAACACGAATTCACACGAATGTGTGGATTGAATGGAACAACCAAATAGAGGTTTTTTGATTCATGAATGGCGTTTAGAACTACAAATGCACCACCAATGATTTTGTGAGTGGCTTCCTTTTTGAAAATCTGTGTTTATCTGTGTTCATCTGTGGTTTCTTTTTTTTAACCACTGATGGACACAGATGGACACGGATGTTTTTAACCATGAATGAATCTGTGGCACCCAAATAGAGGTTTGTTAATTAATGAATGGCATTCAGAACCTCAAATGCATTACCAACGATTTTGTGAGTGGCTTCCTATTTGAAAATCTGTGTTTATCTGTGTTCATCTGTGGTTCTTTTCTTTAATCTGTGGTTTCTTTTATAAATCTGCGCTTATCTGTGGTTTCTTTTTTTTTAGACTTTACTCGCGAAGTGGCAGGATTTTCACTTCTACGATCAATTGACCGCGGACTCTTATTTGCACGAGTTCACCCCGCGAAATTCCCTGGCCTTCCCATTGAAAAGTGCCTCCCGATATGTTCACGAAATCGCCAAAGAGCAGGGGCGCCTCGGGGTTGCCGTAATCTCTTCGCTGTATGGGCAGGAGCAGGTGGGTCAAAGCGTGCTTTTCACAGGCTTGGGCAATGGTTTTGGTTATAAAGCCCAGGTTATTATAGCCCTCGATCCAGCCTATGCTCTCTGTTCCACTGAGCTGAATCAACCACTTTCCGAGACTTGAATTCCTGGGGACGGACTGGTTCCAACTCCTGGAACCCAACGCAAGGCGCCTGTTCAATTCCCGCTGCCTACGCTCTTCGCTCTCAAAAAAAACAGGTGTCACATCAACCTCGTCAGAGGCTTGAGCTCTTATCTGGAAAAAGACCTGTCTCTCCTGTTCCTCTCCATCAATTTCTTTGATTCTCCAGTACCCCAAAAGGCAGGCTTTATCCAGAATATCCACCTGACCTACTCTGTAACGACCCTCATAGTCCAATCGCTTCTTGTCTGTAATTTCTACTAATTCCCAGTTCGACCCAAGTTGCTTTTCAATAGCCTCGTTAACCAATCCATTGATTGCAAGACTTTTATCTACACCAACCGATTGAAGGCTTATGTCTGCAAGAGCCAGGGCGTAGTTGATTAAGTGCCTGAAACTCTCTGGAGAACAATTCAGATCCGCTTCGTATAGAGGCAGGTTCGCTTTCAATGAAGCGAGCCTTTCATAGCGCTTTGCCATCAGACGATCTTGGCTGATGTCGTTACTCCCAGATTGTTTCTCAAGCGAATGGCGTTTTGTCTGATCCTCATCCGCGTTCTTCGTCTGCTTCATGAACAACCAGTTCCACGGGATTTTTTGGGGCTCGTGCTATTTACTTCTCAAACTTTTGGCAGAGCCCGGTAAGTGCTGTCAACCACAAGAATAACACGATCCGGGACAAACTTTCATCCGTTCTCTCTATTTTTTAGGGCACAACACTTACCAAGCCCGGTTCTTCTTATTTCTTATAGGTTACCCCAATGCTGTAGAGATTGACATTTCCCTCGATATCCATCTCCAGGATGAACTCACTGGGTCGCGCTTCCACATGTCGATCCTGGAGCTTGAGGTAGCCGTAGGAGGCCTCAAAGCAGTAGTTCCCTTTTGTGAAACCAATACCAAAGCTATAGACATCCCTGTCACTTGCAGGCAGCGTGAAATCCATGTGCTCATCAGGGATAGGTGATTCGTCGTACAGATAGCCTAAAGTTGCATACCATGAATCGTTGATAACATATTCACAACCCGCACGAAACATCCACACATCGTCCCAGTTTTTGATCGTCTGAACACTCTGAAGACCATTTTCTATAAAAACATCCAAAACATCGTAAGTGGACCAGCCCGATTGCCAGGCATCGATTTCAAAACAGAGTTTCTCGTTGGGAAAGTAAGCGAATCCAAAATACAGAAAAGATGGCAATTCGATCTTGGCCAGACCGGGAGCATCATAAAAAATGGATTCAAAGGGGAAAATAAAACCTTGAGTTACATCTCTGTACTTGGCTTTACCATCAATGTCATAATCCACTGAAGACCGGTAGGATACACCCATCGAAACAAAATCGTTTGGTTTGTAGTGAAGAGCTAAATTGTAGCCCAAACAGGTTTTATCACCTGAGATTTCCTGATTGATATCCTTCAGTTCAGCTGAAGGGGCCAGAAACTGGGTGTTGAAAACATATTCGGCAGTGGCTGCATCCATGCCCTGAGCCAGTAAGCCGGCCATGATACCTTCCCTTTGTGAATAAACAATCGCTGAAGGAAGGATTTTCTGTTCGAGCGTCACATCGAACATTTGAGCATCGAGCCCAAAGGCCAGAGACAGGTGATCGTTCACCTTATAGGCCAAATTCAAATTGAGGTTCAGCGAAGAAGCTTCCGCATTGTGCGAATTGTATCGACCAGCCCAGTTCTCTTCCATCTTTGTTGCCAAGCCAAAGGGAACATAGGATCCCACTCCCAGCCAGAACTGATCTGATAATTGATAAGTCAAATAAAGAGAAGGAATCACTGTAAGTGAACTATCTACCTTATATTGATTACCGCCCATGTCTGTAAGGGACACATTAGGCTGAATGGGACTGGTGGTAAGAGCCCAACTCAAGCCCTCGAGCTGAGTTATTCCTGCCGGATTGAAGTAAATGGCTGTGGCGTTATCTGCCCTGGCAACAAAGGCTCCGCCCATACCCAGCGCTTTCGTACTGTGTTCAAAAAGACCAAATCCTCCACCAAACAGGCTCATGCACGCCAAAAACACACTTGTCATTACACCATATTTAATGCTTCTCATTCTTTACACCTCTCCATACAATTTCAAGCTTTCAGTGAATCGCCCATTTTCTCGCGAAGGACACTTTATTCAGATTGGTTTTCAATGCTCTATTCGGTGATTTCACATGAATAAACAACAAGTACACCAGCAAAAAAATCGTAAAATCTTGTCACAAAGGTATCTACGGCTTCTGCAAAGGAATCCGGGCAATATGCCTTAGAATAAGCCAACTGACATGAGATAGCAAGTGGATTCTGAGAATCCCTGGCCTGATGTTTGCTACTAAACCGTTACGAATGCTATAAGATGCTTTCACTTGTGCTATACTATGACATTCGACATGTCACTGCAGGCGGTACCCTTTAGTAAAAGCGGCAAACAAGCAGTTACGAAAACGATTCAAAACAACCTGAAACACAAGCGGTTTCATCGACTAAACAGATCAGGAGTATTTTTTGCGGTTCATCCTAGTTATAGCCCTTTGCTGGGGATCTCTTCTCCACGGGGAATGCACGCTGTCCAATGAGAATCTGGACATGATTTCCAATCGCTATGAAACAGTCAGTGTTTCGGAGTCGCTACTCTTTCTATCTCGCGGCGACTTGTTAATTGTAAGAGATCTCAACGACACACAAAACCTGCAGATACTCAACACAGTCAAAGTTCCCGGCACCATTGTCCAACTGGCTGTTGTCAATCAAAGCCTGCTGGCCGCACTCAAAGGCGAAGGAGTCATGGAGTATCGCATTCTGGATGAAAAACCCTGGATCGCAGAAAGCTCTTTTCTGCCCATTGAGGGCTTGTCACGATTCTCGGTTGACAGCGGATTCATGGCCGTGGCAGCCAATTCCTCATTGGAGCTTTACCTGGAAGAAGATCTTGAATGGTCTCACCTGTCAAGCTGGCCGTTTGACGATCGCATCAAACAGCTTCATGTCGCTGGAAACCGCATCAATCTTTTGCTTTTTAACGGCTCACTCTTTACCTCGAGAATCGATTCCTCAACCGACCAGGCATTCCAGTTTAACCGCATTCAGACAGATCAATTCAGTGTTTTTTATAACTTTTCGCACGCTGTCTCCTCGAGTGGTGACAAACTGCTGCTGGATTCACAGGAAGGCATTCTCCTTGTCAATTTAACGGAAGAAGAACACATTTACGACACCGTCTTCCTGCTAAAAAATGAAGGAGCCAAAGTCGTACTCAACATGAGTGCAGATGAAGGACAGCTTTTCCTGCGTTTCCCTGACACCATAGAATGGTATGAAATTGGTGAAAATCAATTGACTTACCAGGATGGTCTGAACTTACCCGTTTCGGAATATGGCATTCCAGCGCTCCACATGTACAAACAAACCCTTTTCCTGATTAACACTAACGACCTGCCGGGAAGCTGGAGTCTGCTGGGCTTTGACATGTCCCAGAACAAGCTTTTGAATCAGTATCAAATTCAGTCTTCCGTCAACCAGGTCAAGGGGTTTCTGTTTGAAAACAATCAACTCTTTCTCGCAGTGGACAACACCCTGTTCAGCTATCCCTGGAGTGAAGACTCGGCCGTTGAACCTGAAAGTCTTCAAATTGTCAAACAGTTCCCCACTTCCATTCTTTCCATGGTCTCCACACCTTCGGGCTTCGTTCTGTCCACCAACAATCTTGAACTACAGGGAACCGAACTCGTTTTTTTCTCTGCTCTTGGTGGAGAAGCGCTGCAAACTCAAAACTTCTTCTATGAAAGGGGTGTTCAGAATCTGATTTCATCGGGATCTCTGCTTGCTTTTTATGATTCGGAACAAACAGAAGAAGGCACCATCCTGAATCTCCATTTATTTAAATACGACAATGGCATCTGGACAGAGAAAATTTACATGGAATCCTTCAAAAATATAGAAGGAGAATCTTTCAGCGGCATGCTTCCTTTTAACGATTTTGTGGTGTTCTATGAAAACAAAACGCTCTATTCCATTGATTACGAGCACTTAATCAAAAAGCCCGTATTTACCGCGCCTTCACCCATACTGGCGGTAGGGCATGTGGATGGAACGGTTTTAATCGAAACAAAGGACGGAATGATACATATCGATCCGAACTCACCGAAACCTCTGGGTGAGTATCCATTTTGGTACGATTTATCTGTAACCCAGAACTCTGTGACCATGGTGCGTTCAAAGAACATTCCCGAACCCGGACAATATGAAATTCTCGATCTGGACGAACAGAAATTCCTTTATCCTGCGGTTCGCCTTAAAACGGGAGTACCGCCTACCCACCTTGTTATCAAAAACCTGAAACTCTTCATGCACACGCCCTATTCGCTCCAGGAATTCGATTTTGAATGTCCCAGTTTGCCAAATGAGTATATTTGGCCGAGCTTTGAAAATTTAGAAATCGATCTCAACACAAATACCGGTCAGAATGAAATCATACGCTGGAACTTCTGGAATGCAGAAAATCAACTGATTGGTCGTTACTTTTTGGACTCCAATCTCATCCATCGTTTCAATGGTCGTCCACTGAAAGACTGGCCCCTTGCTTTCAATGACTTAAGCGAACTTCATCGTGTTACGGTGAAGTCCAGTTTTCCCCTGTTGCCCATTCTTTCCGGAAACTTAACGGGGCAAGACCGTTTCGCGATTCCCTTTCCGGGACGGTTGTATCAAGAGGCATTTTTACCCCACGTGGCGTCTTCAGACAAAGGCTGGGAAAACAATCTGTTTCTTCAATTTCATCCATTTGGCGGATCATCAGAATTCCACATCAACTGGGGCGGTCAAGAGATAATCGACCTTCCTATCCCTGATTCAGCTTACGGCGTTTATGAAATCCCCCAAGGGTTGAATCAATCGGTGTCACCTCCGTGGCTGGCAATCGAGGCAAGTGGGCTCAATGCCGGTTTCACAGGCTTTAACGTCTTCTCTCAAAATCAAAATACCGCTGGTATTCTACTGGAAAACGATCCAAGCGATATCTTTCCTATTCCTGTCATCAACGACAATGAGCTGCTGGACTGGCAGGGAATAGCCATCTCCAATCCCGATCCTGAATTATTGTACTATCGCATTTTTGGCTATGATCAGGATGGGGTTATTGTTCTGGATAAGTCCGGCTATATTGATGAATTTTCAAAGCTTGTCATGAGTGTTGATGATTTGCTCGTGACACCAAACGCAGATGAAGAGGTCCAGTGGCTTAATATCATAACTGAAAGGAAAACAACCGCTGTTTCTGTATTTGGAACGAAGAATTCACAAGCGATAGCCAGTTTTTCGCTAAAACCCGAATACGGTAACACTCTCATTCTTCCGGGTGTTAAACACGGCTCCATTCAAACCCATGTCCTGCTGGTCAACCGCACTTCCATTCCGGGTACCGGCGTTGCAGAAGCTTACTCAAAAACAGGAGTCTTCCTGGGTCAAAAAGAACTTTCATTTACACCTAAAGAAACAAAATTACTGCAAATCGCCGAACTGTTTAACAATTTGTCTGATTACGAAATCGCTCAAATAAGTACGGTCACCATAGAAGTAACCAACGATTCCATTGGTGTCTGCTTCCGATACAATTCAGATAACGGCCACCTGGAAGCCTATCGATTATTTACGCAAAACTGACTCCAGTGAAGACCATGTACGGCACTCCCCGAAGAACCCTCATCCTGCTCAGCTTTTTTCTGATTGCAGCTCCATTGTTAAGTCAAACCAACGAGGAAGTCTTTCGGGAATTTCAATTCAACTTTTCCCCTCCGGGAGCGCGAGCAAAAGGAATGGGCTCCACTTTCATCGCGCTGGCTGACGATGCCTCGGCAACCTACGCCAATCCAGCAGGTCTGGCTTTTCTGCGCGACCCCGCAATCACCATCGAGTATTCCTACACCACCAAAAAGGAAATAACCGGTGTTGTCAGCGGTAACATCAATTTCGGCTACACCCAGGAACCGGTTATCGATCGGGATCTTTCCTTTTTTTCACTGAACTACCGGTTCAAGGAATGGTACCTGGCTCTCTTTGGCCATAATTTTCTTGAAGAAAAACAAGCTCGCTCCTTTACCGCCCGCTCCTTATCCAACGGTCTAGAAGAAATAGCAACGCTAAATGTCGCTCTGGGATTGAACGGAAAAACTTATGGATTTGGCCTGGCCAGACGAATTGGTTCATGGAAAGCGGGAATGACGATCGGGCTTTCCAATCTCGCAATCGATTCAAGATCACAACAGCAGAAACTCATTATTCTGCCTCAATTCAGTTCAGAGACTTTCACCACCGAAATTCACGGACGCGAGCAGGCTCTAACATGGAGCGCCGGGCTGCTGTGGCACGCTTCGGATCAATGGTCTATGGGTATGGTGTACCGTGAAAACCCCTCTTTTGCACTCCATGAATCCATTGCCGCTGTTACAGCCGGGCAACCGATTTCATCAAGTACAGAAGACGTGAACTTTGTTGTGCCCGATACCCATGGTGCCGGAATAAGTTACAAACCCTGTCCCGGCCTGCACTTTCTCCTGGATTGGCAGCACATACAATACACCCAGATTATTGAAGATGGCTTCACGATTGTCGAAAATATTGGTATCGATCAAAAAGCTTATTACACCACTGACGATGTTGATGAACTCCACTTTGGAGTCGAATACCTGAAACCCCTGAATCACGCTGTCCTCGCTTTTAGAACGGGATACTACCGCAATCCCAATCACTTTATCCAATACGAAGGAGCCGACTCCATCCAGCAGTCCCTTTTCTCGCGAAAGAGAGGTGACGAAGAAAGCCACATCACCATTGGAATCGGCTGGTCTCGAAAGAACCAAATTGAAGTGGATCTGGCGGTGGATTTCTGGGGAGACGACCTCACCGTACTTGCGTCCCTGCTTTGGAGGAAAAAATGATCCTTAGCTTGTTATTTTTTGTACTGATTGATCAGCATCTCACCTGGTATGAGAACTTTGAACAGGGAGAGAAATTATTTAAGGAAGGTCGATACGAACAGGCTATCCCCCTCCTGCAACACGCTGTGGAAGCAAAAGAAACACCCCGAAAAAAGGCCTTTACGCGTGCTGTGCAAACCATTGAATACAAACCATACTACTACCTGGCTCTCTCGCACCACAGGCTGGGGAACCTGGAAGAGGCTTATCGAAAAGCTCAAAAAGCTCTGGAAGGCGAGGTCGTAAACAGCAGTGCCATTTACATGGATCGGCTGTCACCCATCATTGAAGCCTACCTGGATTATGTCAAAGAGAAGAACGAAAAATACGAGTCCATTCAATTGGCTATTGACAGAAAACTCAGTTTTCTACAAGCCTTGGGTGTTCAAAATTTCACGCTGGCCAGTTCCCTGCTGGAACACTTCAACGGGCAGGAAAAAACCGATATGGAGAACCTTCTTTTAAGACACAGCAATCTTCACGAGAAGAAACTCCAAATGGACGGCTGGCTGGATCAATACCGCAAAACACTTGAAGATTTAATTCAAGCTGGAGACAAAACCCAGGCTCAAGCCCTGCTCAAGGCCATGAAGCCCATCCTGAGTACCGAAGAATTTCAAAGTCGCCAGCAGTCTATCGAACTGCTGCCTGAGCCTGTAATTCAAGTTCCTGCTGAAGTATCCGTTGAGGAATCGACAAAAGATCAAGAAATCGAAAAACTGATTGCCAAAATGCAGCAGGAAAGGACTGACCTGGAGAAACTTCTTGAACGCGATCAATTGGAGATTTCCAATCTCAGTGTTGAACTTCGGAATCTTCGCACTCAATCCGAAACCAGGAACAGCCTGGACCTGCAACCTGAGGTCACGCTGACGGTACAGGTTCAAAACAGAAACCTTTCTTGCGCAGGGCAATTCCTCACGCCCAATGGCTTTCAGCAGGGTTTTATCTCTGCGGGAAACCAGAAGTTTGAACTGCAGCACAAGCTTTTTTCAGGTATGAGAACCGCTTCATTTGAAAAAACATTTGAATCACTGCCCTATGGAAGCGGCGTAGCTGAAGTCCAGATTACAGATGAGCGTGGTAATCTGGTGCGGAAGGAATCCGCCTTTCAAATCCAGCGCCCCTGGTATCTTTCCCCGTTGTTCTATATTTCTTTGAGTCTTCTCATTGTCCTGTATGTCCTGTTTCTGTTCATCCGTGCCGGCAGGAAAAGGAAACGCGCCATCCTCAATCACTTCAACCCCTACATTGCCGGGGTCCCTGTGTTGGAAAAAGATATGTTCTTTGGCCGCGAAAAGTTGATGGCTCGCATTGAGAAACTCATTCAGAACAATTGCCTCATGATTTTTGGACAAAGGCGAATTGGCAAAACCAGTCTGCTCCACCAGCTTCACGACCGTCTCAAATTATCTCAAAACCCCAATGCCACGTTCTTTCCCGTTTTCATTGACCTTCAAGGTGTCAAGGAACAGGATCTCTTTCACATTATCATGGGTGAAACGCTTTCCTCTTACCCGGAACTCGAAAGTGAACTGGCCCTTTCCTTTGAGGATACCCAAGAATCCTACACAAGCCGTCAATTTTCCAAAGACCTTAAAATGATCATTGAACACCTGCAAGACAGGAACCCAAAGCACATCCACATTGTCTTTCTCATGGATGAAGTGGATGCCATCAACGATTTCAGCGAAAAGACAAATCAAAAGTTGCGGGGTATCTTCATGAAGACCTTTTCAGATCACCTCTCCAGTATCATGGCTGGAATTCACTTGAAGAAACACTGGGAAAGCAGCGGTTCGCCCTGGTACAACTTTTTTGAAGAAATCCCCATGACCTATATCCAAGAAAAAGCGGCACGAGATCTCATTACGGTGCCAGTGAAAGGCGTCTTCACCTTTGAAGAACCAGCCATCGATCTCATCATTCAGGAAAGCGGCTGCCAACCCTTTTTAATCCAGAAAATTTGTGTTTCACTTATCAATCAACAACTGGAAAGAAAATCGCTCAAACGCAAACGCTTTAAAATCAGTTTCAAAGATGTCGAGTATGTACTGAGTACCATGCGTGACGAGCGAAAAATCATAGAAGGAGTTCAAAGTTCATGACTTTTTTTACTCATAGATGGGTCCGTGGAGAAGCTTTCTGGGGTCGCAAAAAACTGATTCAGGAACTCAAAGGGCGTTTGAACAAATTCACCTGGATCCTCGGAAACAGGCGGATCGGAAAAACATCACTCCTCAGGCAAATTGAACTCCTGTGTAAAACCGAAAACTGGGGCTTTACCCCGCTCTATCTGGATTTTCAGGGAGCAGGCGACGATGAGGGCTTGAAGATGGCCTTCCTGGAGGCTTTTGACGAACAGGAGGAGTTTGCCGATGAACTCAAACTCGACCTCGATCAGCTGGAATCACGACCGCTCTCCAGTTTTCTCTATCACATTAAACGCCAGTTGAAACGCTCGAAAATAAGCGTTCTTTTTCTGATCGATGAAGCTGAAGAACTGGTCGATATTTCCCATTCCAATCCCCAGGTGCTTTCACTTTTGCGTAAATTCTTTCACGATCATGAAAAGATAGGTGTTTTTCTGACATCCAGCTACGTGCTTCACGAAGTCAAGGAGCCTTCCAGAACCTCTCAGTTTATTCAGGAGTTCCTGCCGCCGCTGAGACTGTTTCCCTTCACAGAAGATGAGACCGTGGGGTTTCTCGGTCAAAACGGGATTTCACCGGAAGACAGTGCCGCCATTTATGAAACGTGCTATGGCAATCCGTACCTGGTCCAGAATCTCGGTGAAAAGACTCAACAACTGGGTTTTGAAAATGCCTGCAAAGAGCTGCATAACAGCAAGTTTTTTAAGTACTTTTTTGAATCCAATTTCAATTGCCTTCCCTTACCTCTTCGCGAGGGCCTTCAGGAAAGCGATCCCGCGCAATTCTTCCAACAGCTCGAGCCGACACCTGATACAATAGAATATCTCACTCAATCCACCATTTTTGTCAAAGAGGACAACGCCATTAAGCCCAATCCTCTTTTGTACTCTGTCTACAGCACCAACAGCCTGGTGCCTAAAAAGGATCAAACCAGCAGGTATCAGTTATTTTACGAATTCGCCCGTGCCCTTTCCCAACGCGAAAAGAAACTTTCTGCTCTGCACCTGGATGCAGATTGGCCTGACCCGGCCTTGGTACGTCATATTCAGGAACCGCCATCCATGGAAATGCTGCAACTCAGTGACGAAAAGGCACTGCTTCACACCCTCCTGTGGGCATCACCTGAATTCATCCAGGGTGCTACGGCCACAGAACAAACGCACGTTTATCTGGCCGCGCTGTTTCTCTCGGCCATTTTCATGAAGAAAAGTCCCCTGCATTCCTTCAATTCGATCAGGGAACGCAGTCAGGCTTATCTCAATACACCTGTCGAATTGAATCGCACCGTACTGGAAGAATTCGATATACAACCCAAAACAGCCATGATCCTGCTGAAAGCGCTATCCGTGGATCCCAAGCTCCGTTACCATGACGTGGATTCTCTGGTGGCAGATGTCAAACAAGTGGAGACAAACACCTGAACAAACCTGTTTCACTCGGTCAATCCATTTCTAATCAGAAAAAAGACCCCATTCACGAAAAAGCCAACATGCCGCGAGATGTGAGGAAACAATGCAAGCCATTCAATGGAAAACAAATCAGCTGGACCTGATCGACCAGCGCGTACTCCCCTTTCAGGAAAAGATCTTCACCTGTAAAAACATTCAGGATGTCTTTTTTGCCATTAAAAACATGGTTGTTCGCGGAGCTCCCGCCATTGGAGTGACAGCGGCCTACGGGCTTGTGCTCGCTCTGCAAACCAATCCGACGAAAGAAGCATTTAACGCAAGCTGCCGAAAACTGCTGAGCGCGCGCCCCACAGCCATTAATTTAAAAGACGCCGTTCACACCATGACAACCGCTCTGGGAGACGATCTGAACCCCATCCGGGCCGAACAGATTGCCGTTCAATACCATCGCGATGATCTGGCGATGAACAGGAAAATAGGCAAAAATGGCGCCTCTTTTCTGCCCGGCCAGAGGAAGATCCTCACGCATTGCAATACCGGTTCACTGGCCACTTCCGGCTGGGGTACCGCGCTTGGGATTATAAGAGAACTGCATCGGCAGGATCGCTTGATTGAAGTCATTGCCAACGAGACCAGACCCTTTCTGCAGGGCGCGCGCCTCACGGTCTGGGAGTGTATGCAGGATAACATTCCCGTCAGGATGGCCACCGACGGCATGGGCTCTTATTTAATGGCGGAAGGCAAGGTGGATGCCGTCATCGTCGGCTCCGACCGCATTGCAGCCAACGGCGATGTGGCCAATAAAATCGGGACCTCTCTCCTGGCCATCGCGGCCCGGTACTACCGCATTCCCTTTATTGTCGCGGCTCCCTCAACCACCGTTGACCCGCAAACCCGCTCAGGCAAAGACATCCCCATCGAACAGAGACCGGCCAGGGAAGTGACTCACATTCGAAATCAAGCCATCGTACCCGAAGGGCTCGAGGTCTATAACCCCGCCTTTGACATCACACCGGCAGAACTCGTGACAGCAATCATTACGGAGGAAGGTGTCTTTGAAGCACCTTATTGTTTCAACCCATGAAATGGCCGGGAGCTATGATCGAAGCTCGTTTCGTGAAGCGCTACAAGCGTTTTTTTGCCGATTGTGAATTGGATGATGGCACGCTGATTACTGCGCACTGTGCCAACACCGGGAGCATGCGCACCTGTCTTCTGCCAGGAGCGCCCGTTTGGTTAACCCATAACAACCATCCCAAACGCAAGCTGAAATACACACTCTATGCCATTCAAATGCAGGACGGCTGGGTTGGCGTTCACACCGGTCTCTCCAATAAACTCGTCCGGGAAGCCATAGAAAACCGGCTCATTCCAGAACTCACGCCTGCGGGCGAAGTGAAAAGCGAACTGAAAATCAATCCAGGCACCAGACTGGATCTTTTTTTTGAGGATGAATGTCAAAAGAAAGTCTATGTGGAAGTTAAAAACACCACGCTCTTGCTGGGTGAAGGCCTTGTTTCCTTTCCAGACGCCGTCACAACTCGGGGACGTAAACACCTGCTGGAATTAATCGAACTGGTTAAGGCAGGAAACAGAGCCGTCATGTTTTTCTGCATTCAGCGCACATCCGCAGTCAGAATGGTTCCATCCTGGCAGGACGATCCCAGGTATGCAGCAACACTGAAAGAAGCCAAAGATGCCGGAGTCGAAATACTGGCTTACAAAGTCGATATGAATAAAAATGACATTAACTTGAAACATCGCGTGCCTTTCACCTTAGGCTGAATATTCAACTCGATTGCTGTATATCGATGTTAACTGTCTTCGTGAATACACGCACGATGATCGATAGGCTATTATGATCAGAACACCCTTTCTGGTCCCAGAATAAGTTGAATACCTTAGCATCGCTCAGGACATGGCTTCTTTCCACGGCATGCAACGAAAACTAACACATTACGGAACATACTCTTGCCTTTCAGGGCGAAGAACCTGCCGACATCTTAAAGAGTCAATGGGCGAATCTCGCTTCACCTATGGAAGTGACATTGGGAAAAAAACACCGCCCTTTCCCTTCTCGCCAACACCGGCACTGGCAGAACTGCCCGCTGTTTTCTGAGAAAAAACCTCGATGCCTCACATTGCAAGCATTTGCTCGATATGGAAGCAGCGTGGATTTAAAAGGAAGACCGGAACCCCTGCAGGTTTTTATTTTATATGATAACCACTATATCTAGCGTGCTCTCTTAATCCGACCGCAAGATATAGACTCAGCGAGTTTTTTAACACCCAATCAAGGCATTCTCCTGTGAGAGTTTTGCTAAATCAGCGTAAAAAAATTGGTTTTTTTGAAAAAAAGGGGAAAGACCTGTTAGAATAGCCCCGTTCTGTTATAGGACGAGAACTTAGTCAATCAGTTTAGGAGTTGGAGAACAATGAAGAACAAATTGTTAATCTTAGTAGCACTTTTTGCGGCTTCTGCTGGCCTGATGGCCGGGAACCTCAAAGGTGTGGTTAAATCCAAAGACACAGGCACAACCCTGCCTAACGCCGTCATTCACGTCATGGGCACTGAAATCAGAGCCCTGGCCGATGTAGACGGTTCTTTTGAAATTAAAAATCTGGCAGATGGCGCATACAAAGTAAGAGCTACTTTTTCTGGCTTTGCTGCTGGTGTTATGGATGTCAACATTGCTGGCGACACAAATGTAGAATTTAAACTGTCACCTTCCAGCATTGACGAAGAAATTACAGTAACGGCCAACCGCGCGGTTGTTCGTGAAACACCTGTTGCTTTCAGCAACGTCACTGGCGATGACATTAAAGGAAAATACACCAACCAGGACGCCCCTGAATTACTGAAATCCGTGCCCGGTGTTTTCTCCCGTTCAGCCGGTATGGGTGAAACCGAACTTTTCGTACGTGGTTTTGACGCAGAACACGTACAAATCATGATCAACAACGTACCCGTCAACGATCCCGAATCACAGAAAGTTTACTGGTCTAACTGGACGGGTCTTTCCGGTAACGCCAACAGTATTCAGGTTCAGCGTGGTGTTGGTTCCTCGCTCTACGGTTCTGGTGCCTTCGGTGGTTCAGTTAACATCGAAACAGACAACTTCTCCGTACAGAGAAGCTACAGCTTCAGCGGTGCTTACGGTTCTTACGGCGGCGCGAGCGATAACAGCAACTTCAACGTTTCTTTCGATTACTCCACGGGCTTCTTCAATGAAGATAAAATGAATTTCTACTTCCGTTACGAGCGTAAAGATGGTGAATCCTACATCGACGGAACCGATTACGATGGTCACAGCTACTATTTCGGCTTCTTGTACCAGCTTAACGATCGCAACAGCTTGACCTTCAACTTCCACGGTGCGCCTCAAAAGCACAACCAGGCTGGCAACGTTCAGGATCCCGAGTTCCTTATCAAACAAGATGGCACCCTTTACGGCAGAACCTGGAACAGAAGACATCATCCCTATCAGGAAAACTACTACCACAAGCCTGTTTTTGAAATTCACCACGAATGGATTGTCAGTACAGACTCTTTCTGGCGTTCAACATTCTTCGCTACAACCGGCGAAGGCGGCGGAAGATACCTCAGAAACGACCGTCTGATTGAAACACAGGAACAAGCCAACGAATATGGCGCACAAATTGGTGAAGTTGTCATTCGAAACGGTTACACATTCAAACCCAACCGCAACTACGACCCAGGCAGTGGAATGTACAGCAACTCCTGGAAAAACGACTCACAGAACGATCACGTTCAGTGGGGTGCCAACACCTCCTTCAAGAAAGTGTTCAGCCCTGCGTTGACTCTGGTAACCGGTGGTGAAGTTCGTTTCTGGGAAGCGGATCACTATTCACAAAGCAAGAATTTTGAATTTGGCGATGAAGGTCCGGGTAAAGGAGCCATTCAAGTTGAAGAAGTTGAACGTCGTTACGACTACACGGGTGAAACAACCAACGCCTCTGTTTACGCAAGACTTCAGTACTCTCCTATCCCCGAACAACTCACTTTCATGTTTGACGTTCAGTACAACCTGGTTGAACAGAGCGTTACGGAAAATGCGGTTCGTCAGTACGACTTCTACAACAGACAGTGGACCGACATCTATGCCCGCACCACAAGAGACATCATCAACAACTGGACTCACGATGAAGACGGCAACCTGCTCACCACACAAGCCGATGTAATCGCCAACCCCGAAGCATCCGCGGATCGCTACGAAAGAGACTACGACTTCTTACAGCCAAAATTTGGTGTGAACTACAACATCAACGAAAACTGGAACGTATTCGCTAATTACTCCGAAGCCAAAAAAGAACCCAAAGTAGGCGACTGGTTCCCCAGACACAGTGTTCCCAAGTCTGAAGACGAACTGAAAGAAGAAGACCTGACCGACCTTGAACTGGGCTTCGGTTACCACTCTGCCAATGTCGCTTTCACATTCAACTACTACATGCTCACATTTGAAAACAAAATTCAATCCGTTACAGATAACAACGGCGACAGGGAAACACTGAACGCCGGTAACGCCGACATGAACGGTCTTGAACTCAGCTTCAAGTGGATGGTCAACGATAACTTCACCTGGTCAGCATCTTACACAGGCGCCGACAACGAGTGGACAGCTCCCAACAGCAACATCGACGTCATCTTCTTTATCGATGCCGATGAAATCGTTGGCAAGAAAGTTCCCGGATCACCTCAGACCATGTTCTTCACCGAACTGGCCTACACAGAAGGCAACTTCTTTGGGTACCTCAACTACAATTTCTGGGATGACTACTACACCACTTACGACAACACCAACGTCACCTACAAAGGTGTCACACTGGAAACCCTGAACGACGACAGCACACTTCCCGCTTTCTCAGAAGTGGGCTTAGGTCTGGGGTACAACTTCGAGCTGGATGGCGGTTCCGCGCTGCGTCTGGTATTCAGAGTTGACAACCTGACCGGTCACAAGCACTACAACAACGCTTCTGTCCGCAAAGACTACGGCCGTCTGAGCAGTGGTCCTTACCTGGGTGTCGTTCAAGCAGCTGAAGAAACTTTCTGGCTGAATCTGTCATGGAGATTCTAAGTTAAGCTTAACAGCAAAACACAAAAAAGGCAGGCCACGTCGCCTGCCTTTTTTTTATCTCAAACCCGAAAAACGCAGTTAGAATGAATAGCCGGGCAGATAGCCTGTATCTTTTGAGACACTTCCTGCTCGTTCATATCCTTTTCGGTGTCTGTATTTCGGTATTCAAACCCCTGTGGTTTTACATCTCCACATGACATACGATAATTGGTTGAATCTGTTCATTGGTTTCACTTTTTTCACATCGCGGGAACAACGTGATTCATGATGGACCGATGAGTGGGTTTTTGCATATCACTTTTTTCCCTGACTCCGCTCAGAGGACGTGGTTGCCCAACATGAAATTCATCCCATCTAAGTATGATCTTTTTTTTAACTTGAAGAGAGAGACGAGATTTCGCGAACGCGCTTGAACCACCATTGTTTAAGGCGGAAAAAGATCACATAAACCACCGGAACAACGATTAAAGTGGACAAGGTGGCGCTCAGCATACCGCCGACGGTGGTTCTCGAAAGGCTGGCGAACATATCCAGGGTTGTCTCCAGGCTCATGTTCAATTCCTCAGCTCCTCGTGCTTCCCAGCCCAGCCACTGCGCCGCCAAACGGATCCCGGGCAAATTTAAAAACCACTGCACAAAATCATCCAGCAGGGGCAGCAAGCCGAAAATGGTTGTAATGGCGGTCAGAAGAACCGGTCTGAAACGATCCTGCGCGGCTTTGGCCACCGCTTTGTGAAACGTTTTTCCGGTTTCTTGCATGCGCTTCAATTCACTGTTGATATGGGAAACCATCAGAATGGAATTGTTAACCACAATCCCCGCGAGAATAATGGCTCCAATGCGGGCTGTGATATCCAGGGGTTCATCGGTGTACCAGTAAATCCAGGCCACACCAATACCGGCGAGCGGAATGGTTAAAAAGATGACAAAGGGATCGATGAAACTCTCGTAAAGGGCAATCAGAATCATGAGAACCACAAAAACAGAGAGCCAGATAACCCATTCAAGGTTGGCGGTCTCCTCATCGGAAAGATTCTCGGCATAATCCATTTCGGCTTTAAAACCCGCTGGCAAAACCAGTGAATTAAACACGGATTCGTTAAAGCGCCTGGCCTTTTTACTGGAACCTTTGTAATCCCATCTCACCCGGACGGCGTATTGTTGATCTTTGCGATCGATACCGCCGCTGACTTTGCGGGTCTCCAGAGTCATGAGGTCGGCAAGCCGAATATCCTGTCCCCCTTCAATTTTAATGACCAGAGCTTCGAGATCCTTGACATCAAAATCCCTGGCATCTTTGAATTTAACTTCAAGTGCGACTTCTTCACCTCGGTACTTTGCCCGCGTCATGCTTTCCAGCTTCAAATTGCGTTGAATAAAACTCAAAAGGTACTGCATGCTCAAGGGATAGTTCTTCAGCTTCTCGCGGTCAATGAGCAGTACCGTTTCTGTTTCATTCTTCGAACGTCCGAACCGGCTTTGAGTGGTTTGAACATCGGTATCCTTCACCCGCTTTTTCCGCTTGACCTTGCGCAGGATGGCATTGGCGTAATCCATTAATTTCTTGTAGTTATAACCCATGATCGTGATAGAGGAGTTGTAGGTTTCATAGCCGGTAAAACCGGAGTAGTAATTATCATCTGAATTGATACCGTAGACCGTGAGACCAATTCCGGCAAAACCCTGAGCCACACCCACCAGTTTTGATTTCAAGGCTGTGGGATACGATGAGTTGAGCATATCGTCTTCAAAGCTCACGGTTAAATGAGCGAAATTACTCTGAACAACGATATTGACATCCTTATAACCGACCACGTCCATTAATGGCACTTCAAATTGCCTGATCACCTCATCTGCCGTTTCAAGTTCCGATCCCTGAGGCAACCTGACCACAACACCAATGGTATCATTTCTACTGGCAAAGAAACTGAAAGAGCCCTGATCGATTTCCCTGTCATAAATGAAATAGAACAGGGTAAAGAGAATGAGAGTGATGCCCGTAATCAGAATTTTATGCGTCAGAGAAAAGAGAACCAGTCGGCGATAACCCTCTGAAATCGTTTTGAGAAAAGACCCCAAAAGGCGCTGATAGGCCGGTTCCCTCACGGTCTTACCCTGAATATGAAGCGAGGCGCCCCTGATGAGCAGACTCAACAGCGGTGTAAAGGTGAAAGAGACAATCAGAGAGGCCGACAGCGAGAAAATAACGGGAATAGCCAGGGACCAGTAAGTTTCAGCCAGACGTTCCTTGAGACCCAACATGCAGAGAAAGGCGGCCACGGTGGTGAGCGTGGCGGCGAAAAGGGGCCAAACGACTTCCTGCGCGCCTTTGAGTGCGGATGTCATTCGATCGGAACCCTGTTCACGATGCCTGAAAATATTTTCGAGTACCACAATGGCGTTGTCCACCAGCATGCCAAACCCTATGGCGAGCCCGGCAAGGGTCATCACATTGACCGTCACGCCGAAGTAATACATGAAGTTAATGGTGATTAAAACCGAAAAGGCGATGTTCAGCGTTACCACGATGGTTGCGGACAAACTCCGCAGGAAAATAAGCAGCAAAATGGCAATAATGGCCACACAGAAGAGGCTGCGGTAATAGACACTCAGCAGCTGATCCTGCATCATTTTGCCTTCATCGCGAACCCAATCGTAACGCAAACCCGCTGGAAAGGAAGATTTGGCATTCGCGACAGCCTCTTTAACCGCCGAAGCCGTTTCTATCAGGTTGACACCGATCTCTTTTTCAATGTCCATGCGAATGGTGGGATTCCCGTTAATTCTGGAGAGGCTGAGTTTATCCGAGTAGGCCAGGAACACCTTGCCCAGATCGCGAACGCGAATCAGACGATTGCCGACCTTTTGAATCACCAGATCGCGAACTTCCTGAATGTCCCAAATACCGCTCTGAATGACAAAGCTGTACTCCCGATTATCCATATCAGCTCGGGTGCTTTCGTAGGTGACATTCAGTTCATAGACCTTTCTCATAACCTGATCGGGAACCAGACCGTAGAGGTCCATGGCTTTTCGGTCCAGTTCAACGCGAATTTCCCGCTCGGATTCGCCGTAGATGACGACTTCCGCAACACCCTGAACACTTCTGATATTGTTGCCGATGGTTTCATCCACTATTTTATAGAGCTCGTTCAGGTCATAAGGCCCTGAAAGACTGAGTGACATAAAATTATCGGTAGAAATAGGGTTGGCAGTTGTCAGAACAATTTGCGGCTGTGACGAGCCGGGCGGCAATTCACGACGCAGCACAGAGAGCCGTTCATTGAGGTCCATGCGGGCAAAGTCCATGTTGGTATCCCGCTCGAATTTCAGAATAACCTCTGAATAGCCACGGGTGGAGCGGCTTGTCAACTCTTCCAGCCCTTTAACTTGCGCGGCCTCTTCCTCGATGGGTGAAGTCAGGAAAATTTGAACTACTTCCGGAGAGGTGGAGCCCCAAACCGTGCGAACAACCAACTTGGGCAGCTCGACATCGGGTTGACCTTCAATTGAAATACTGAGATAGGAAAACACGCCCAGAATGACAATCGCCAGGTAAAACATAACCACCGAAATGGGCCGCTTAAGCAGGAAAGCGATCATAGGGACACTCCCGAAAGGAAGGTTGACATGTCATCTTGGGATAAAAACACCCATTCAGCCATGCAGGGCCGGGAGAAGAGAAGAGCAACACTAAGCATCTCGTTCAACCCCATCTTGATCCTGACTATGCTTTTTTGTTTCTTTTTTCTCACTGCTTTGACTGCTGGCCATCTGCCTTTTTTCCACCTCGCCTTCTTCTTTTCCCTCAGCTTGGTGATCCTCAGCTTGATGATCCAAAGGTGCTGCGGGTTCCAGAACAGGTTGATCCAATGTAAACAGTTCGTAGAAAACGGGAATGAGAATCAGGGTCATCATGGTGGCACAGATCAGACCGCCAATGACCACCAGCGCCAGGGGCCGCTGTATTTCGGCACCCTGACCGCTGAAGAGCTGTGACAAGGTCATGAAGCCCATCTTCAGCAGCTTGGCATCCGCCCAGGCAATGGGAGCCTTCAAGACACTCAGTGAGGCCATCCAGCTCAAGAGACCGGTCGCCATGGGCACCAAACCCAGCACGGTGGTGGCTGTTGTCATCAGAATGGGGCGCAACCTGACTTCGGAAGCCTGCAGAATCGATTCACGCAACCCCTTCCCCTCTTTCATGGCCTGATTGATGAAATCAATTTTAACAATGGCATCATTGACCACAATGCCGCTTAAAACAATTAAACCGATGATCGACATAATGTTTAAGGTTAAATCAAACGTGTAAAGCATGAAAACGGTGCCGATCATACCCATGGGCACGGTCAGGATGACGATAAACGGGTGTTTCAAGGACTCGAACTGGCCCGCCATAATCATGTAAACCAGCACAATGGAGAGCAGCAGAGCGAATGCCAATTGAGAAAAGGATTTTTGAATACCTTCCTGTTCACCGGAAATCACCGGACGTGAGACCCCTTCCGGATAAGACAAATCAGCCAGAACAGCCTCCACGCGGGGAACCATTTCGGAAATTTTCACCCCGGCGAGATTGGCCGAAATCAGCGCGACTCTCTTCTGATTGTAACGCAGAATTTCTCTCAGCCCTTTCACCACTTCAATGTTCAAAAGGTGGGAAAGAGGAACGATGGTGCCCTCTGAGGACGTTAACGAGGTTTTTAATATGCGGTCGAAAGCCGCCCGGTCTTCTTCTGAGAAGCGAACGCGGACATCGATTTTCTTGTCGAATTCCTTGAACTCGGTGGCCACTTCACCGCGCATGCCCCCGGCCAGGAAGCTGCCCACTTCACGAATACTGAACCCGTACTTGAAAATGGCATCCCGATTGAGCGTGATCTGCATTTGGGGGAAATCGCGCGCGTAGCTGGTTTTCAAATCTCTCAACTCCGGTATTGCCGATAACGCCTGCATCACCATGTTATTGGTGGTTTCCAGATCTTCAAACCGCTCGGCTTCAATGCGAACCACCAGACCGCTGCCACCTTCACTGGCCAGGAGATCTTCAAAGGAGGACTCGGACTCGGTAAAACTCAATTTCAAGCCCTCAAACCTGGCCGCAAACGATCTCATTTCATTCGATAACCTGCGTACCTCATCCAGTGAAATGGCGTGTTCTTTCAGTTTGACATTCATAACAGCGCGATGCGTACCCGATTCCTTGAGGAGATCGGCCAAATCGGCTTCGTTCTCACCGATCTGAACGAACACGACTTCCACCGCTTGATCTTCAAGCAGCTTGCGCTCGCATTTCGCGGCAACCTCAGACGTGACTTCAATGGCGGTTCCCGGAGGCAGCCTCAATTCAATGGAGAACTGACCCGTTGCCGATCTCGGCATGAGCTCTTTCTTAAGCTGTTTGGCACCGAAAAAGCTGATTCCCAGCAGCATGAAGGCAAAGACCAGTACAATCGCTTTTCGATCGAGACTCCATATCAGGACACGGTGGTAAACCCAAAAGAATAAACGATAACCGCTGTTGAACACGGGCAGGATGAGCACGTCGATCACCCATTGAATCCCGCCGATTGTGGCGGCAAAGAGCAGGGACACCAACTGGAAAAACCAGCTGAGGAAGAGGGTTAGAATCCATTTGAGACAGAACAGGGCAAAGGGAAGAACCAGTAAACCCAGGCCTATGTATAAAATAACCATCCACTCCATTTTGAAGTAGGAGGCCGCACCCACCGCGGCGATAAAGAGAATGAGCCATTCCCACCATTTCCAGTACCAAAAATGACGGGGATTGGCGACGCGCTCCAGTTCCACCAGAGGTTTTATTTGAACGCCTGGCGTGTGACGCCCTTTCATAATCTCCGCCAGGGCAGTCAAAACAGGTAAAACCGTGAGCGATACCAACAGGGACGAGAGCAGTGAAAAGGTGACCGTTAAGGCCTGTTCTCCAAAGAGTGCTCCGGCAATGCCCTGCAGGTAGATAATGGGAAAGAAAACCGCAATCGTGGTCAGTGTGGATGCCGAAACAGGTGCCGCCACCTCGCGGGCACCCAGAAAGGCCGCGTTCATGGGTGTTTTACCCAGGCCCAGGTATCGGTAGATATTTTCCAGCACCACAATGCTGTTATCCACCAGCATACCGATGCCCAGGGCAAGACCGCCCAGCGACATCAAGTTGAGTGTCAGGTGGAAGCGGTCCATGAGCACCAGAGTTGTTATCAGTGCGATGGGAATGCTGATGAAAATAAAGAAGGGCGATTTCAGGTCGCCCAGGAAGAGAACGAGCACCAGAAAGGCAAAAACACCGCCAAAAAGAATGGACACCCAAACATTGGTCAAGGCTTGTTCAATGAACTTGGCATCTTCAAAGGCCAGGGTGATGTTGTAATTTTGAAATTCGATGTTCAGACTTTCAATAACGCGTTTGATCTCTCGCGTCACTTCAATGGTGTTGGCGCCCGATTCCTTGTAGACTAAAAGACCAACCGCCTCCTTTCCGTTGACGAAGGCCATGCTCTCGCGGTCCTTGATGGTATCCTGAATGACCGCAACATCCTTGACGCGAATTAAGGTGCCGTTTCTGCGGGTGACGACCACATCGCCGATGTCACTCTCGGAGTTGAACTCACCCAGTGTGCGCAGCGAGTATCGGTATCGCCCCTTTTTGATGCTGCCGCCGGCAATGGTGGCATTGCCGGCCTGAATGGCGTTGCCGATATCGTCCAGGGTCAAGTTAAAGAGAACCAGTTTCTCGCGATCGACTTCCACTTCAATGACGCGTTCAACTTCACCGCTCAACTGAGCCAGCGCAACGCCGTCAATCTGTTCCAGCCGGGGTTTAATCAGCTCCTTGACGCCGTCCTTCAGTTGCACCAGCGTTCCCGGGGCGTGAATGGCCAGCCCTACAATGGGTTTGGAAGAGGGGTCCCAACGCAGGATATTGGGTCGATCGGCATCTTCGGGGAAACCCTGCTGATAGCGCGCGCCGTCCAGCTTTTCCCGGACATTCAGCGTGGCGATCTGCATGTCTTCACCCCAGTCAAACTCGATGGTGATGAGTGAAACGCCTTCTCTGGAAACACTGGTCAGGCGTCGCTTGCCCTGCACCGTGGCCAGAGCCGACTCGAGCCGCTTGGTGATGAACTCCTCCACTTCCTGCGGCGCTGCCCCTTCGTAATCGGTCAGAACCGTGAGCGATGGATAGGCAATGTCGGGCAGAAGATCCCTGCCGAGCCTTGTGTAGCTGATCATCCCGAAAACAAGGATGAGGAGAACCACCATGAAGATGGTTACCGGTCGATTGAGCGATAGTTTGATCATGTCTTATTGCTTCTTTTTCGATACCGAAACCAGGGTGCCGTGGCCCATGGTGAAGTGATTGTCCGTCAGCACCATATCGCCTTCTTTCAGCTTCCCGTCTGTAATGGTAACCATGGACTCGTTTTCAGGGCCCGTCTTCACATAGAGCCATTTCGCCCGGCTGTCATCGCCGACAACAAAGATAACCTTGCGATCGTCTCTGGGCAGAATGGCATTCTTGGGAACCATCAGCTGATTTTCGTAAACCGTGGCATCCAGGTGAACTTCGGCAAACATGCCGGGCAGAATCCTCGGGCTGGTGGAATCGATGGAGAGCACCGTTTCAATGGTTTTATCGCTGGGATTCACATAGGGACTGACCGCTTTAATTTTTCCCTTCACGCTGCCCAGATCCGCCAGGGCGGGAAATTCAATGGCGGCCTCCCTGCCCTCTTCAATTTGTCCGATTTCGGATTCCAGAACCCTGGCTTTCACCACCAGGTCTTCCATGTTCATTAAGTGGAAGAGTTGGGTGTTGGATGAGATGAGCTGTCCCTCTGTCACCTGAACGTTGAAAATAACGCCATTGAACGGCGCCTTGATTTGGCATTTATCCCAATCCAGCTTGGCTTTGTCCTTCTGAATGCGGGCCTGATCCAGTGTGCGGGCAGCCACGACTTCACTTCGCCTCCCACCGGATTTGATACTCTCTAAATCCAGCAGAAAACTCTTTTGACGGTAGTTTTCCTCTGATATGTCGCCCGCTTTCAGTTTCTTCTGAATCTCCTCTCTGCGCTCTTGCTGGGCTTGAACCGCCGTTTCAACCGTTTCACTGCTCTGCTCGTAAACGAGGTAATCCGCAACCGCGCTTAAATATCTGGCTTGAGCTTCCTCGTAAGCCAATTGAAAAGCGCGATCATCGATTTCCGCCAGAAGATCGCCCTTCGCCACCCTCTGACCGTCGTGCACATGAAGCGCAACCAGTTTCCCGGAAACTTCACTGACCAGATCGGCTTTTTGATAGGAATAAACCTGCCCCTGCGCAATCACTTTCTGTATCAGCGTGCCAAACTGAACGGGCTCAGCCGAGACAGGGATAGGTGTTTCCTTGCTTCCAAAACTCTTATCCAGGCTTTGATAGGCCTGACCATTTTTGCGGGCAGACGGATCTTGAGTTAGGGTTTCCTCCGCAACAGAGGCCTGGCCTTGCTCAACCGATGTTGAGGGATTGGAACGGGAATAGATGGCATAACCGCCCAGCACCATGAGAATGAGAACAAAGGAACCAATTAAAAACTTCTTACTAAATGTCATCGATACACCCTGAATGCGAATTAGAGTCCTATTTTACACCATGTACATACGCCAGGAGCAGCTTTCGGTTCACACCGCTTGCATTTTTTTTGGAATATCTATTGTTTTTAGTCATATCGGTTGGATCTCTTATGGGACAGACACCTGTTTTATGTCTTAACTGTTTTGTAACCACAGATATTTTTTTAACCACTGATGGACACAGATGGACACTGATGTTTTTTAACCACGAATGAACACGAATTCACACGAATGAATTGAATGGAATAACCGAATATTGGTTTATTGATTAATGAATGGCGTTCAGAACCTCAAATGCATTACCAATGTTTTGCGAATGACTTTCTTATAAAATACATGTGTTTATCTGTATTCAGTGGTTCCTTCTTAATTTGTAATGACGTGTCCGGTATGAACGCCAATAAGTCTGCTGGTATAATATCACAACTGGATTCTCAGAAACGGGTGATCCATTATTGAATCGTTAAAGCCACAATCTATTCTGAGCTTTCAGCTGGATGTATTACATCCATTCAGGACAAGAATCTGAAGAGGCCCTGCTTCTGGCGAGAATCGCGTCAATCGTGGGGGCAGCTATTGGAACGACGCCAGGAACTGCCGCTCGGCCAATCGCAACAGGAATACGCCGGATAACCGCAACAGGAACTTGGGCTTCCGCCTTGTGAGCAAACAGGAAAGCGAGTTTGTTGGTGATCACGGTTGCCAACACAGAGCACCTGCTGTTTCCCGATTCTTGTCCCGCGCCATTGTAGATGGCCAAAGACCGTAAGCCTCTGTATCTTTGGTAGGCTGTTTGCTCGAAGAAGATACAGAGGTGTACTTGCAAAATGACTTGTCTTTTAAAAACTAGCCTGTTCACTTGATCTAATTAACCTGAAAAAAGCTGATAATTTTGGCTGAACCAGGATTGACAGAGTCTTTTTGTTTGACAATGACCTATGTGTCCCAGCATGGCCGCTGCTGAACTTTGAAAATCCCGCTCTGATATTTTCCCAAGATCCAGCATCTTCGATTTTTGCTTTAATTGCTGAATCAGGTTGCGTTTCTTAATGCCTTGAAGCCTTATCATCCGTGGATAAACCCTGAAACCCAGAAAATTGATACCGTGTTGCACAGGTATCAAGATTCCTTCAGGATGCTTTAATGTCAGTTGCAGCTTTTCTTTTAAAAAGCCTCTTATCACAACCTGAATCTCATGCAGTTCTTCTTTACTGTTGGAATAAATTAAAAAATCATCCATATACCGCAAATAACCTTTTATCCCAATGTGACCTTTCAAATAAGAATCCAACTGCCCCAGATACATATTGGCAAAATACTGACTGCTGAGATTTCCTATTGGCAATCCCTTGTTTGGCTGCCCGCCGGGAATGGGATAGTCAATAATCATATCCAAAAGCTCCATAAGCTCTGGATCTTTGAAAATTCTTCTAAGTAAATTTTTAATAACGTCATGGGAAACACTGTTAAAGTAGCTGCGTATATCATTTTTCATTACATATCTGAACTTTTGGGAAAAATATTGGCTGCGCTTCAATGCCGAATGAACACCCTTCCCTTTTCGACAAGCATAAGTATCGGCAATAAAACGCCTTTCGATGATGGGATCAATAATATTAAAAATAGCATGGTGTACAACCCTGTCTCGAAAGGCGACAATCGATATTTGCCTTTCCTTGGGTTCATAAATTTTGAAGATGCGGTATGGCGTTTGTCGATACGTTCCATTTTGCAGTTCGTTCTGCAGTTGTAAACAGTGTTTTTCACGAGAAAAGCAAAACTCGGCAACCTCTGGGCGATGACACTTTCCTCTTTGTGCTTTCTTGGATGCCCTGATCAAATTTTGATAGCATGTTATACTTGGAAAAAGATGGCCGAAACGCCTCATATTAATCCACTGTTTTTATCCATCCACCGAGCATTTTTCCTGTTTCGAAAATGCTTCTCATGGCATACTCGTTTTGCTTTTGTGAGTAAAACCTGGCTTCACTACAAATACGCAGCAGCAATCTCAGTTGCTCCAGCTTGATATTACCTCTGATTAGAATGTCTTTCTTCTTTCTTGAATAGCGCGCATGAATCAGGTCTTCGTAAAAATCCAATGATAAATTGATAATTCTGTTGGACAGGGTAAATCGAACGCGTTTAGGAAACTTTTCTGTTGTATTCAACAACCAATGCACTACTTTCTCCCATTGATTGATAATTGGCAATTCATAATCACTTTCTTTGTATAATTCCATAGTCCTAGCTCCTCACAAAAAACAGGTGACATTCTGGCTGAAAGACATTTCAGCTAACCCGCATCCTTAAAAAATGATAGCAGTGCCGCTCCATATTTCTTTATCTTTGAACTCCCTATGCCCTCCACTTGGGATAACTGATTCAAACTCTTTGGTTTTTTGGCGATTATTTTGGCTAACTGCATATTGGTACAGATGACATAAGGCGGTATTCCCTCCTTCCTGGCTTGGGCCATTCTCCAATCTCTGACGGTATTGAAGAGGGGCAGATCTTCCTCTTTGACCTTACTCCGCCAATCTTCTTTTGGCCCTCCGCCTTTTTTCATCTTCTGACTCTGTTTAACTGCTTGCAAATGATACGTTATGCAAAAGACCAAATATTTTTGACTCTCATGCTGAAAGAAATAATGCTTTATCTCGCACACCTGCTTGGCTGATAAAAATTCCTGCAGTACCTGATCGTTAAAGTTACCCAGTACGGGATCGAATGGAATTGTTAGCAGTTTAACTTGCATTTTTTTGCCTGCTTTTCATCTTTTCTGCTTTCACGCCCCATCCTCCTTTTTTCTTATACTTTTTGTATTTGTTTAGTCGGGGAAATTTTTGCCGCGTTCCGCGGCAATTTTTGGGGTGCTTTTTGCGCTTTTTCCGCCTGCACCATGCCGACAGACACCTCCAGCCTGCGGCTTCGCACGCATGGCTGGTGTGTCTGTCTGCATGGTGCTCTGCCTTTTCCCTGTTTTTTTTCTAACAAGGGTAAAAGGGTAAAAGTGCTAAGGGTAATTCCTCACAAGGCGGAAGCCCAAGTTCCAGTAGCGGTAATCCGGCGCAAACCCGTCGCGACTGGCCGAGCGGCAGCGCCCGGCGTCGATCCAACAGCTGCCCCCACGATTGACGCGATCCTCGCCAGAAGCAGGGCCTGGGCCTCTCGGGTCACGCTCTGGACTTTCTTTGTAATAGTCCTTTCCGTACCTATCTTCGCACCACTCCCACACATTACCGTGCATGTCATACAAACCCCAATCATTCGACTGCTTTCCTCCTACTTCATGTGTCTCTCCTCCGCTGTTATCTTCATACCAAGCATAGTCCTTTAACCTACTTTTTGAATCTCCATAACAATACGCACTTGTTGAGCCTGCTCGACACGCGTATTCCCACTCCGCCTCCGTCGGTAAGCGATACGTCCCTATTCCCTTTCTGTTCAACTTCTCTATGAATTTCTTGGCATCATTCCAAGAAACATTCTCCACAGGCCTCTTGGCTCCTTTATATTCACTTCGATTCGATTCTGGTCCCATCAACGCATCCCACATCTCCTGCGTCACCTCCGTCTCCAGCATCCAGAATCCCTTACTCAACGTTACCTTATGTCGAGGCTTCTCATCATAATATTCATTACTGCCCATTGTAAAACTGTCACTCGGAATCCAACGCATGTTCAGGTCTATGGTTGTTCCCGGAATTCTAAAACTCTTCCTCGAACCAGCTTGCAGCTCGCTTTGCTGATTTTTTGACTCTAATAAACGCAATTCTTTCAGCTTGGCTTTTGCCTTTCTGTAGTACGCTCCCTTTGTTCCCTGTTCTTCTACATACGACTGATAGCTCGTAAGTGTATCCGATGCTTTCGCTCTCCTCCACGCTTCTTCGTCTCGGCGCTTCTCTTGCTCCCTTTTCGCCTGTAACTCCAGCTCCGACAGCTGATCCTTCGCTTCTGACGCATGCAGTTTGTACTTCGACAGGTAGTTTCGCAACGCTACTCGAGTTCCCACTTTGCGCGCCGTTATGAAGGCCTTGTGATCCGCATCCGCTTCCAGCTCGTTCACTTTCTCCTGCGCCTGAACGTAATACGCTCCCGAGGTACCTACCTTGTCCAGATACGCCTGATAACTGGACAGGCTGCCTCCCTTTTTCGCTCGTTCCCACGCTTCTTCATCTCGCGCTTTTTTTTGCTCCCTGTTCGCTTGCAACTTGCTTAACCGGCTTTTCGCTTCCTCTGTATGCAGTTCGTAATTCGCCATGTATGCACGCAGCGCTTCCTCTGTGCCCGCCTTGTCCGCTTCAGCATAGGCCTCGTGATCCTTTTCCTCCAGCTCTTCCTTTTTTGCTTCTAACTCCTCCTTTTTTGCTATGGCCTCGCTGTAATGCGCTCCGGCTTTGCCCATTTTTTCTAGGTAGCTCTCATAACCCTCTATGCTGTGGTCGCCTTCCGCTTCCTGCCACGCTTGCGCTTCCGCCCGCCGCTTCTGCTGGTCCTGGCGTATTCGAAGCTGTTCTTGTAATACAACATAGCCGCCAACAACCGCCAGAACCAGTGCCAGGGTAATTGCCATGCGCAGCAGTGTCTTTTTCCTCTTGCGGCTCTTTTTCTTTGCCTCTTCCTCTCTGCGTTGCTGAGCGCGGCGGATCTCCTGCGCCAGGCGGCTTATTTCGTATTCCGCCCGGTCTTTCAACTCGCCCGCTTGCAGATTGCTGCTGCTTTTGACAAGCCTTTCGTGTTTCGACTGCTTCTCAGCTAGATTGCCCTCCGGCGCCTCCAGCGCCTGCCTGCACACACGATTGGCCTCTTCTGCTTTCTGGCGTTGGGCTTCCTCCTGCTGCCTGCGCTTCTGGTCGGACAGCTCTTTTTTCAACCTCTCCAGGGTTTGCCTTAATTGAGGTTGAGTCGCGGTGCCCACCTTCGGGGCCAGTGACTGTAAATCCGCCAACAGCTTGGTTTTCCCCTCTATGCTCTCGGGCGCGGCGGCCAGCAAGTTGGCGATGGCCTTTTCATCCGCGCGCTGCTTTTCTTGCTTCAGCATCTCGCGCGTTAACAGAAATTCAGCGGTCTGGTTGGCTTTTACCTGGATTTTACGGCTGAATTTCAGCTCTTTGTGGCTTATGTTCAGCTCGTGCTCGCCCACCGATACATTGGTGAGCACTTTGGGGGCCTTGTAGCTGGTACCCTGAATACTGAAATTGAAAAAACCAATTTTCGACGACACTTTCAAGCGGCCGGTTTTGACTTGAAGCTCCAGATCCACTTGCACTATTTCTTTATCCTGTTTGAAGGTTTTTTCGGCTATTTGCGTGCGGTTTTCCGCTCTAAGCTGATGTTCGCCGTAGGGAATCTTTTCAATTAAGAGGTAGCGGCCCTCTGTTTGGCCCCGGCTTTTTCCATCCAGATATATGTCAGCGTCGTGGCTGGTACTGATCGCCAGGTCGCCTTGACGGCTTGACTGTTTGGGCGGTGGCGGCGGAGTGGCTCCGGCGGTAGAAGGCCAGGCGGCTAACAGCTCAGAACCGTTTTTGAAACGCTTTTTCGGGTCTTTTTTCCAGCAGCGATTCAGGAGCCTGTCCAGTTGGTCGGCCAGGACCTTGTCGTCCATAAATTCCGACAGCGGATCGGGGTTGATCTGCACAAACTCGCCCGACAGCAGGGTGTAAAGCGTCAGCCCGAAGGCGTCGATTAGAATATTGGCCGGTTTAATGTCCTGGTGAACCAGGTTCCTGGCGTGTATAAAAGACAGCGCTTGCGCCACCTGGCCCATCCACTTCAGAACCTCGGCCGGGGGAAGGCGCTTCCGGTTGTGTTCCAACAGGGTATCAAGGTCGCCGCCTTCCATGTATTTCATGGTGAAGAAGACATCGTCTGTGTCGGTGGTTTTATCGACTGTGTAAATGGGAACCAGGTGCGGATGGTACAACTCACGCGCCACTTTCAGTTCACGCATGAAGTTCTTTCTGGCTGCCGACGAGCCCAAAAGTTCAGGCGGCGCTATCTTGAGCGCTTCAATATCGCCCAACCTGTTTTTCACTTTATAGACGGTTCCACTGGCGCCTTCACCCAGACGGGAGATAACTGTAAAGCCGCCAATTTGCTCGCCTTCCACGAAGTAGCCTTCCGCCTTTTGCTGCTGGCGTTTCAGGATCTCTTCCGTAACGGAGCCTTGAGCATCGACGTAAACGGATCGCTCACCGGGATTGAAGGCGGCTTCTTCACTGCCGCGCTTTTGTGCATTCCCGGCGCTTGTTTTCTCCTGTTCTGAATCTGCGGACTGCCCTGCTTGTCTGCGTTTCAAAAAATCATCCGTAACAGAACCGTGAACATCGGCGTAACGTGTTTTTTCTTTAGGTCTGAATTCATGCGTGCTCTTATCGCGTTCTCGATTGTTCTCCGCCATCCGGCTCTCCTCCTCTGGATGTGCAAACTCTCACATTTTGGCTATTCTATAAAAAAGCACTTGTAAAATAAAGGGCTGTTTACAGGCAGTCAACCTGCCATGTTCAGCACTGATAAAGAGATGCGTATGAGAGGAAAGACTTACCGATTTTTTCATGCAATGGGTTTTTAATCAATAAATCACGTTTAGGGCCACAGATGGACACGGATATTTTTTTAACCACGGATGAACACGTTTTTTTAACCACAGATGGACACTGGTGTTTTTAACCACGAATGAACACGAATTCACACGAATGAATGGAATATGAAACACCCAAATCAAGATTTTTTAATTAATAAATAATGTTCAGAACCTCAAATGGACAGCCAACGATTATGTGGGAGGCTCCCTATTTAAAAATCTGTGTTTATCTGTGTTCATCTGTGGTTCCTTTTTTTTAAACCACTGATGGACACAGATGGACACTGATGTTTTTAACCACAAATGAATCGGTGGCACCCAAATAAGGGTTTTTTAATTAATGAATCACATTCAGAACCTCAAATGCACCACCAACGATTTTGTGGGAGGCTTCCTGTTTAAAAATCTGTGTTTATCTGTGTTCATCTGTGGTTCTTTTTTTTTAACCACTGATGGACACAGATGGACACTGATGTTTTTTAACCAAATGAATCTGTGGCACCCAAATAGAGGTTTTTTTATCAATGAATGGCGTTCAGAACCTCAAATGCTTTACCAACCTTTTTGCGAATGGCTTCCTATTTGAAAATCTGTGTTTATCTGTGTTCATCTGTGGTTTCTTTTTTTAACCACTGATGGACACAGATGGACACTGATGTTTTTAACCACGAATGAATGAATTGAATATTAAACACCCAAATCAAAATTTTTTAATTAATAAATAATGTTCAGAACCTCAAATGGACAGCCAACGATTATGTGGGAGGCTTCCTATTTGAAAATCTGTGTTTATCTGTGTGCATCTGTGGTTTCTTTTTTTTAACCACTGATGGACACGGCGGATTGAATGGAACAGGTTTATTAATCACCTTTCAGGGATCACAAGAGGCCCTGCTCAGGCTTCAGGTGAGCGTAGGAAAAAGTTATTTTTATCGAACGAACGCAGTGAGAGAAGACTGAAAAAACAGTTATTCTGAAGTGGCTCCTTGACCCCTGCTTTTTGCTTGCTACAATGAGATCAGGTCATGGGGACTTATGTGATCCATTTCAGTCAATCCCCGTCGGCCTGAAGTCAGACAAGCGAGCTAAAAACAGATGTCAAGGATGCTGGCCGAAGTTCCAATACGTTTTGTTTAAGCAGGAAATGAAAAAGCAACGCTCTTCAATTCCCAAGGCGGCGTTCATTATGACTAAACCTTGTCGGAAATTACTAAACCGGGGAAATGACATGAAAAAACTATTATTACTATTAGTGTCAATCGGAGTCATAGCTACAATACCATCCCCTTCTGCGTCCTGGGATCTTATGTACAGAGTGGAATGTGTAAACTGGAAACATGCTCGTATGCGAACAGCAGCTATGTTATGTACGCAAGATCCAACTTGTGTACCTTCTTCTCAAGGCTCGATAAATGAAGCCTATGATGCATGTGTTGCGAGATGTAACTAATTGTTTGTATTAACTTTATTGTTTTTATCTTTTAATCCTGATAACAATTGGCAGCTCGAAGACCCTGAATTATTTAACGACGTCTTCGTTCTCCAGGTTGGTTTAAACGACGCTGGTATTTATATTTTAAACACTTCCGGTTACTGTGTTCAGCATTATGATTATTCTGGAAAGAAAATACGCACTTTTGGCAAAAGAGGTGATGGACCAGGTGAGTTTCGTGAACCGTATTTTTTACAAGTTTTACCCAATCAAGTAGTAGTATACGAGCTGAATAGAGCCCATGAATTTAATAATTCTGGCAAATTAATGCATACAACCAAATTTCCTGTAGGGAACTCGCAAATCAAAAGAGTAAAACATGGTTGGCTTGGTATTGAGAATTTATTAGATAGATACAACGACAAACCAATCAATGTTCTTTTTTACAAGGGATCAACAAAAAAAAATATCTGTGAAATTGAACGTATGCAAACTTTTGACGATAAGATTGATAACACCGATAGATCGATTCGATACAATCCTACTATTGACTATGGTGATTTCTTTGTCGACTTAACGGGACAATACGCATATATTCGTGTTCCAGGATCCACCAATGTCTTTGTTTTCGATTCTAACATTGAGGACATTCTCTTAAGCTTTGAAATACCTGGGAAACCTATAAAATTTAATAAAGACTGGGGGAACATGCGTTTAGAAACCATGAACAAATTAAATAAAAATAAATATGTAGCAAATTTCCCTGCATATTTCCCTGTCGTCGCTAGAATGAATAGAACAATATACAATGAAATTAATGTATTGAAATACACCCCACTGCCTTCAACATCCAGTGGTGAGTCAAACCTGGATATCCTCCCACTCACGCTATTAGGTCAGGAGAGGAATATGAAGCAAAGTGACACGGAACTTTTTATGCGTAGGTCTGTTGGTATACACAATAACTATATATATTGGATCGCCTATGATGATGAATCCGATAGTTATACGATAAAAAGAACTGAGAAATCGAAGTTTACCCAGAGCATTCTCTTGGAAAACCGTCTGCCTGCCTTTTGTCGTGACTTCAATTAAAATGTCCTGGTGTCACACTGTTGTCTTTCTGGATGGGAGCCTTGTTCAGCCTAATTGACTTAATTTCGGGTACACTTATTCTGTAAGCGTCAACTTAAGGCCGAGGTAACTTGTAAGGCAGCAAGGCTCTGAGATCTTCTTCGGATTTTGACTGAGACAGCTTTTCATTTATCTGTGTTTGTCTGTGGTTCTTTTTTTTAAAACCACAGATGAACACGGATGTTTTTTAACCACGAATGTATGAATTGAATGGAACAACCGAATAATGGTTTTGTGATTCATGAATGGCGTTCATAACCTCAAATGCATTACCAACCTTTTTGCGAATGGCTTCCTTTTTAAAAATCTATGTTTATCTGTGTTCATCTGTGGTTCCTTTTTTTTAAACCACTGATGGACACGGATGTTTTTTAACCACGAATGAACACGAATTCACACGAATGTGCGGATTGAATGGAACAACCAAATAAAGTTTTTTGATTCATGAATGGCGTTCAGAACCTTAAATGCACCACCAACCTTTTTGCGAATGGCTTCCTGTTTAAAAATCTGTGTTTATCTGTGTTCATCTGTGGTTCCATTTTTTTAAACCACTGATGGACACAGATGGACACGGATGTTTTTAACCGCGAATGAACACGAATTCACACGAATGTATGAATTGAATGGAACAACCGAATAATGGTTTTGTGATTCATGAATGGCGTTCAGAGCCTCAAATGCATTACCAATGTTTTGCGAATGGCTTCCTATTTAAAAATCTGTGTTTATCTGTGTTCATCTGTGGTTCTTTTTTTTTAACGTAAGCGTTTATTAAAAGCCGCCTGATATTTTTCAAACAATTTGTTTAATCTACACTCCTGAACTCATTCAGGAGGTGATACGTTGACAGCGTCCAAAA
>PDUC01000091.1 GCA_002747255.1 Acidobacteriota bacterium | reverse complement strand
AATATTTTTGGCCGCAATAAATTCGGAGTAAAAGTTACGGGAGGCAAACTGAAAACTCTGGGTACGGTGTTTGGCAAAAACTTTTGGATAGCTGCGAAATTCTTTTTGAGCACGAATGGTTCCCGGTAGCCCATAATTATAGGAGGTGATTGCCAGTGGCCAGTGTTGCAGATGGTTGTAGCTGCGGCGGAAATATCTGGCGGCGGCATGGGTTGACGCAATAGGATCAAGACGTTCATCCACCGCATCGTCTATAATAAGATAACGCTCGCCTGTGGTTTTGGTGAACTGCCATATCCCGCAGGCGCCGACTTTTGAGTAGACGCGGGAGTGAAAAGAAGACTCGACATGGGGAATATAGGCAAGATCTTCCGGTAGATTATAGCTGCGAAAGATCTTCTTGAATGTGGGGAGATATGCTCCGGAGCGGCGGACACTGTTACGAAAACGCTGTCGCTGTCCGTTCTGGGTGCGAACCCGTTCGGCAGCTTTTGCGAGTTGCTGTCTTCTGTCCGGACCGGTAAAGAAAGCGGCAACCCTTTTTTCTTCGGCGGTCTTTGGCGGGCGATCCCGCAGGGCGAGGAGCATTTTTTCGTATTTCTCTGTGACCTCTTTTTCCTTGCGCAGATTTTTTTTGCGGTCATCACTATTTCTCGGGCTTGGCAGAGATATGGTGGTATACACTTTGCGTAAGTCATCGCGGTCATGGACAATGATGGTATCATTGGAGTATGTTGCGTAAACCTTTTCCCAGAAGGAAACATTGTCGGTAATAGCTGAATAGAGCGGAAAGGGGTGAAAAGTGGTTGTATGGTCTTTCTGGGCTGTATTGCCGGTTGCTCCGGCAAGAGTTAAGCAGAGAATAAAAAATGCCGTGAACAGGATGGGTTTTCGTATATGTAGAGGATGTGTCATCTTGTTTACAATCTATTACTGAATAGGGGGTCGTTGTTATATCCCTTTTACCTTGAAAAGGAGAAATAATGTATACGCCAATTATGGCAACGCTTGGGTATATCCTCTCACCTGATGGAAAACAGGTATTGATGATACACCGAAATAAACGGAAAGACGACCAGCATTTGAAT
>PDUC01000008.1 GCA_002747255.1 Acidobacteriota bacterium | reverse complement strand
GGTTGAGAGCCGAATTCCATGAGAAGAAAAAAGCGCATGAGGTGAAAAAAGCGGAAGCACCTGTGAACCTGGATCAGATTCTTGCTGATCTGGAAGTCATTTCATTGTTCTATCTGATGGTCACGCAATCTTACCGGAAGGACACCTTACGTTTATGACACCATGTGAAGTCCATTTTTAAATATTGAACCTAAATCCTGCAAGAGCGAAGCGACTTACAGGATTTAGGTATTATTTTTTTTAATCTGATTTAAATTTTAATCTTTTTTAGATGAAAGTTCTTGCGAATTCTTTATTAATTCTTTGTTCATACCAAAATTCAATTTGCTTAATTCAAGGTAACCTGGTGCTATCGCAGATATATGATTAATTGGATTGTTACTATTCTCTGAAAAAATTATTTCTTTGCTCATTAGTGATTGTTTTCTTTCGAGACGAGTAATAGCGTTCTCAATATTTTTAAGCACTTCAAATATATATTCGATTCCAGAAATTTTTTTGCTTTCGATCTTCGCTACTTTGAATTCTCCAAAGTGCTTTAAGAATGTTGTATAATTTGGATCATTCTTAGATTTTTCATAGGTAGCTTTAATCTTATCGGATAGTTTTCTCTTAAAATCAACAATTTTTTTGTATCGCATGTCTCTTGGATATTCAAGGTGCTCGATACCGGATGTATCAAACGAATAACTAGTTTCGTCGTCTTTTACGATTATCGTGGGTTTATCAAACGCTAGCCTTAGACCTAATTCAAACATAACATTAGGATTCTTCGCACTCACGTCACAAACAACAATTGGGTTTTCGTAGAGATTTTGAATTATCCGTTTATGTATGACGCCAATATCATCTGCATTACTGACCAACTCTCCATGAAAATCTGCTTGACGAATTGAGTCAATAATTACTTCTAGAACTTCTTCCCAATGAGCTTCTGTACGTCCATCTATTGCTGATATCGGCATGATAATACCGCATGCTGGTAATTCGTTTTTTGTTGTCATTGTTGTCTCTTAAGTTTTTTTGACAGTTAACGCTGAGTTCACCGACGAGTGGAACGAGTCAGGTGAAACGACTTGTTGAACGAAACCGCTGCGCAGAGACAGCGGACACCGTATTTTTAAAGCTATTCCATTGTAGCTTCCTGTTTTGTATCAGTCTATCTAAAAAAAACTAAAAAAAGGACACCCAAATCAATAAAATTTCCCTGGCGTTTTTTAAGTCCTGGCAGTATAGTTAATTACATCATTTTGGTTTTCACATATTTCTTTCAATTGTAAACTCGCAATAGTTGATCACAAAGGGTATGTTATGATAATTGCACGAAAATTCCTGGTGCGGAATGGCCAGGTCGGTACTTATCACGTTATGTCAAGGTGTGTGCGGAGAGCGTTTCTCTGCGGGCAGGATCCGTACACCGCTCAGAATTACGAACATCGCAAGGAGTGGATCAAAAAACGTCTGAAATTCCTGGCTTCACTTTTTTCACTGGAAGTGTGCGGTTATGCTGTCATGTCCAATCACGTCCATCTCATGCTGCGTATGCGGCCCGATCACGCCGAAAAATGGGATCGGGAAGAGATTGCACTGCGCTGGTGGAAGCTGTTTCCCAAACAGCGCAATAAAGATGGAAGTCCAGCGGAACCAAAGGATTATGAGCTCGATCAGGTCCTACTCGATCCCAAAACGGGTCAGCCTGATGGCCGCTTAAACCTGCTTCGAAAGCGCTTATCGTCTATGTCCTGGTTCATGCGATGTTTCAGTGAGAACATTGCCCGAAGAGCCAACAGGGAAGATGAATGTACAAGGCGGTTCTGGCAGGGGCGATTCAAGTGTACCGAACTTCTCGATCAGGCCGCTGTACTGTCGTGTTTGGCTTACATCGATCTCAACCCCATTCACGCGGGTTGAGAGCCGAATTCCATGAGAAGAAAAAAGCGCATGAGGTGAAAAAAGCGGAAGCACCTGTGAACCTGGATCAGATTCTTGCTGATCTGGAAGTCAAATCAAAACAGGCTGATTGGTTAAGCCCTATAAGCTGGTGGCCTTTGGATAAACCGGTCGATGACTGGGGTTCGTTTCTCAACATGCGTGAGGAGGACTATCTGTCCATTCTGGACTGGACCGGCCGTCAAGCAAGGAGCGACAAGCCTGGCAAAATACCATCCAACCTGGAGCCCATCTTGAAGCGCATGCAGGTAGAGACTGAGAACTGGCTTGAAACCGTGGCCCAATTTGACAGCTGGTTTTATCGAATTGTCGGGAGAGCCGGGAAGTTCATTGAAACCGCCCGGAACACCGGGCACAAGTGGCTGGCCGGGAAAACGTCCTCAACAAGGGCCT
The DNA here is from genome assembly GCA_002747255.1 of Acidobacteriota bacterium. GTDB lineage: Bacteria > Acidobacteriota > Holophagae > Acanthopleuribacterales > Acanthopleuribacteraceae. The sequence goes on along the minus strand of PDUC01000008.1, from coordinate 39,131 downwards.
TCAGCTGAAACAAAAACGAACAAGTTAAAAGGCCATTTCAAAAGAAAAGAAAGAGGTTATTGGCAGAAGTGCGTTCAAAAACAGATAGTTTACCTGTCAACAATCAATAGAACGCGGTTTTTAAGGCAGAAAGCACCCTGAGTTTTTTTGATAATGACTCAATCCGAAGGTGGCGAAGATTGGGAAAAAAATGGATATCCTTGTTGAATTCTGTTAATAGAGAATTTACACTACGGCCAACACCGTATAAAAGCGGAAACGGAGACACAAATGGGCGAAAAGAACTTTAAACAGGATGCCGATGTCGTGCAAGTTAGCCTAGAGCTGCAAGCGAAACTGGGGCGTTTGAAAGTGCTGTCTGAAATAGGATTTTTCGAAGTACAGGTGTTGGGTACAATCTTCAAAGCGCCTACAGTGCTGACCAAAGTGCCTGCCGGAGAGCATGAGCTAAAAATTAAGTACAAAGAGGTTGAATTCAACCATAAAGTGTATGTAGAAGCCAATCAAACAGTCGAATACCTGCTGACGCGTGAGATTGTTCAGGCTGAAAGAGATTCTCATGTCTATGAATTAGCACGAAAGGAGGGAACAGAAGAAGTGTTGCGTGAGTACATTGCCAACTATAAACTGCATCAGGCTGAAGCCAAAGAACTGTTGTCAGAGCTGAAAAGGGAGCCGAAAGCAGGAGACAAGAAGAGTTTTGCCATTCCTGGAACATCCATCACCCTCGATATGCGTTGGATTCCGCGAGGCAGGTTTTTAATGGGAAGTCCAGAAAGTGAGAAGGATCGATATGATAATGAGTTACAACATTGGGTAACGTTGAGTAAGGGATTTTGGATGCTTGAAACACAAGTGACACAGGAGATGTGGGAGACGTTGATGGGTTGGAACCCAAGTCGTTTTGTAGGTAGTACGTTACCGGGTAAGCCTCCAAGGGGGGCCTTTAAAGGAGCGAGGAGGCCTGTGGAGGAAGTAAGCTGGGATCAAGCGAAGGAATTCATAGAGAAGTTGAACAGTAAGGGAATAGGGACGTATCGCTTACCGACGGAGGCGGAGTGGGAGTATGCGTGCCGAGCAGGCTCAACAAGTGCGTATTGTTATGGAGATTCTAAAAGCAGGTTAAAGGACTATGCTTGGTATGATGATAACAGCGGAGGAGAGACACATGAAGTAGGAGGAAAGCAGTCGAATGATTGGGGTTTGTATGACATGCACGGTAATGTGTGGGAGTGGTGCGAAGATTGGTATGGAGAGGCCTATTACAAAGAAAGTCCGGAATGTGACCCAAGAGGCCCTGCTTCTGGCAAGTATCACGTCTTTCGTGGGGGCAGCTATTGGAGCAATGCCAGGGACTGCCGCTCGGCTGCTCGCAGCAGGCTTCCGGAGGATATCCTCTGCAGGCATTTGGGCTTCCGCGTTTTGAGGAATTACCCTTAGCCCTTTTATCCTTGTTAGAAAAACAGGTTTAAGGCAGAGTAGCAAGCAGACAGACACACCAGCCATGCGTGCGAAGCCGCAGGCTGGAGTTGGCTGTCGGCAAGGGGCAGGCGGTAAAAGAGCAAAAAGCACCCCAAAAAAATTGCCGCGGAACGCGGCAAATATTTTTTCCGATTCAAACTCAAAACAAATATAAAAAGTATAAGAAAAAAGAGGGGGGGGATAAAAACAGAAAAGATGAAAGAAGGGCAAGGCTCAACCTGAGAAAAAATGATCTGTGTCCATCAGTGTGCATCAGTGGTTAAAAAAAAGAAACCACAGATGAACACAGATAAACACAGATATTCATATAGGTAGCCACGCACAAAACCACAGGTTATGCATTGGAAGCGATCAACTGAGTTGGGCAAAAAAATGCCTTGTCCTTAAGTAACATATTTGTTATCATGAAGGCGTGAATTGGCAAATTATCTATTACAATCAAAAAGTTGAGCATGGAATCTTAAACCTCCCTGAAGGTTTACTGGCAAGATATCTGCGCTTGACTGATTTGATGTCTGAATTTGGGGCAAACCTTGGTTTGCCACACACCAAAGCTGTTAATAACGGGCTGTTAGAGCTGCGAGTTAAAAGTAAAGAGGGAATTGCCCGTGTCTTTTTTTGCACTAAAGTTGGGAAAAAAATAATTATTCTTCATTCGTATATCAAGAAAACACAAAAAACTCCCAAACGGGAACTTAAAGTGGCAATATCCAGATTGGAAGAGGTAAAAAACAATGAAACATTCTGAACTTAAAGAGAAAGCTTTACAGATTAAAGGCGTTAAAAGCACCTGCAATCACTCGTCTTGAATCATCACTTGGAAATGGTAAACACTCTCCGTCCCTTGCAACATTAAAAAAATATGCAAATGCATTAGGTTGTCGGCTTGAAATTAAACTGATCGCAAATAATCAATAAGATATAGCATAGCGAATAAGGTTAAATTGTGAGGTGGTTTTTTTTAACCACAGATGAACACAGATGTTCATATAGGAAGCCAACCACAAAACCACAGGTTGTCCATCTGAGGTTCTGAACGAGATTCATTCATTAAAAACCCTTTATTGGGGTGTCACATATTCACCATATTCAATTTGTGGTTTCCATATTCAATGATCATCCCATTCGAGTGAATTCGTGTTCATTCGTGGTTAAAAGTAATCCGTGTGCATCCGTGTCCATCAGTGGTTAAAAAAAAAGAACCACAGATGAACACAGATAAACACAGATGTTCATAAAGGAAGCCACTCACAAAACCACAGGTTGTTCATCTGAGGTTCTAAACGTGGTTCATTCATTAAAAACCCTTTATTTGGGTGTCGCATATTCACCATATTCAATTCGTGGTTTCCATATCCAACCATATTCAATGATCATCCCATTCGAGTGAATTCGTGTTCATTCGTGGTTAAAAAATATCCGTGTGCATCTGTGTCCATCTGTGGTTAAAAAAAAGAACCACAGATGAACACAGATAAACACAGATTTTTAAATAGGAAGCTTCTCACAAAATTGTTGGTGGTGCATTTGACGTTCTGAATGTGATTCATTGATTAAGAAACCTCTATCTGGGTGCCACAGATTCATTTGTGGTTAAAAACATCCGTGTCCATCAGTGTGCATCAGTGGTTAAAAAAAGGAACCACAGATGAACACAGATAAACACAGATGTTCATATAGGAAGCCACTCACAAAAACACAGGTCGTCTATCTAATGCGTGGGCTCAAAGAGCAGAAGATGCAGTTGACTGAATGAAAAACAGGTATTATGGAATCCAGGAAGATAAAATGTTGGTGAGCAGTTCCATGGGCAGTCCATAGACATTGGTGTGGCTTCCCTTGACGTATTTGACGATTTCCGGCGCGTCTTGAAAGCCGTAGCCGCCAGCTTTATCCAGCGGATCCGATTTGGCAAAGAGTTTCTCCAGTTCGGTGTCATTCATTTTCTTGAGTACCACTTCGGTTTCTTCCAGGCCCTCAAAGACGTTGGTTCCGTTCAGTTCTTTCAGAAAAAGACCGGTCAGCACTTTATGCGTTTTTTCGGCGAGCTCATTCAGCATGTCTTTGGCTTCCCGATAGTTTGCGGGCTTACCGTAAACCCGCTCACCCAGGACAACCAGAGTGTCCGCCGCGCACAGTACGGTGGGCTGTGTGGCTGAAAGAGCGCTGTCGTTCAATTCACTCAGGATATCTTCGCCTTTAACACGCGCGTTTTCGACCACTTTTTCCCGAACGGTTGTCGCGCAGGGCATGTGCTCTTTAGCGGAACTCACTTTAACCTGAAACCTGTAGCCGTGTTGCTGGAGCAGATCCGCTCGTCTGGGTGATTGTGAAGCCAGCAAAACAGTGTAATAGGAAGCGGGATTCATTGTCGTGAGAGCCTTTGCTGGTAGGCTGCCGCAGAGCTTTCTATGCCTTTGAACAGGCACATTGAAATAAATTGATGCCCGATGTGAATGGCGGAAATGCCGGAGATACTGGTCAGAAACGGCAGTGATTGCCATGTAATGGAATTGAAGAAATGAGTTTCAAGACCGTATTTCAAACTGAGTTTGACAGCTTCTGCGATGTGCTTTTTACTGCTGAGCCCTCTGGTTTTGTTGCCGAGCATGTAGTCTCTGAGGCTGATACACAGACCGTGTACTTCAATTTTTGCCGCAGCTCTGATTTGATCCAGTTCGGGGTCAACGGCCAGGAAGACTTTGGTTGTCTGGGTGTCCAGTTCCCGGACGGTATGCAGGATTTGTTTGGAAAGCAGGGTGACATCGAGACCCGTTTCCGTTGTGACCTCATCCCTTCGTTCGGCTACCAGTATGACGTATTTGGGCCGGAAGGTGTTGACCAGGTGAACGACATCCTGATTGATGGATAATTGCAGAAAAAAATCGGTTTTCAGTTGTTTGATGAGCAGGTCGACATCCTGTTCCTGGATATGTCTTCTATCCAGCCGCAGGTGAGCTTTAATACCGTCGATGCCAGCCATTTCCGATTCTAACGCGAAGTGGATGGGGTCGGGTATGTTGCTCTTTCTCGAGATCCGCATTGCGGCGATGGGATCGATGGACAGAATCAGTCGCGGCCTTTTCAGCCCAGGTGTGTGGTTGCTTGCAATCATTGCAGCTCCTCTTGAATGGCTTGAATCAGATTGTCGATGTTTTTTTGGAAGGGTGCAAGGTCTTTTGCTTCAATAAACAGGCGTATCTTCATTTCTGTGCCCGAGTACCTCAAAATAACTCTGCCGGACGGATTCTGGCCGGAGCGCAGAGCTTTCTCGAGCGAAGTCAGCGCGATTGCAATGCGCTTTTGACGGTTCAGTGGCGGTTTCATGGAAACAGGATAGGCTTGTTCAAATTGCGGATAGAGCGGAACCAGATCGATCAGATTGGTAAGGAAAGAAGCTTGTTTGGTTATGGCTGAGGCCACTCGCAAGGCATTCAGGAACCCGTCGCCCGCGGCAAATAAATCGGCGGAAATAAAGTGACCGCTTGGCTCACCTCCCACCAGAGCTCCTGATTTCAGCATTTCAAAGAGAACATTCTGATCGCCCACAGCTGTTCGCGACAGGGTGAGACCACATCGCTTGCAGGCTTCTTCCAGGCCGAGACCGGCCAGAATGGTGGTCACGACATGCTTGTTGTTTTTTATCAGGGAAGACAGCCCGAAAAGAACGCGATCACCGTGGACGGTTTCCCCGTGCTGGTTGATCACGACCAGCCGGTCGGCATCGCCATCGAAGGCAAAGCCCGCCATGGCCTGCTCCGCTTTGACTTTTTCAGCCAAAAGCTCGGGGTGCAGAGCGCCTATTTCCCTGTTGATATTTGTACCGTTTGGTTTGTTTCCCATGACAATGGCGTTGGGGAAGAAGAACTGAATCCATTTTTCCACCCAGGGGCAGGCTGCTCCGTTGGCAAGATCGAAAACAAATTTCCCCGGATTGGGTTGAAAGTGCCTCTTGAGAAAGTTGCTGTAATGCACCGGCTCGGCTGTTTCGGCCTGTTTGAGTTCATAACCCGGTTGAGTGTTCAAGGTATGCTGTGTTTGGGTCTTGTTTTCAAGTACGGTATGGGACCATTGGTCGGCTTGCGATTTGACAATTTTGGAGCCGTCACTTGCAAAAAACTTTAAACCGTTATCACAAGAGGGATTGTGTGAAGCTGTAGCCATGATACCCAGGTCGGCCTTCCGTGCTGCTGTTTCAAAGGCGACCACCGGTGTGGGGACCACTCCCAGGTCGACTATTGTGACGTGTTCCCAGGCAGAGGTGAGCCAGAAGAGAAGCTGCGGGCCTGTTTCGCGGGTATCTCTGCCCAATACCACGGTTGCTTTTGGGGGCAGCCATTGTTTCAGGACCAGGGAGAGACGGCCGATGGTGGCCTCTGTCAGTGGTTCAGTATTAAATCTGGCTCGAATTCCATCAGTGCCGAAAATCAACATCGCCTCACTTTCTGACTTCCAATTCGGCAGGATTCAGAATGACATTAATTTGTCCGATTGCTTTTCGAAGTCTCGCCATTTCAGGATCAGCTTCACGAGCGAAGCTATCCGGTTTGGTTTCATTGGTTTTCTGTTCGGATTGTACTGCCTGAGCTTCAGGTTTTGAGCCAGGTTGCGATTTCTTGCTGTCTTGTGAAGCGGTTTCTGATGAACCGGAATCGGCAGGGGCCTGCATAACCGGTTCAGGCAGCTTCCACTTAAAGGTGAGAGGCAAGGTTTCAGGGACTTCTTCGCTCTCGGGTTTGGGGATGGTGATTTCAAGCCAGTCCCTGTTGAGAAGCTGAACCAGCGTAATGGGACCTTCCACCTGAACCTTGACTTTACGAGGTTTGAATTTCAATTCGGGCTTCCAGCCGTCAAAGACGGGTTTGTAGGATCCAAAGGTTTTTTTCAAGAGCTTTTCCTTGATTATGACCTTGTACTCTATGGTGGCAGTTTCTTCCAGCGTGGTGTTGGCAGGGAACTGTTTGTCGTAGTCAAAAGAAACTCTGCCTGTGATATTGGAATCGGCATCCTGAATGAGAACGGATTCACCGATGAGAAAGTGCAGGTCGTCAATTTCAGATTTCGGTCCGTAAACGGTCACTTGGCTCGGGTTGACTTCGATTTCCTTTAACTCATAATTTTCAGCTGGCTTGCCTTTACTGCGAACAATGATGGGAAGTTTTTTTCTGATTTTCAATTCGAGATTATAGCGAATGGCTCTGGGCTGCACGTATTCGATTTCTATGGTCTTAAAACTTTCAGGAATTTCCACGTTTTCATTGTGGATGGGAACCTGGTGACTGCCGGACTCATATTGGCTGAGGTCGAGTTTGACGATCAGCATGTTGCGGGAGAGTTGTCTCATTTCTTTCTCAGAGCCCGACAAGGAGACGAATACTTCATTCACATCGGAAGTGATTTCCATGGCACTGGGTTGACCAAAGTGTGCAAGCGATACGCGAAACACTCTGGTCACTCGCGTTCCCTTTTTATCTTCTTCTGCCATCCGCCCTGAAAAAACAACCCAGAGGATGAGGGCAAGCAATAGCGAGACGGCTCTCAGGTATGCTTTAGGTGTTGATTCTTCAGATGCTCTCATCTTTTTCTTCCTTTTCTGTCGCCTCGAGTTTTTTCGATGAGAAAAACTGTGCGATACGGCGGGCTGTAGTTAGGTCTGATTCAGTTTCCTGTTTGTCAATCAAGCTGTTAAAGGCTATTTTCAGAGCTTCTTCTGTAGGTTCCAGTGAAGGTGTGAACTCACCGCCTTTGGCTATCCTGATTCGGCCGGTTTCCTCTGATACCACCAGGACGAGGCAATCAAATTCTTCTGAGACGCCCAGTGCCGCCCGATGGCGTGTACCGAAATAATTGGGTAAATTCTGTTGAGAGGTAAGGGGAAGCACAACGCCGGAAGAGGCAATTTTACCTTCTGAAATAATGCTGGCACCGTCGTGAAGGTTGCTGGAGGGATCGAATATATTTCTCAAAAGCTCGTAAGAGGGAATGGCATCCAGTGCGACACCTGTTTCAATGAGGTCACTCATGCTCTGCCTTTGTTCAAAGACAATCAGGGCACCGACCTTTTTGGCACTGAACTTGAGGGTTGCCTGGAAAATGGGATCCAGAATATGGCCTATTTGCTGACTGTTCCCCCTGAACTCAATACCCGATCTCCTTCCCAGAGAAGCCAGAGCGTTCCTTATTTCATTTTGAAACAGGACAATTATCACAATGGGAATAATGGTAAAGAGAGAACCGACCGATTTGCTTAAGACGTTTAAGTTAAAAATCGTGGCAAAAAATTGAATGAGAAAAAGGGCAATTAAACCGACGGCCATCTGCATGGCTCGTGTACGGTATATTGCTTTGAGTACCCAATAGAAAAGTGCCCACATGATGATGATATCCATTAAATCGGCGAAGTTGGGTGTTCGAACTTTTAAGAGCTCAAGTAAAAACTTAAGTGTTTCCATTTAGGCCTCTTGAATTGACGACTTTGAACCCGTAGATTGCGGTTCTTTATAAAAGACTTAGGTAGGTCGACATGGTGTAGCGGTATTTTTCAGGTTGTGCTGCCTTTTGGTTTGGTGCAGGCAACCGTTGCATTTCCATCGGACATAACCACAATCTCGGCGGGAATACGCATGGCGTATGCCATATTTTAACATATCCAAACATTGCAATAAAGAAGAGATAGAGTGATTTGCGCAGTCTGGTTTCACTTGGACAGACTGTCATTCAGATAAAGTGTTCCATATTTCAGGCTATTTTGGGTATATGTTCTCAATTCGCGGAAAACCGGCATAAAATGGCAGCCAATCAAGTGTGTTTTTCGGTGATTCCCTTTTAAAAAGATGCCTTTATTTTTCAAGATCATGGATGCATCTATCAGATTAGCCTTGCATTCTGAAGATCAAAAAGGCCATGAAACCAAAATAGAGAGCCAGTAAGAAGAGTCCTTTCAGACGCGACAAGGTGAGTTTATGGGCCATGAGAGGGATGATCAAAGCGCATACCAGGGCGGTAAAGGGCAGATCTGTTGAGAGCGGTTGAGGCAGGCTCACGTCTGTAGCTGATATGGCCGAGCCCGTCGACAGGAATTCAATTGGCTGAATGGTGCAGCAGACACCTAAAATGAGCAGGGCATTGAAAATATTGGAACCAAACACATTGCCAACGGTAAGATCGGATTTTCCTTCAAGTGCCGCTACCACACTGACCGCGAGTTCCGGCAGGGAGGTGCCCACCGCGACAATGGTCAGGCCAATGAACACATCGGGAACGCCCATGGTCTTTGCAGACAGGATGGCACCCTCTACCAGCAGGTTGGCTCCAAGAACCAGGCCTGTTAAGCCGAGTACGGTGTAAAGCAAGTCCAGACCCAAGTGCCGGGGATGAAAGACCACATCGGAGGCGATATCTTCACTTTCACCTTTTCGTGCTCCAGCTACAAGCCAGGTCATCCAGGCGGTAAAGACAGCCAGTAAAATGATGCCGTCGAGACGGCTCAATGCCTTTCCCTGGAATGCTAAGACAAGAACCAGCAATAAACTCAGGAAAGAATGCAGTCCTTCTTTAACAATGGTTTTCTTTTGTATGACAACAGGCGCGATCAGGGCTGAAACGCCCAGGATCAGGGCGGTATTGGCCAGGTTGGACCCAATCACATTCCCAAAACAAATTTCGGGTTTACCCTGAATGGCCGTGACAGTAGATACGACTAATTCAGGTGCTGAAGTTCCAAAAGCCACAATGGTCAGTCCCGTTAAAACGCGGGAAATGCCCATTCTCAAACCCAGGTTGGAAGATCCGTTCACCAATCCATCAGCTCCGTGTTTCAAGAGGGCAATTCCCACAACAAGAAAGAGCCCTATTCCAATAAACAAACCCGAAAGATCTACCAGGTACTGTAATAAATTGCTAATCAAGTTTCACTCCTGTTTAGTCGGTGGATGCCTCGTTCAAACCGCTTTGGTTGGTCAGGCTGCCTGTCTTGCAGCTTGACGGCTTTTTGGACAAAAGAATGGTGGATCGCACTTAGCTGTTTGTTCGCGAGGGTGCTGATCGCCCTTTTTCGAACAGCACCCTTGACGGTTATTCACAGGGCCCGAAAGATTCACGCAAGAGCAGGTAGTCCCTTAAGTCAACAGTCTGATCACGGTTTAAGTCCATTTTCGGATCGATTTTCCACATTGGCAGCGCGGCCAGGAAATCGCTTTCATCAACGATGTCGTCTTCGTTGAGATCTCCCAAACAGACATTTTCGCACTCATCGGGTATACCGTTTCCATTTTCGTCGGACGAGAAGGGCGGGTCATCAAATACCAGAGACAAAATGGTGCTTGGAGTGATAACCGCTTGATTGAACGCGTATTGATGCCCGCTTGTTTCATCCTTTTGATAGCCTACGGAAGCAGACGCGCCAAAGTCATTTGTCGGGTTCTGGAAATCGGTATCTTCGTAGAGTATTTGAGCCCAAATGTTGTTAATGGGAGATTCGTAGACCTGAATTTGAAAAGTGATTTCATTTCCGTTCAGTACGTCATCACCATTGTAATGCGGCCGGTCATCCCACTGTACTATCCAGTTGCGATTGGGTTCGGTTCCCCTTGTTTCCACAAAGACATTCCCTGTGTCGGAGTCGAGATCATCCCAGAAAGGTAACAGTGCCTGCGTGCCGTTAAAGGCAGATTCTGAAGGGATGGATTCGTTACTATGGGACAGATCGGTGCCCGTACTGAAACCAACACCGCCGTTATTGGCCACTATCGCCTGTCCTGTTGGAAATATCAAATTGGTGAAGGGAATGGAGACAGATATTTCCTGGTCATCGCCCAAATCGAGCGGTGAACCCGTTGAGGCTATTTCGATCCAGCCCTGGGTTGCCGGGAGGTCGTCCTGGAGCAGGAGAGAGGGCGGAGTCAGGTCGCATGAATCGGGAAGCCCGTTCAGGTTACAGTCCTCTTCATCGCCTGCGAGAATTTCACATACATCCAGGATGCTGTTGCCCTGGCAGTCTGTTTCGGTTCCATTGGCTATTTCAATCACATCGGGTATTTGGTTGTCGTTGCAGTCCTGGATGGCTCCGAAGGCATTCATAATGCCGTATCCTCTTACGAACAGGGGGTCTGGTTCACCATTGGCGACATAGTCGCTGGCGGTATGGAAAATGGCGTCTCGCATTTCGTCTACCGTCCATTCCGGGTGAGCCTGAATCAGGCACGCAACAGCAGCGGCAATAAGGGGTGTGGATAATGAAGTGCCATCAACCGTTGTGTAATTACTGTCATTAAATGGGCTTACAGTGATTGTGCTGCTGCCTAACGCCAGGATTTCAGGTTTGAGGCGACCGTCGGCTGTGGGGCCGTCGGATGAGAAGGACGTAATGGCTCCGCTAGAGGTTACCGCTCCGCAGGTGATAACCTTGAAGGCATCTGCAGGGGCAATAATACTGGACGTGGTGGGGTCGGAGTCGTGATACTCGTTGCCTGCGGCATTGCAGAAGTGCATCCCGTTGTCGATGGCGGCGTTGACGGCGATGGTGGTAACGGCGGTCAGTCCGTCCAGATCGGCTTGAGTGTACCAGTCGATGTAGCCTAAAGAGGCGGTAATTATATCCGCTCCATTGAGTTCGGCGAATTCAACACCGGCGACATAATTGTCCTCTTCTGCCTGGTATTCACCTGTTGTGTCCTCTGTTTTACAGAGAATGAAAGAGGCATCGGGTGCCCCGCCTATCATTTCACCGGGTAAATAGGAGCCAATGCAGCCGAGGATGTACGTGCCGTGGTGATGCTGGGCACCATCATCACCTGGCTCCGGAGCTGTGTTGGCGTCGTTGTTTACGAAGTCGTATTCCGCAAGGACCTCCACTTCATGTCCCGGCAGGCTGAATGCTTCATGAGTTCTTTTAAAGCCCGTGTCGAGTACGCCGATCACCACGCCTTCACCGGTATAGCCTTCATCGTGAAGATTGATGAGATTTATTTGTTCGAGTTGGGTGCCGGATCGACCGTAATCCATGGAACGAGCTGGTTTTGAACTGGATGGTTCTGATGGGATGGGCATTTTGCGTCTTCCGCGGGCAACCGGTTTGATGGACTGGATGCAGTCCAGGGATGCCATGGTTCTCACGGCCTTTTTGTCGGCCCAGACACTGATGGCATTCAGCCAATTGCTACGGCGAGCAAGGGTTCCGCCTGCCTTTTCCACTTCGAGGATGTAACGGGTTGAAACGGGGAGGTCGCGAGTGTGCATTTTCTTTCCCGTTCGGAGGTAGAGGTCACTGCGAAGGGTTCTGCGTTTCAGGGCTCTGGGATTATAGGTCTGTTCCAGTGCTTCAAGAGCGCGTTGTTCACTGGCTTTAGAAGTGAAGCCCTTGTCCCTGAAAAACACCCAAACCTTGTAGGGACCTTGTTTTTCTGACATTAGGCGTTCCAGGTCTTTTGATATAATGTCTTCCGCCTTTACGAAAGAACTGCAGAAAAAAACGAAAAGTAAAAGGAATCTCATGATATACACCTCCAGGGTGGGTATGATGCAAAGGGTTGATCTCAATTGGGCGCAAACAGTGAGTAAGTTTTATACAGATGAACCAGGTTGTAACGAGTGCATCCAACGATGCAGATGTAACCGATCTGGAAAAATCGCTTCCCGTTTTGCGATAGTTCATCACCCGAATGAGTTATACGTCCTAGTCAGTTGGGTGAATGGCGGGGTTGAGCCTGAATTTCCGTCACTATGCTGCGATTTTCCCCCATGGGTTTTGCATCGAGTTGATGCAGCAACGCTGTTGAACTATCATAGCATTTCAACAGTTACTCTCAAGCCCTTATCTCCGTCCACAGTGAGAATGGTGCGTTGGATCGCTCCAATTTGAGAACGCCCTTTTGGGTGCGGATATCGTATGTGTACTGCTGAATCTCGCTTAATGCGTACGGCTGAAGACCAACCGATATGGCTGTGTGCAGGCCTGTAGAGGGTTGTTGGCTGTGAAAGAGCCTGCTTTTTCCCATTTTTAAAGTCAGAGAATTGGCGCTTTGAACGTATTGCAGATGATTCAAGTGCTGTGCAATGGAACCGCCGTGTTCTTTGATGTAGGCCTCCTTGAGTGTCCATAACTTGTAAAAGTATTTGCGCTGATCTTCTTTTGGTCTTCCCGCCATTTCGCTGGCTTCCTGCGCGCTGAAAAAGCGTTGAGCTAAAGCGTTAATGGAACGCTTGGGGTTTTCCATTTCCAGATCAACGCCTATTGAATTGCCTTCAACGAGAGCGACAGCAAAAAAGCGGCCCGAGTGAGCCCAGTTGACACCGAGATCCGGGTGGTCTATGAAAACGGGTTTCCCGCTCGGTAAGTAGCGGTAGAGGTTTTCTGTGGAGCGGGTGCCTGTTCTTTGCGATAAAATGTGTTTTAGGAAGACCCTGCTTAAAAAATACATTTTCTTCCCGTTGGGGGCTTTGATCCGGTGGTGTCTCTTTAGCTCGTCTGCTGAAAGAACGGCTGGGGAGAAAGGACTTTCAGAGGAATGTAAAGGCCGATCGCCGGAAATTACGAGACGCTGCATTTGTTCGACGGTGAAGTTCGTTTCCGGTAACTGAAATAGGTGGAGTTCAATGAGTTGCTTTGTCTCTAAAGGGTCAGTCATTGGTGTCCTGCAATTTGGTCTTTCATTGTTTTAACCCGAAAAGTTCAACCCGCTGTGATTGACCACGATGCTGTCGGGTTACATGAGTTCCATAAGTATAAGCGTGAAGTGGGTAAAAAAAAAGCCAACGGGGCTATCCCGTTGGCAAATATTCAGGTTATTACCGATAAACTGAAAAAACTGCTTCATAAAAAGGATTTATCGGTTAACCTTAAGGAGGTTTAGGAGGGTAGAGGAGGAAAGCTTTTTTGGCTTGCGATCAGCCTCTGCTGGCTTAATAAGCAAGGGGTGTGCCAACTCTTTTTGTGTCGCTTGTGTTTTTTTGCGTTGTGGTGTCCTTTTTGTTGGAGAGAGGTCTTTGGTTTTATTTGTAACTAATTCAGGTATAAAGTGGTTAAAGGATCTGTTGTGAATAGGAGTCGTTGTCTGTATGGGGGTGTTTGTTCCGGGTGTTCTTGTATCGGAATGCCGGTTGTCAATCAAATTGAACACAAAAGGGAGATACTGATGACCCATTTAGACATGGTAGCTGCGTCAAAAGCATTGACAGAGCCCGTTCAGATCATTCGACCGGCAGAGTTCCACTACAGACAACATGCCGACATGACACTGCATCGCATTCACGGCCAGCGGAGGATCGGGCTCTATGATCAAGCAAAAAAAGAGATTATCGATATAGCAGAGTGCCCGTTGATGTCGGCAGAGCTGAGAGAATGGTACCAAAAAGTGAGGGAAATGCTGCCTTCCATTCAATTCGGACACTTCAGAGTGCGGGTGGCACCTGATGGTAAAAGAGGCATATGGCTGGATTTTCCCAATCGGGTTCTCGCCTGGTTTCTGGAAGAGGAGCGCTTTTTCAAGCGGCTCTGTTTGGACGCTTTGGTTCAAATAGGGCAGCAGCACACTCAGATCGGAAATAGAAGCGGGAGTCTCATACATCAGGACACCGAATTGTATCCATGGAGTGAGACTTATACGGGAAAAAATCTGAAACCTCGGCCTCTTTTCAGCCATGTTGGTGCATTCAGTCAAGCCATGAACAAGGAATTGATGAAGCTGGTCCATGACGCGGTTGGGTCGTGCCTTGAGCTGAAGAGCTGGATCGAATTGGGGGCCGGATGCGGTAATTTCACATTGTATTTAGCTTCACTGCAAAAACCAGTCACTGCTGTGGAAATGTATCCCCTGGCTTTATGCGGCATGAAAAAATCTCTCGAGGTCTCTGGTCTTCTCAGTTGGGTTGAGATAATAAAGGCGAATTTTCATCAGCCCAATAAAACACTCATGAACGTATTCCAATCGGCAAACGCTGGTTTCGGTATGCTTATGGATCCTCCCCGGTCGGGCATGGGAGCCGCATTTTTTACCTCCATACCGGATAACTCACTGCCTGGCGCGATTGTTTACCTCTCTTGTTTTGCTCCCAGTCTGGCTCGAGATGCCGCGACTCTTTTGAAAAGGGGTTATCAAATAACGAGTTTCAAAGGCCTGGATCAATTTCCCCATTCTCCTCACTGTGAGTGGGTGGTTGTTTTCAGACGTTAATTGGAGTGTGTGCCAGAGCTGTTGAGTGCCCTGTATCAGGTAAAACAAGCAAGCTGACGCATGGGTTTCATTGAAATGACCACGGTGTTGAATGTTACACAGAACAAACGGCTTCCGGGTATTGTTGCAGATTGCCCACAATTAGCTTGATTTTCTCTTGTGCGAGTATTACATTTGAAACCAGAGTTCCTGGCATGGACCATTTTTTTGAGTCAGGATGCTCTTTTTATTCCAAACCCTGTATGAGACCCAAGGCGGTTTCATGCAAAGCAGTTCGTGTCATTTAACAACCGAGTATCTTTTCGGTGAAGATCATTCAAGTTGGTTTACCTTCTCGGAGTCTGATAAAGAGGAGTTGGGCTTTCCATCTCATCTGTGCGATCAAGTTCTCAAGGTGGCTGTTTGTCCCAAGGAAAAAGAGCAGCTTCATCTCTTTGAATTCATGGTAGCCGAGCAGTTTCCCAAGGATTCATTCAGCCATCTGGCACGCGTGGTAAAAAAACTCTGTGGAGAGAAAGCGTTCATTCACATTCTTCACAGCGGCAGCTTGAGCACGCATCTGGTTATCTCAGGTCCGGGAAAACAGTATCATTTGGACTTGGACTTCAATCGACTTTCCGAGTTTGACAGGCAATGTCTGTCCATGATCCGGCAAGCCGATAACAATCGCTACACCAAGACCATTCACTTACTGGAACGGGAAGGCATCAGTCAGAATTTATTCAAGAAACTAAAGGGCTTCCTGCAGCGAACACAGCGAAAAAACCTGAGGCAGCACCGGGCGGCGGTCGATCTGTTGCTTAAAATGGTCTTTCTCGTGTTTGTACAAAAAAAAGGCTGGCTGAATCTCGATCCCTTCTACATGGAACGCAAGATGGAGCAGTGTCATCAACGCGGACTGTCCATTTTGCACTGCTTCCTGAAACCTCTCTTTGCCCGACTCAATGGAAGGCGAATCGCGGAACCTCTGTCGTTGGGTACACTGCCCCATTTGGGTGGCGGGTTGTTCAACTTCAATGTGGAACATCTCCCACTTATGAAGAACCACCTCTTTCTGGATCTGCATCGCGAGGTGCTTTCGGCCTATTCCTTTACCTTACTCGAAGAAAAGGAACGAGTCTCTCCACTGGGTGTCACCCCGGAAGTACTTGGAACGGTTTTTGAAAACTTAATGAAGCCCGATGAACGGAAAAATCGCGGCGTTTTCTTTACACCCTCCAAAGTGGCACGCAGACAGGTAATGGCTTCGTTTGAGAGTTACATGAAGGGACGAGAGATGTCGTTGAATGCGTTAGAAAAAATACGCGTTCTGGATCCCAGCTGTGGCAGCGGAACCTATCTCGTCTGCGCCTTTCAATGTCTCTTGAAGTATCGGCTCGATTTGTGTCCTGATTCCGAGCGCTATAACGGGAATCTTTTCAAGTTAAAAACCGATATCGTTTTGAATAATTTATACGGTATGGATATCAATCCTCTCGCTGTCAGACTCACGGAAGTTCGTCTCTGGCTCAATATGATTCAGGATCTTGAAGTGGGTTCGCCTGATCAGGCTCCCCAATTGCCCAATTTGCAACATCACCTGCGGGTTGGAGACTTTCTTTCGGTTCCCGATTCATGGGAGGCTGCGCGTATTCGCAAGTGGTCCAAATACCCTTATCTCAGGAAGTTGAAACGGAAATTTGTACAGAGCAGCAATCGGCAGGCCGTTTTAACTCATTTGTTTCGTCTTGAAAGGGAACTTGCACGGTTTCTCTCTTGTGATGATCATCGGGACAACCTCGAAGTCTATGCCGAGCGCAAGCGTCAAAAAGTACTGCCTGGATTTGAATCGCAAGCGGTAACGGACGATCGCTCTCCCAGAATAAAAGAACCCATGCATGACGATCCGTTAGGCCCCCATATTGCCTTCTGCAGTGAAATTCTGACAGGCGGATTTGACCTGGTTTTAGGTAACCCGCCCTGGCAGTCTTCTAAAGACATGGCCGCCTCTGGAAAAGAAAAAATCAAACACCTTATTCAGAAAACAACAGGGTGCAACGTCTCAGGACAAATGGATTTAAGCCTGTTGTTTTGCCTGCTCTCCTTTAATCTGTTGTCCAGAAAGGGGCATTTGAGCTTTCTTCTTCCCGGTAAATTCCTTCAAGCCCGGTATGGCAAATCGTTCAGGTCGTATATACGACAGAAATTTCACCTTTCGTTTGTATTTGATTACGGTATCGATCACAACTACATCTTTAAAGCCGATACCTTTCCACTCGCCCTTGGTATTTCATCCCGGTCTGACTCTCAAACGCCGTCTTTTGTCCATGTTGAGAGAATAGGCAAGAACGTATTCGAACAGTACAGGGTGAAAGAGTCCTTTTTCAGCGAAGCCGGTCACCCCTGGATGATTCCCTCGGCAGAGGATTTAAACCTGATCAGGAAAACGCACAGCTATGACAAGCTTGAAAATGAAGCGTTTTCCATTAAACGAGGGGTTGTGACGGGCTGTAAACGGCTCTTCACCTTCCATAAAAAGCCCCGGAACATGATCGTTAAGCCGCTGTTGCGGGGCAGGGACTTGCAAGATGATTCTGTTAAACCCGGAGCCTGGATTTTTTGGCCCTTTGATCGCTATGGAAAAGTGGCGTGTAACCTCAACCGCAGCACGGCACGGCATTTTGGTGTGGCAAACCAACGCGAGCTCTCAGAAAAGGTAAAGTACAGAGCCATGAACTCCGCGAAGTACCGTCTCATCTGGCGGTACCTGGATTCACGGCTCAGGGCCTGGCTGCTTTACGACAGTGACTGGGTGCCGGATCAGACTACCTATTACATTGATTTTAGTTGTCGTGAAAACGCCTTGAGGTACTTTTATCTCCTCAACTCGGACATGGCAGACAAGTGGACACGTGTGCTGGCCGAACGGGGCAAGGACCGCTATCGCTTTTTTTACGCCCACACCATGGGACATATTCGAATACCAGAGGATTTGAAGAGAAATACACCCATTCTGGATTCTGCGGAGCGCGTTTTACTCCCCGGACAAGTCCGCAAAATCAACTGGATCGCGTGATGTGTGATTCGCCTATCCGTACCCGCTTAACGATCTACGGTTTTGTGCGCCTTCATCTTTGCTCCAGAGCGATCAATTTAAGTCATCACGCAAAAAGACCTTGTGTTTTTATAGGCCTTTTTCCCGCTGGTCTGCGTGCTTTAATTGAGGATTACACTCCCCGACACAGGCAGCTGAGAGATGGGCATGTCGCGGTCACGACTTCCACGAACGCTGTTCTGAATATCCGCAGAACCTACCCTGGAACACCCGTCATTTGGATTCAGCCAGCTTATGCCAGAAGCAATCAACGCCGGGAATTGAAGCTGCAGAAAGTGCTAAAAAGCTTTCCGGGCGTCTCCAGACTCGATTGTCTCACTCCGCTTGTCTACGATTGGCGTTCAGGGCTGCGCGAACAAGTGCTTTTGGAATACCATCGACATCCTTTGTGTACACGTTTGAAGAACATGAATCAAAAAAACACGACCATCGATGAAGAGGGAACCATTTACATTCAGGAGTGTATTGACGGGAATACAAAGGAGTTAGACCGCGAGGTCTTTCTCCAACACCGGGAATTTCTTCAAAAAGTGAGAATGCCACTGTCCAGGTGTCTGCGGAAAGTGGGTATCTGGGCTGTTTTCTCCTCGTGCGCCAATCTGCTTTTGTGGTTTAAAAGAGACATGAACCGGCTGTACCGATCCCGAATTGTGTTTCGGACGTGTCATGACCCACCCATTCACACGCGAACCTATGTTCAGTTCTTCCTGATTAAAGACCGTGATGCCGCCTATCTGCCCGGTTCTTCCATACGAAATGAGTCGTTTGATGGCTTGATTCATTTGGATTATTGGCCGGGATGCGAGCGTTATCGAGGCTTTCGTGTGTCACAAATTCAATCAGAAGATAGTTGGCTGCCTTGTGCGCCTATTACAGGCTGGGCCGAAATGAATGTGAAAAATGACTGTTTACTGTTCCACGAAATGAAGGGTGCGTGGTATTCATCCTTATGCGGGAAAAAGGCCGGATGCACTAAAACAGCGGCGTTTTACCGTCGGTATCGCGTCTTCAGTTCCTTTATTTAAGTTGTGCTTCAAACGCTCTCTGAAAAAAAAGGCTGAAGGGCGGCAGGTTACGGCACGAGTACCGCGTATGGAGGCGGTATGGCAGCTTTCGTGGCAGCCGGTGTTTTATCGCGGAGAAGCTTGTGGTTGTTGAAACCTTTGAATTCTCGTCGTATGATGACACGAAGATTGTTGTTACCCTGTGAGTGAGGATAGACCGATGCGTGTTTTATTAGCTTTCTGCCTGTTGTCTGGCGTCATTTTGGCTCAAACCTTTTCAGATACAGAAAAGGCATGGCGTCAGGAAAGGGAAGCCAGCTTGAAAAGTGAGTCGGGTTGGCTGAATCTGGCTGGCCTTTTCTGGTTGGATGAAGGGACGTATTCGTTCGGTTCAGGATCGGATGCCGATATCACCCTCCCACCGTTTGCCAGTGTGGAAAAAGCGGGCCTTTTTGAGGTTCAGGGTGATTGCGTTCACTATAAAATGGCGCGTGCCCAACCGGGATATCTGAATGGGAAACTCATGCCGCAGGGTGTTCTTACACTGGGCGCAGGCGATCACGCGGAACCTGATGTTTTGGCTTATCACAACTTGCGGATGTTCCTCATCAAAAGGGACGGGCAACTGGGGTTGAGAGTCAGAGACCTTAAATCACAGCGTATCACGGCCTTTAAAGGGCTGTCCTATTTCCCGCCAAGACCCAAATACAAAGTAAAAGCCACATTGCACCTCTTTGACGAACCGAAAAAAGTTTTCCTGGCAACGGTTATAGGCACAGAAACAACGGGTATGTCGCCAGGTATTCTGAAATTCACACTCAAGGGTGTTGAGTGTCAACTTCTTCCCTTGAGTTTGGGAACAAATGACCAGAGACTTTTTATTTTGTTCACCGACCAAACAACCGGAATGAGTACCTATAGCGCTGGACGGTTTCTTTATGCTGATAAGCTCGAAGAGGGGGTCTATGAGCTGAATTTTAACAGAGCCATCAATCCTCCCTGTGCCTTTACACCTTACGCGACCTGTCCCATGCCGCCTGATGAAAATGCACTGGGTGTGGCAGTTAAAGCAGGAGAGAAGATTTATTTGGCTGGCTCCAGTTATAAAAAAAGCGGGTGAATCATCGATCCTAAATTTAACTTTAACAAAAAATGAAAGATATGCTTGCTTTCTTGTAAGCAAGTTTATATACTTGACTTAAATAAACTATCTGAATAGATTAATTTGAGCATGATGACTAAAAACTAAAGGAAGAGAGATTATGGTTAAAGCTGACATAATAAAAAAAATAACTGATCAAACTGGCCTCAATCGAAAAGTTGCCAATGATGCCATAACCAGCATTATGGAAACCATGAAAAAAGCTCTAATCAAAAAAGAGCGCATTGAGTTGAGAGGATTTGGTGTTTTTGAAGTAAAGGCTAAAAAACTGGGCGTGGGAAGAAATCCAAAAACGGGCGATTCCGTTTCCATCGAGCCTGGAAGTTCCATACGATTTAAACCAGGGAAAGACCTTCGCTCCATTAGCTGATTTCATTATTAAATGTAAACTCGAAAAACACGGTTGAAAGACCGTGTTTTTTTTATTGTTTTAATGTACCTGATTCTTTTTCTGTTTAATCAATTCAACAATCTTTTGATGAGACTGGCCGGATGAGTCGATCAGAGCTGTCAAAGGCCCACGGTCAAGCCGCAGTCTATGCTCTACCTCCTCTTTAACCTGTTTTTACCCTTTAGAGTCTCTTTTCTGCAAACCGATCGATTCTTTTTCCCGTAGAGGCAGTTGATAAACATTTTTTTACCTGTTTCCCATGTCATTTGCGTTGTCTGTGCATCGACCTGATAGTTGGCATTCTTACAAATAAATTCAGAGTGCGACATACCGGGCATTGGTGCGGCTGCGTTTCATTGTCGCTCCAGAATGGGATCGAGCCTCCATGCAATCTTTCTACAGTGAGAAGTCAACACTGAAAAGGATGCGGAGTTCGTCGGGAAATGGAACAAGTTGTTTTGCAAAAAAACACCTTGACAGAACGGATGATTAACGCCATTTTTAGACTATAGACTAATCAGTCTATAAAGGTGAATGAGTAATGGTTCGACAAAGACTGGAGAAAAATGAGAGGAAAAGGCAGATTAAGAAAGCGACTATCGAGCTTATAACAAAAAACGGTTACAGCAATACCTCCGTTCAGCAAATTGTGGACAAGGCCGAATTTTCCAAAGGCGGGTTTTACAATTGTTATGCCAGCAAGAAAGAGCTTTTTAAAGAGATACTCAGCGACAGTATGGACTATAGCCATGCCAGAATAAGGGATTTCAAATCAAAAGCCGAGGGGATGGATAGAAAAACTTTTTTGGTAGAAATTCTGCTCAATAAAATATTCGGTTACAATGACTACAAAAAGCTCTTTGTATCGCTCTTTATTGAAATGTCTACAGATCAGAGTTTTTTTGATTTTTATACGGAAAGTATGAGCGGTCTGATGTCGAAGATTTTAACGATTTGCGATGAAGAGGGAATTGGTGAATACAAGCCAATGGTGAACGACGAATTTGACGAATTTAATGTACTGATCAGTACACTGATACTTGGCGTTGAAATATTCAAACAAGACAAAAATGAAAAGTACAGAGATATGCTCAGGGAAATTCTGACAGCGTATTTTGAAAAGATCCACTTTTTTAGCGAAGAGCAGGGGGCAGATTTTGAAGGAAACGAACAAGCAGCAGAAGACTGAAAAAAAATCTGTGTTTAAAAAGCTTCATCCCTACATGGGAAATAAAAAGGCCTTCATACCCATGGCCGTAGCATTTTCCGCTGTTTCGGCATGGTTAAACATCCTGCCTTTTTACTATATATGGAAAATAAGCGTGGAGATTTTTTCAGACAATATGTCCACAGAAAATATCAAGTCTTACGCCTTTCTGGTGGTTGTGTGCGCCATTGCGGGGTTGTTGTGTTATTTTGCAGCTCTTATGATCTCTCACTGGGCGGCTTTTGAAGTCGAAACAAGCCTTAAAAAGAAAGGCTTTGAAAAGGTGATGCATATGCCGCTTGGTTTTTTCAATGTGGAGTCCAGCGGCAAGATACGAAAGGTCATCAATGACGGGTCAGCACAGACGCACACCTTTCTGGCACACCAGATGCCGGACATGGCAAGTACCGTTGTAACACCTCTGCTTGTCCTTGGGATATTTTTTATATTTGACTGGAGGCTTGGTCTGGCGGCACTGGTACCTGTTGCCCTTTCGTTCATCGTCCTTTCACGAATGATGAATGAGGAAGGGAAGGATCTTCAGCAAAAGTATATGGATTCCCTGGAGGAGATGAGCAGTGAGGCCGTTGAATATGTAAGGGCTATACCGGTGGTTAAGACGTTCGGGCAAAGTGTCAAGTCTTTTACCAGGTTTTACAATGCCATACAGAACTATAAGGAGCTGGTCATGTCTCATACCAAGCTGTGGGTCAAGCCGTGGTCAGCCTATATGGTGCTGGTGGAATCCACCGCCTTCTTTTTGATACCGATCTCGATACTCATTATTGGAAACAGCGGTGAAATAGGTACGGTTATCAGCAATTTCATTCTCTACATCCTGGTGGCACCGCAACTGGCTCTGGTTATGATGCGCAGCATGTATTTCAATCAGCAAAAAAACATAGCAGAGCAGGCAATCGACCGATTCAACCATCTATTTGATTACGATGAGATGACCTATCCTGAAAACGGCGTCACTTTTGAAAATCAGGATATAGAGTTTAAAAACGCAGTGTTTTCATACGATGGAGAAAAGAACGCGTGTGACAACGTCAGCTTTAAGATTCATAAAGGCGAAACACTGGCTCTGGTGGGTGTATCCGGCTCAGGTAAAACAACCATAGCAAGGCTTGCTGCAAGGTTCTGGGATGTCCAGGAAGGTGAAGTTGTCATCGGCGGCAACAACATCAAGGATTACTCCAAAAAAGATCTCATGAATCACATTGCTTTTGTGTTTCAGAATACACAGCTCTTTAAGACGACACTGCGTGAAAACATCTGCTTTGGCAGAGATGTAAGTGATCAGGAGCTGGAAAACGCTCTTGTCAGGTCCAGGGCAAAAGACATCATAGATTTTCTGGATGACGGTCTTGATACCGTCATAGGCAAAGAAGGAACTTACCTTTCCGGCGGTGAGCAGCAGAGAATAGCCCTGGCCAGAGCCTTTATCAAGGATGCGCCAATCGTTCTGCTTGACGAGGCTACGGCCTTTGCAGACCCGGAAAATGAGCATCTTATTCAGGCAGCACTCAGAGATTTGAGCAAGGGCAAAACGACCATCATGATAGCCCATAGGATGACAACCGTAAAAAACGCCGATCATATTGCCGTTCTAGAGCAAGGTCAGATCGCGGAGTACGGCAACCACGAAACGCTCATGAACCGAGGCGGTCTGTACAGAAAAATGTGGGACGAGTACCAGTCGTCTATTGGCTGGAATATCAAGAAGGGGGCCTAGACGGATGAAAAAATACCTGCAGAAAAAATACGCACTTACTGATGCCGGCGCGGATGATGTAGCGAAGTCCATCATAAGCAGCACACTGGTCAATCTGTCTGTCATGCTTCCCATTATGCTCTCGTTTGTGTTTTTAAGGCAGTATATCGATCGTTTTTTGGAGAATCAGGCCATAACCCATCTTGAACTCACGCATTTTTTGGGGCTCATAGTTGCCATTTTCATCGTAATGTACTTCATTGCCAAGAATGACTATCACAAATCCTTTGTCAAGATCTATGATGAAAGTGCGAGGAGCAGGATTAAGCTGGCAGAAAAGCTGAAGAAGCTGCCACTATCGTATTTTGGCAAGAAAGATATAGCAGATTTAAGCGCTACGATTATGAGCGATGAGACAACCTTTGAACACCTGTTTTCTCATTCTGTTCCAAAGGTCTATGCAGGTATTGCAAGTATTCTTGTTATCGCTGTCATGCTGTTTTTCTTTGATTACCGGCTGGCTGCTTCACTCTTTTGGGTCGTGCCTATTTCTTATCTGGTGTTTAAACTATCAAAAAATAAAATTCGCAGGCTTTTTAAAGAGGCCTTTGATCTGAACCGGGAGATAATCGATAACTTTCAGGAAGGCATCAATCTGGTACAGGAAATAAAGGCTTACAACAGGGAAGAATTCTTTGTAAGTGCGATAAACAAAAAATACGACAGGGATTTGGCTCACAAGAAGAAAATAGAACTCATACCGGGTTCTGTTCTCAATCTATCCATTTCCATTTTGAAGTTGGGTATGGCAACGGTTGCGATTTACGGGGCGAGTCTTTTGCTGGCCGGCAGAGTGGATGTCTTCACCTACTTGGCATTTATTGTTATTTCCGGTATCGTTTTCAATCCGATCGTCACTGCCATGATGAACTTTGCCGAGATGATGTACCTGGATTCCATTGTTGAGCGAATCAGGGAAATAAAGAACATGCCGTCTCAAGAAGGCAGTACAGAACTGAAACCCGATGGTTATGACATCGTCTTTGAACATGTTCATTTTTCTTATGAGGAAGGCTTGAGCGTTTTAAAAGACGTATCGTTTACAGCCCGACAGGGTGAGGTAACCGCATTGGTCGGACCGTCGGGCGGCGGCAAGACAACAGCGGCAAAACTCGCGGCGAGATTCTGGGACATTGCCGGCGGCAGAATAACCCTCGGTGGTGTGGATATATCGCAAATTGATCCCGAGACCCTGTTAAAAGAGTTTTCAATTGTGTTTCAGGATGTCTCGCTTTTTAACGAAAGCGTTATGGAGAATATAAGACTTGGCAGAAAGGGCGCGACAGACGACGAAGTGAAAAAAGTCGCGGAAATTGCAAGATGCGATGAGTTTATAAAAAAGCTACCGGACGGATACCACACCTTAATAGGTGAAAATGGTGAAAAACTATCCGGCGGAGAGCGGCAGAGACTGTCCATCGCAAGAGCCCTGCTTAAAGATGCTCCCATCATTCTCTTGGATGAAGCAACCGCTTCCCTCGATGCCGAAAACGAGAGCAAAATACAGGCAGGTATTTCCGAACTCATCAAAAACAAGACCGTTATCATTATCGCGCATAGAATGAGAACGGTAGTCGATGCGGATAACATTGTCGTACTGAAAGACGGCAGAATCGTTGAGAGCGGAAAATCGAAAGACTTAATCGCAAGAGGTGGTCTGTTCGCGAATATGTACAAGGCACAGTATCAATGAGATGGATATCGCCCTCTCAGCGTTTGATTGCGGCCCAAGAGTCAGGACGAAGTCCTGCCTTGTAAGACAGACGATGATCAAAGCCTGAAAGGGCGGTGTTTTTTTATACAATTTCCTCTTTTGGCTCTCATTCTGCAATTTCGTGGTTATAAAAAGTGTGTTGGCAATTGACAGGCCAACAGGCTGCCGCCTCAACCAAAGGCGTAGTCTGCAGAAAGCGGTGTCATCTTCAGATGAAATAATTTGCTGAAACAGGACAGTCGGCAGATCCATCGTATCCAGAGGTCATGTCGCCATTGGATTTCAAAGAAGTGCCTGTCCATCTGCTGCTGACATCAAAACCTTTCTTCCCTTTTTTTCGTTTTCTGTTTAAGATTGGATATTGAATAGGAGTCTGATCATGTCGCTGCTGGAAAAAGCCGAAATTTTACTTGAGAACAGAGAGGAAAAGCACCCTGAGAACCTGGAAGAAGCCCGCCGGCTCTTTATAGAAGGGTGCGAAGAAGACGAAGGTGCTTCGTGGACGGCACTATCGGAAACGTGTTTCTGGATAGCGGAATACGCCTCTTCAGACAGGGAAAAGGAACAAGCCTATGCGGAAGGAGTGGAAGCCGGAGAGAAGGCTGTTGTGTTCGCGCCGGAATGGGCCGATGCTCACTTGTGGTATGCCGCCAATTTGGCTTCACTCGGGTTGGTAAGGGGCATTATGTCCAGCCTGTTTTATTTAAAGGACATAGAAAAACACGGCAATTTAGCTCTTGAAATCGATCACTCCTATTTTTATGCCGCACCGCTGCGACTCATGGGCAGGTATTATCACCAGTGTCCCGGTTGGCCAATTGGCTCCGGTAACATAAAAAAGAGCATATCACTTTTAGAGAAAGCGGTAGCAACAGGGCCTGAATTGATTCTCAATCACCTCTATCTGGGTGAAGCCTATCTCGCGAAGAAAAGGAAAAAGGACGCGAAATCCATTCTGGAAAAAGCCCTTGCGGTACCCACCTTGGAGCATTTGCCCAAGTATCACGGTATGACCAGGGAAAAAATCGAGCACCTGTTAGCGAAAATGTAAGCCTGCCTGGTGTCTTTCGACCACAGAACTTGTTGCGTTTCTTGCTGTCTCATTTCCGGGAGCGCCATCAAGTTACGGGCGACCCGTTCCTGTTATCGATGTTGAGAAGGTCGATCATCATACGGGCGTTTTGAATGGCTTGAGCGTTCCAGTGATTGTTGAACGCCAAAATGACTTTCTTGCTTTGGTTTCTTAGTGCCTGTATGTAGGGAACCCATTCGCCCAACTCCCGCTCATTATAGTGATAATCGTAGCGGGAGGCGTTGTCTCCCTGCCACCAGTTCGCCTTGTTTCTGCCGTGAAAGCGAATGTAGGCCAACTTGGCAGTGGTTTGTTTTTCAACAGTCGGGAGTCCCGGCAACGCGGGTAAATCGACATTCGCAAAACAAACGTGAAGCTGCCGCAGACCATCGTAAACTGACTGCCGCTGCCACTCCCGGTTACGGAACTCCACTGCTAGAGGTAAGTCCCGCATGGCCTGACACAGTTTGGCCAGGTGCTTTCTGGAAGCAACGGTGTAGTGAAAGCTGAAGGGAAACTGCAACAGGACCGCCGCCAGCTTACCCGAATCCACAAGGGGTTGAATGTTCTCAACGAAGGTCTGAACTTCGCCTTGTGTTTGCGGACTTGTTTCATGCGTCATATTCCGGGTCGCCTTGATGGCGAACTGAAAGGTTTCACTTGTCTGGGCTGCCATTTTCTCAAGAGCGGAAGCCTGGGGCATTCTGTAATAGGAAAAATTGAGCTCTGTGAAGTGGAATTCACGCTGATAGTAGGCGAGATACTCCCTGGTTCCCTGTGGATAAAAAGAGCCCACCCAGTCTTTGTAATAGTAGCCGCTGGTTCCGATGAGAAGCTCTGACATCAATGACTCAATTTGGTTTCACTTGATCGGCTTGTGCTCAAGCTGCGTAATGGCTTCAGTTATCCTGAGTTTGGGTTTGAATGGGATAAAAAGCCGCAAGTCGCGATTTTTGCCTCGCTATTTCTTCGGAGAGATCCTTGTTCAGGAATTGAGACTGAATGACAAGACAATCGAGAATGCCCACCTCTGCCTTTCTTGCAACTGGATTGGCATGCTGAAGTTCCAGGCTCAGTCTGAAAAAATGCAACGCTTCTTCGGAATGCAGGCGAATGGCTTGTGTGTTTTTCGCCTTAACGGCATGTTTCAGCTGTGCAAACTGCATCTCGCCTTGCTCGAATGCTTTTTTCCAATCTTCGAGCGTATGCCATTGTTGATAGTTGACGGTTTTATAGTGAAACTCTTTGGGGTGAAGCGCGTTACCGCGCTGATTGCGTCCAAATACGCGCAGGGTAATGACTTTGTGATCTTTAACTTGAGGTTTAACGGTCAGTATGCCGGACTGATGATCCCAAGAACAGGGAACTTCCTGTTGACCCTGTAGAACTTTGAACTCCTGTTCTTTAAAGGCATGTCCACCAAGTCCGTCCTGCAGTTTGAACTGAATGGAGTCCTTTTCTTCGAGGAACAGATCGGATGGTTCCTTGGCGGGAGTGGCTTTGGGTAAGCCTTTAGCCGCGTATTTTAAAAGTGCGTCCACATAGACCTCTGCTTCCTTGAGGTTATAGACCTCCGATTGTAGTCGCTTTTCGCCAGCAGGGTTTGTAAAGAAACCGCCTTCTCCAATGATGCCAGGCATGAGCGCGACGGTGTTTCTCAAGACAGAGGTGCCTCGGCTGTAGATCAGAAAATCACTGTATGCGGATCCGCCTTCCTGCTGTTCAAATGTCATTTGCTTCTTCATTTCTTCCACTAGAATAAGTGCGAGATCCACAGAGGCCGGGTTTTCTTCCGCGTTCCCCCAGAAATAGACCAAGGGGTAGTCTAAAGTGTCGTACAAGCAGCCGTTGTGGTGAATGGCGATGAAAAGATCACACTTGTGAATGGAAGCCAGTGCGGCTCTGCCGCCCAGACCGACATCCTTATCGGATTCTCGCGTCATAAAGACCGTGGCACCGCGTTGGATCAGGAGTTCTTTCAAATAGTTTGCAACCCGCAGGTTAATCCACTCTTCTCTTTCACCGGCCGGGCCTACGCGAAAGAAATCGTATAATGCTGTATCGCCATGACCGGGGTCGATCATAATGCGAATACCTTCTAACGGTTTGGCGTTTTCCTTGTTCATGACGGGCGTATTTCCTGAAAGTGTGGTGATGGTGAAAAGGAATGAGAAGAAGATATACATGGATGCCTCCTGCCTTTTGAGTTGCGTGCTATTTTACCGCAAAAAGACGCGTTTTATGGAGGTTGTCGCATGTCGATGGCATTGTTTTACAATATATTGATATCGCTGGCGTGGCACATCAATTTTCATGCTCCAGCAGTTCTTTCATACCGTCACTGTAGTGCCTGACTCCACTTTCGCGTTCAACGATGAGGCAGTGCCAGTCGGGGTTTGCGTTGCAGATGGCAATGCTTTCTTGCGGTGAGAGGATCATAAAAGCAGTTGCCAAAGCGTCTGCCTGCATACAGGAACTGGCGACAACCGAAGCGGAGGCGATGGGCGAGGCAACGGGATAACCGGTGGTGGGATTGATAATGTGGGAGTAGTTCCTGCCCTGGTATTCAAAGAAATTTCTGTAATCACCCGACGTGGCCAGAGCCTGGTCTGACAAGCCAACTACGGCAATGATCTCCCGTTCGATGGTTTCACCGTAAAGGGGTGATTCAACACCAATCCGCCAGGCTGTGTTCTCTTCCTTGTGTTGCGAGGCGCGAACTTCGCCGCCCACTTCGACCAGAACGCGTTGGTAGCCTCTGCTTATCAGTAAGTCATAGACGCAGTCAACGGCATAGCCTTTGGCGATGGCCGATAAATTCAATGATCGTTCGGGAGCGGTTTTCCTTATGATTCGTCCATCCAGGGCAATACCCTCAAAGCCCACTTTTTGAAGTGCCTGTTGAATTTCATCCGGTTTGGGAAAGGTGCCTCTTTCTTTCGTTGCAAATCCCCACAAATCGATAAGTGGGCTCAGTGTCGGGTCAAACCGCTTATGGGTCAGTTTGTAGATATGTTGGGCTGAGGTGATGACCCTGGCAGTGTCTTTAGAAATCACAAGCGCTGTTTCAGGATCCAGCCGGTTGAAACGGCAGACATCGCTCTCTTCCTTCCAATTGGACATCAATTCGTCAATGCGGTCCAGTTCAGCCTGAATGTCCTGCTTAATTCTTGATGGGTCTACAACGGGATCCTGGATGTTGACCATCCAGACGGTACCCATGGTCAACCCTCTGGCAATCAGAGGTTCATTGCGGGTACAAGAGTGGAGTACAAGAAAAAAAAGGAGCACCAAAAGGTACTCCTTTTTTGAATGGGTTTGATGTTTAGAATTCATCGTACATGATCATTTCTTTCTCGACACCCAGATCAACAAGCATGTTGGTGACGGCGGAGAGCATCATGGGTGGGCCGCAGAGATAGTATTCTATTTCTGTGGGGTCTTCGTGCTTGGAGAGATATTCATCGTGTACGACCTGGTGAATGAAGCCGGTGCTTCCTGTCCAGTTGTCTTCAGGCAGTGGATCGGAAAGAGCGACATTCCACTTGAAATTGTCGAATTCAGATTGAATGGAATTGAAGTCATCCTGATAGAACATCTCGCGAAGTGATCGGGCACCGTACCAGAAGGTGACCTTTCGACTGGTTCTCTGTGTGTGGAAGAGGTCGAAGAGGTGACTTCTCATGGGAGCCATACCGGCTCCGCCGCCAATGAAGCACATCTCGCGATCGGTCTTCTTCTGGAAGAATTCACCGTATGGACCGCTGACCACAACCTTATCGCCCGGTTTCAAATTGAAAATATAGGACGATGCCAGTCCGGGAGGAATATCGTCTCTTCCGGGAGGAGGTGAAGCGATTCTGACACACAGCATGACCCGGTTCCCTTCAGCCGGGTGGTTGGCCATGGAGTAGGCCCGATAGATTTCTTCGTCGTTGTTGGCAACATAGCGCCACAAATTGTACTTGTCCCAATCTTCCCGGTACTCTTCAGGAATATCAAAGCTCTTGTAACTGAGGTTTTGATATTCGGGAATATCGATTTGAATGTAGCCGCCAGCCTGGAAGTCCAGAGTTTGACCGTCGTCGATATCCAGCACCAGTTCTTTAATGAACGTCGCCACGTTGTTGTTGGAGCGAACGGTGCAATTGAACTTCTGAATGCTGAAGATCTCTTCGGGTACGTGAATTTTCATGGGCCCCTTGACCTTGACCTGGCAGGCCAGACGCCAGTGGTCACGCGCTTCTTTACGGCTGATGTGGGTCAATTCCGTAGGCAGGATTTCTCCGCCGCCTTCGGTAATTTGACATTTACACATGGCGCATGTTCCACCGCCGCCACAGGCAGAGGGCAGAAAAATGCCGTTGCTTCCCAGTGCGGTCAGAACAGTGGTTCCAGGAGAAACCTGGGGACTTTTCTCTTCATCGTCGTTGATGAGAAGCTGCACATCGCCCTGGGGAACCAGGTTCTTTTCCAAAACGGTCAGGATGCCAACCAGTGAAAGGATGACAAAGGAGAAAACAATAATGCCTAAAACAATACTTAAAACCATCTTTCTCTCCTTCTTACAGTGTGATACCGATGAAACTCATGAAACCAAGAGCCATCAAGCCAGTGATCAACATGGTGATTCCCAGGCCTCTGAGCCCTTTGGGAATGTTGGAGTAACGCAACTTCGTCCGGATAGCCGCCATGGCAACAATAGCCAGTAACCAGCCTACTCCCGATGAAAAACCGTAAACCGTGCTTTCGACGAAATCGTATCCCTTGGTTCCCATGAACAGGGAAGTACCCAGGATGGCGCAGTTAACAGCGATCAGAGGCAGGAAAATACCCAGCGACTGATAGAGCGAAGGTGTGAATTTATCCATGACCATTTCAACAATTTGAACCATGGCCGCGATGGTTGAGATATAGCAGATAAACTGCAGGAAACTCAGGTTGATTTTTGGAAAACCCGCCCAGGCCAAGGCGCCGTCCTTGAGCAGGAACTCATTGATGAGCCAGTTCATCGGTGCCGTTACCGTCAAGACGAAAATAACAGCCAGGCCGAGACCTACAGCGGTGTCCACTTTCTTTGAAACAGCGAGGAAGGAACACATTCCGAGGAAGCTGGCCAGCAGAATGTTCTCAATGAAAATCGCTTTTGTGGCAATACTAATTAATTCTACAATCATTGTTTATTCCTCCACCGTTTTTGAAAATGCTTTCTGGACCCAGATAATCAATCCCAGCAGGATGAACGCTCCGGGCGAAAGGATCATGAGACCCGAGTTGACATACCCCATATCGTAGAGCGAGGAAGGAATAACCTGGAAACCCATCAGCGTTCCATTTCCGAATAATTCTCTGCCAATGGCAACCAGTACCAGGATGATACTGTAGCCCAGGCCGTTGCCCAATCCATCCAGGAAAGATGGCCAGGGCTTGTTGGCCAGTGCAAAGGCTTCCGCTCTGCCCAGGACAATGCAGTTGGTAATAATGAGGCCGACAAAAACGGACAGTTCTTTTGAAAGTTCATACATGTAGGCTTTGAGAACCTGATCAACCAGGGTTACCAGTGTGGATACCACCGCCAGCATAACTATGATCCTTATTTTGGAGGGAATCATGTTGCGCATGAGTGAGATGATAACATTGGATCCGCAGAGGACGACAATGACTGAAATACACATAACCAGTGCCGGTTTCAGCGTGCTGGTTACAGCCAGGGCTGAGCAGATGCCCAGAACCTGAAGGGTGATGGGGTTCGTGTCCCAAAGTGGATCTTTCAGGAATTTTTGTTCTTTTTTCCCGAACAATGACGCCTTTTTCGCAGGCGCTGCGCTTGTTCCCGTACTCATAATTCAGTTCCTTGTGATTGTTTTGTTCTCAGTTCAACGAAATACGGTTCGTAAATCTCGAGGTTCGCTTTAATGAATTGGTTGAGTCCCTTGCCTGTCAGGGTAGCACCGCTGATGCCATCCACATAGTGGTCCAGCTCGGCACCGGAGTGGTGATCTTTGGCTTTACCGCGGGAAACTTCAACCGAAACCAACTTGCCGGATGGATCCAGTATCTTCTTGCCCTTATACTGCTTGACGAACCAGTCTTCCGTGATAAGAGCACCCAGGCCGGGTGTTTCCTTGTGCTGATAGAAGGTGATGCCTCTTACGGTATTCAAGTCGGGATTCAGGGCCAGATAGCCGTGAATCAGGTCCCACAAACCGTACCCCTCTATGGGAATGACATAAGCTTGAGTCGTCGTTTGATCGGGGTTGTAGGCGTAGACGAGTTTGTATCCGGGGTCGTAATCGGCCTTTGACTTTCCGGCTTTCTTGGCCAGCAGGCCTAACTTGGCCTTAAAGGTGGCGACCAGCTCTCCCTCTGTCATGGTTTTGAGGTCATTGTCTTCGTATTTGAGCTTTTTCAGCTCCGTTTCCATGAAATCTCTGGTTTGACGCACATTGTCTTTGTCAATCAGAATGGTTTCAAACTCTTTGGCAAACAATTCAAAAACCTGATCTGGTGTCATGGTCGTGAGTTCTTCTTTTTCATGTCCTACAGAGATGAGAATGTTCTGAACAACGTCCAGTTTGATGTTGGCCCGTTGCAGGGGTTGCAGAACGGTAGCCGAAACCGCGAGAACGAGGCTGCAGACCACGCAGACAAATGTCGCGAAGATAAATGTATATCGGGTTCCTTTAGACTTGGACACGGCGTAACCTCCTTTTAATGTTGGCTTCGACCACGTAGTGGTCAATCAAGGGAGCGAAGGCGTTCATGAAAAGGATCGCCAGCATGGCTCCTTCGGGATAGGCCGGGTTCCACAGACGGATCAAGATGGTCAATACACCGATCATGAAGCCATAGATGTACTTGCCTATGTTGGTTCTGGCCGCTGTGACCGGGTCAGTTGCCATGAATACGGCACCGAACATCAGGCCGCCCATGGTCAGCTGGTGTTGCCAGGACAGAGTCAAAATGCCCGGTAACTGTTCGCTGGCTACGGCGTTGAGGCCAACTGAGGTGAGAATGGCGCCAACCGCGACGCTCAACATAACGCGCCAGCTGCCAACACCCGTGATCAAAAGTAGAACGGCTCCAATGAGAATCGCCAGAGTCGACGTCTCACCGATACTTCCTGGCACAAATCCGTAGAAGAGATCGGAAAGCGTGACGCCCGCTTGGTTTAGTACGTCAATGGCGTTACCACCTATTTCCGTGCTGGCGGCGGTACCCAGAGGTGTGGCACCACTGAATCCGTCGATGGTGGTCCAAACCTTGTTGCCTGAAATCTGGACAGGGTAGGAGAAGTACAGAAAGGCTCGTCCTGTTAAAGCCGGGTTGAGGATGTTCATCCCTGTTCCGCCAAATACTTCCTTGCCGATAACCACGCCAAAGCTGATACCCACAGCAACCTGCCAGAGAGGCATGGAAGCGGGGAGTATGAGAGGGAAGAGCAGTCCGGTTACCAGAAAACCTTCGTTAATTTCGTGTTTCCTGACGACGGCGAAGAGGACTTCCCAGAATCCGCCGGCAGCGTAACTGACGATGATGATGGGAAGAATGGTTATAAAACCGGAAATAAACAATTGACCCACATGTTCAGTGGATTCACCAGCAGCCAGAGCGTTTTGAAGACCGGTGTTGTAGGCGCCAAAAAAGAGCGCTGGCATAAGCGCCAGGATAACAATGGACATGAATCTTTTGGTGTCCAATGAGTCTCTAACATGCTTTCCATGAGTTCAAGTCCATCTCTGATGATGGATGAAATTTCTATTTTGGAAGGTGAAACATAAGAACAGAGTGCGAAATCTTCTTCATCGCATTCCAAAATGCCAAGTTTCTCCATGAGTTCAATGTCTCCCGCCAGAATTGCCTTGACCAGAAATTCAGGATGAACATCGAGGGCGACTAAATTCTCAAAAAGACCGGACTGAACCATGGTTCTTTGACCACCGTTCAAGTTCGTGTCGTACGAGAAAAGTTTCCCGGGGATCAGCCTGGACAGGAACGTTCGCGTGTAGCTGGGGCGATTGAACCCGGGTAACATCCAACCGATGAATTTTTTCCCCGTGGGTTCCGGGATGACAGTGACCGAGCTGTCATAAACACCGAGGAAGCTCTCTTTGCTGCGCTGTACACCGGTCAACGGATTGCCGGAGATAACACGCTGGGTTCCCTCTTGCAGGTTGCCTTTCAGTATGTCTTCCAACTTGGCTCCCGCTCGAACTTCAAGGTACTTTTGCTCTTTGGTGCCATTGCCCGTGACAGCAATAATGCGCTTGGTGGGGAAGGATCCGGTTTGGAAGAATTGCCCAATGGTGACCGTATCACGAGCGTTGATAACCCAGACAGTTTCACCTTTGTTAATGGGATCGATCTTGGCAATGTGAGTGCCAACCAGCCCCGCGGGATGTTTGCCGGTAAATTCATGCAAATGAACTCCCCTGGCATTGCTGAACGAAGCTTTTCCTTGCGGTGATGTGACCACGTGAATGTTGTCTCCGGCTAGTTTTTTGAGAATCTCGATGCCGAGAGCGAAAGCTTCGCCCTCTTCAGACAGAGCGTAGACAGGATCGCATGCAAGCGGCGCGGTATCCATGCAGTTGACAAAGACCGCTTTGGGTTTGTCTTCATGATGGGCAATGCAGTTGTAGGGACGTTGCCGAATAAAAGGCCATAAGCCTGCCTTCAGCATAACTTCCTTAATGTCCCCGGCTGAAGCGCTTGTTAAGGCTTTTTCTGTAAACGCTTTGAAATCAATAGCTTCTTCCTCTTTGTCAAGCGTGATTGCAATATCCAGGATTTTTCTTCTCGCACCGTAATGAATGGCGGAAACACATCCCGCGCAAGGTGAAACGAATTGAACTTCGGGATTCCTTTTGTCGAAAAACAGCGGGGAACCGATTTTTACCTTATCGTTTAGTTTAACCGTCAGCTTGGGTTTGATTCCCTGAAAGTCAGTTGGGCATATACCTAGGGTTTTGGGTACGGGAAGAACTTCCTTCTTTTTAGCCGGAGCTCCCTTCATAGGTACATTGTAGCCCTTTTTTATATGGTAGGTCGCCATGTGTTGGTTTCTCCTTAACCGTAAAACATGAGCACTGGTCAATACCACAGGCAATGCGAGGACTTTGGATTCTGTTTGTATGGGAGGTCACCGTCGATTGATTAAGTGATGAACGGAAGCAGGATGAACCTTTTACAAACCTGAGAGCTGCCAAAACAGTGTTGTCAACGACTCAGGGAATCTTGTGAGCTCGTGTTTCTGTGAACCTCCCAGTGAAGATGATGGATTCAATTTGTTGGAGTAGATGCATTCATCGCAATGATGGGTAAGCACGTAGTCGAGGCCCTAGAGGCTCGGACTAACCCGACTGGGAGTGTGGATTATGTTTGGGTCACATTAGTTGCATGAATGAGAACTCAATCCTTGTCCCGCCCTCTCCAACCCGTTATTAAAGCACAAAATTCCGCGTATGGAGTTAATAAATGCGATTTTTATAAAAAATGAGCTCTTCGCAAAGGTCTCAAGTGCAAAAGGGTGGATTCTCAAGAGGAAGCTTTCCTGTTGACACGTCTCTGTCGGGTGAACTCTTTTGAAGTTTGAGACTGGATTGAATTGTTGTTTTAATGTATTCTTTGCCGTGAAAGCGTGGGGTTTCTTTTTTAGTCGACACGACTATTGACAAAGAAATTGATAACGCTTTTTTTTATACAGCCTGACCCCTGAAGCTTCAAGGAATCAGCTGATCATTCAAGCGTGTTTCGGCATTGTTTTGAGCAATGTCTTGGTTTTGGAATTATTATTTTAAACACGCTGAAATTTGGGAGTAGAAGAAATGAAAAAAATAGTTCTATTGATTATGCTGGCATGCCTGAGTATGGCTTTTGCCGGTGACAAGAAAAAATTAGTTCCTAAGGTTTATGGAAGGATTAATCTTTCCTACGGTATGGAGGACATCAATGACGCGGATGCCTGGAAACTGAAGAGCCATAGCTCAAGATTCGGAATCAAAGGAAGTTATGACCTGACGGATACGCTGAAAGCCGTTTACAAAATGGAATGGGGCGTCGATGTAGCCGATGTTTCAAAAGCATCACAAGATCACATAAAATCAAGAAACCAGTTTATTGGACTGGCGGGCAATTTTGGCACTGTTATGGCGGGACGTCACGATACACCCACCAAAATGGCTCAAGGTAAGTTGGATCTCTTCAATGATGGCGATACCGATATTAAAACCCTGACGGCCGGTGAAATTCGCGCTAACAACGTCCTGGCCTATGCCTCGCCTAAGCTTGGCGAGTCCTTCTCTTTTGTCGCAGCCGTGATTCCCGGCGAAGGCAGTGATTTGGGCGATGGTCCCGCAGATGTCATCAGTGCCAACGTAAACTATAACAAAGATGGCTTCTATGCTGCCGTTGCCAGAGATCAGGATCTGGGGGAAATAGACATCACCCGTCTGGTTTTACTGTACAAAGTCAATCAATGGCAGGTCGGAGGTCTTTATGAGCTGGTGACACATGATGAAGATGGAGCCGATGACCACAATGCGTTTATCTTCAATGCCGCCTTTAAAACTGGAAACACCAGGTGGAAAGTACAATATGGCGATTCAGAAATCAAAAACAACCTGGATTCTCTTACTGTTGGGGTCGACTATATCTTTAACAAGAAGGCCTTTCTTTACGCGTACTATGCCACCATGGAAGATGACTTAGACAACGAAAAAGACTACATCAAGTTCGGTGGGCTCTTTAAATTCTAAATACCGATGACAATTTCACAAAAAAAGGCCGCCACGTGCGGCCTTTTTTTGCGAATAATAATTAAGTTATACAAAAATAAATGGATTAGGTTGCCTAAAGCGGGTAATGTTTCCACTCGACTACCGTATTTAATGACTCTCCTGAGGTGTTGTAGTGTCATCAATAACGCAGTCTAATAGTCTTCCAAATTGAAAATACAAGAAGCAAAACACAAGAAGTGACAACCATGTTGGCGGCGATCCCTTTATCTCCTGTGGCGTTCATTTTAACTTACATTGCGGTATCGGTATAAAAAGCCAGGCTGTTCTGTTGATCTGGATAAAAATACATTGAATGATAGGATGACCTGTATTATTATTATTAACTGTGGCACAGTACTTTATGTTGGAGGAAAAAATGAAAAAAATAACAACTATAATGGCTCTTTTGATAACGATAGCTGCTTTGGGACAAGGTAGGTTAACCGGTGAAAAAGCACCTGATAATTCGGAATATCTTGGTCCTTTTAATCGTGCTGGCTCGTTTACCCAAACCATTGACGGATCACAGGTATTTGACCGTAGATGGAATGTTTCATTGGATTTAAACTGTCAGGCTACAAGCTCAGACTCCAGTTCTGATGGTGTTGGTTATGTCGTATTTGATATTGTTGCGCCTGGTGGTGAGGCTCTTGATGCGGTCGTTACCTCTGCTGGAACAACCATTGGTGATACGCTTATGTTCGTGTACTGTGATTTTGATCCAGCCAATCCTGCAGATAGTCTTGTTTTCTGGGATGATGATGGTGGTCCAGGATTATTAAGTGCCATTGAACCTTCAGATGGTGTTACGTTAGCGGCTGGAACCTACAAGTTGGTTGTTTCAGGCTTTAGTTCAACTCATACTGGCGATGTTACGGTAGAGGTTGGCGGTGATTACACTATAGCAGGTGGAACAGGTGGAGCTGGAGTACCCACAATGAGCCAATGGGGAATGATTCTGTTTGCGTCGTTACTGGTTTTAAGTGGAATTTTGGTTATTAGAAGAAAATAATCAAATCGATTGAAATTTTAAGAAATTCATTAGGGCATGTGTCTGGTTGAAGCCGGGGGCATGCCCTTTTTTCAACCACAGATGGACACGGATTGTTTTTTACCACGAATGAACACGAATTCACACGAATGAGATGAATATTGAATATGGTTGAATATGCGACACCCAAACAAAGGGTTTTTAATGAATGAATCATGTTTAGAATCTCAAATGGACAACCAATCATTTCGTGAATGACTTCATTTGATAAATATCTGTGTTTATCAGTGTTCATCTGTGGTTCCTTTTTTTTTAACCACAGATGGACACTGATGATTTTTCACAGGATGATCCGCTCCCATCCCTCGTTTATACCAGTGTCCCCAATAATATTATGATCAATATCTGTATCTGCACAATAGCTGGATACGGAAAGGTGTATCACGCGTTTTGAAATCAGATACGAAAACGGAAGAGGGGGGTAACACATGCGTTGATTCTCGGACCTGTTATCTTGTGGGAGAACAAGTATCTAAAACTTATTCCTGCGAAACCTGTTAACTACTCCAACTTCCCTCCGCCTACGGCAAGGGTCTTATAAGGGTGTTTGATTTATTTGTTAACGATTTTATATTGTACAGTGTGCTCAATTCCAACAATCACAATAACAAGAATAATCCACCAATTCGACTCAGATGGGAGTCAACCAGTAACCCAACCTAAATCTGTTCAATATCACAATGGCCATCTTTTCGCCTTTGATTCTAAAAGTACATTTGTTTGGAAAATTGATCCGCTTGGAAAAACACAAATGGTATTAATAGAAAAAGGTCAAGGACCCGGTGAAATTCAACAAGGCTTCAGAAATATGTATATCGATAAGGAGAGGCTTGTGTTACTTGACAAGCAGGGTTACAGGATAAACTATTTCGACTTAAAAGGAGTGAAGCAACAAGGGAAGTGAAGCAACAAGGGATGAAGCAACAAGGGACACCCACAAGAAAAAAGCAACAAGGGACACCCAAAAAATGAGTGAAGCAACAAGGGACACCCAAAAAAAACAAAGAAGCAACAGAAGCAACAAGGGACACCCAAAAAAAATAAACCGAACAAAAGCGATAAAGGACATCCAAATATACTGAAAATTTTCCTGGCATTTTTTAAGTCCTGGCAGTATAGTTAATTACATCTTTTTGGTTTTCACATATTTCTTTCAATCGTAAACAAGCAATCAAATGTCGATTAAAAGGAGTATGTTATGACAATTGCACGAAAATTCCTGGTACGGAA
>PDUC01000007.1 GCA_002747255.1 Acidobacteriota bacterium | reverse complement strand
CATTCTTTAATTATCAAACATCCCCCTGTAGGCACAGGGTGATGACAGTATCATTTATTACCCATATTTTTTCTAGACGGCTTTTAGTGAACGCTTACAGATCAAGTTATCATTAATTACGATTTGTGATACTTCCCCAATGTAAACACGATCATCAAGAACAATCACTCTTTCTATTTCTACTATATCCTCAAAACGAGTTATATCTGAAGGGGGGAATAATCTTGGTCCAAAAGAGACACTACTGGTGGATACTGAGCCACTCCGCAATTCAATTACTTCATTATGACAATTAATGATTGTTAATAAAGTTATGCAAAGCAACAAGTATAATTTCATATATTTATCTCCTCACTCTTAATGCCGATTGAATGTTTTTTCTCAAATGCTCCAGAAATATTGGGAGTAAAGAAATGCTGGGTTTTAAAATATAGGCAGCTATAGCTTCATTTTTTTTATTGTCATAAAAGCCTATTAATGCATCTTTATAGCCAAAAGGGTATTGCTGTTTGCACAATACTACTGGGAAGGAAATACTTTTTATCCTAATCCAACGCCGAATATACTCTTCATCAAAACCACCAACTACAATACAAAAGCTATATTGTGAACTATAACGCTTAACACTAGCTAGCTGTTTAAAACGCCCTAGTTCTTCATCAAAGCAGGAGCATGAGCTTGGAGAAAAAAACAAAAAAAAACACCTTTGGTACTAAAAATGTTTCCTATCATATTACTATCTACTGAAGTAAACTTTGTGTCTTAAAAAATGGATGGTAAATAAACCTTCGGTTTAATTATTGATTCTATATGTACCTCAGAATACGTTATACATGCAAGCATTAAAAAAAACAAAGGTGAGGACTTTTGGACACCCGCAACAATTCACCCACAACTATTAAACCATTCAGCCCTCAATTCGAGTGGCGTTCATGCCAGAGATCCAGCAGTGAAGCATACGCTAAGTACCATTCGTGTTCATTCGTGGTTAAAACTGATCTGTGTCCATCTGTGTTCATCAGTGGTTAAAAAAAAGGAACCACAGATGCACACAGATAAACACAGATTTTCATATAGGAAGCCGCTTACAAACTGATCGGTTATTCATTTGAGGTTCTGAATATGACTCATTGATTAAGAACCCTTTATTCGGGTGTTCCATATTCAATGCATACATTTGTGTGAATTCGTGTCCATTCGTGGTAAAAAAAGGAACCACAGATGCACACAGATAAACACAGATTTTCATATAGGATAGGACTTTTGGACACCCACAACCATTAAACCATTTAGCCCTCAATTCGAGTGGCGTTCATGCCAGAAATCCAGCAGTGAAGCATACGCTAAGTACCATTCGTGTTCATTCGTGGTTAAAACTGATCCGTGTCTATCTGTGTCCATCAGTGGTTAAAAAAAAGAAACCACAGATAAACACGGATAAACACAGATATTCATATAGGAAGCCGCTTACAAACTGATCGGTTGTGCATTTGTGGTTCTGAATGTGATTCATTGATTGAGAACCCTTTATTCGAGTGTTCCATATTCAACTCAGTACATTCATTCGTGTGAATTCGTGTTCATTCGTGGTTAAAACTGATCTGTGTCCATCTGTGTCCATCAGTGGTTAAAAAAAAGAAACCACAGATAAACACAGATTTTCATATAGGAAACCACTCGCAAAATGATTGGTGGTGCATTTGAAGTCCTGAATGCGATTCATTGATTGAGAACCCTTTATTCGGGTGTTCCATATTCAATTCAGTACATTCATTCGTGTGAATTCGTGTTCATTCGTGGTTAAAACTGATCCGTGTCCATCTGTGTTCATCAGTGGTTAAAAAAAGAAACCACAGATAAACACGGATAAACACAGATTTTTATATAGGAAGCCACTTACAAACTGATCGGTTGTTCATTTGAGGTTCTGAATGGGATTCATTGATTAAGAACCCTTCATTCGGGTGCTCCATATTCAGTTCAATTTGTCCATTCGTGGTTAAAAACTAAAAAATACAATTCCAGGTTCTATCGAGCAGCAGGGACCTCAAGAACCTGGTCAAAGAGGCTGAAAAGGCAGGACTATGGAAAGGGGAACAGGTTTGTTTTCCCGGTTCATAGCTCCTGTGTTTATTGGGATTTTATCTTGATCCCGCTCTTTTATTTGCCCGTGCAAATAGATGGCTTGTACACTGATTAACAGAAGGTAGAAGAAGGGTTTGGGTAGGCATTTGTAGCAGTTCACCCTTTGACTGTGACTGTATTTCCCTGTGTTGTTTTATTTGTTTTCTGATCAAATTCTGATTGACTAAAATGAAGAAACTGGATATCCTTTTAAGGTTCATGTCAGTTGTGTGCGGATGTAGCTCAGCTGGATAGAGCATCTGGCTACGAACCAGAAGGTCAGGGGTTCGAATCCCTTCATCCGTACCATTGATATTTACACCATTTTCCAAAGGGAAATTCAGATTTAAGCCACCATTGCATTGGTGGCTTTTTTTTTTGGCATAAAGCTTGCCCTGATACGATGAAAGTGATTATAGTTCACTTGATCGTTTGCGTATACGGGGGTAAGGCATTGTCGAGATCCATTTTGTGGGCCATTTTGGCGTTTAGCAGTTTGATTGTTGCCAATTTGACAGTATTCGCCTTTCTCAGTTTTGGTCCTCTTTCCGAGAAAGTGGTAACTGAAAAGCTGATTCAGGAACTCAACGACGCAAGCTCCCTGATGAGAAGAGAGTTCGAGGCAAGCCCTCTGCAACACCAAGCGGCCCAACGCGTAGCTCCGCTTTTGCGCAAGTTTAGACAGTTTCAAGCCATTTTACTGCTGGACTCCGAGGGTAAGGTCATTTATCGTGAAGTCATTCAAAAAGATTTAGCGCGAGAAGCATCTCCTGAGAAAACACGGACGCGTCTCAGTGAACCTTCAGAGATGAAAAGGATCTCGAATGCCGAATCAACCCTCGTGGATGGAGCCAGAATTTCAGGCATTCAGAATGGAGAGGGGACACCCGCCAATGATAACATCGCGCTGGAATACGACTCGGAATTCATACAGAATGAAGTCCAGCAGGTGCGCGAACAGCTTTTCAGGCAATTGGTATGGGCGATTGCGGTTTCGGTTATTTTACTGATAACAGGTGGTATCTACGTTGTTC
The DNA here is from genome assembly GCA_002747255.1 of Acidobacteriota bacterium. GTDB lineage: Bacteria > Acidobacteriota > Holophagae > Acanthopleuribacterales > Acanthopleuribacteraceae. Next base: position 29,212 of record PDUC01000007.1, on the reverse strand, counting down.
ACGCTTACAAGCGCAATAAAAAGTTCCAGGCACAGGCATTGAAGGCCGATCGACTAGCCTATGTTGGAACGCTGGCAAGCGGCTTGGCTCATGAAATACGCAACCCCCTTAATTCCATGAACATGAATTTACAGTTGATCCGCGAAGACTTGGTGGATATGGGCCTGGGACAGAACACAGAAATTCAGGAGATGTTTGACGGTACAAGTAAAGAGATCAATAGGTTGAGCAAGCTGGTATCTTCTTTTCTGGCTTACGCCAGACCCTCTCAATTGAATCCGAGAGTCCAGTCGGTGAATGGCGTTATTCAGGAAGTGGCGGATTTCGTTTCGCCAGAAATTGAAGAGCGGGAAATAAGGTTGGAACTGCAGTTAAACGAGCAGCTGCCGCAAGTGCCACTGGATGAAAATCAAATGAGACAGGCGCTCTTGAATGTCATCCAGAATGCCATTCACGTCCTTGCTCCCCAGCAGCTGCTGAGGATCATCACTCGAAAAGTTGGGGCGGATCACATTATTATCGCTATAGAAGACGAAGGACCTGGTATCGGGCCGGAAAGTCTCAAGGAAATTCATAAGGTCTTTTATTCGACCAAAAAAGGCGGCACAGGACTGGGACTGCCTATCGCCCAGCGGATTGCAGAACTACATGGGGGCGGTTTAAAAATAGAGAGTGCTGTGGGGAAAGGCACGACGGTGACCTTTGTTCTTCCCATTCAGAAAAGGGAGGATGCACTTTGAAAAAGACCTTGATTCTGGTTCCCAGCTTGTTTGAATATGAACACTTGTTTCCACATTCCAATCAGGTATCGGTTTGGGAAAAGAGAGGTGTTTTTCCCAGGGTATGCGGTGTGGGACCGGCTGTTTCCTCTTTTATGACCGGACACCTCTTGAGAGAGTTGAAGCCCGATCACATTCTTCTTTGTGGTTTGGCCGGAGCATTTAAACAGAGCCATCTCGATATGGGTACGGTTGTAAGCGTGTCAAGGGAAGTGCTGGCCGATACGGGCTATTCGGAAAGAGGTTTTCCCGTGACGTTTGATGAAATAGAGATGCCGCTTTTCAAACCAGCTGAGTCGAGGGCAATGACATGTAGCTATGACCTTAAACCGATTCCTGGGTTCCAGGTTGTTTCAAGTATTACGGTGTCCAATGTGACTTCGGACCACAGGATCGCTCAGTTTTATTATCAAAAATATCAATGCGGTATTGAGAATATGGAAGGCGGTGGAGCAGCGATTGCATGCCATTTCTACAGTAAACCGCTTGAAGAACTGAGGGCTGTCAGTAACTACGTAGGGCCGCGAGACAAAGAGTCCTGGCAGATGCTGCCAGCCTTGAAGAGGCTGAGAGAGGCATTAAATGAACTTTGGGAGGTAGAAAATCAATGATCGATCAATTTGTCCTGCTCTATATTCATTCACCCAGAGAACTGGTCTTTGGATATGTTCAGCAGCTATCACCGGCAGGAATTGCCATTAGGGGAATACCTGTTGATCAAATTGAAACCTTTAAATATCAATTCAAGAATGAAGAACACAGTGTCTTCTTTCAAACGGTATTCTATCCCATGCACCGGGTTGAACGCGTGATTGTAGATGAGCGGCAAGGCAAACTTCCATCCACTTTGGAGGATATTCTCGCGGCAAGTCAATTATCAGAGAGCGAGATAAGAAATCTCTAGAATGGGAGCAATCAAAAGAATTTAACGTTCCCATTCATGTCTGGAGCGTTGTTTGCCATGCTTAGCTGTTAGTCATTTTTTTGTAAACATCAGAAAAAAGATGACATGTGTTCAACGCATCCTTGTTGCTTTCCCTGTAGTATTCCTTTTTTTGAAGTGCTGTTTCAATGCATTCCCTGAACTTATTGATCTTGTTGAGTGGTACCGGGTAGCCAAGAGGTTGTTTGCGAAGAATTTCTGCCAATCCTCCCACTGAATACCCAACAACCGGACGATCAAGCAGCAAGGCTTCAATGGCAACCAAACCATATGGTTCTATTTGAGATGGCATAATTAACACGTCCAGATTTCTTATAATGGAGAAGACATCGTTTCTCTCGCCAAAAAAGATCGTTTGGGATGCGCAGGTAGATCTGCTGAATTGCATGCGAAGCTGTTTGAGTTCTGGACCGTCACCGATGATCCAGAATTGGGCTTTTTTGCTGTTGTCCAAAAAGGGCTTCACCATTTCCAGGAGCTGATGGACTCCTTTTTGCGGGGAAATGCGGCCTATGAAACCGATGATAGGCTTGGAATCGGTTTTGCACCCGGGAGGCACCTTTTCCATATCCGGAGCCGATTGCAGAACAGAGAGAGGGTTGACTGGACAAGGGATCGTGTGAACAGCAGAGGGGTCCAGCATGAGCTTTTGCTTGAGAAATTCGGTGGTATGTGAAGAATTTGAGATGAAGGTGACCTTGTTTCTCATGGTGCGAAAGATTTTCATGAGAACCGTTCCGCCGAGACGGCCATATATTTTGTATGGTTCAATACCCGAATGCTCGTGCCAGACGATTCCATAACGTCGCCTGCGGCCTAATGAGCTGAGCATTTCCGCGACTCGGGATCCGTTCAAGTGAATGTGAACAATATCCGGATGGTGCTTTTTTAAGCTGGCCCTTAAATTTAAGATGGCACAGGGCAGGCTTTGATAGGATGAGCCCAGATACTCTACCGGGAAATCCAGTTCCCAATCAAATTTATTGTGACTGAAAAGCGATAGAACCAAGTGCTCATTCTCTGAATCCAGAGATACCAAGTTGCAGATTGCCCGTTGAGCTCCGCCGAGTCCCCAATGATCGATTAGGTGAACTATCTTCATGGTTTCAATCCAAATTCATGACGATGTCTCGAGGTCTAACACAGCCCTGACACAACATGATGTAAAAAAAGACAATCAGTGAAGAAAGCCTCTTTCAGAACTCTCAATGAAGGCAACTAACTCAAGAACTCTTTCAGAATGAGAATATTGTTCTTTTAATTGTTGTAAGGCTTCTGACAGGCGAAGCTTTTTCTTGAAAAGGATGCGATAAGCTTTCTGGATATTTCTGATATCTTCTTTGGAAAAACCCTGTCTTTCCAGACCAATGTTATTAACTCCATAGTTTTTTGCTCTATTGCCGACTGCTTTAATAAATGGCAATGCGTCCTGCGTCACGACAGAGTATCCACCGACAAAAGCGTAATTTCCCAATCTGCAGAATTGATGAACCCCCGAATAACCTCCAAGAATTACTCGATTCATGACTTCAACGTGTCCGGCCAGAGTGGCTCCCTGAGAAAAAATATTGTCATCGCCAATAAGGCAGTCGTGAGCAATATGCGCATGACCCATAATGAGATTGCGATTTCCAATTTTAGTGATTCCACCGGCGTTTTCCGTGCCTCGATGAATGGAGCAATGTTCGCGGATCATATTGTGATCGCCGATGACGAGATGGGTTTCCCCGCCAGCGAACTTGAGATCCTGGGGAATGACACCCACAACAGAAAAGGGAAACAGAGTGTTGTTTCTGCCTATTTTTGTGTATCGACCCACATAAACATGAGCCATGAGCTTGGTTCCACTGTCAATCTTGACATCAGGTTCAATGATACAGTAGGGTCCTATTTCCACCTGATCGGCTATCTGTACTCGTTCGTGGATTATAGCAGTGGGATGAATCGTACTCATTTGGACTCCTTATTGTTAACCAGCATGGAACAGAGGATGGCTTCGCACACGACCTGGTCGTCAACATAGGCTTTTGTCTTCAGCTTGCAGACATTCCGTCTGAGGTAGAGCAGCTCTGCCACCAGACGCAGTTGATCACCGGGAACAACCGGTTTTCTGAACTTGGCTTTCTCTATACTCATAAAGAAGATAACGCCATCTTCAATCCCGCCTACTTCACGCGCGGCTAAAACACCGCCGAGTTGGGCCATTGCTTCAATCACCAAAACACCTGGCATGACGGGTTTTCCCGGAAAATGTCCCTGAAAGAAATGCTCATTGATGGTGACATTCTTGATGCCTACTATGCTTTCTCCTTTCTTGTATTCGATGATCCGATCTACAAGTAGAAGCGGGTATCGATGGGGAATGATTTCCATGATTTTTTCGATGTTAATTATTTCTTCAGGCATTTTTCCAACTCACATACTTTTTTTCTCAAACGATCCATACGTCGAATGAGAGCTTTTTCACGGTGGTGCTGATCAGCGGGTCTGGCAGGAAATCCTGCGTAGTAGCCAGGCTTGGGTGTATCCTTTGTGGCAATGGATCTGACCATGAAAACCGTTTTATCTCCAATTTTCAAGTGTCCGACTGCTCCCGACTGACCGGCAAAGATAACGTGATTTCCAAGCATGGTGCTGCCGGCAATGCCGGTTTGTGCAATAAACAGACAGTGTTTGCCCGTTTGCACCCCGTGCCCAATTTGAACACAATTGTCTATTTTAGTCCCTTCCCCGATGATCGTGTCGTGCTGGGCTCCACGGTCGATGGACGTGTTGCTGCCAATCTCAACATCATTCTCGATTCTGACACCGCCAAGCTGCGGTATTTTTATGTGGATACCGTTATCCTGAGCGTATCCAAAACCATCGGATCCGATCACCGAATTGGCGTGAACCCTTACCCGGTCACCTAAGTGAACGTGATGATAGAGTGTGACAGAAGGGTAAAGGACGCACTTTTCTCCCAGTGTGCTGCCTTTCCCAACATGGCAGTTGCCCATCAGCGAAGTTCCTGGCCCAATGACCGCATCATCTGAGACGATGCAATGTGGTCCGACATAGCAGTTTTCACCTATTGTCGCTTTATCGGAAATAACAGCGGTGGGATGAATAGCAGGCGGCGGCAGGTGTTCAGGGAACATTTTTTGGAGGATGCGTGCCAAGACGGCATAAGGGTTCTTGACCACCAGCTGAATGGCTTTACAGCCGGCTACCGGTTCCTCCAGTAAAACAGCGGAAGCACGTGTCTCGAAAAGGTCCGGAAGGTACTTCTTATTGGTAAAGAAGCTGAGTTCCCCCTCAACGGCGTTCTTGAGGGTATTGACACCTGTAACCACAAAGTCATCATCGAACGATGACTGTGGTTGCAGGCTGAACTCTTCAACAAGCGTTTTAAGCTTCAATATCAATCCTTGACGGTTGCGTCATACAGTTCAATCACCTTGCCGGTGATATTGACTCTGGCTGAATAGTACAGGAAATTGGATCCCGGTCCGTCGTTAACGACCATGTCGTACTTCTCTTTCTGAGCCAGATCCTGAATAATGGGAGCCAGGTCTTTCTGGAAGCCGGCTAATGCTTCGTTCAGCATGGCGTCGGACTCTCTTTTGGCATCTTCCTGCAATCGCTTGATTTCAGTCTGCAGGTTCTGCATTTCGCGGGCTGTTGCCTGACGCTTTTCTTCACTCAGGCTTTGAGCCTTTGCTTGAAAATCGCTTTCCATTTTCTTTAAGGTTTCTACTTTCGCTTTGATTTCTTCCGTTTTCTTTTCATTGAATGCCTTGAATTTCTCAAAGAAGCGCTTGCCTTTGATTGACTGTTGAATAACGACATCACCGTTGACGATGCCGATTTTAATGGGTTCCTGGGATAAACCGAGAAACGAGAAACCCATGAGTACGAGTAAAATTGTTTTTTTCATGTTAATAAGTCCTTTTTTTTTATTTTTCGGGTCTGATAGCTCATCAGAGCAGCTGTCTTCAGGAGCCTTTAAAAGGTTGTTCCTATTGCAAATTTTGGTTCTCCACCTTTTTCGTTGCCCGGAGTTTCAACTAAACGCCAAGCGTACATGATTCTAAGCGGTGCCTGGAAAACGGGCAAGCTAAATCGCATTTCAATGCCCGTAGACATAGCCAAATCTGTTTCAAACCAGTCTTCATCGATGCCATAGACCTGGCCGACATCGTAAAATGTGACCAATCTAAATTGTTCTGAGACAGGAACGATGTATTCAAAGTTGAATTGGAAGAGCTTGTCTCCTCTTGTTGGATACTTGGTTCCATTGTACTCGACAACAGGACCGAGCCAGTCGCGCCGGTATCCTCTGACTGAGTTTTCTCCACCCAATCTGAACATCTCGTAGAGAACGGGACGTTGACCGTCAAATGTTGCCATATAGCCGACTTTCAAGTTGGCACCAAAGAAAGTCTCCTTAAAAGCTTTGAAGTATTGGGTGTAACCCGCAGTTGAGGAGTGGAACAAACTGTCACCACCCATTTCCCAACCGGCAAACTCAAGACTGTAGAAGGTTTTAATACCTTTGGTGGGGAAAAAGGGGTGATCAGTTATATCGTACCGGATAGTTTGACTGATAGAAGACGTCAATCGGTCTTCATAGCTTTCAAAAGTTAATGACGGAACACTGGGAATACTGATTTCCTGGAATTTATAGGAAACATGGTAACTGGTCCATGTGGAGGGTCTGAAGGAGAACCCCACTTGAAGGCCGCTTTGTTCCTGACGGAAACCGGGGTAATTTGCTTTGGTGTTAAACAGACGGAACGTGAGTCCTCTGGGTTTATCGAAGAGCCACGGCTCCGTAAAGGTAATGTCGTAAGTGTTGGCGATAGCTCCCAGAGACGCCTGAACTTTCAGTGTTTCGCCTTTTCCCATGAAATTGAGTGTTGAAAAGCTGAAGAAACCGTTTTCTCCGGCATATTCGTTGTAGCCCAGTCCAAAGTTGAGCTCGTTGACGCCGGATTCCTGACCTTTGATGGTGATATTGACCTTGTCCTCATTGGGCAGGAACTTGATGTCCGGGTTTTCTCGCGATACATCGAAGAACCCGAGCTGATTGATACGCAGAAGTGAGTTCCTGAAATGCTGAAGTCGGAAAACATCGCCTTCTCTCAGGAAAACCTCTCTTCTCAGTACCTTGTCTAAAGTGGTCGTGTTACCTGCGAAGCTGATTTTATTGACATAGATCTGAGCGTTTTCAGCGACAACAAAGGTGGCGTCCACAATATGGTCGCCTCTGATCTTTGTGTCCTGACGAATATTGAAGTTGAGGTAGCCGGCGTTATTGTGAATTTCTTCAAGAGACGTAATCCACTCGTTGATCAGGCCCAGATCGTAATCATCACCCGGCTTGAGTGGGAACATACCGAGGTAGATCGCATCGGGGAAGATGGTGTTTTCCTCAATGGCGATGTCACCCATGGTGTATCGCTGTCCCTCAAAGACAGGAATGGTTAAGTCCATACGAAGATCTTCTTTTGGCTGTCGGTGTTTGGCCAGACGCTCCAGGTTCTTTTTCTTTTGTTCTTGTGTCGTTACATTTTCGATGTTCATTTCAGGTTCGCCAATATAAACATCCTTGTAACCTTTTTCCCAATAGAGCTTTTTTAACTCTTCGAGATCTTCGCCGTATTTTTCCTGATTGAAAATATCATGTTGGGTTAACCATGAGAACATCCAGTGTTCCTTGGTTTTTTTCATGGTTCGTTTCAACTTTTTTTGGGAGAACTCCTTAACACCATCGAACTTGATGTCGTAGATGCGGACCTTACTTCCCTCGTATATATTAAAAACAACGCGTGCCGTTCCGGTTTCCATGCGCTCCAGCGTGTAATCAACCCTGCCGTATCTCAGGCCTTTGTCATCGAGCATTTGCTTGATTAAGACTCTGATCGCGTTGACCTTTTTGTAATTGAGAGGAGTATCTTCTTCGATGGTCAGGAATTCCTCATCAATTTTATCTTTAATGGAGCTCTTGCCGAGTTTTTTATTGCCTCTGTAGTCTACTTCAACCACAAGGGGAAGATCCCTGAAAATGTAGACCAGGGCAATCTCGTTGTTTCCCAGTTCGGTAGCTTGTACGGAGATGTTTTCAAACAAGCCTGTTTGCCACAGTTCCTTGATGTCTTTTGTTACTGTCTGCGGGTCAAGAGGTTCTCCAACAGCCGTGGAAATCCGGTATTGAATGGTGTCTTTGGAAGTGCGCTGATTTCCCGAAATACGAATTTCTTTGACAATTTTTTCCTGCCCGAGAGCCAGAACAGAACTTAAAATGAAACAACCAGTAAGTAAAAACCGGCTTATGAACTGCATTCAATTTCCTCCGGTTCATGGTCTTTTGACGGTTGTTCTTCCTGTGCTTCAAGGCGAAGATCAATCTTACCGTCTTTCATGGATACATGAACAGTGCCTTTATATGAGCTTTCCGCTTTTACGATTGCCTCCGCCAGCGGATCTTCAATTCGCCGCTGGATAATTCGGCGTAAAGGTCGGGCACCATATTGCCTATCTTTTTGCGTCAAGTCAAGGAACCATTGATAAACTTCTTCATTTAGGATGACTTTCAGATGATTTCGGGCCAGTGTTTCGTTCAGCTCGTCCAGCAGCAAGCTTGTAATATCTCTCAAGTGCTCCTCTGTGAGTTTGTTGAAAACAACGATCTCATCGATTCGATTGATGAATTCGGGACGGAAGAAGCGTTTCAACTCGCGCATGGCTTCCGTTTTCATGTCTTTGTCGATACTTTTTCTGTTGCCGGTCAAACCGAGCGGCTTTTCGGAAATAATTTGCTTGGAGCCGACATTGCTGGTCATGATGATAATGGTGTTTCTGAAGTCAATATCATTGCCAAACGCGTCCGTTACCTGACCGTCTTCAAAAATCTGCAGTAAAATGTTCACCAGATCGGGGTGGGCTTTTTCTATTTCATCGAAAAGAACAATGGAATACGGATTGCGCTTAATGCGATCGGTAAGCTGGCCACCCTCCTCGAAGCCCACATAGCCCGGAGGTGAGCCGATCATTTTAGAGACCGAATGCTTTTCCATGAACTCGGACATGTCAAACCGGACCAGTGACTTGGGGTCGCCGAACATGAAAGCCGCCAACTGTTTACTCAATTCGGTCTTGCCAACACCTGTGGGGCCCAGAAACAGGAAGCTGCCCATGGGGCGATTGGGGTTCTTGAGACCGGTTCGGCTTCTTCGGATGGCTCGGCTGACACCTGAAACGGCATCGTCCTGGCCTACGATGAACTTTTTTAGCCACTCTTCCATTCTGGCGAGTTTGTGACGATCCTTTTCCTGGAGAGCGGTCACCGGTACGCCTGTCCAGGCACTGACGACCTTTTCCACATCGGATGAAGTCACATGAGGAATTTCTTTTCGGTCAGCCATGTGACTTCGCTCTTTTTCAATGCGCTTCCTGAGTTTGTTTTCGTATTCACGCAGGATAACGGCTCGCTCAAAATCTTTCTTGGCGACGGCTTCATTCATTTCTTCAATGACTTTTGCCAGTTTCCGTTCCAGTTCCCTGATGGTTGAAGTGTCTGGAGTGCCTGAGAGTTTCACCATGGCTCCGGCTTCGTCCATCAGGTCCAGGGCCTTGTCGGGCAGAGAGCGATCGGTGATGTACCGGTTGGAGAGATAGACCGCCGAATGCAGTGATTCCTCTTCGTAATGAACCCGGTGATAGGCTTCGTAGTGGTCTTTCAACCCAAAGAGCACTTCCGTGGCTTCTTCTTCGGTGGGTGGGACAATATCTACCGATTGAAAGCGGCGCACCAAAGCCCTGTCCTTTTCAATGTATTTGGTGAATTCTTTGTGGGTTGTGGATCCAATACACTGAATTTCGCCCCTGCTGAGAGCCGGTTTCAGGATGTTAGCCGCGTCCAGGGAGCCTTCGGCCGCGCCCGTGCCGATGATGCTGTGAATTTCATCGATAAACAGGATGACGCTGCTGTCTCTCGAGGCCTCCTTGATGATGGATTTCAGTCGCTCCTCAAATTGACCCCGGTACTTGGTGCCCGCCACAACCAGTGAAAGATCCAGAGCGTAAAGGCGTTTATCGGAAAGACCGATTGGCACCTTACCTTGGACGATCCTTTGTGCTAAGCCCTCTACAATACTGGTTTTACCGACTCCCGGTTCACCCAGGAGGATGGGGTTGTTCTTTCTGCGTCTGGATAGAATTTGAATAATGCGCTGAATTTCACTGTTGCGACCGATTAAGCGGTCAAAAGCGCCTCGCTCTGCCAGTTCAGAGAGGTTCCTGCTGAATTCAGACAGCAGGGGATGTTCCTTTTTCTTTTTCTCGATTTTGTCTTCTTTGAGTATTTCCAGCAGGGTTTCTTTGGCTGAGTAGATGTCCATGCCCATTTGTCTGAGAATGTTGGAGGCGTTCGCGTGGTCATCCCTGAGGATCCCCAGGAGAATGTGTTCCACGCCCACATGCCGGTGGTTCAACGCGACCGATTCCTGAACGGACCAATGCAAAATGCGCTTGACTTCTTCGCTTAAAGGGATCTCTTCAGAAGAAACCGCCGACGGTTGAGGGGTTCCCTCTTCGAGAATGCTCTGCTTCAGCTCCCTTATATTGACGCCAGTCTGCTCCATCATACTCATGGAGGTGCGTTCGCCCTCGCGTATGAGACCCAGTAACAGGTGTTCTCCTGTGATGGTCATGGCCCCATATTGGCTTGCCTCGTATCGAGCAAAGAAAAGAACTCTTCGAGCTTTGTCAGTGTAGCGTTCAAACATGATTAGGCCTCCCGGGCAAACCAGCTCAGCTGGTTTCGTTTTCAAGGGCGATTATTCTATCACACATAGCTGCCAACTCTCGATTATGTGTGACGACTAAACAGGCAAAACCCATTTCCTGTTGCAGTTGACGCAGCATTTCAAAGACACGAAGACCCGATTCCTGGTCCAGAGAGCCGGTTGGTTCATCTGCCAGCAGGAGACTGGGTGAATTGATCAACGCTCTGGCAATGGCGACCCGCTGCTGTTCGCCGCCACTGAGTTGAGCTGGCCGGTGGTGTGTTCTCTCTGACAGTCCCAGACTGGAGAGAAGGTTCTCGGCTCTTTCCTGTACATCGCGATCCCCGATAGAGCGTTTCCTGTCCCGGATCAGCGCAGGCAGAGCGACGTTCTCCATGGCAGTAAACTCGGGTAGAAGCTGGTTGAATTGAAACACCATGCCCAAATTCTCACATCGAAATTGATCCCACTCCGTGTCTTTATTGGGAACCAGATCCACACCGTTAAACACAATGCGGCCCTTGTCGCTGGTATCAAGACCGCTGATGAGGTTGAGCAGGGTCGTCTTACCGCACCCGGATGGTCCCATCACGGCCAGAAGCTCTCCCTTTTGGCAATTAAACGAAACGCCTTTAAGTACGCGCAGTGTTTTGGGTCCGCTTTGAAATGATTTCCACAGATTTTGAATTGAAAGTAAACTCATGAACCCTCACTCATACTTCAGCGCTTCTACCGGGTCCAGTGAACCGGCCTGAAATGCGGGGTAAAGCGAAGCCATGAACGCGATCAAAAGGGAACCCGCCGCGACGGCCAGCACTTCCAGGTAATGAACCTGAAACGGAAGGTAATGCAGCACTTCGTAGACATCGTTGTCAACCTGGATCAACTTGGTCCGATCGGCAATCTCTGAAATGGCAACACCCAGACCCGTGCCCACGATGGTTCCCCTGACAGCCAGAGTCATACCCTGGCGAAGGAAGATGCCGATAATCTGTTTCCTGCTTGCGCCAATGGCGCGCATGATGCCAATGTCGCGGTGTTTTTCCATGACCATCATGATCAAGGCCGATATCATGTTCAAACCCGCGATCATGATAATGAGCGAGACAATCAGAGTGGTTCCCCATTTTTCGAGAGCCAGGGCGTTCAGCAGTTTAGCGTTGACCTCCCGCATATCCACCAGACGGGCCCAAAGCGGGAGTTCCTTTTGCAGCATGGCCTTGGCTTCGTCCATGTATCTGGAATCACGCAGCTTGACTTGAACCACGCCTACGCCTTTGAGATTGAGAACGCGTTCCATTTCATCGATGTGAATGAACGCGTTATAGGTGTCAAATTCCGATTTGCCCGACTTGAAAATCCCCACAACGCGAAACTTCCTGGACTTGAATTGGGGTGCTCGGGTCGCCAATCCCGGTGAACTGATTTTCAGGAAAAAGGCGCGTATAACGTCTCCCGGCTGGGCACCGAGCGTTTGGGCCATGTCCCAACCGAGTATGATTCCAGGCCGGACGCGTTGATCGGAATTCAAGGGAGCCGGTTTTAAATCGTCCAGTGAACCAAACTCCATGCTGTTGACGGGTGAGGACATGTCTTTTTCCCGGGCGGGGTCGATACCCTTGGTGTGTCCGAAGAACGTACTGTTGTTACCGGAGAGAAACATGCTGGGTTCCGTGTGCAAAACCGAGTGCTTTTGATAGGAGGGAACCTGTTGGAAGATGTCGGTCAGTTCAGCCAGATCGTTATCGTTAAAGAAATTCTGGTCGTGGGAGTTGGGCAAAATGTAGAATTGGCCTGTCTCTCCTATCAGCGATGACATGAAGGCGTTGTGCATGCCGTTGTGAATGGCCAGAGCGATGTTCAAGGCCATCACTCCAATCACAATGCCCAAAAAGGTGATAAGAGAAATCACGCCGATAAAGGCCTGTTTCCTTTTGGCACTCAAATATCGCCGGGCGACGAAAGCTTCAAATTTCAAAATCAGTCAACCGTTCGCATTTGCGGGAATAAGATGACATCCCTGATGGTTTGCGAGTTGGTGAGAATCATGACCAGTCTGTCGATGCCCAAACCCTCACCACCTGTGGGAGGCATACCGTGTTCGATGGCTGTCAGGAAGTCTTCGTCGAAGACCTGAGCCTCGTCGTCTCCTCTTTCTCTTTGTTCGAGCTGATCTTTAAATCGCGCTCTTTGATCAATGGGATCATTTAACTCGGAATAGGCGTTGGCCAGTTCCATGCCAGCCATGTAGAACTCGAAGCGGTCGACAAACTGGTCCTGACCCGGAATGAGCTTAGTGAGAGGAGAAACCTCGACAGGGTATTCCGTGATGAACGTGGGCTGAATCAAGTGCGGTTCGGCAATTTGTTCAAACACTTCGGTTAACAGATAACCGTAGGGGATTTTTTCCGGATCTTCAATGTTCAGGGTTTTGGCAATTTCAATCAGCTCTTCTGGATGGTTGAGCTGTTCCATGGTGTGCGAACTGTATTTACAGATAGCTTCCCGCAAGGTCATTTTGACAAAAGGTACCTGGAAATTGAGGACGTGTTCACCGTAGGGCAGCATCTTGGTGTCGTGAACCTGATCGATAACGTACTTGACAAGGCTCTCGGTCATTTCCATCATGACACGCAGGTCGGCATAGGCTTGATACCACTCCATCATGGAGAATTCGGGATTGTGCTGTTTTGAAATGCCCTCGTTCCTGAAGTTGCGATTGATTTCAAAGACACGCTCCATACCGCCGATGATCAGCCGTTTGAGATAGAGCTCAGGTGCAATGCGCAGGTAGAGATCCATATCCAGGGTGTTGTGATGGGTGATGAAGGGCTTGGCGGCCGCACCACCGGGAATGGGGTGCATCATGGGTGTTTCCACTTCCAGGTAATCGCGGTCGTGCATGAAGGTGCGTACAGCTTGAATGATCTTGCTTCGCATCTGGAAGGTCTCTTTTACTTCCGGGTTGGCAATCAAATCGAGGTAACGCTGACGGTAACGGGTTTCTGTATCCGTCAGGCCGTGAAATTTTTCCGGCAGGGGACGATAGGCTTTGGAAAGAAAGGTCAGCTCTTTGACATAGACCGTCAACTCCTGAGTGCGCGTTTTGAATAAATGTCCCCTTACGGCAAAGAAATCGCCTAAATCGATTTTCTTGTAGAGGTTGAATTGCGCATCTCCCACATCATTTTTGCGGATGTAAATCTGGATGCGTCCGGAACCGTCCTGCAGGTGAACAAAAGACGCTTTTCCCATGTCTCTCTTCAACATCAGTCTGCCCACAATGGCGACTTCCACCTTTTCAGCCTCGAGCTCTTCTTTGCTTTTCCCGGTAAAGGCAGACAGAAGTTCTGCGATGGTGTGCGTTCGTTTAGATTGCACGGGATAGGGCTGGATTCCCATTTCCTCGATCTCAAGTCTGTTTTGGTGACGCTGTTCCATGTACTCATTTTCAAACGGCATGCTATTCCTCCTAGATTACTGCGTTATAGACGCTGACCTGCTTCTTGTCAATGACAGGCAGGTAATCTCTGGAAAAAGTTTCTGTTCAAGCCAAAAAATACAGTTCAACTTGGGCAACTTCATTTTTCGGTTTAAACTTCAGGAAATCGAGCTGAATGGAGGTTGGACTGCCGAAAGGACTGGGCGATGGCGTTGCAGTAAGAACTGTGAGTATTTCTGCAAAAAGCAACTCTCAACTCATTTTCGCTTGAAATCTTAAAATTAACTTGTTAAGGAGTTTTACCCCATCTTTTGGCTAAGAACTGCACTTCTTATAGAGATTGTCACCTTGAGAGACAGGGATGCCGTTTCACCTGTTTGCAGCACATTTTTTTTTCGAGTTAAAATGGCGTTGCCTGGTTGGATCCAATCATGTGCCAAAAAGGGGCGTGAACATTTTAAGGTTGTGCTTTCTTTTGCGTTGCTCATTTACTTGTAAAATAATACAATACGCTTGAGCAAATCTTTGGGGGATATCGTGAAAAAACCACCGGTTATCTGGTTGAATGCTATTGTTCTTCTTGCTTTACCTGCTTTCAGCATCATTCTCATTCCGGCATATGCCTTTGTGAATGGATACGATGCCTTTGAATGGTCGATGTTCTTTCTTTTCCTGGTTCTCACCGGATTGGGCATTACCGCAGGTTACCATCGACTGTGGTCTCATCGATCCTATGAAGCGCATCCCGTTGTCCGCGTATTTCTGGCCTTTCTCGGTGCATGTGGTCTTCAGAATTCCATTCTCATTTGGTCTTCCGATCACCGTCGGCACCATAAATATGTCGACGATAACGAGAAGGACCCTTATTCAGCTAAAAAGGGCTTCTGGTACTCTCACATGGGCTGGATCCTCAGAGACTATCACCCTGGAGAAAAGGATTTCTCCAATGTCAAAGACCTTCAGCGCGATCCCGTTGTCATGTGGCAGCATAGGAACTATTTGATGCTGGCTCTTTTGGGAAACAGCGTTTTGCTGATATTCATAGGCTGGTTGCACGGCGACCTGTGGGGCGTTTTCCTGCTCGCAGGGCTTTTCAGAATCATCCTCAATCATCACTTCACTTTCTTCATCAACTCCCTGGCCCATATCATTGGTAAACAGTCCTATTCAGAGAAAAACTCATCGAGAGACAATATGGTTCTGGCCTTCCTCACCTATGGCGAGGGCTATCACAACTATCACCATTGCTTTCAATGCGACTATCGAAACGGAATCAAATGGTTTCACTTCGACCCCACTAAGTGGTTCATACGGGGGCTTTCTTACGTAGGTTTAACGAGTAAGCTGAGGAAAACACCGAAAATCAGAATAGAAAAGGCGCGCTTAAGAATGCAGTATCTCCGAACGGTTCAGCGTCTGGAACAGGGACTTGCTCCAGCTAATTTGAAACTCAGCCTTGAAGATAGTTACGTCCAATTCCAAGAAGCTCTAGTGGCCTTCTCCAAGTTTAAAAAAGAGTGGGTCCAACTCAAAAAGGCAGAGTTCCAGGAAAAATGGGAGAAAACGCAACTAAAGATGCAGTACCTGGAATTGAAAGCCGAATTGCGCATCCAAAAGCAAAAGTGGAGAATGCTGTACTCCATGCTGTCAAGATCGAAAGAGTTTGGTTAATCTGTGTTCTCAGACGGGATAAAATTCTCAAAACCCCCGATCTGATGGCTTTTGGGTTATGCTGTTTCCTGAAGTCAAGGATTAGAATCCTCTTGAATCAGGATACCCTTGGAGTTCGAGTTAATAATCAGTTTTTGAATCACTGTTTGATTCAAAGACTGTTCACATCTAGCTGACTCTACTGTCAAACTTCAATGTAACTCCACGGGCATTCTCAGGTTAACTCTGCCGCTGTAATTCCTCATACAAAAAGGCTCTGGGATGGGTAACCCTGTTTCTTTAAGTTCTTCCAGTACCATTCCCACAACTTGGTGAATTTCATAAAGGGCTCCATCTAACGAGCTTCCAAGTGCAGCAAGAGAAGGAAATTCGGTAACTCTTCCGATAAACACTTGATCTTCTTTTGACCAAGTTACGTGATCATCATACTTGTCGATATTTATTCCGGTTTTGTACTTGTTGTATTGTTTAGCTTTAAAAGTGCTGCACGAACTTGCCTGATTAGATATGGTTTTGCAGCTTTCCCATCTCATTGACGGTTCATCCTTGGATCTCCCATCCATGGTGTTTTGAAAATGTAAAAAAAGATCTGGATCGCTATGGAGCAAGTGTGTTTTTCGGGTTTAAAGGAAAGGTAAAACCCTCGCTATGGAGTCAATGACAGCCGAGGCCAGGTGCTTGCATCTCGCCGGAGACCAGCCAAAAACGGGGTCCGGTGTTGCGGTGGTGTCTTTAAAGGGCATTTCAAGTGTCATGGAGAGGCATTGGAAATGCTGAGCCACATAGTTCTTGGCAATCTGGAGATTGGCCGCACCGGGTTTGTCTTTGGTGTATCCCTTTTCTGTTTGAAAATCGGGGTTGGCGGCACAAAGAGATTCCAGAAAGACATCCAGCTGGTGTTCCAGTTCCTCGGACCAACAGGGTACGCCGTAGGAGCCGCTGATGAAATTATAGGGCAGTGCTTCATCGCCGTGAACATCGAGACAGAAGTCCACTCCTGTCTGTCGCATTTTCTCGCGTACAACGTAAACTTCCGGGCTGTGTTCCAGGCTGGGTTCCATCCACTCTCGATTGAGGTTCGCTCCGCTGGCGTTGGTTCTGAGGTTGCCTCGTCTGCTCCCGTCGGGGTTCATGTTGGGTACAACGTGGAAGACACAGTGTTCCAGCAGCTTCCTGGAGACGGGGTCGTTCTCGTCCAGCAGCTTTTCCAGAAAACCCTCCATCCACCACTCCGCCATGGTTTCACCCGGATGTTGACGCGCCATGACCCAGCATTGTTTTTTCCCTTTAACTGGCTTGCCAACGCGCAAGTAATCCATGTCCTGACCATCGAGTGTGTGACCGAGATTTTCATATTCAACACGGGTTGAGACCAGGCAGCTTGAAATGAGGTGGGCATGCCTGTTCATGGAATAAGGCGCAAAGTAGGCAAAGTAAATGGCGTCGAGCTGTGGGGTGTACTCGATGGTGAGCACTTCACCGTCGAATGACGCGGGAACTCTGAACCAGGTTTCCAGGTCGTAGGAGGCCACTGCACGGTAGTCCTCGAAACCCTCTGGATAGGAGCATTGACCGGCGTTGAGAATGCGCAGCCGGCAGTCCTTCCTGTATGCTCCGGTTAAGCGAAAATAGAACCACTGGAAAAACTCCGATTGACTGTCTTTTCTGACCTTCAGTTGAATGTCCTTTTCACTTTCAAGTTGAATGCACTCAATATTGCCGCCGTCAAATGAACTGGTTATCTGCATAAGCTCCTCCTCTTGTTGACAGAGAGATTGTAACAGAGGTTGCAACCCTGTGGCACAGGATTTGACATTCCTGACAGCTTTGGAAAGACAGATTCTGTGATTTCAATGCAATCCGCTCTTTTAATCCTCGTTCCTGCGGTGTGTTTCCCGCAGAGTCGTGCTACAGACAATGCCTGATTTCCGGGCACTGTTCCTGCCGGTGAAGGGAGTTGCGTATTCTCACGTATCTGCTTAGGTGGTATCACACGGTTGAGTGTCCTTTAAAAATTTTCCTTTTCTGATAGTGGATCCAGAGCGTAATCGTCCGGGCCCCCATAAACAGAGATAAACTCAGCCACAGCAGATCGACATTTTTCATGTTGCTGGAGAGCAGTGCCAGAGGGAAATAGAAAACAAGAGCGCTGAAGAGCATGCAGTTTCGCAGGATTTTGCCTTCCGATAAACCCAAAAAAATGCCGTCCCAAATATAGGCAGAGCTGCCCAGCAGCATAACCGGCAAGAGCCAGAATCTGTGCCTGAACAATTCAGCGAGTACCTCTGTTTGATTGGTTAGCAGCTTAAAGAGCGGTTGAGGCATGAGAATGAAAAGTGCCGAGAAAAAGATAGCAATGCCTGCACTTGAGAGCAATGCGGTTTGAATCGTTGAATGAAGCTGACGGGTTTCTCCGGCCCCTTTGTGACGACCGGCCAGGCTTTCCACGGCATAAGCCAGACCGTCGATGAAGTAGGAAGAAATGGAAATGACCTTGAGCAGGATTGTGTTGGCGGCCAGGATCAGGGTACCCATAGCCGAACTTGCATTGGTGAAATAGGAGAAGCTGGCAATTAAGGTCAGGGTTCTTATAAAGATGTCCCTGTTGAGGGAAAGCATTTTTCGCAACTCATCCTTATTGAACAGCCTCCGCCAGCTAATGACCTTTTTGTTCGCCATGATATGGGGAAGAGCATAGGCCATGCCGAAAGCGAACATCACATACTGGCTGATCATGGTTGCATATCCGGCACCCTTGCTTCCCCAGCCGAACTTGAAAATGAACAGGTAATCCAGGATGATGTTACTGCCGTTTGCAACCACCGACAGGGTCAGGATGCGTTTGCCTTTACCCATGCCCAACAACCAGCCCAGGATGGAGAAGTTCATGAGGACGACGGGTGCACCCCAAATGCGGGCAGAAAAATAGTGTTTGCCCTGTTGAATGACATCAGGTGTTCCATCCAGGATGCCAAAACCAAATACAGAAATGGGTTGACTGAGTAAAAGGATGATACAACCGATGGTCAGGGCAAGCAGCAACGTTCTGACGGGAATGATGGTCAGGTCCTGCTTGTCACCCCGGCCCAGTGCTTGGGCCGTGAGACCGGTAGTGGACATTCTGAAGAAGCCGAAAAGCCAATACAGAAAATCGAACAGAATACTTCCCAGTGCGACACCCGCTAAATAGACAATCTCATCCAGATGCCCGAGAAGGGCCGTGTCGATCAGTCCGGCCAGGGGAACGGTTAAGTTGGAGAGCATGTTTGGAACAGCGAGTCTAAGTAGGTCCCGTTCCTTGCTTTTCATATTTTGAGAACTCCGTGGGAGGGTGTGTTCGAACTCCATTTCATGCCAACCGGCACAAAATACTTGAGGTCTTAACACCGTCTGTGATGGGTGTCAAGTGAAGTTCACTTTTTGAACGACTTGGTAGAAGAAATTGCATTCTGGCGGGAACTATCGCATGCGTTCCCCGTATAATGGAAAAGTTCGTTGGCTTTGAGGTTGCGTTCGGAAAAACATATTTAAAGGAACTGTGTTGCTGGCTGCCGTCATTATTTCAATCGTCTTGTTTATTCTGCTTTCCACCGGGTGTCTGTTTCTAACCGTAATTGGACTGCCCGGCAATTGGATCATGATTTTACTTGCGGGTATTCTTCAGTATCTGGATCGATGGCTGGTGCCCGAACAGGATGGACCGACCTTCGGTCTTTGGGTCTTTGTGTGCTGCATTCTGCTGGCTATTCTGGGTGAATTACTGGAGTATCTGGCGAGTGTGCTGGGAGTGAAAAAATTCGGCGGTACCAGAGGCGGCATGATTGGCTCCATTCTCGGGGGAATTGCCGGTGCTTTGTTCGGTGTCATGATTCCCATTCCCATCATTGGATCCATTATCGGAGCGATCATCGGGACTTTTCTCGGTGCCTGGGTTGGAGAGGCAGGAGGATCGATGGCACCCTACAAGGATTCACTTGTTCCCGCAACTGGCGCCACGATTGGCAAAGTGCTCGGCATTCTCTCTAAATTCCCCCTGGCATTGATCATTTGGTTCATCTTCAATGTCACCCTTCTTTTGCGTTAATTTCTAATCGTATTTTTAGCGAATTCTGATAGACTTATCTGTTCGAGTCTGGTTGAAGTGCCGGATTGCATCGAAGCAGGTCGCTGACCTCTTGTCAATCAGAAAAGAGATGGTCTTTGCGGTAAACGGCAGGCGGTCATAGAGTCGATTGTTCAATGGTTACAATAAAGATATAAACAATACAGGTAGTAGGAGATAACGGTGTCTTACGAGACTGTGCCTTGCGTTATTTCCAGGTTGGTGGAGGAAATGTGAGTAAAGCAACCTTAAAGCAACATCTGAGTCAAAAAATCTTGACGATGCTGGCTCGCGCTGTGGCTCGTTTTCATGTTCCCATCTCCATTGTTTTTTTCATTGTGACACTGGTCTTTGGCAAATTTGCCCTCAATCTGGAGCAAAAAACGACTATTCAGGACCTGTTGCCCCTGGACAATACGGTTGTGGCACGCTTTGAGGAAACCGTTCGAGATTTCAATTTAGTGGACAATTTGATAGTTGCAATTAATTTGGCTCCCAAGGATATGGAGAGCGCGCAGAACTTTGCGGATATTTTTATCGAGGAAGTGCGTGAACATCCCGAGTTTGATACTTATTTGCAGTGGATTCACGGGAACTTGTTTGAACGAGTGGAGTACTCCGATTGGGAATCATACATTCAATACGTTCCGAAATTTCTACCACCCGATCAAATGCCTCAGTTGATTATGCGGCTCTCACCCGATGGGATCGTTCATCAAGTCAGGCAGAATTACCAGAATTTGGCATCAGGGCTTGCGATTAAAACGCTGATTGAAAAAGACCCGCTCGGTCTGCTGGACTTAGTGACACCTTACAAATCCGAAATAACGGGAAATTATCGGCTTGATCTATCGGAAGGCTACCTGTTGAGTCAGGATCATCAAATGCTGCTTCTGCTTGCACGCCCGAAGAAGAGTCCTGAGGATGTGGATTTTTCAGTCGCTATTACCGAATTTCTGGAAAACATGATCATCAGGACAGCTGAGGTCTATGAGGAGGAGGAAGGGGTCAATCCGCTCAATTTCCTCCAGGTTCATTTAACCGGTGCGCACCCCATTACCGCCCATGAGAATGAGACCATTCGGGGAGATGTCATCAGCATGTTCATCGGTTCGTTTTCAATGGTTCTGCTGTTGTTCATAGTCGCTTATCGGCGTCCCATGGCCGTTTTCTATGTTGGGATTCCGCTCTTGTCGGCGGAAATATGGACACTCGGCGCGGGCTACCTGTTATTTGGGAGATTGAATTTTCTGACAGCGACCTTTTCGGCTGTCATTGTCGGTTTGGGAATCGATTATGCCATTCATATCTTTTCCCGTTACCTGGATGAGCGAAAAAGAGGGGAGACAGTTGAAGTCGCGGTAGAAAAAGCTCTGGTTGAAACCGGAATAGGAACACTTACCGGAGGGCTGACCACCGCTCTGGCCTTCCTGGCTATGACGGTTACCGAATTCAGCGGCATGCGTGAATTTGCTTTGCTGGCAGCTACCGGCATCTTTTTCTGTCTGGTTCAAATGTTCGTACTTCTTCCCTCGATGCTGTTTATAAGGGAACGCTTCAGAAGAAATAAGAATCATCGGATCAGAGAACAGTGGGACTTTAAAATTGGGCCTCTGCTCCATTTTTGCTTTTTGAATAAAAAACTGGTTTTGTTTTTTTTAATGACAGCTTCGATTATCTTCACTTACCACGCCTTTCATCTGAAGTTCAATTCCGATATTCGAAGTATCCGGGCACAGTCCAATCCGGCTATTCAGCTTCAGAGCGAGGTTACCAACAAGGTTGGAGGAAGCCTGAGGTCCCTGACATTTGTTTTAAATGCTCAAAACGAAGAGGAACTGTACGAACTGCACGATAAGGTGATTCCCGTGCTCTATCAACTGAAACAGGAGGGTTTAGTTGCCCGATATGACTCTCTGCTATCTTTTCTGCAGAACCCGGAATATCAGGTAAAAAACATTCAGACCTTGAAAGAAGGCGGCATTGCCAAAGGAGAAGTTGAGGCGTCATTCAAAAAGGCCCTCGCTCAACAGGGGTTCGTGTATACTGCGGAAAACCGGAACTACATCAAGTATCTGACAGCAGGGATCGAAGATGAAACACCCGTTTCCCTTGAAGACGTGCTGGCTGGAGAAAGTGTCATGGTAAAACAGTTCCTGACATTTGGGAATGGACTTTACAAAACAATTATTCATGTTTACCCCAGCAAAGGGCTGTGGGAAAAGGCACTGACTCACAAGGTCGTCGATCGCATTCTTGAAGTCATGCCGAATGAAGGCAGTCATTTTGCATTTGTGACGGGTATACAGACCATTTCAGATGAAATAAAAAGGCTGGTGCACGACTCTTTTAATCTTACCACTTTAATTGCCGGGCTCTTGGTTGTCGGTATTCTTATTTTCCATTTCAAGAAACTGTCTCTCGTTGTTTTAACACTGGCTCCACTTGCAACAAGTGTGATTTGGATGCTTGGAACCATGGTGGTCATGGGGGTTGACATCAATTTACTGAACTTTGTGGCCACACCCATTATTATAGGAATAGGCATTGACGATGGCATTCACATAGTCGAGAAATACCTGCATCGCACCAATCAGTCAATTATCAAGTTGATGGTGTCCTCCGCAAAAGCAGTGACCTTGACATCGCTGACAACGGTTTTCGGGTTTAGTTCGCTTTTTCTTGCGGACTACAGTGGATTCAGAAGTCTGGGGCTATCGGCCATTCTCGGTGTATTCTACTGTTGGCTGTTTTCTGTCATTTTGTTGCCTTTGTTGATGTCTGTTTTCAAAATTAAGTTTGTGCGTAAGGCCCTTGAGGATTGAGAAGAGGTGATGAGTTGAAACAAGACCCAGAAAAACTGAAAAAGATGCTGGCCAATCTGTCAGATGGTGAAAAAGACGATCTGTTCAAACTCCTGCAGGCAGACAACTCAAGTAAAGAAGCAGTCAGTGATGGTCAACGACTGGAATCGGAAGAGAGAGAACCAGCTCCCTCTTCTCTAAGTGACGATGCCGTACTGAATGCAAAACTTTCAGCAGAATCCACGCGTCCCCAACTGAGACATTATCTGGGTTGTTTGGTCTGGATAGGTGTTGCGATGGGTGGAATTATCGCTTTGACCTATCTTTTTAAAAAGGGGATCGATTTTCTCGTTTGAGTTTAAATAAACAAGATGGAGTAGGCTGATTATGATGATTTTCCCGCAAATCCTGATTTTGACCGTCTGGAGCGGTTACATTTTTGAATACAAACTGGAACAGGCTTCTCAACCAGGCCAAGCCGGATTTGTCACTTACTATAAAATATGGGTGGAAGGTTCAAATTTAAGACGCGATATCGGCAATGAGATTTCAACCTACATTGATCTGGACAAGAGGAAAAGATACGAAGTTAATCACTTGAACACGACTGTTCGTGAAGTCCCCTTTGAAGCCGATCCCGAAGATGTGGTCTTTACAAAAGCATGGCCGCCCGTGGAGCGAAAAGGTGCTCATTCTTGCGATGTGTATCAAACCAGAATGACCCAGCCGGATGGGATCATCGAGTTGACGATCTGGATCTCCAAAACCAGTCAAACAGACGAGGGCAAGAGTCTGCTCGAGTTGTTGACCAATCAAGCCCTGGAAAAGGCTTTCGGCGGAACGGTTCCAAAGGGCATACCCGTATCGTTTTCTGTGAAAGTATTCCAGCCCGATGGCAAAAAAGAATTGGGCTCCATGAGCATTGACCTGGTTTCCAATAAAAAGACGGCAATACCATCAGAGGTTTTTGAAATGCCGTTGGGGTATAAAACACAATAGGGCCGCAGGACAGCAGGAACCCTTCCCGGAGTACAACGTTTGAATTCAGTTTGAATAGGTAAACTCTTCTGTCTGCTGATCGGCAGTTGATCGCTTTAGAATCTCGGTGCCTTCAACGGAGCCATGCAGGTAGAACAGCGGTTTACATATTATCTTTCAGACCGACATTGACCTCAAAACTGCCGAACTCTGTGGTAAAGGGAATGGCAATACACGGAATATTTTGTTTTCTTGCGATTTTATGGCCTTTGCCCATGATGATGTTGGGCAGTGATATATCCACGGAAAAATTCATGGCCCTCAGCGTTCTTCTGGCATCGCCTACAATGATGTTGCCCATTTCTCCAATGGCGTCCTGAACGTTTTCATCGATTTGAGTGATTTCTTCCATGAGCATATTGCTGGCCAGCTTACATGCCAGCGATGCCGGCATGGACACGATAATAGAGCCTTCTATCTGGCCGTTTAAGGAGACGATACTGGATATGTCAAACGTAGTAATTAAATCTTCTTTTAAGGAAAGATTGGCCCTGGTGGCGGAAATTTGAGCCATCATCTCCATGCTCTTTAAGGTCGCTTCAATAAATGGGTTGATGTATTCAACTTTCATGTTTATGTCCCCCTTTTTCTCTGTTTCGACTGGATGCAGCAAAAACTTAAATAAAAACGTAAAAAATGCGATCCCACTGAAGATGTCCAGTTGAAGCGTCGTTTTTGTTTTGAAAAAAAGAAGGATTACCTTATCGGCAGCGATAATTCAGTTTAGTGAAAAAGGATTCCAGCTCCTTCTTTTTCCTTCCCTGAATTTCTAAAATGCACTCTTTTGTCAGCGTTCCACCAGTACCCAGTTTCTTTTTGATCATTTTCAGGATGTTCTTGTGATCCTCATCCAGATGATAGATGCAGGTGACATTTTTCTGGCCTTTTCTTTTTTCCTCTCGAATAAGCAGACTGACTTTGGTTTTTTGAGCTGGGTTTGATTCACAGATTGCTTGCTGCGTGCTTTTACCTTGAGGTTGCTTGTGCGAAATGAGTGTTCCCAATTCAGTGAAAGCGGATTGTGTAAGCGGCCCTTGATCGAAGGTTATTTTTTTCTTCTTTTTCATTGTAGGGATTTCAGATAATTTTCAATTTTTTTATAGGTCATCAGGGCTTGAGCGTCCTTGAGATCGATTATGGCGTCCTGCATGCCACTGAAATAAAGGTTCAAGTGCTCTTGACTCAAGTTTTCTGTGTAGAGCATGAAAGGTGTTTTGTGAGAAAAAACGGAGATGGTTTTTTTCATGCGTCGATAGATCTCCTTGCTGTTCATTCCAATTTCTAAAAAACACACATCGGGTTTTTCCAGTTCGATTCTCGTGCGGATGTCACTGACTTTAAGTGGAAAAATCAATACTTCAAAGCGCCTTTTTAAAGCTCTTTCCAAAATCTCAATTTGCCACTCATTCTGACCAAAAATAAGAGCGCAGGGTTTGGATGAATCCTTGCGTTCGGCCGCCTCGGACTTGAATTGCTGTTTAATATCAGGTACTTTGTACTGTTCTTCTTTTCGTTTGGCCTGAATGTATTTGAAAAGATTTTTCTTCGTTTTTTTATCCAGCTCCCCGAATTCAATTCCAATTTTCACATCGTTGAAGTTTCTTACACTGGATACGGTAGAAATGGACCAGTTGTTCTCCAGGCGTATATCGGTGTGAATGGGGATATCGTTAGATAGTTTAATGTCGTTGATGTTGTACTTGACATCGGGCCGAATTCCTGCGCCCTTCATAGAGATATCGATTAATCTTCCTGTGAAAATATTACTTTCGTCACATGAGAAGCTGACTGAAGTCGATAACCCTATGGTACTCAATCGAAATGATTGGCGCGGGTCATTCTTGCGAAGGCTTTTGGGCCACTCCAGCTTCAACGCATGTTGATTGCGTTTCATGCCAAGTCCTGCCAGTCTTGTTTGTCCTTCATATAGCGAGTTATTGGAAGAAATCTGAATTTTAAGTTTGCGCCCCTTGAAATATCTGAAGATCTCATCTCTTGACAGATCGTGACTTAAATAGATTTGCCGATTTTCAACATCCAGTATGAAACCGGAGTGTTTATAGTTGGTAGAAGTTAGAAAGACAGGGTTTCTTGCACTCAGTGCCTGATCGATAATCTTTGGCTTTTCTTCCTCTTTCGAGTTCTTAAATAAAAAATCAAGAGCCATTGTCGCCATCCACTGTTTATTGAACAGGTCATCTCACATCGCAACCATACCGAGAGATGTGACCCTAGTTGTACCATGAACTGCAGCTGGAAAGGAAAATATATTCAAATCAAAATTGAAATCGTTTTTGATCTTTCTCTTACTTCTATCTTTTGGGATTCCGATTGTACGAGATAAGGTGGATTTCAAGATTTCATCAAACATGGCGATAATAGCAAACAAGTGATAGAATAAGGCATTCAGAAGCGATTAAGGAGCTTTGTTGGTGACTCTCAGCTTAAAAGAGGTAATAGATATGAAGAAAAATCTGAATTTGCTTGACCCCGAATTGAGAATATTAATCAGTAAATGTGAAAATCAGCCAAAGAATGAGGTGTTGGCGGTTAAACTTTGCTACCAGTTGAATATACGGTCCATGCATGATTTGACGGTTGAATATGCCAACGATGCCGCCCGCTACCATTCAACCAGCTGTGATTTAGAGTTTGAGCGTATTTTGGCCACCTGCTTAAACGAGCATCGCGAACTGGAAAAACAAGCTGAGATTATTGAAAGCATTCTCAAAGACTCACCCGAAAGCTTACCGCTAAAACGCAATTTAGCCTTGGTCTACTTTTACCTGGAAAAAGATGACCTGGCCTATGAATTGCTGGCAGACATCGAGGATGAACACCACTCTGATGTTGACAGCCGGTGCTTTGAGGTCCTTGCCCAGATCTATCATGCCCGTGAAGATTTCGACAAGTGTCTCGATCTCTGTGACCGGGCAATCGATGCGCCCGGCCCATCTGCTCGAGCCGTTCGGCTCAAGGGTCTGTGCCACCTTGAAAGATTGGACTACAGCAGTGCGAAATCCTGTTTCCTGATGGCTTTGGATTTTGAACCCCATTTCGTTTGGGCCTGTCACTCGCTGGGTGAGCTGTTGTTCGAACAAGGTCATTTCGATGAAGCCTTTAAGTATTTTGGCAAGGCTATCTATATCAACCCTCTTGATCCAGGCAACTTTTTCCTGCTCGCTGAAGCGTTCATGGATAGCGATATGGATGACCTGGCCATTGCGGAACTCAGGAAGATCCTCATGCTGGATATCGATAACCGCATCGAAGCCGAAGTCTACAATGCCCTGGGTTATCTGTACATGAAGCAGGAAAACTATGCCAAGGCTCGTCAGTACTTGAAACACAGTCTGTTACTGGTGCCTAAACTCGCTGTTGCTTACTACAACCTCGGTCGACTGGCAGCCAAACAGAGCCGCTATGGCGCCGCAGAAAAGCACTACAAACGCGCCCTGGCCATCGATGACGGTCAAGTGGGAGCTTGGTTGGAATTGGGCTTTATCAATGTTCATCAAAAGAAGAAGAGCCCTGTCATTAAAAAGTACTTCCAAAATGCCATTGAACTGGATCCGCACGATCCAGAACCGTGGATCGGGCTTTCCAAGTACCACCGTTTGATAGGTGATAATGACGGTCAGCTCAAGGCGGCCATTACGGCTTATGAGTTGCAGCCCGATAACGGAAGCATTTGCAATATTCTGGGTATAGCCTATGAGTGCTGTGGCATGTATGAAGATGCCATTGCAGCATACAAGGAAGGGCTGCTCCAGGATCCCATGAACAGAAAGGCTGCCAATAATCTGGGTTATCTCTATGAAAAGAACATGGAAGTGGAGCCTGAAAAAGAGGCCTACTGGAAGGCCCTGGCCATCGATGCATGGTGTAAGCGTTACATCATTTGCTCCAAAATGGGGAAATCCATTGCCGGCGCTACCAATCACCTGCTCAATCTGGGATTATCAAACAAAGAAATAAAGGATTTGAAAGAGGAACTGTAAGAGAGGGATGAATATTAAAATCAGTTGTCCCTTTTGCGAAGCTGAAATGAAACGTGCCGAAAGGCAGCCTGTTCCGGGCATTAAAATTTACCGGTGTGAAATATGTTCTTCGGAGTTTCGGCAGCAGCTTGTCCAGTCGCCTGTGGAACAGTCAGCGCCGGAGCCCGAAAAAGAAGGCTGTGGGGCATGTTTTTCAAGTGATACACCCTGCAGCAACTGCGGCGATGGTGTTTGTGAACAACACCAGCAAACCTGGCGTACCTTTTCGGGGCACCTATCTAAAAACATGCTAAATGATTTTGAAATAGAGGATCTGGATGAAATATACTGCCCGGTCTGTTTCCCGATTATTCTCAATAGAAAGTCTATGAAAATCAGACGCAGGAAAAAACCGGATTCCGCTTTTAAAAATCCCTGGACGCTGTTTCTGCTGATTGCTGTTCTCGCTCTCAGTTACGTAGCCAAAAAGTGCGGGTGAAAAGTGACGCTCCGGATTGACTTAAAGAATGCCAAAGGCTTGCATCTCAGTTTAGGCGGTGGTGCGGCCAGAGGACTGGCACATATTGGGGTGCTGCGTGTTTTGGAACAGGAGGAAATTCCCATTGCCAGTATTTGCGGTTCCTCCATGGGCGCTTTTGTCGGGGGCATGTTCGCTCTCTACAAACAAACAGACATCATTTTAGAAGCTGTCAGGAAGTACATTGCAAGTGAGCACTTTGCCAGTTCAACTGTCTCATCGATACCCCCTTCAGATGAAGATGGCTTAACCTTCAGACAGAAAATCAAGAGAGGCATCCTGCTGGGTAAATCCATTGCGTTCGGCCAGGTTATTCCCTTTGAGGAATGGGCAGGAGCCATGTACGCAATGGTGCCCGACGCTGAGTTCAAAGATACCGCGATTCCCTTTTACGCCACAGGCCTGGACTTGAGCATTAAAAGGGAAGTGATCTTTGTGGAAGGCTCTCTGAGATCGGCCATCCTCGCCTCCTGCTCCATTCCGGGCGTTTTCCCTCCGGTTAAAGAGGGAGGAAATGTCTATGTGGACGGCGGTTGGATCGACAAGGTTCCAGTTCGACCCCTGATCCAGTTCGGGGCTAGAGAGATTCTGGCAATCGATGTATCCAATAAAATTGAAATAGCCGAGGATAAAACACCGGGTTACACCATCATTCTTAAATCCTATGCGGCGATTCAAAAGACGCTTGATCAAATTCAAATTGAACTGGCTCCGCTTAAATGGAAGCTGCCCGTCGATCACATTTTCTGGTCGAGTTTCGATCAGGTTGACTCTATTGTCGAACTCGGAGAAAACTACGCTCGTGAGCACATCCATGAAATACGCAGACTGTTAAAAGAGCAAACGCCGTTGAGATCTATTTGGGCAAGGGTTAAAAGAGCAAATTGCGTTAAACTGCCACCGGGAGCCACACCCATTCAGCTCAGGTCCATCGGGGTTGTTGAACCCTTGTAAGCCGCCATACGTGCCATCGCGATCGGGTATTGTACCGCAAGAAAACACGCGAAGGGAATGCCGGGTCGAAAGGACTTTGGTAATATGGAGTCTAGTGTCATGTCACGTATTAAATGTTGGATAGAGCCGTTTTAGTTTTATTCTGGCATCTTCAGTAGTGAATTGCCAGTTAACCCCGGCTTGCATTTCG
>PDUC01000090.1 GCA_002747255.1 Acidobacteriota bacterium | reverse complement strand
TTCAACGGGAGGATCTTTTGAAGCTGACAATACCTGAAAATATACAGAAAATAACATCATATACGCCGGGCAAGACCCAGGAGGAACTGGAGAGAGAATATGGTATTTGCGATTCGATCAAGATTGCGTCAAATGAAAACCCTTTCTCCCCTTCTCCATCGATAGTCAAGGCTATAACCGATGCCCTTGCCGGAGTCAATCGCTACTCAGATGCTGTCTGCCATGACCTTAGTGCGGCTATTGCCGCTAAATATGGAGTGGAGAAAGAGGAGATTGTTGTTGGCAATGGATCAAATGATATTATTGATTTTCTGGTAAAAGCCTTTGTCGAAAAGGGTGATGAGGTGATAACCAGCCACCCTTCTTTTCTTATGTATCAGAAATTTGTTCAGATTCGCGGTGGAAGAAACCATATTATCCCGTTAAAAGAGAGAGGGCATGATCTGCATGCCATTATGGATAAAATAAATGAGCGAACCCGGTTGATTTTTATTGATAATCCGAACAATCCGATGGGCAGCGTTATTGCGCCGCGCGATCTCTATATCTTTCTCAGCACTGTTGCTGAGCATGTTATTGTCGTTATTGATGAGGCCTATGCCGATTTTATGGAGGAAGAGTTACGGCCGGATGCAGCTTCCCTGATCCGTAATACGGAGAAGCGCTGTCCTGTTGTCTTTATGCGAACCTTTTCAAAGGCGTATGGACTTGCCGGTCTCAGGGTTGGTTACGGCATAATGAACCGACAGCTGGCCGCCTGTCTGCATAAGGTGAGACAGCCGTTCAATGTCAATACCCTTGCCCAGGTTGGTGCAATAGCGGCGTTGAAAGAGGAAGAGCGCTATCAACAAATACGGCAAAAAAATCGTCAAGGGATCTCCTATCTGCGCGATGCCTTTGCAGCGTTGGGCTGCATCAGCTATCCAAGTCAGGGAAATTTTGTCTTTGTCGATGTAAAAAGAGATGCCGATAAGCTTTATAAGGCCCTGCTCCATAAAGGTGTTATTATCCGTTCGATGCGAGCTTATGGTTTTCCCACCTCTATTCGGGTAACGGTGGGTACCGAGTTGGAAAATATCCGTTTTGTTGAAATGTTTGAAAAGTGTTTGGGAGAGTCCGGTTATGGCAGC
>PDUC01000089.1 GCA_002747255.1 Acidobacteriota bacterium | reverse complement strand
GGTCCAGCCATGCTGGTTTATCCTACATTTTTTTTGCTCTTTTTTTTCTTTAATACAGGCGCTTTTTCCTCTTTCGGTACAGGCGCTCTCTTGCTCATTTTCTGTCTTCTCGCATCTGCCGGCAGCCGAAGTTTCTGACCTATTTTAATCAACGATTTTTTTCCGATCTTATTATGTTTTCGCAAGGTGGCGACTGATACTCCAAAACGGGCCGCGATAGTACTTAAACTCTCTCCCTGGCGAACCTTATGATAACGCTGATTTTTTTTCTGACTTGCAAAGTAAAGCTTTTTCGGGAAGTTTGCAATCTTGCGTTTTATCACTTTTGTCTGCGGCAGATGAAGAGAATAGTTTTTTGTTATTCTTTTCTGGTTGGTGAAAACAGCGGGCCGCAGAGCAGGGTTGAGTCGTTCGATCTCCTTGCTGTCTATCTGGAAATAGTTGGCGATATCGCGTAGATCAAGATATCCCGCAAGCCGCATTGAACAGGTTTTTTCAACAGGTTTTTTCCGGTTTACGCAGCGAGATATTCTTTTCAAGTTTTTTGGCAATATTTTTGGCCGCAATAAATTCGGAGTAAAAGTTACGGGAGGCAAACTGAAAACTCTGGGTACGGTGCTTGGCAAAAACTTTTGGATAACTGCGAAACTCTTTTTGAGCACGAATGGTTCCCGGCAGCCCATAGTTATAGGAGGTGATTGCCAGTGGCCAGTGTTGCAGGTGGTTGTAGCTGCGGCGGAAATATCTGGCGGCCGCATGGGTTGACGCAATAGGGTCAAGACGCTCATCCACCGCATCGTCTATAATGAGGTAACGCTCGCCTGTGGTTTTGGTGAACTGCCATATCCCGCAGGCGCCGACTTTTGAGTAGACGCGGGAGTGAAAAGAAGATTCGACATGGGGGAGATAGGCAAGATCTTCCGGCAGGTTATAGCTGCGAAAGATCTCCTTGAATGTGGGGAGATATGCTCCGGAGCGGCGGACACTGTTACGAAAACGCTGTCGCTGCCCGTTCTGGGTACGAACCCGTTCGGCAGCTTTTGCCAGCTGCTGCTTCCTGTCCGGGCCGGTAAAGAAGGCGGCAACCCTTTTTTCTTCGGCGGTCTTTGGCGGGCGATTCCGCAGGGCGAGGAGCATTTTTTCGTATTTTTCTGTGATCTCCTTTTCCTTGCGCAGATTTTTTTTGCGGTCATCGCCATTTCTCGGGCTTGGCAGAGATATGGTGGTATATACCTTGCGCAAATCATCGCGGTCATGGACAATGATGGTATCATTGGAGTATGTTGCGTAGACCCTTTCCCAGAAGGAGACATTGTTGGTAATAGCTGAGTAGAGCGGAAAGGGGTGAAAAGTGGTTGTATGGTCCTTCTGGGCTGTATTGCCGGTTTCTCCGGCAAGAGTTAAGCAGAGAATAAAAACTGCCGCAAGTAGGATGGATTTTCGTATATGCAGAGGATGTGTCATCTTGTTTACAATCTATTACTGAATAGGGGGGTCGTTGTTATATCCCTTTACCTTGAAAAGGAGAAATAATGTACACGCCAATTATGGCAACGCTTGGGTATATCCTCTCACCTGATGGAAAACAGGTATTGATGATACACCGAAATAAACGGAAAGACGACCAGCATTTGAAT
>PDUC01000088.1 GCA_002747255.1 Acidobacteriota bacterium | reverse complement strand
CATTGCCCTGCTGCTGATTGATATTGATCATTTCAAAAAATTCAACGATACCTATGGTCACCAGACCGGCGACTTTATCCTTGTTGAATTTGCCAGAGTCCTTGAAAAGAATCTGCGCAAATACGATATATTATCAAGATACGGTGGCGAGGAGTTTGTTATCCTGCTGCCGGATACCGATGCCGAAACCGGCATGCTTGTCGGCGAAAAGCTGCGAAGTATCATTGAAGAACATACCTTTACCGAAAATGATACTGAGTATCATGTTACCGCATCCTTTGGCGTCTCTGCCGGCAGACCAACGGCTGAAGATAATTTCAGCAAGGGCGATTTTATAGGCCAGGCAGACAGCGCGCTCTATTCGGCAAAGGAGGCAGGAAGAAATCAGGTTGCCCTCTACACCTCAGCCAAAAAGAAAAAATGGTTTTCTTTCTAGAAAACGATCTTTTTACCAGGCAGCTGAAAAGTTCCCTGAAAAAAACGCTTATTCTCGCCTGCTGGCTGCCCTTAATTTTTCTGGTTCTGCCAGCATATGCTGCAGGCGTTTACGGTGTGCATGGAAATCCCCCGGAGCTGGCAGAACACTCTATTACAAAGGTATGGGGAACTGCCAGCAAAGAATGGATCAGCTCTTTGCAGCAAAACAGAGAGGTCTTTCTTACCTTGAACGCCTTTGGCGGCAGCAATGGCTGGAAACAGTTTCCAGATGCAGTTCCCGTTTTGGCAAACGGAGAAAAACTGCAGATAAAATATGGCGGCATCTGCCCCAGCCATAAAGGATGGCGCCAGCAACAGCTGAATACGCTGCAACAATGGCTGGAGGATTTCTCCAAAGAACGGAAAATCTCCGGTATATGGCTTGATTTTATTCGCTACCCCGGCAGATGGGAGGAAGAGCAGCCGGTTATCCCCAAAACCTGCTATTGCAACAGATGCCTGACGCTGTTTCAACAGGAAACGGCAACAACTATCCCGCCAGCGCTGACCACCACCCGGCAGAAAGCAGCATGGATAGATCAGCATGCGTCAGAAAAATGGCAGCAATGGAAAAGAGAGCAGATTCTCTCTTTTGTCAGAGAAGCCAGAAACATCATTGATAACTACCAGCCAGCGGATCTGACAAAAGCAGAGAGAATCAAACTGGGAGCCTTTCTG
>PDUC01000028.1 GCA_002747255.1 Acidobacteriota bacterium | reverse complement strand
CGAAAAAATGGATAAAATGCGTTTTTTTGTTGCCACTTGGCGCAAACCACCTCCCATGTTTAACTGTACAAAAGAGTTACAAAGGGTGCTGTGAACCAATCTGACCTGAACAAAGGGATTACGACCCGCGGACGGGAACCCCATAAATCCCCTCAAGGTTGAGGGGGTGAACCAATCTGACCTGAACAAAGGGATTACGACTGACATCAGCCATCCCTTTCTTCCTTCATTCTCTGGTGAACCAATCTGACCTGAACAAAGGGATTACGACGGAGAACCGCCATTATTATTGTTACGCACATCCCCGTGAACCAATCTGACCTGAACAAAGGGATTACGACTCATCCCCACCACACTCAACAAGCCCCCAGTACTCTGTGAACCAATCTGACCTGAACAAAGGGATTACGACTAATCCTGCTAATTCAGCTTTGATTTTTATCTGATAGCCTGGTGAACCAATCTGACCTGAACAAAGGGATTACGACTACAAGACAGGGTGTTTTCCTCCCAAGGATGCTGATGTGAACCAATCTGACCTGAACAAAGGGATTACGACAGTTGGAGTAGTGCGTTCATTGCTCGCAAATTACATCGAGTGAACCAATCTGACCTGAACAAAGGGATTACGACTCGATGATCGGCAAGCAAAGCAGCTGCTTTTTCGGCGCGTGAACCAATCTGACTTGAACAAAGGGATTACGACGTATTCCACCCTTTCGTCAATATACCTGAGTCTTAGTGAACCAATCTGACCTGAACAAAGGGATTACGACTACCATTAACAGGAGCGGTTGAGGCATCGAGCTGAAGTGTTGTGTGAACCAATCTGACCTGAACAAAGGGATTACGACCTATTTTAGAAGTAATTTCATTTTGGGAGTAGTCAGGTGAAGTGAACCAATCTGACCTGAACAAAGGGATTACGACCGCTCATTTTGGCTTCCTTACGACTTTCCAATTTGCAGTGAACCAATCTGACCTGAACAAAGGGATTACGACAACAGAATAGGGATCGACTGCCTTCCATTTGACGCCTGTGAACCAATCTGACCTGAACAAAGGGATTACGACGTCTCTAAAAACACGTCTGATCTGTCAAACGTATCGTGTGAACCAATCTGCCCTGAACAAAGGGATTACGACTCTTTTTTAAAGGTAAATCGAATTTGCGAATACCTGAGTGAACCAATCTGACCTGAACAAAGGGATTACGACTCGCCTTTTCCAAGGCGACTTGGGCCGCAGCACGGCCCTTGTGAACCAATCTGACCTGAACAAAGGGATTACGACAGTAATAGGTTGTTGTGGGCCTTTTATACCAAAGCTCACTGGTGAACCAAACTGACCTGAACAAAGGGATTACGACTCATCCTGCATGGGCAAGACTTTGAGTAATTTCTCTTGTGAACCAAGCTTACCTGAATAAAGAGATTGCGATCCTTCTCTCTATGCCAATGGATGAACTCAATATCGTGATGCCATGCGGTTCATGATGAAGCGTAGCATAAGACAGGCTTCTTTAACGCAATTCCTTATTTGTACTGTATATTGTGTAAACAAAGACCTGTGCGTGCCGTTTCGATGTGAAAAACGTTGTTTTATGCGGCATTTTTGGACAATAGCTTCTCATGATTTATCCCCTCGAGGAGGTAATATCTAGCAGCAGTATGTGTCCGTTTTTTAGGTATTGGCAACGATGGAAAGATGCCAGGATACGATCAGGCAGCTTGTTCATGGAAGAAAAAACAGATCTTCATTTAACGTTTCGTTTCGCTCAGACAGCCCTGCAAGAGCCGGAAAAAAGGCGAAAAGTATCTGAAAGTATTGAAAGGAGCAACGAAACTGTATGACGTCAACTATTTTTTCCCTTTTTTGAATAGTTCTCTCAAATGGACTCATAGTAAGGACGGTGATACTTTATATGGCATCAAAAGGCAGGTGAGATTGGGTTAAATGGAGAGGGTTTTTCTGTATAACGGGATTATTCGTGGATTCTGATGTTGGTCAGTGGGTCTTGCAGGTCTTTGTTTTTTTTGTGTTTTTCGCAGTGGTCTGATGTTTTAGGGCTTTTTATCAGCGGTCTGAAGAAGGGGAAGGCATTTTTTAGTTTCGCTTTCCTGGCTGATTTTTCAGTTTCTGAGAGGTTGGAGCTTTGAAGGCTGTTGTAGAGTAGTTCGGGGCTGTAGGGATCGCTTTTAAGTGCCTTTTGAAAGAGCTCGAAGGCTTTTTGATTGTTTCCCTCTCTGTAGCAGAGTTCCGCTTTGCGTTGGGGGAAACGGCTGGGGACTTGTTGGCTCTGCATTTTGGATTGGGCTGCTTTGTATTGTATGTCTTCAAGGCTGAGAGCGAGGTAATTGAACAAGACCGCTATCAGGATGAACGCCTGTAGGTATTGGGGTAGTTTAACATCATTTTTTTGTTTAACTTGTGTTTGGGTCAGGATGAGTAGTGACCACAGCGGCAGGGTTAGGTAGAGCGGTTGAATGAGGGATACCCAAACTATAAACAGCAAGGCGTGGCGGTGGGCGGGTTGCCGGATGTTTTTTTGCAGGTAGAACAAGCAGCAAAGCACACCTACCAGCCAGACAAGGCCCAATTCAACGGCACCCGTCAGCAGGAAGTTGTGGGTGGAGACGGGGCGGTACATACCGTTTAAGTTGAAGTCCGTATGCGCTGATTGACTGAATCGCGGGTATTGAACTCGAAACTGTCCCACTCCAAATCCCGAAAGGGGTTTTTCCCGGATCATTTGCAAACTGTTCTTCCATAGAATAATTCGGGTCATGGCGCTGAGGGACTTGCCCTTGAAGACCTGATCCCGGCTCGCGATTAAATGGCTTTGCCGGCTGTATTCCCGCACATAACGATCCGGATTGACAAGGTAGGAAGTGAGCTGTTTGGGGTAGGCGAAAGCGAAAACAGTTGCGGTCGCAAGCAGGATGATCAGGGTTACGGCGCTAAACGCGCCCCCTGGAAGCTGACGGTGGCAGGTGGTGATGAGCCAATAGCCCAATCCGAGCAGCACACTCGTGCTTCCGCTCAGCAGGATGTAGAGCATCATGGCGACGATGTGAATTTTTCTGGTTTCTTTAAGCGGCAGAAACCACAGGCAGAGCAGGATGAACATGGAAGACAGCCAGACGTTGCCAAACGTGCTGCTTGTAATGCCAGGGGTTTCAACGGGCAGGACGGGGATGTTTAAATGCTGCAAAAAACCAACAGACATGGTGATCCAGGCCGCCGCGAGAAGGGCTTTTTGAGCTGTTTTATGGCAGCCCTTCAGCTGGAAGGAAAGGGGCAGCAGGAGCACACTGAAAAGAGCCAGTTTGGAAAGGCCCATTGCGCGGTCAGGGCTCCAGAGCAGAGAGAGCACAGCCCAGACAACGGGGGTGAAGATCCACAGGGGAACGGCTCTTTTTGTGAGTTCACCCGACAGGAACAGGACAGCGATTGCGCATGAAAGCAGCAGTAATTTGGGGAGCAGGTAGACGGAATCAAAAAAGGGAAGCTGGATCACCAGACCCAGCGCGAAGAGACTCCAGCCGACGGTTTTGCTCACAAGAGATACTTCACTCCGTGCAGCTGCTTGAAGGCGTTGTAGAGATTCTCCATTTCAGTGCGATTCTCCAGTGCCACGTTGAGTGTGTAGCTGAGGTATTTCCCGGTTTTAGAGCTCTTTGTGGCGCTGCTTTTAACGCAGCCAGGCCGGTTTAAAAGTGAAATAACGAGTTGGTAGAGGCTTTCTTCTTTTACTGTACGCGGATCGACAAACACTTTAAAAGCGTAGGT
This sequence comes from Acidobacteriota bacterium, assembly GCA_002747255.1. Lineage (GTDB taxonomy): Bacteria > Acidobacteriota > Holophagae > Acanthopleuribacterales > Acanthopleuribacteraceae. The sequence goes on along the minus strand of PDUC01000028.1, from coordinate 105,722 downwards.
TAACGGAAATTCCAGTTCTACTTTCTCAGATTTTGTGTTGCTTTCCTGAAGTTGATCTCTTTGGTTTTTTGTCATTATGTTATACCTTTTCCTGCTGGCGTTCACCCTTTGCCGGATCTGGCCTTAACCGACCACATAAAGGTGAATTCGGCCACGTCGTTGCCGTGTTTGTCTTTGCCCGTGACCAGGCATTCAACGCACTCCGGTTCACCTGTCTCGAGGGTTTTTTCTATGGCCTTTCTCACTTTGAGACCGTCCGTGCAGGTGAAAGTGGTCACGCCCTGGGCTTTCTTGATGAACTTGGCGGTTGTACCCACGATCAGCATGGCGATGGAGGGTTTTTGACGAAACGTGTACATGGCCAACAGCGCACCTGAACTCATTTCTGCCGCCATTCCCAGAACCGCCCAGAAGGTGGATCGGAAGGGGTTCTTGTTGATCCACCTGTAGGGAACCGTAACCACACAGCGCTCTTCATCCAGCTGCCGGACTTTCATTCCGGAGAGAAAACCCATGGGCAGAATTCTGCATAGAATCAGTCGGAACTTCCAGGTGGTGGTGAAATTCTTCTGCATGGAGCCAATCCATTTTGGATTGAGTTGGTTGCTCATGTTAGAACCCCCGATTTTTTATTTCCACCAGATCATAACACGCTATTCACGCAAAAGAATAAGGTTCTTCAGGTAAATGGCCAGATGGACAGGGTTCCGAAGGGCATAGGCAAGCTCAAGTTGCCGAATCTGATCACGCGTGAGGTTAAGCAAAAAAAGACAGAAACCTTTGTAAATAAACGGAACGCAGTTGAAACTCCGCTGAAAACGCTACAAAACCTTGCATTGAACGACCCAATAAATTATTTTTAGCTTAGCTAAACTAGTCTAAGACCTGGTGAGGTGCAAGGTGCAGGTTAATATGCATGAAGCGAAGAGTCAGTTATCGGCTTTAGCAGAGAGGGTTCTTAAAGGTGAACGGGTGATTATTGCCAAGGCTGGCAAACCTCATTTGGAGTTAATTCCTTATCAACCCAAGTCGGCATCAAGAAAGCCGGGCCTATTGAAGGGCAAGGTATGGATGGCGGATGATTTTGACGACACGCCTGGTGAAATCATAGAAGACTTTAAGGGTTGTTCCCGGTGACTCGCTACTTACTGGATACACAACCTTTTCTGTGGTGGCTGAGGGAAGACCCCATGCTGGGTGAGAAAACATCGGGAATCATAGCTGACGCGGACAATGAAATCTATGTCAGTGCCGTTTCTCTGTGGGAGATGTCAATCAAGAAGGGCATAGGCAAGCTCAAGTTGCCGAATCTGTCTATGAGTGAGGTGGTTGTCAGCCAGGGTTTTCTTCCGCTGCCCATCGATTTTGTTCACGCAGAAAAGGCTGGTGTGCTGCCCAAGCACCATCGAGACCCGTTTGATCGCATGCTTGTGGCTCAGGCTCAAATTGAGGGGTTGATTCTGATTACCAAAGATGAACGCATTTTTCAATGCGAACTCAAGTTGTTGAACGCGCTTGATTAACGCGCGACACTCTTTTCATCAGGAAGGTACCTTCCTATGGGCTTCTTTTCTCCTGAGAGCCTGACCCAGCAGGTTGGTGAAGTAGTTGCGGCAATCGTCGAAGAGTGTATAGAAGACGGGAACCACTAAAAGCGTCAGCAGGGTGGCTGTGGTCATGCCGCCGATGAGTGTGAGCCCGAAACTCTTGTAGCTGATACCCAGGCTGTTGGGGTCACTGATCGTGAGTGGAATCATGCCGATTACCGTGGTTAAAGCGGTGATAACAATGGGTCTGAAGCGCTTATCGGCCGCATGCAGAATGGCTTTGGTTCTCGACATGCCGTCGGCCCTGAGCCGGTTGACGTAGTCGATGAGCACAATGCCGTTGTTGACCACAACCCCGATCAGTAGAATCATGCCCACGTATCCCAGGAAATCCAGATCTTTTCCGGTGGCAAAGTGAATCCAGAACACGCCGATAGCGGCCAGGGGAATGGTGGTAATGATGGAGAGCGGCAGGATGAAACTCTCGAAGAGGAATCCCATCAGGAAATAGATGAACAGCGTGGAAATGAGCATGGCAAATTGCAGGCTCTCGATGTCCTGGTTCTTCTGACTTGAATCTTCGGTGCTGAAAGTCATGCCTTCGGGAAGATCGAGCTGAGTCATGAGATTTTTCAGGCGTTTTTTGATTTCTTCGGTCTTCTTTTCTTCCAGTTCAAAGGTCATCGAGTGTGTGACCTTCTTGTTTCTCCTGAAAACGCCCTTGCGGACATTTCTCATTTCTACTTTGGTCAAGCTCTCCAGAGAGATGACATTCCCGTCATCTGTGGGAACCAGGAAGTTTTCAAGATCGCCCACGCTCTGCCTGTTTTCTTCCTTGTAGCGTACCCGAACGGGAATTTGCTTGCCGTTATCGTTGTATTTGGGAAGCGTGCTCCCCATGATGGCGTAACTGATGACGCCGGCAATGACTGAAGGGTTGACGCGATTCATGGCGGCCTGATCGCGGTCAACCACAAAAGCCATTTCACTGGGTGCGTCATCACCCACTTTCTTCAGTCCAATCACCCCTTGCTGAGCCAGAAAAAGGGGTTCGATACTTTTGGCAACATCTTCCAGCGCTTCGGCATCTTCACCGACAAGCCGGAGCACAAACGTATCCTTTTTATCGTTATCCTGCATTTGGTTGTCTTCACCGTAGAAGAGTTTGATTCCCGGCTTTTTGGGCAGGCTTTCGCCAATATCCTTGGTGATTTCTTTGACGGTAAACGCTGATTTTTTACCTCTGGGCATCCAGCCTTCAATTCGGCCTCCACTGCTGTAGGCCAGTACCATGAAGCCCTCCAGATTGTATTGTTCCTGTTTCTTTTCCAGTACTTTTTCACATTCGAGGAAGTACGTTTTGAGTTCTTCAAAATGGTATTCATTGCTGGAGGAGACGTGAATTTGAAAGTTGGTTTCGTCTTCTTCCTGTTTCTCTACGGTCTGCACCTTGTCCTTGACAAAGGTGAAGGTGGCAATGAAGAGTGTGACCAGAATGATGACCAGATCGACGCGGTGCCGCATGAAGAAGGCCAGCAGTTTGTTGTAGAACTTATTGGCTCGTCCGAAAATGCGATCGTAGCCCGCTTTAAGGATGAGATTGCCTTTGCGGTGCCATCGATCCAGTGCTTTGAATTTCGGTGTTCTGGTTTTTGAAGGCAGTACCATGAAAACAGAAAGAGGAACGAAAACCAGCGCAATGAAGAGTGACGCGATCAGGGAAACAGAAATGGGCATAGCCAGACGTATCAGAAAGAACTGACCTTGGCCGCTAACCAGTGAAACGGGCAGGAAGACGACCACCGTTGTGAGTGTCGCCATGGTAATGGCCAATGCTATTTCACTTGCCCCTTGAATACAGGCCTGACGGCGGTCCAGCCCATCGGAGTGCAGTCTGAAAATATTCTCGGCCACTACAACCGAGTTGTCCACCAGCAACCCGACGCAAATAACCAAACCCAGCATGGTCAGAATGTTCAGGGACTCATTGGCGAAGAACATGACCACCAGAGCGATCAGCAGGCTTAGAGGAATGGAGAGCGCGATAATCAGGGTCATTCGCACCCTTCTCAGGAAGAGGAACATAACCATGGCGGCCAGCAGACCACCGATTTTCCCACTGTCCACCAGGTTAAAGAGGGATTCTTCTATAACCTCGCCCTGATTGAACAGGGATTTAATGTCAAAATCGGCCAATCTGGGATTGGCTTGTATTTGTTTGAGGGTTTCTTTGATTTTTTTGGAGATCTCGACGGTATTGGCTTCGCCTTCCTTCATAATCAGTACAGCCACAGCCGGTTTGGAGTTAACGCGCAGCATGTAGCGTTTTTCGAGCTCTTCGTACTTAATCGTGGCCACATCTTTCAGGCGCACAGTGGGCGAAAGCATTTTATTTTCAAGTTCTTTCAGAGATCGATACTGTGCCATGGAGCGAAGCAGGTATTTTTTACCGGAATCCTTCACCTGACCGCTGGCCATGGTGAAATTGTCCTGACTCAAAGCCTGTGAGAGTTCGTAGATATTGAGATTGTTGGCTTCGGTCAGTTCTTTATCCAGCTCGATCAGAATTTCCTTTTCTTCCAGTGCTTCCGTGTTGACGGTGGCAACGCCGTCAATTCTGGAGAAGGGCAGGACGATTTCCTTTTGAATGAGATCGTAGGCGTCGATTTGTGAGCTGTCGTAGGTAATGCCGATGAAAGAGACAGGCACACCAGATGAATCGTCTTTACGGATGAAAACGCGGTCCACATCCGACGGGAACTGCTGCCGGGCCCGTTCAACCCGGTCTTTTACCTCCCGGTAAGCCACATTCATATCTGTTTCCAGTTTAAAACGCAGAAAAACCTGGGAGAAACCAACCCGGGTGTAGGAACTGATATCGCTTAAACCGCGCACCGTACTGAGTTCTTCTTCCAGGGGCAGTGTCACTTTTTCAAGGACTTCAGGTGTGGGGGCATTCCGCCAGGGCACTCTAACCTGAAGAAACTGAGGCGCGTAACCCGCCGGGACCAGCTCCAGCGGAATGTTCCTGGTGGCGATAGCACCCACCACCAGTACGGACATAAAGAGAACCAGAACGGTGATGCGTCTTTTCAGTGAAAAACGGGTTAATTTGGTGGTGGCGGATTGGGGATCGTAAGTCATGGCGGTTCCCTATTCCGACACTTCGGCCTGGTTAACGGTGTTCGCGAAAAGCTTGTCCCTCACGCGGTCGACCAGGTAGTAAATGGTGGGGATAAAGAGCAGTGTCAGGAAGGTGGAGGTTATCAGGCCGAAGATGACCGCGATGGCCATTGGCGTGCGGATCTCGGCGCCATCGCCAAAACCCAGAGCCATGGGAATCAGGCCCAGCACGGTAGTGGCTGTGGTCATCAGAATGGGACGCAGTCGAACCTTGCCGGCATTGATCAGTGCGGTACGCACATCCTGACCGCGCTGTTTGAGAATATTGACGTAATCTATGAGTACAATGGCGTTGTTGACCACAATTCCGGCCAGCATGATCATGCCCAGGAAGACCACAATGGAGAGGCTGATACCCAGCCACTTCAAGCCCAGCACGGTTCCGAAAAAGGCCAGCGGGATGGTGAACATGATAACCAGCGGATAGAGCAGCGACTCAAATTGCGAAGCCATAATCACGTACACCAGGAAGAGACTGAGGAAAAGTGCCAGGTAAAGACTGCCTTTTGAGCGTTCCCATTCCTGATTTTGACCGCTGATGAGGTAGGTCATATCGCGGGTCCAGCTCATGTCGCTATCCATGACTTCGCTAATTTTCTCTACAGCCGAACCGAGAGAGGCTTCGCCGATATTGGCATTGACGAGGGCCACCCGGCTGCTGTTAATGCGCCTGATTTCGCTGGGACCTTCTCCGGTTTTCAGTTCGGCGACGGAAGAGAGCCGTATGGGGTATTCATCCTGAGGATTGACAATGAAATCCCCAATGTCCTCGATGTTTTCGCGGTTACTTTCCTTTAGGCGAACAATCATGGGAACGCGGCGGTCTTTTAAATTGAAGCGCGTCGCTTCGTAGCCTTTGACCATGTCGCGAACCTGGGTGGCCACCTGATTGACATTGAGACCGTACATCATGAGCCGGTCCCGGTCGTACAGGATCTGAATTTCAGGTGCGCCTTTTTTGAGCGAGACCTCCACATCGGCCACTTCTTTCAGCTCTTTCAGCAGGTCGCCCGCCTGGGTGGACGCGTTTTTGAGATCGTCGAGGTCATCGCCGTGCAGTTCGAGTACGATGGGTTTTTCGGAGCTGAAGAGGACGGGACGGCTGACGGTGACTTCGGCATCCGGGATATCGGCGAAGATGGATCGCAGCCGATGGAGCACGCGTCCTTCTGTCTGAGCCTGATTGCGGTTGGCTGCCAACAGTATTTTGAAACGCGCGGTGTGTTCACCTTCATCGGAACGCTTCATGTTCGTTATATCGTAACCGTAGGTGACGATCAGCGCTCTTATGTCCTCTTTATTGTTCAGGATATCCTCTTCCACACTGCTGAGAATACGCGACGTTTCTTCAATGGGCGTGCCCACCGGCAGACTGACTTCAAAGGTGAACTCACCCTGGTGGACTTCCGGCAGGAGTTCGGTATCGAGCGATCGACCTACTTTGTAAATCGCAAAGAAGCAGAGCGCCATGGTCAGCAGGAGCACACCGGGATGGTTTAATGCCCATTTGATAGTTTTGGGGTAAGCCCTGTTGAGCGCGTCCATGATTGTGGTCGTGATTTGCAGGAAAATCCAGGTGACGCTTTTAAAAACGATCAAAAAGATCGGAGCCAGAATTTTGGTTATCAGCAAGGCGAGCGCGTAGAACACAGCCGCAAAGAAGCGACCCGCCAGTTCCAGCGCGAAGTGGATCATGAAGCGGGCTATGTAGTAGAAATAGATGGGTAGAGCGTACCATTTCTTTTCTTTTTTGAAAATGCCGCGGATTTGATTGACGGAGCCGAAAGGCTGAATGAGAACGTTGCCGTTGGCAAAGCCCCTGGCAGAGCTGGAAAAGGCGACAGGTTTTCTGCTGGCCAGCATGGGAATGAAGTAGAGTGCGACAGCCAGAGAGGCCAGCAGCGAGACCACCACGGCCATCCCCAGATCGCCGAAGGTCTGTCCCGCAATTCCCTCCACAAAGACCATGGGGAAGAAGACCGCGATGGAAGTCAGGGTGGAGGAGAAAACCGCGCCCTTGACTTCTTTGGTGCCCCGGATGGTGGCGGTAACGAGGTCATCGCCTTCTTCCTGACAGCGGAAAATGGATTCCAGCACAACGATCGATGAGTCTACGAGCATACCGATGCCCAGAGCCAAACCGCCAAGAGACATGATGTTGAGCGAGACGCCAAACAGGTGGAGCGGGGCAAAGGTAATTAAGAGCGACATGGGAATGCTGACCGCGACGATCGCGGTTGATTTGAAACTGCGCAGGAAAAGAAAGAGAATCAAAATGGCCAGACCACCGCCGAGAATAGCCGTGTTGCGCACTTCGTTGATGGAATTTTCGATGAAGGTGGAGCGATTGGCAATGACCTCCAGGCTGGCGCCCTCTTCCCGCAGGAGACGGGCTTTCAAGCCCTCTGTGGTGTTTCGTCTTCTGCCAAAAACGCGTTTGGTTTGCTCTTCTTTTTCATGCTGACCGGGTAAGCTGCCCAGCATCGAGAGCACGTTTTTTGCCACTGTGACCATGTTGGCGTCGGCTTCCTTGTAGATGTCAATTTGAACCGATTCCATGCCGTCTGTTCGGGTCATTAACTCGCGGTCCTTGTTTGAGCGTACCACCTCGCCCAGGTCTTCCACGCGAATGGATTTATTGCCCACGTTTTTGACCACGGTTTGACGGATCTGTTCCAGATCCTCGTATTCGTTGAGGGTTCGCACCATGTACTCGCTGTGACCTTCTTTGATGGTTCCGCCCGCGACGTTGATATTCTCCTGGCTCAAGCGGTTGATGACTTGTTGAATGGTCATGTCGGTTTGCTGTAATTTTTCCTCTTCCAGCAGGATGTGGATTTCCTCTTCCAGACCGCCTCGTATGCGCACCGCCGCAACGCCCTTAATGGGTTCCAGCACGCGTTTAACCTGGTATTCGGCAATGCGGCGCAGCCTTCTCAAGCCCTGTTCACCGGAAAAACGGCTGCCTTGACCGGAGAAACTGAGCTCCATAATGGGATCGAGAGCCGGGTCGTAATGCAGGATTAAAGGCCGCTCGGCGTCTTTGGGCAGAAAGACCAGGTCCAGCTTTTCCATGGTTTTCTGACTGGCTTCAGACATATCCGTGCCCCAGAGGAATTCGAGCACCACGTCGCTGACACCCGCTCTGCTGATACTGCTGATGCGATTCAACCCGCTGATGACGCCCAGACTCTCCTCGATGGGTCGGCTGACATCGTTTTCCACCTCTTCAGGAGCTGCGCCCGGGTACTCGGTTCGCACGGTCAGGGTTGGATAGGTCAACTCCGGCATCAGGGTAATGGGAAGCCGTTTAAATGAAAACACACCAAACAGAACCGCGGCGGAGAAAAGCATTAAAACGGCTACAGGTCTGTTGACCGTGAAGTGACTTTTGCTTTGAGGATGGTCAGTCATCTTGACCTTCATTTTTCGCTTGGGGATCGTCGGGTAAACGAACGATGGCTCCGTCTTTCAGACCGGATTGACCCGCGATCACAATGGTATCTCCATCGTGAAAGCCCTCTGAGGGTTCGATGTTGTCGTTGTCCGACAGAACCGGAACCACCAGCACGCGCTCCACTTTTCTGTCTTCCTTGAGTTTAAAGACAAAGATTTGATCGGCGTCGTAGGTGAGTGCCCGTTTGGGAATCAGCAGGGCGTTCAGGTGTTTATCCAAAATGAGCTCTAAATTGACGTACATTCCGGGTTTGAGACCTTGCTGACTGCCGACCGCCACTGTGACCTTGACCGTTCCGGTCTTGTTATCGACCACCGGCGCGATGCGCTTGATGGAGCCCTTAAAAAGCCTCTCGCCCAGCGCTGTTGTCAGGATGCGGGCTTGCTGTCCTTCTTTCAGGTGGACCAGATTGGTTTCGGGTACGTAGATTCGCGCCACCAGCGATTCGAAATCAATGATATCGAAGAGGTGCTGGCCGGCGGAAACTTGATCACCTGTTTTAATGTACCGGCCCGTGACCGTTCCGCCAATGGGCGCCTTGACGACGGTGAACTCCAGTTCCCGTTTGGCGTCTTCAAGAGCCAGCTCTTTTTGCATCAGAGAGTATTTTACTTCGTTGAAATCCTTCTCGCTGATGAGATTCTTTTTAAAGAGGTTCTGCTGCCTGTCAAACTGCATTTGCATTTTAACCACATCGTTTTCAGCTTTCCTGATGTTGCGTTTCTGCTGGCTGTCTTCAATGAGAAGCAGAGGTTGGTCTTTTTGAACCCTGTCACCCTCTTCAACCAGCAGCTCTTTAACCATATTGGATGTGCGGGCGATAACCTTTACCTCTTCCTCCGCTTCAAGATGTGTTGTGGCTTTCAGCACCGACTCGATGGAGCCGCGTTGCAGTTCGGTTACTTCAACCGGTATTTTGTCGGTTTTCTTTTTTTTCTCGTTCTCTTTATCCGGTTTGGGATGACACGCCAGTATCAATGTAAGAAAAATAAACAGGAACCAATTGCGTTTTAAAATCATGAGTACTCCACCCTAAAAATAACATCCACCTTTATATACGGTTGATTTTCAAAAAGATGAGCAAAATATGTTTTTTTATGAGATTTTTCTTTGTTTCATCGATAAGAGACCCGAAAAGGAATGGTTGAAAAGAGCCTCTATACGTTGACTTTAACACGTCAACGCGGTGGCAGGTGCCGGTACTTCAAGTGCCATTGGCCTTTGCATCAAAAAAGACGGCGGCAGACTGCACTTTCCGGTTTTGAACAGCCTTCAATTTTTGAGTTGCGAGAACCGCGGCAGGCAGTTCGAAAAAGCGTTGGCCTGACTAGAAGTTTTTCGCTTCATCGGGTGTGTCTCCCAGGTCTTCTGTCAAACCGGGATCCATACCCTCTTCACTGATTTTGGCGTACCTTCTGATTTTATCGTTCACAAAAGGCGTGAACTCACTTTCCGTGTGGTTTCTGTCCAGGTAGTTGTAGTACCTGATTGCTTCATCGTACTTGTTCAGGCGCCAAAGCGTTTCGCCCAGGTAGAAATAGGTTTTTTCCTGATCGTAGAAGCCCTCGTATTCATCGATCAGGCTCTTGAAGCGCGCTTCTGCCGAAATTTCAAAGCCCTTTCCTCTTCTGAAGTAGTAATAGCCGACTTCAAATTCATGCTGTGCGATTCGCGTCAGGCAAAGATCCATTTTGGCTTTGGCTTTGGCCGCATAGGGGCTTCCCGGATAGTTGTCAATGACCTTTTTGAATTCGTTGTATGCCGTCCAGGTACTGGTTTGATCGCGGGTGGCGCTTTCAATTTCGGTGTAGAAGCACATGGCGTACTGGTACTGAACGTAATCGGCCAGGGGACTGTTGGGGAAGTGGGTGAGAAAGCTCTTGTATTCAACAGAGGCTTCGATGGTGGTGGCGGTGCGGTCGAAGAAGTAGGTGTCGGCGATTCCGAGCTTGGCCTGAGAGAAGAAATCGGAATTGGGGGCGTGGGTTTCAATTAGTCGGTACCACTTTCTTGCATCGATGTATTTCTTTCTCGCGGCTAGGGCATTTGCGTTTTCAAAGACCTCTTTAATGGTAAATTTACCGGCTTTTAACTTGTCGTCGAGCGTCTCTTTCTTTTTTTTGCCGCACGCCGTGGGTAACATGGCTGCCAGGATCGTTATGGTGATGAATACATGTCGGAATTTCAAGGCAAGGCTCCTGCTTCAGATAATAGTGATTGTACAGCTTCCGCCGGGTTTTCTCTACCGAAAACACTTGATCCGGCCACACAGACTTTTACTCCACTTGCCGTTAAACGGGCGATATTGTGCGTTCCCACGCCGCCATCCACTTCAATAAAAGGCCTGTTTTCGGTCTTGTTGATCAGTTTATTCAGTTCAACCAGCCGCTGGTAGGTTCGGGGGATGAATGTCTGTCCGCCAAAGCCGGGATTAACGGACATCAACAGCACAAAATCAACATGGTGAATCATTTCTTCCAGTTGTTGAACAGGGGTGCCCGGATTGATCGCGATTCCCGCCTTGACGTTTTGATCGTGAATTTGCTGACAGATTCGGTGGGCGTGTGGAGCGGTTTCTATGTGGAACGAGATCCAGTCTGCGCCTGCTTTGGCAAAGGGGAGAATGTAGTCTTCCGGGTTGGTAATCATCAGGTGGACATCGAGAATGGCCTGGGTGCTTTGGCGGAGTGCGTCCACCACAATCGGTCCCATGGTCAGGTTGGGGACGAAGTGTCCGTCCATGACGTCGATGTGAACCACTTCGGCACCGGCACGGACAACGGTATCAACCTGTTCTCCCAGGCATGAGAAATCGGCGGAAAGAATGGAGGGCGCGAGTTGAATCATTTGATGCGATTGACCTCAAAGGTGACGGTGGCGTTCTTCTGAACCGGGTATCCGGGTTTGGGCGACTGCCGGATAATCTCATCAGGCAGCAGTTTAGCATTGTACTTGTATTTTGTAACAACCCGAAAGCCGTTTTCTTCAAAGTAGGCTTTGGAAAGGGAGTAGGAGATGCCTTCCACTTCCGGCATGACGAACCATTCGCGCTGAGGCCCTTCCGAAAGAAGAACGGAGATACCCGCCCGCTGTGGAATTTCCACGCCTTCTTTGGGGCTGTGCGCCATAACACGACCCTTCTTGTACTTGTCCGAGGGGAGTTTTGAAGCTCTGGAAATGCGGGTGTCCAGCTTTTCGGTCATTAGTTTGGCGAAGTAAATGGACTGGTTCTTGAGTTCAGGAACGCGTTTTATTTCCACGCCGGACGAAAGAGAGACTTCTATTTTTCGGTTCTTCTTAATTCTCTTTCCCGGGCCTGGCGACTGAAAGACAACCTTGTCCACATCGACCACGTTACTGGGCACCTTTTGGGGGTCAATGACCAGAATGAGACCGAGGCGGTCGAGTTCCGCTCGAACCGCCTCGATGGGTTTTCCGTAAAAGTTGGGTGTGGTGATGATCTCGCCTTTCACCTTGTGTTTCAAATAAAGCCAGGTTGATAAGCTGCCAGATAATCCAATCAATACCAATGAAAAGCCTATCAGAGTGATTCTTTTGATGATTCTTCTGAACGTTCCCGGCTTTGGCATAGGTGTTCCGGTGCGAGATCTTTGTTTAAACGGGATTAAGCCTGAATTGCGTTGGTTTGACTTGAGAGTCTTGACTTCAGTCGAGCCGCGGCATTGCGGTGGATAAATCCCTTGTTTGCGCTTTTATCGATTAACGCCATCAGACCCGGTAACGCTGTTACAGCCGCTTGATCTTTTTCTTTCAGTTGAATTCTGAATTTTTTCAGAGCTGTGCGCAGTTTGGATTTTCCGGAACGGTTACGCGTTCTTCTGATGATATCCTGTTTTGCTTTTTTTAATGCTGACTTGTGGTTTGCCATCCACTCTTCTCCTTACTTTTCTGGCCTTAAGGGCCAGTTTCATGCTGATCGACACTGCGACCAGAATACAAACAGCGTTCGAGTATATGAAAATTCACCGTTTAAGGCAATCTTTTTTTTGGCTTTGTTTCCCGTGCTTTCTGACTGCAAGCCGCAAGGGAGCCACAATTGGCGGCACGGCATCCACCGTGCGGCTGAACAGCCATTGGGTTTGCGAAAACGAAGGGCCTTTTCTCTAGTTTTCTGCTTGTTCCCTTTCAAGCGCTGTCGCTTTTTTAATTTCGTTCCAGAGGGAGGTAAAGGTTTTGGAAGCTCTTGAGCCCGGATTGACATGTACCAGCGGTGCGCGGTAAGTGCCCATTTTTTCCACCTCGGACAGGTAGGGGATCCAGGTTTTGAGGAAGTTCGGCAAGCCGGGGACTTTGCCGGCATGGGTGAAATGAACGATTTGCCGGTGCAATTTCTTTCTGGATTCAACCAGCGAGAAAAACGGCAGCAGCTGGCCCTTGAATCTGCCCTTCTTGGAAATGAACCTTTTCAGCTGACCCAGTGTTCTAAGTGACAGTGTCGTTGGGATTATGGGGCTGATAATGGTGTCCGTGACGAGAAAAATTTGTTCCGTGGTCAGGGTTAAGTTGGGCGGGCTGTCGATGATGATCACATCGTACAACTGCCTCAGCGCGCGCATTTTCTTCAAAAAGACCGTTCGCCACTCTTTTTTGGCTTCAAAGGCCGCATCCAGTTTCCGGTAGGAAAAGTCCGCTGGCAGCACATACAGGTTGGGGAAGTTACTGGCTTTTGTGTAGCTGTCCAGGCTGTGAGGGTCCAGGAAAATGCGGTACCCCTTTTTTACGTCCGCATCCACCCGAAAATAGAAGGAAGCGGCACCCTGCGGATCGAGATCGCAGATCAAGGTCTTGAAACCCTGTTGGGCCGAGAGGTAAGCCAGGTTGACCGCGGCTGCGGTTTTCCCCACACCTCCTTTCATATTGTAAGATGTAAGTAACACCATAGCTTGTTTCCTCTCAAAAGGGATTTTCATGTCCGACACCAAACGGGGAAAACATTATCAGGTGTTTCCAGACTTCTTGTCAAGCGTGGAAGGCAAAAGGCGGAAGGGGCAAAAGCGACCGTTGAATGGATCTGCAGGGAGCTTGTGGTGATGTGTTCGCGATCACAGCGCAATAACTGCGGTTTGCCGTCCCGGTTTTCTAACGTGAAATTTACTTAACGCACTCAAGATCTTGTTTTTTATAAAGAGAATTTGAGTTAGAATGCCAAATGGAAAAGGTTATTAAATGAGGTTGAAATGACGGATAATTTGAAAAGAACACCTCTTGTTAAAGAGCACTTGGCTTTGAAGGGAAAGATGGTCGATTTTGGCGGCTGGTATCTGCCCGTTCAGTACACAGGTCTGGTTGAAGAGCATGTGGCAACGCGGACTCAGGCGGGTTTGTTTGACGTGAGCCACATGGGTGAAATCAGGGTAACGGGAAAAGAGGCAGAGGCCTTGCTGGATGTCCTGACCACCAATGCCGTAACTGCGTTGCAAAATGGTCAAATACACTACACGGTCATGCTGTACGACAACGGCAGTGTGGTGGACGACCTGCTCATTTATCGCTTCAGCGAGGAAGACTACCTGCTGGTGGTGAACGCGTCCAACAAGGACAAGGACTTGACCTGGGTTCAAAAACAGGCTGAGAAGTACGATGTCACGGTCGCCGATGAGAGCAGCCAGACAGCGCAGCTGGCGCTTCAGGGTCCTCAGGCAGAGGCCATTCTCAGGAAGTTGACTCAGACCGATTTGGAGAATTTGAAGTACTACCACTTTACGGAAGGCGAAGTGCAGGGGAAAGAGGCACTGATCTCCAGGACAGGTTACACGGGGGAAGACGGCTTTGAAATCTACCTCGCCAACGAATTCGCTCCTGTTATCTGGAAGGGTCTGCTGGAAGCGGGCCGTGAGCACGGCTTGAAACCGGCCGGATTGGGAGCACGCGATACGCTCAGGCTGGAAGCGCGCATGGCGCTTTACGGGCATGAAATCGATGAGCAGACTTCGCCGCTCCAGGCGGGCTTGAAGTGGGTTGTTAAACTCAGAAAGAAAGCGGACTTCATTGGAAAAGCAGCGCTCAAGGAACAGCGAAAAGCCGGATTGGGCAAGAAGATTGTCGGTTTTGAAATAACGGGAAAAGGCATTCCCAGACAGGGGTATCCCGTTCTGGTGGATGGTCAGGAAGTCGGTGTCGTTGCCAGCGGAACCTTTTCTCCCACGTTGCAGAAGGGTATTGGCACGGCTTTTCTCAAGCCGGAACTTGCCGTCCCGGATGTGCAGATTCAAATACAGGTTCGCAAACGAACAATAGACGGAATAACTATAAAAGGGCCTTTTTATCAAAGGCCGATATCATCAAGGTGAAAGGAGTTAGGGTAATGAGTGTCGATGGATTGTATTTTACAAAAGAACACGAATGGATTCAGGTCAATGGTGATCAGGCGGTTATAGGCATCACCGATCACGCGCAAAGTGAACTTGGGGACATAGTCTTCGTCGAACTGCCGGAATTGGGCGATTCTTTTGAAATGGGTGAAGAATTCGGTTCAGTTGAATCGGTTAAGGCCGTTTCCGAGATGTTCAGTCCCATAGACTGTGAAGTGACAGAAATTAACGAGAACCTGGAAGACGAGCCCGATTTGGTCAATAAAAGCCCCATGGAAAACGGCTGGATGGTTAAAGTACAGCTCAGCGATCCCTCCCAGCTGGAATCGCTCATGTCAGCTGATGCTTATGAAAAATTCGTACAAGAGGAGTCTCAGTGAAATATCTTCCGCTCAGTGCCAAAGATCGAGCGGAGATGCTTCAAGAGGTGGGTGCCAGGTCTTTAGACGATCTCTTTGTATCCATACCCGAACATCTCCGCCTTAAAGAAGAACTCGACCTTCCCGCTGCCAAATCGGAAATGGAAGTGTTGAACTATTTTTCGGAAAAAATGTCGGAAAACCAACCGTTCCGGGTTTCCTTTCTCGGGGCCGGTGCCTATCGGCATTTTTGCCCTTCTGTCGTCGATGCGCTTGCATCCAGACAGGAGTTCCTGACAGCCTACACACCCTATCAACCGGAAGTCTCCCAGGGAACCCTGCAGGCCCTGTTTGAATTTCAAACGCTCATCGCGGATATCATGGGAATGGATGTCAGCAATGCGTCGGTTTACGATGGTGCCACGGGTACAGCCGAGGCGGTACTCATGGCCCTGCGCATTCAGAAGAAGAGAAAGAAAGTGCTGGTTTCCGGTGGTCTGCATCCCCACTACCGCGATGTTCTGAACACCTATGTCGAAAGCCTCGATCTGGACATGGAGACCGTTCCTCTCAGGAACAACGCAACCGATCTGGACGCGCTCAAGCAAATGCTGGACAAAGAGACCGTGGCTGTTCTGTGCGGCTACCCCAATTTTCTGGGTCAAGTTGAACCTCTTTGTGAGATTGTCAGCCTGGCTCAGGAACACAAGGCGCTGGTGATTTCAGTTACCATGGAGGCCCTGAGCCTCGCGCTGCTGAAACCGCCCGGTGAATTTGGGGTGGATATTGCCGTAGGGGAAGCCCAGAGTTTTGGTATCCCGCTTCAGTTTGGCGGTCCCTATTGCGGTATCTTCACCTGTAAAGACAAGTACAAAAGGCAAATGCCGGGTCGTCTATGCGGCCAAACACTGGATTCAGAGGGCAAGAGAGCCTTTGTGTTGACGCTCAACGCGCGTGAACAGCATATCAGGCGGGCCAAGGCCACCAGTAACATCTGCACCAATCAGGGTCTCATGACGCTTCGGGTCGCCATTTACCTGGAACTGATGGGTCAAAAGGGGATCAGGGAACTGGCGGAACAGAATCACGCCAAAGCCGAATTTCTCAAACGCGGACTCGCCAAACTGCCCGGCGTGACAATCGATCTAAGTCAGCCCACTTTCAACGAGTTTACGGTTGAGCTGCCTGTTCCGGCCAGTCAGGTGGTCGATCACATGCTGACCAGAGGCATTCAGGCCGGATTGGATTTGGGAAGGTTTTTCGCCGATCGCGAGAACGAACTGCTCGTCAATGTTACCGAGTGTCATACACGCGGGATGATGGAAGAGTTTATAGGTGAAATGGAGGCGGTTCTATGACTCGTATACAGGAAGGTCTTATTTTTGAACGCTCTAGAGAGGGAAAAATTGGCTGCATAATGCCCGAACTGGATGTACCGCCTGTCGATTGCACGCAAACGCTCGGGGAGAACATGACACGATCCTCCCTGAAAGCCTTTCCCCAGGTTTCCGAAGTGGAAGTGGTTCGGCACTTCACCCGGTTGAGTCAATGGAACTTCGGTGTCAATCAGGGTATGTACCCGCTCGGATCCTGTACCATGAAGTACAACCCCTCCATTAATGAGAAGGTAGCGGGTCTTCCGGGGTTTACCCATATTCACCCACTCTCGGCTTCAAAAAACATTCAGGGTGTGCTGAAAATGATTGTCGAACTGGAGAAACAGCTGTGCGAGATCACCGGTCTGCAGGCCTGCACACTCCAGCCCGCGGCTGGCGCACATGGCGAGTTTACTGGCCTGCTGACCATTCGCGGAGCTTTAAAAGCCAAGGGACAACAAAACAGGGATACCATTCTCGTGCCGGATTCCGCCCATGGAACCAATCCCGCCACAGCAACTCTGGCGGGGTTCAGGGTGAAAGAAGTGGCTTCCAATGCCGCTGGACGCGTGGATATGCAGGCGCTGGAGGAAGCTATCGACGATCACACCGCCGGCATGATGCTGACCAATCCCAATACCCTGGGAATTTTTGAATCCAATATCCACCTGATTGCGGAGAAACTGCACCAGCAGGGCGCTTACCTCTACATGGATGGTGCCAACATGAACGCCCTGGTGGGCAAGGCCAAGCCCGGTAAAATGGGTGTGGATCTTCTCCATCTCAACTTGCACAAAACCTTTTCCACACCGCATGGCGGCGGCGGCCCCGGCTCCGGTCCGGTTTGTGCCACCGAGGAACTGGCAGCCTATTTACCCAGACCCAGAATAAGGGAAAATGAGCGTGGAGAACTGGAATTCCACTGCGAAGAGAGCTCGGTTGGCCGCGTCCACGGCTGGCAGGGACACTTTGGTGTCATGCTGAGAGCCATGTCGTGGATCTTCTCGCTTGGCGCGAAAGGTCTAAGGGAACACACTGAAAATGCCGTTCTCAACAACCACTATCTGAGGCACTTGCTTAAAGGCCATTATCACCTGCCTTATGAAACCGAAACGCTGCATGAAACGGTCTTTACCGACAAGTACCAAATGGAAAACGGAGTGAGTACCAGGGATATTGCCAAGAAACTGCTGGATTTTGGTTTTCATCCTCCCACGGTTTACTTCCCGCTGGTTGTTTCGGGCGCTTTAATGATCGAGCCAACCGAAACAGAGAGCAGGGGAGAGATCGAGCGTTTCGCCGCAGCCATGGTGGATATCGCCAAAATGGCCATGGAATCGCCCGAACAAGTGACTTCCGCCCCCACAACCACAGTCATCGGTCGTCTGGATGAAACACTGGCTGCCCGAAAACCCGTGTTGAAATGGGTTCCTGACACGGAATGAATGGAAAGGCATGGCTCTGTCCGGAAGGAGTGCTTTCACTTCCGGACAGCAACCGGGTTGGTCTTGTTGTTTCTGCTGATGCGGGAACAGGCGGGACGGGTTCCGCATCTGTTACACCGTCAGCATCTGATACACCGGGTGAAAGCGGATGACGTTGTTACTTGCCATCCTGCTCGGGATCATTCAGGGTCTAACCGAGTTTCTGCCCATTTCCTCTTCCGGGCACCTGGCGGTATTCGGAGCCTGGCTGGGTCTCAGTGAACCGGACATTCAATTTGACATTCTCATTCACCTGGCAACGCTGTTTGCCATTTGCATCGTCTACCGCCAGGATGTGGTCCATCTGGTTAAAGTCCCTCTCAAACGGGACGAACCGTCCATCACGCTGCTGAAGTGGCTGATCCTGGCTACGCTGCCCGCGGTTGTAGTCGGGTTTTCCGTTAAACCGCATCTGGAATCCATTCACGATAACCTGTACTGGGTTGCCGCTTTTTTAGCTATGACAGGCGCGGTTCTGTTGCTCGGTAAGCGGCTTCCCGAATCCCAAACTAAAACCATTCAGCAACTGGGATTCTGGTCTGTTGTCATGATCGGATGCGCACAGGCATTTGCCATTATGCCGGGCATTTCAAGGTCGGGTATGACCATCATGGCGGGGCTCCTGATTGGAATGAAGAAAGAGGAGGCCGCCCGGTTTTCGTTTTTAATGGCCATTCCCGCCATTGCCGGAGCCGGAGTGCTGATGGCATTCGACCTGGAGCTTCAGTCTGTCCACCGGCACTTACTGCCCTATGCCGCTGGCTTCGTCTTTGCCTTTCTCACCAGTCTGCTGGCACTGAAATTCCTGATCCACATTCTCAAGAAAGACCGCTTTTTTTTATTTGGCTATTACTGCCTGGCTCTGGCACTGGTGACAGTTTTAGTGAACGCATCAAACTAATGGCTCCAATTGTCCTTTTTAAAGAGACTTTTCAGCGTGTGCTTCTGGGTGTTCACGCTGAGTGAAGAGTCTGCTGCCTGTGAGTTTTTAGCGCCTTTTTGCTGTGCAAAAGGGCTATCGGAAGCTGCGAGCCTCTATCCTTAGAGACACCGTGCTGCGTGCGCGCGTCATCAAGGATCTATTGATGAAGTCAGTCGAGTGATGAAGTCAGTCGAGCCGTTACCTTCCAAACAGGGACTGGGATCTTGAAGCAGGTGTGAGGCAAGCGCTATGGACGCGGTGAAACAAGGTGCCCCTGTTCTTAAAACAGTTAAAGTGCAGGCGTCAAGATGACGTAAAGATAAGCAGGATGCCTTTTGCTGAAATGCGTTTTGGCTGCTGAAAAAAAAACAGTTGCTTTTTTAACTCGTTTCTGCTTTTGTAGCTGCAGAGTTGAATCCGTTTATATAGAACAGGCATCCTTCGCGGTTTTAATCGCGGGTTACCGACCATGCGTTGATGCCGATACGTTACCAAATGGAGGATGAATATGAAACTATTTTTAAGCGTTCTTTTTGCCATGGCAGGCTTGCTGTGCCGGGCTCAAACCGGTGTCACGGGTCAGGCTATGGTTCATCTGGAAGCCGGGGGCACTTTATGTAACGGCGCGGCTCAACTAGTCGAGGTGCGGGCCGATGTGACCGGACTTTCCGGAGGTTCAGGTGAACCGGCGGGCTTGAACGGTGCTGAAGTTCACCTGACATTGGCTTCGGGTGCGCAAACCTGGTACGCTCGTGCTCTTTCGGGCACCGTCAGTGCGTCCTGGCCTTTCAAGGTGGTCGGTACCAACGCGTCGCAGGTGGTTGTTTCGGGTAATCTCATTCTGGCCGGCTGGGCCGCGGGCGATACGCCCAATCAGGATTACATTGTGGGAAAATTGGTGTTCTCGGGTGCGTCCAGCAGTACGTCTGGTGAAGTCAGCCTGCAGAATACCGGTACGCTGGCTTCCAAGTGGTGGAATGACGGCACCTTGAACGGTGATGGTCCGGAACTGATGGCTTTTCAAACCGGAAGCAGCCTCAACATCACCATTCCGGTATGGCCTGGTCTGGACTTGCATACTGCATGCTCGCTTTGGCTGAGTTCGGATGCCGCTTATAACTTCAACGGTTCAACCGCTGTGATCGATGTCATGGACCTGGTTGAACTGACCAACTGCATGCCCAACTGAGGGCAGCGTATGGGTTGCGTCGGTCTCTTGGAGGCGGCCGTTCATGAACTTTACAAGGATAATAACGATTACATTAGGAGACAAGGATGAAAAAGACTGCAGGAATGCTATTGATATTGAGCTGTGTGTTCAGTTTGGCACAAGAGGCCAGAGTGATACCCGTCGTTTTTAGTGCGGATGTGGAAGAGGCGTTGTTCCCTGAAACAACAGACTATGTGGAAGTTGCCTATTTTGTAACACCTGGCGGTGAACCCGTTTTTGAGGAAGTGGCAGAAAAGGTCTGGCGCGTTCAGGAGCGGCGCTTCCTGATCCTGGGTTCAACCGGTGAACCCCTGCCCGGGAACCTGGTCAGACGGGCTGAACTCTTCGTTCAGGTCTACGCGGACGGTCAACCTGTCTGGAAAGCACCCCGTCCTCTCAATCCTCAACGGGAAGCCGTTGCCATTTCACCCAGTTCAGGTGATGCACTGAAGAGTCTCAAAGCCTCCCTGAGCAGGACGGTCAATCTGGATGCAAACTACCTAGCCGAATGTGCCAATTACCTGGTCAACAACATCAGTTCTTTCGATGTGTCAGCCATTTCCTATTCCATTGAGGGTTACGGTGAAGTCATCAATAATGCTGGTACCTGGACAGGTGAACCCATTGCCTCAGGCAGTGTGTGGCAGGACGATGGGGACCGCGTTTATCTTGACAATAACTATGTTGAAATTACCGGTGAAGGCACAAACGATGCACTTACACTGGAGACGACTGGAACCAGGCCTCCCTGGATAACGTTCAATCCACCAAACAATAGCAGCAGCTTGGGGCGCATTCGATTCCAGGATGCTGATGGTGTTATACCGTATCACTACATTGAAGCGGGGAAATTTGACTGGCAGGTAGTAGGTGGAGCTTCTTTTACCATCCATCTCCCCACCCTGACTGTCACCGACGATTTTCAAACGGTCATGGAAGTGAAATCCACCGATGGTAACGCTTATTTGGCACTTGCCGTTCCGGAAAACAAACACGCAATGATTGAATTCGATGTCGTTGAACCAGATCAAACAGTAACTCCGGTAGGAAAAATTTATTACGACACGTCGGATAGTACGATGATGTTCAGCAATGACGACGGGGATAACGTTGTTTTTGAGAACAACGTCGGGATAGGAACGCGAACGCCAAAGGGAAAACTCGATGTCGATGGCTCTATTTACCAGCGTGGTGGACAAATCCACGCCAAACGAACCCTTGGTAAGGATGCCAATCTGGAGAGTATTGCAGAGCACGCGCAAACCATGTGGAGCGAACAACGTCTGCCCGCTGTTCCGGCACCTGAAATTTTGGAAGATGGCCGTGAAGCAGTCGAACTGGGTCAGCAGCGCAGAGGCATGCTCGAAGAGCTGGAAAAAGCCCATATCTACATTCAGCAGCTCCACGAGCGCATTGAAAAACTCGACGCGCAAGTAAGAGTACTTCAAAGAGAAGTCAAAAAGGTGCAATAGCAAACAGCAGGTGACATAGCAGGCAGATTGAAGCAAAACGCCTGAGAAAAACGGCCTTTTGTTCAGGCAGAGCGCTTCCGTTTTTCTTACACAGTATCCCTTCGGGACTCAATTATCCCGAAGGGACAACATCAAACAGGGCAAAGCCCTGTCTTTTTTGATGGTGCCTTTTGGGATACTGGCGCTCATCGAGGCCAGAAAGGGCGATTTTTTTTTGGATTATCGACTGGTCAGGAACCCTCCGCTTCAACGAAAGATGGCATCTGCGGGGTAGCGTGAAATGGAAGGCCTGCCGCGACTCAAATGGCTGCGAAGCGTGAAAATGCGGTTGGCTCCTGATCAATTTTCCATGTGTTAGCCTTCAAAATCAGCACTCAGCGTTGGCTTCCGTTCATAATCGTTGACCAGCACCTTTCAATAAGCTATCTTAGGCCTTCACAATGGCGGAATCGCGATTTTTTTCACGATTCCTGGAATAAGGAAACAACGAGGTGTAACAATGGAATTCAGAAACTTTTACGTCAGGCCGAAAATACCCAAAAAGCTGATGCCTTTATACAATATGTCTTTTAACGTCTGGGCCACATGGGATAAAGATGCCGGCAGACTTTACCGCAGAATGGATGCCCATTGTTACCAGAGGGTGCAAAAGAATCCGGTCGCGCTCTTTCACGAAATGGACACCCAGAAACTGATTGATTTGTCCGAAGACAATGGTTTTCTCTATGAAATGGAGAAGGTTTACGAGAAATTCACTCAGTACATGGGTTTTCGCTCAACCTACGAGAAAAATGAAAGCAAGGCCAGCCTGCTGGGACGCAAGGATGTAATAGCTTACCTGTCTATGGAATACGGGCTGCACGAATCACTGCCACTCTATTCAGGTGGGCTGGGCGTGCTCTCAGGGGATCACTTGAAAGCCGCCTCGGATATCGGATTCCCCATGGTGGGTGTCGGCCTGCTGTACAAATACGGCTACTTCAGTCAAAAAATCAATCATCAAGGCTATCAGGAAGAAAAATACAAGGAAAACAACTGGTTCCTGAAGCCCATTAGAGAAGTGAAAGATGACAAAGGGAAGTCGCTGAAGTTTAAAATGAAAATAAAGGATTTTGATTTGCACGTCAAAATCTGGTGTATCGATGTGGGTAAAGTGCCCCTGTACCTGCTGGACACCAACCTTCCCGAAAACTCCGTTTACGCTCGCGGTATTACCGATCACCTCTACGTATCCGACCGAAAACGCCGTCTGGAACAGGAAATCCTGCTGGGTGTGGGCTCACAAATCGCGCTTTCCCTGTTGACCATCGAACCCAGAATCTATCATTTAAATGAAGGTCATTCGGCTTTCCTGATTATCGAGCGAATGCGCGAACTGATTCAGAAAAAGAAAATGAGCTTTGAAGTTGCCAAACAGTATGTGCGGTACACCACGGTTTTTACAACTCACACGCCTGTTGTGGAAGGTAACGAACATTTTGAAATCAATCTCATCAAGGAATACTTGACCCGCGATATTGAAGCACTGGGTGTTTCAGTTGACGAATTTTTAAAGTACGGCCGTATTGACGGTTCTAATTACTTCTGGCTGCCTGCCTTTGCGGTGGTTTTTTCACGCTTCAGTAACGGCGTTTCCAAACTGCACGGTGAAGTTTCCAGAAGCATGTGGAAAGCACTCTATCCCATGCTCGACCCCAGAGAGGTTCCCATTGATTACGTCACCAACGGTGTGCATTTATTGACCTGGCTCAGCACCGAAATTACCTATCTCTTTGACCGTTACGTGGGTCCCGATTACATTCACAAGGCTCAGCAGGGGCGCATCTGGAAAAAAATTGCCAGTATGCCGGATACCGAGGTCTGGGAAGCTCATAAGCGTACGAAAAACCAGCTTATCTCCTACGTCAGAGAAAAAAGAGTCGAGGCTCTGCAGGAGAGCGGCGCTTCCATTAAGCAGATTGGCGAAGCACGCAAGGTACTCAATCCCGAGTATCTGACCATTGGTTTTGCCAGACGATTTGCCTCGTACAAAAGAGCCAACCTGATTTTACAGGATAAGGAGCGATTGGTCCGCATTCTCAAGGATCCCCACAAGCCCGTTCAGTTTGTGTTTGCCGGAAAAGCCCATCCCGCGGATGGTACAGGTAAGAACCTGATTAAGGAAATTATCGAATTTGGCAGGAAATACGGCGTTGAAGACCGCTTTATTTTTATTGAAGACTACAGTATTGAAGTGGCACAGTATCTGGTTCAGGGTGTCGATGTCTGGTTAAACACCCCCATTAAACCCCTTGAAGCAAGCGGTACCTCCGGAATGAAGGCCGGGATGAACGGTGTCCTTAACTTGAGTGTCCCCGACGGATGGTGGCCGGAATGCTACGACGGCATGAACGGCTGGTCCATCAACGCAGGCGAGGGTTATGACAATCTCGATATGCGCCGTGTTGTTGAAGCCAACCAGATCTACGACCTCATTGAAGACGAAATTACGGAAATCTACTACAGTTACAGCGGTAACGGCTATTCGGAAGAATGGGTCAAGCGAATGAAACACGCCATCGCCACTGTCGGTAAAGACTTCAACATGCACCGCATGTTGAGGGATTATTACCGCCAGTTCTACCGACCTGAAATAACCGATCTAGCCAAGGTAGAATCCGACAATTACGCTTTTCTCAAGGATTTATCATCCAAGTTGAAGAGCTTGAAAGCGGTCTGGTCTGAAGTTTACGTCAAGGATGTCATCAGTGACCTGGGCAGTGCTGACCTCACTGCCGGCAATGAAGTGAATAGCGATGTTTACGTTCACTTGGGATCCTGTCAAGAACAACAAGTGACCGTTGAGCTGCTCTATCGCGTTTCTGAAAATACCATTAAGACCGAGGAGCTCAAATTCGTTGAACAATACCAGGATAAAATTGCCAAGTATCAGGGGTTTATCTCGCTGTCCGGTCACGGGGTTCAAGGCCTGAACGTTAGAATTCGCCCCAAATGCGACGCAATCTATCACGCCTATCCCGGTCTGGTGAAGTACTTCTATTAATCAGACTGATTTAAAAGAGAAGGGAACACCACTCCTTGAATTCAACCACCAATCAGCTTCCAGCTAGTCACCGAAGTCTGCCATTTGTTTCGCGTCTTTCGCGTTGATATGCTGAGATCGAGGAATCTGAAACTGCGGGCGCGTTCATGCGCCTGTGGTGGGATGACCGGCTGAACGCCTGTTCCGGCTGAAGACAATAGCGAACTGACTAAGATGAATCGCAATTTGGTTAATAATATTAGGGTATTTGCAAGAATATGTAAATTTTATTAAATTAAAACGCTGTTTATATTGCAATAT
The DNA here is from genome assembly GCA_002747255.1 of Acidobacteriota bacterium. Lineage (GTDB taxonomy): Bacteria > Acidobacteriota > Holophagae > Acanthopleuribacterales > Acanthopleuribacteraceae. Next base: position 81,037 of record PDUC01000028.1, on the reverse strand, counting down.
CGAAAATTTTGTTTTAGATTGTCATCTGAAGCATAAAAGCTCTTTCTTTTTACGTTATGAGGAGGCAACGATGACGAATGAAACCAAGCGTTCCTGGGCGGAACCCTACAAGATTAAAATGGTGGAATTGATTAAAATGACCACCAGAGAAGAGCGCGAAAAAGCGCTTGAAGAAGCGGGCTACAACACCTTCCTGCTGAAATCGGAAGACGTCTACATCGATCTTCTAACCGACAGCGGTACATCTGCCATGAGTGACCGTCAGTGGGCGGGCATGATGCTGGGCGATGAAGCCTATGCCGGAAGCGCCAACTTCTATCACCTTGAAGAAGCCATCAGGCACTACTACGGTTACAAATACGTTGTTCCCACCCATCAGGGCCGTGCGGCTGAACACATTATTTCTCAAATTATGATCAAGGAAGGCGATTACGTTCCCGGTAACATGTACTTCACCACCACCAAGCTGCACCAGGAACTGGCTGGCGGCAAATTTGTCGATGTCATTATCGATGAAGCCCATGATCCCAATTCAGAACACCCCTTCAAAGGCGATGTGGACTTGCAGAAACTGCAAGACCTGATTGATAAGGTCGGCGCGGATCGTATTCCCTACGTTTGCGTAGCCACAGCCGTCAACATGGCGGGCGGGCAGCCCATCTCGCTGAAGAACCTGCGTGAACTGCGGGCTTTCACTCAAAAGCACGGCATTAAAATTATTCACGACATGACTCGCGTAGCCGAAAACGCCTATTTCAACAAAATCAGAGAACCCGGTTGTGAAAACATGACCATTCCTGAAATCGTCAAGGAAATCTGTTCCCTGACAGATGGCGCGACCATGAGTGCAAAGAAAGACGCACTGGTCAACATCGGTGGCTTCCTGGCCGTTAACGATCCCGATGTTTTTGAAGAAGCCAGAAACATGGTGGTTGTGTACGAAGGTTTACATACCTACGGCGGGATGGCAGGCCGAGATATGGAAGCCCTGGCCATTGGTATTTCCGAGTCTGTTGACAAAGATCACATCTACGCCCGTGTGGGCCAGGTTCAATACCTGGGTGAACAGCTTTTGAAGCGCGGTATTCCCATTGTGCACCCCATCGGAAGTCACGGTGTTTTTCTGAACGCCAGGGAGTTTTTACCCCATGTTCCTCAGGATCTCTTCCCCGCGCAAGCTCTGGCCGCTGCGATTTACGCCGATTCAGGTGTCCGCACCATGGAAAGGGGCATTGTGTCCGCCGGAAGAAACAAGGAAACAGGCGAACACAACTATCCCAAACTCGAGCTGGTTCGCATCACCATCCCAAGACGGGTCTACACTCAGGCTCACATGGATGTCATCGCAGACTCCATCGAGGCCGTTTACAAAAACAGGGACCAAATCAAAGGACTGGAAATGGTTCATGAACCAAAGTACCTCAGGTTCTTCCAGGCTCGGTTCAGAAAACTCTAAAACGACATTCGTTGTGCTTTAGAAAAGACGGATAAAGAGGCAGGCGTTTCATGCCTGTCTCTTTTTGTGTCCGTTTAACCAATCGTTTTTTTTATACTGTTACCCAGGCCCGCAAAGACTCTTCTTTTAAAAGGGGCTTTACCTGATGGACGGGTCAATCATCAAAGGAGTTGACAATGGATCACAAAATTGAAACCACATGCGTTCACGCCGGATTAGAGGAAAACGAGCACCTGGCAGTTGCTCCTCCTATCTATCAAACATCGACTTTTAAATTTAACAATGCCGAACACGGTGCCAGTCTCTTTGCCGGAAAAGAAAAGGGCTATATCTACTCACGTCTTTTGAATCCCACCGTGGAAGCCCTTGAAAACGCCGTAGCCGAACTCGAAGGCGGGTACAAGGGTATCGGTACCGGCAGTGGAATGGCGGCTATTTCAACACTCTTTATGTCCTTCGTGAAAGCGGGTGATCACGTTGTTTGCAGTGAATCTGTCTACGGTCCCACCACCACGCTGCTGAAAAATATCCTAAAGGACTTCGGTGTCGAGGCCACTTTTGTGGACACGTCCGACTTGAATGCCGTTGAAGCTGCCATTCAAGACAACACCAAGATGATTTACGTTGAAACACCGGGCAATCCCACGCTTGTGATTTCCGATTTGAGTGAAATCTCGAAACTGGCTAAAAAGGCCGGAGCCAGACTGGCGGTTGACAACACATTCTGCAGTCCCATTTTGCAGCGCCCTCTTTCGCTGGGAGCCGATCTGGTGATTCACAGCATGACCAAATACCTGAACGGACACGCTGATGTGGTGGCGGGCATGATTGTGGTCTCTAACGAAGAGGATTACAAAACCTGCCGCAACATCATGAATCACCACGGCGGAACCATTCCTCCTTTTGAGGCCTTTCTGGTTATGAGGGGCATCCGCACGCTGGCTATTCGGGTGGAGCGAACATGTCAGAACGCCCGGAAGGTGGCTGATTTTCTCGAGAATCACCCGGATGTTGAATGGGTGCGTTTCCCCGGTTTGAAAAGCCACCCTCAGCATGAGATTGCGCTGAAACAGATGAGCGATTTTGGCGGTATGATCAGTTTCAGTCTGAAAGGCGGGCTGGAAGCCGGCAAAAAAATGATGGAAGCGGTTCAAATTGCTCAACTGGCGGTTAGTCTGGGCGGGGTTGAAACCTTAATCCAGCATCCCGCTTCCATGACGCACGCGTCCATGCCCAGAGAACTTCGCCAGCAGGCGGGTATCACAGACGGCCTGGTCAGATACTCTGTTGGCATTGAGAACATAGAGGATCTGATCGCCGATCTCAAGCAGGCCCTGGAGAAGAGTCACCGCTGAAAAACACAGTTCAACAGCTGTAACCCGGAACGTGCGGGCAGCCTCCGGGCAGCTGTTGCTTTGTAGAAGGTAAGCCAGGCGGGGAAGAAGGAAGAGTCCTTCTGCGTTATTTCAATTTGCGACGTCTGGCTTTAAAGGGCTCTTCTTCTTTCGGATCTTGTAAAAAGGCTTTCTTGGCTGCAACAGCTTCCGCCATAAAAGCAATGGTGGTTGTTTCCATGATGTTAAAGAGCTTTTCCCTGAAGCCTGCCCAGCTGCTGTGCAGGGGGCAGGGATTGTTCCCTCCACAGATACTGAAGCCCATGATGCAGTTATTTTCATCCGTGATATCGGGATCAAAAATGGGGACAATGTCTTTTAGTGAAATGTCTTCGGGCTTTTTAATAAAGAAAAAGCCGCCGCCCGGACCCTTTAGAGAATCGAGAATGTTCCTCTCTTTCAACTGCATCAGGATCTTTGATAAATAGGCATTGGGAATATTGGCCTCCTTGGCAATATCCGCAACCATGGTTGTTTCTTCCAGGTTTTGGGTTGCAATATAGGTCAGAGCACGAATAGCGTATTCACATGTAAGCGAGAACATTTCAACTCCCAATTTGATTGTCTTTATTATCTTCAACAGGTCCGTAAAGGTCAAGTTGATACTGCTGGCCGACAATAAACAGACTGTGCTGCACCCCTGGGTTTAATAGCGTATCTTGGCACCTGCCCTGAGGGCCTTGCTCTTTTCTTTTGTCAATTCAGACTGAAGTAGATGAATTTGTGCAGCCAGTTTGCTTACTTCCAGGTGTTTTTCCTTTCTGAGATCCATGTCCCGAATGAGGAACATCTCTTTTTTTAGGTTTTTCTTTTGATCTTTCAGACTGAGCAACTTCATTCGCATTTTTTTCAAACCAGATTGAAAGCGGTCATTCAAGCGCTCTTGCTCCAATAAGCTGTTGATTGTTTTTCTTTTCTTCTTGGCAGCAGCCGCTTGATCCACCACAGTGCTCTCGCAAACTCCCGAATGCGATTGACAGTATGCGGCCAGATTCTTGTTGTTGATTAAAACAGGACACTTCTTTTCCTTTGCTTTAATAAGGTGACCGAGTTTTTTCTTGCCTTTCAGGACAGGCTCTTTCGGCCTCACTGTTTTCCGGTCGTTTGTTTCAGTAATTTCGAGTACGAGATTTTTCGCTACGCGATAGCTTTCTCCCTTTGTGCATGTCAATACAAAGCAGGTTTTCTTTTCGTGAATATCCTCAGTCAGGAAAGTCGTTCCGTTGACCAGTTTAACCTCATGGATTGTCGCGAAAAACACAAAATACGAGTACAAAAAAAACATAATCAGCTCCTTTGATTGGGTTTGTTTGGTGAAGTGCATGGATCAGGCCTTTCAAACGAGATTGACCGCAGTAAAGAATTCAAATAAAAGAACCTGTAACGACACCATTTTTGACGAGTTATCCCTTGTAACCCTTTTGGGACAGCAGCCGGATTCCAAATAAAAAAGAGCGGTGTCACCGAGGCCTGTCTGATAACTGAAGCTCAATACAGAGAACTGGCGAGAGGTGGATGCTCCTGTGCTTTTCGGGAAATCCGAAAACGCGTTGTCATTCCGGTCCTGTTTATCATCTCGTCCCATCACGGTTGCGGTATCTGGCTCACGATGAAAGGTATTTTTTGCCGTGAAAATCGCGTAAGCAGACTTCATGCGTGAGTTGAGAATGTCTTTCATTATTTATAAGTTAATAAACCTGAAAATTGAACTTGAAATATGAGTTCAACCCAGGTAGGATGCCTATAATGGATTGGCAAATCTACTAATCGCCTATTAGAGCCTGTCATGTTGTTGAACATGGTGGAAATCTCATCAGTGGAGGAGAGCAGTGGATTTGAAACAACCAGGAGGTTCACCTATGAAGGCATACATGGCCACGCTTGGCGAAGTACAGCAATGGATGATCCATCTATCGGAAAAGATGCCGCTTTTCTTTCCCCAAAAATCCGGGGAGGTCAATTATCAGTATAAATTGGTCGAAAAGATGGAGGACATTCAGTTTAAACACTACAAACCAACCATTATCCCACCTGTCAAAAAACTACTACCCGCTGAAGAAGAGTTATTGAGGTACGACACAAAAGAAAACGGAGAGATCGATGTCCAGCCCATTCTCGATAAACAGCCAAGGATTTTGGCTGGTGTTCGTCCCTGTGATATAAAGAGCATCTTTCTCATGGATGAAGTGTTCAGCGACGGCGAAGCTGATCCGTATTATCTCACTCGCAGAGAGAGGACTTCGATCATCGGGTACGCGTGTAAATCACCATGCGACAACATGAGCTTTTGTGAATCGGTCGACTCGCTCTACCACACGGAGGGCGCGGACATCATGATCTACATGATAGACGGTGAATTTCTGGTTGAAGAGTTGACCGAAAAAGGTAAGAACATGCTGAATGGCGCGGATTTTGTCGAAATTCACGACGCGGCGGCCAAAAAAGTGGGCTTCCAGGTCAAAAGGCCGGAGCCATTTGGCCGGCAATTCAAAGCGCCGGTGGGAAGCCTGCCGGAAACGGTTAAAACACACTGGAAGAGTCCTGTTTGGGATAAGCATGTGGCAACTTGTTTCAGTTGTGGCACCTGTAATCTGGTATGTCCCACCTGTTATTGTTTCGATGTGAAAGACGATATCAACCTGGATGTCAAGTCTGGCAACAGAACCCGGTCGTGGGACGCCTGCATGGTGCCAGGTTTTGCCGAAGTAGCTGGTGGACACAATTTCAGACCCAAGCCTGCCGCCAGACAGAGACATCGCGTTAAGCGGAAGTTTGAATACCTGCCTATGCGCTATGGTCATGGCAGCAGCTGCATTGGCTGCGGAAGATGCGGCAGACAGTGCACATCGGGCATCGATATTTTCGATATTGTCCAGGACTTGATTGCCGAGGGGGTGACGGTATGAGTCAAGTATTCGATCACAATGCCTATCTTCCGGTTATGGCCAGAATTACAGAGATAAGAGAAATGACCGAGCGGGAGAAGTACTTCAAGCTGGAATTGTCGCAGCCGCTGTACCACCATCCCGGTCAATTTGTGATGGTTTCCGTGATAGGAATCGGCGAAGCGCCCATTTCCATTTCCTGCGGTCCGACAGCAGAACCCGTTTTGGAGATGATTATTCGAAAAACGGGCAGATTGACAAAGGTTATTCACAACATGAAAGTGGGGGATGCTCTTGGCATTCGCGGTCCCTACGGTTCGGGTTTCAATCTGGATGACTTTTACGGCAAAGACGTTTTGTTCGTAGCTGGTGGACTGGGTCTGGCTCCCTTGCGTTCGTTAATTGATCCCGTTATGGCCAACAGAGAGCGATTTGGTAAGATTACCCTCATTTCAGGCTGCAGAACCCCTGCCGAAGAACTCTATCGCGATAAAACAACCGCCTGGCAGAAGGTGGAGGGCGTCGAGGTCATTCGCCTGGTGGACGCTACCGCTAATTTGAGATGGGATGGCGAAGTGGGTCTTGTTACCGCGCCCATACCCCAACTGGATCTTCAGCCGGAAACAACCGTTGCCGCGCTTTGCGGGCCGCCGGTTATGTACAAGTTCGTGATTATGGCGCTGGATGCCAAGGGCATTCCGCATTCTCAGATATTCGTCGATCTTGAACGGCGCATGAAGTGCGGTGTTGGCAAATGCGGACACTGTCAGATCAATGCGTCATACTGTTGTCAAGACGGTCCGGTCTTCAGATATTCCGAGACCATGGAATTGCAGGAGGCGTTAACATGAAACCCAAAATTGCATTTTTCGATTTTGCCAGTTGTGAAGGTTGTCAGTTGGCGATTCTCAACTGTGAAGACATTTTACTCGATATTTTAAACCTGGTCGATATCGTGGAATTCAGGGAAGCCATTTCAGAAATGGGTTCTCGGTACGATGTGGCCTTTATTGAAGGCAGTATCCACCGCGATGAAGACATTCAACGCCTGCAGAAAATCAGAAAGCGTTCCACCTACCTGGTCGCCATGGGCGCTTGCGCCTGTAACGGCAATGTTCAGGGTCGATCGAACTTTGTCGCTCCCGCGGAAAACTTCAAGGTGGTCTACGGTGAGGATGCCAGAAACAGTGTTCAGGTGGATCCCGAGTACTGGCCGCTTTGGGCACACACGCGCGTGCGGTCCGTTGAAGACATTGTCAAGGTAGATTTCCACTTGCGCGGCTGTCCCGTTGTTCCCACGGAATTTCTACACCTCGTCAAGAGCCTTTTAAACGGCACGCAGCCGGAAACACCCGCGCAAGCCGTTTGCGTCGAGTGTAAGAAGAACGGCAATGAATGTGTCTTCGATAGAGGTGAAACGTGTCTCGGCCCCATTATCTGGGGTGGCTGTGACAGTGTTTGCACCAATAACGGCTATTCCTGTGATGGATGCAGAGGCACGCTTCCTTATGCCAATCTGGAAGCCCACAGGCAGCTGTTGCTTGACAAAGGCTTGGATGAAAAAGACATTACCAGCCGCTACCGCCTGTTCTGCAGCACAGAAGCTGTAGCTGCGGATTGAAGGAAGGAGGAATTACTATGTCAACGGGTAAATCGTTTTCTATTGATGTCAAGCATGTCACCCGCGTCGAGGGGCATGGGCGTATTCGAGTCAATACCAAGGACGGCGTCGTTGAAGATGTCAAAATGTGTATCACCGAAGCCAATCGCTTCTTCGAGAATTTTGTGAAAGGCATGAAACCGCACGAAGTACCCTGGATCGTCAGTCGAATTTGCGGTATCTGCTGCGTGGGCCACCAGCTGGCTGCCACTATGGCGGTGGAAAACGCCATCGGTATTCAAGTCAGTGAGCAGACCAAACTCCTGCGTAAACTGCTCACGGAATCTCAGTTTCTGCAAAGCCACACACTTCACGTTTACTTCCTGGCCGTTCCCGATTATGTGGGCGCGCCCAGTGTCCTGCCTCTGGCCAAAACACATCCGGATGTCGTCAAACGGGCCCTGCGTCTCAAGAAACTGGCCAATGACTACACCACGGTGTTTGGCGGCCGCACGCTGCACCCCATGGCCAATACCCTCAAAGGATGGCGCCAGTTGCCTAAGCTCGAGAAGGTTGAAGAACTGAAAAACCGGATCCTGGCAGCGGTTCCCGATCTGGAAGAGACCATCAAAATTGTGCAAACGCTGAACGTGCCCGACTATGAAAGGGAAACCGAGTATGTATCGCTCAAGCATCCAGACGAATACGCGCTCTATGAAGGCGATGTCGTTAGCTCCGATACCGGTGAAACGGTTCCCATTGACGACTATTTGAATGTGACCAACGAGTTTACCGTGCCTCATTCCACCACAAAATGGTCCAGGTGGCACCGGGAATCCTATTTTGCCGGCGCGCTGGCGCGGGTCAATAACAATTTCGACCAATTGCGGCCGGAAGCAAAAGAGGCCGCAGAACGACTGGGTCTGAAGGTTCCCTGTTACAACCCCTACATGAACAACGTGGCGCAAGTGGTAGAAATCGTGCACTGCGCCTACAATTCACTGGCCATGATAGACCGTGTCCTGGAAGGCGGCCTGGAAAAAGAGGATATCAGCTACGAATTCAAGCCCGGCCGCGGGGTTGGATCGTGCGAAGTGCCTCGCGGTATTCTTTTCCACGACTATACGTTTGGTGAGGACGGCCGCTGTGAGCGCGGAAACGCGGTCATCCCAACCAGCCAGAACATCAACAACATTGAACAGGATATGAAGGCGTTTGTTCCTCTCATGCTTCCCAAAATGGATAAAAAGGAACTGACGCTGCACATGGAAATGCTCTTGCGGGCCTACGATCCCTGTATCTCCTGTTCCGTTCACATGATGGATGTGGAATACGTCAATTGATGATAGAAAAACCCATTGTCGTTGCAGCACTTGGCTCACCAATGGCATCGGACGATGCCGTTGGTTTGCATTTGCTGAAAAAAATGGATACCTTTTCTGGAAACATTGAAAAGAAGTTCTGGGCGGATGTCGATGGTTTGACCTTGGCCCAGGAGCTCATGGATCTGGAACATCGAGCGGTCTTCTTGATCGACTGCGCCGATATGGGAATCCCGCCCGGTGAAACACGCACCTTCAATCAAAACGCCCTGAAGCTGAGATCGTCTTCTGTGTCAACACACGGGTTTGGAGTGCAGGAAGCCCTTCAACTGGTCTCGGCCCTGGGGTGTTCCATCGATGCCCGGATCTACGGCGTGCAGCCATTCGACTGTTCACCTTCAACCAGGATGACATCTGAAATGGAAGCGCGTTTCCCCGCCATTTTGTTGACATGCAGAAAGAGCATTGAAGCGTTTATTCTGGAGAAAACATGTGCCTAGCTGTTCCTTTAAAAATTATTGAAGTCAGGCAAGAGGGTGATCGCACGCTCGGCGTGGTTGATCTGGAGGGAAGCTCCTATTCTGTGGACCTCAGCTTGATTGACCATCCCGCCATGAACGATTACGTACTTGTGCACGCGGGGATTGCCATTGAAAAACTCAATGTAGATGAAGCCGATACAAGGCTGCGGCTCTTCGATCGCCTGGCTGAAGTTTATCGCGAAGAGCTGGGAACCGATGTACAGCTGATTGCGCCTGTAGAGGATCGGGAACGAGGTCAGACCCATGCATGAACTCACTCTGGCAATGAATATGGTGGAACAGTTGGATGACATCATGCGGCGTGAAAAGGCCTCCAGGCTGTTGAAAGTTACCCTGGAAATAGGGGCGCTCTCCGGGGTTGAAAGAGAACCCATGGCGTTCTGCTTCCCCATGGCGGCCAGAGGAACGCGGTTGGAAGGCGCGCGTTTGGAAATAGAAGAAGTTCCCGTAACAGTGCAATGCGAAAGCTGCGGACAAGAGTCTCAGCCGGAGTTTCCCGCTGTTTACTGTGCCGCGTGCGGGCATACCGGCGTGGACATTCTCGCCGGTCGAGACTTTAAAATAAAGACAATAGAGGTGGAATAATGTGTCAGGACTGTGGCTGCCAAGCGGGCAATGAAAGAGTATTTGGGAAAATGAAAGAGCCTCCTCATTCCCACGATTGCGATCATCACCATCATCATGGCGATTGCGATCACCATCACGATCACCACCACGATCATCATCACGATCATCATCACCATCCTGACCACGATCATCATCACGATCACAGTTCTTCGGGTGGCGAGTCCGCGGGCAGCAGAACCATCGAACTTGAAACCCGGGTTCTCGCGGAGAACGACCGCCTGGCCGCGCGAAACAGGGCCTGGCTGCAAGAGCGGGAGGTGATGACGGTCAACCTCATCTCATCACCGGGCTCCGGCAAAACGCTTTTACTTGAAAAAACGCTGGAAGCGCTGCGGGGAAAGTGTCAAGCAGCCGTGATAGCGGGAGATCAGCAGACAGATAACGACGCGCAACGGCTCTCAGGTAAAGGGGCACCTGTCGCGCAGATAGAAACCTTCAGCGCTTGTCACCTGGATGCCGGCCGATTGAAGCCCTTTCTTGAAAAAGTGGTTACAGAGGACACCGAACTCCTGTTCATCGAGAATGTCGGTAACCTGGTTTGTCCGGCCGCTTTTGATTTGGGTGAACACTTCAAAATCGCGCTTTTATCGGTGACAGAAGGCGAAGATAAACCTCTGAAGTATCCCGTCCTGTTTGCGGACGCGCCGGTGGTGGTGCTGACGAAAACGGATCTGGTTCCACATTTGGAGTGGGATATGGCAGCCTGTAGAAAGAATATACGAAAAATCAGACCTGATGCCAAAATATTCGAGTTAAGTGCCAAAACGGGTGACGGCATGGCATCCTGGCTGGCGTATTTAATGGATTTGGTGAGGTGAATCGTTGAAGCATCATAACGGTGGAAGTCATTTTTTCGACTGGGGAAGTTCCACTTCTTATCGCGCGGACTTGAGGTCGAGGGAGTTGATGGACCGCATTAATTGGTTCATCAGTACACGATGGTTTGCCGCGTTACTCTGCGTCGTGCTTTGGGGTGTTTCACATTGGTCGTGGCCAGGCATTGTGCATCTGCCCAAATTGAGTTTTATATGGAGCGCCATAGCTCTTGCCCTGCTGAATACGATTTATTATTATTTCGGGAAAAACATTCTTTCCACCAAAGCCTCTCTGGAGAACAGTCGGCTGACGCGCGTCTTCATCAGAGTTCAGATACTGCTTGATTTTCTTGTGTTGAGCTATTTGAATTACGTCACGGGAACCATTGAGTCGCCTTTTTTAGTGATGTTTGTTCCTCACATTATTTTGGCCTGTATTTTCCTATCCCGAAGAGAATCCTTCTCTATTGTGATTTTTGCGTGGTTTTACGCCGCACTTCCGTTGATGTTGGAATACGCGGGGATTCTGCCCTGTATCTCCATTTTTGATGGTCACTTTAAATATCTCGTTCTCGAGAAGGGAACGCTTTTGCCCTTGGCGTTTTTCTTCGCGATTGGCTTTGGCTATGTCATCACGTGGTACATTATTACCGAAATTACCGTTAGTTTAAAAATGAGGGAAAAACAACTGGAAGAAGCCTATCACATGCTGAAACACATGGATAAAGAGAAAACTCAAGCGACCCTCAGGGCGACTCATGAGTTAAAAGCTCCTTTCGCGGCCATTAAGAGCTATGTCTACACTCTTAGAGACGGCTATTGCGGAGAGTTACCTGAAAGGGCAGCCAAAGTGATCGATCGAATAGGGGAGAGGTGTGACCGGTTGAGGGATAAAATTTCGGCGATTATTCATCTCAGCAACATCAAGACCCTGGTTGTTTCGGATATCAATCTGAAACCGGTAAACTTGATTGATATTCTCAAAGCCGAAGCGCATGAAGGTGCCCTTCGCGGACGTGAACGCAAAATAGAAGTCCGGTTTCGTTCCGATTTAAGAAGCGTATACGTCAATGGCTCCCGACCTCATTTGACCACTCTCTTCTCGAATTTAATCCGAAATGCCGTCAACTATTCAAAAAACGATCAAGTGGTCGATGTGGAAGTGGTCGAGAAACGCGACGAGGTGTCTGTTTCGGTCATAGATTCAGGTATTGGTATTTCCAGTGATGCACTGGAGAAAATTTTTGATGAGCACTTTCGCTCAAATCAGGCAGTTGCCCACAACCCCAACGGAACAGGCCTCGGATTGCCCATGGTGAAAGAGCTCGTTCGCTTGCATGGTGCCGTTCTGGCTGTTGAGAGTGAGGTCGGTGTGGGGAGTACATTCAAAGTGACTTTTAAAACAGTTATTCCTAAAACCAAGGGGGAAAACAATGAGTAAAATTTTAATAATCGACGATGATCGCGATATTGTAGAAAACCTGGAGATGATTCTCGAGGCCAACGGCTATGACGTCGCCATCAAGTGGGACACCGATCATCTTGTAGAAGACGTATCCCGCGTGAATCCCGATTTAATTATCCTGGACATCATGTTCCCGGAAGATCCTCAGGCCGGTTTCAACGCAGCTAGAACGCTGCATAAAACCAAACCGCTTAGCAAGATTCCCGTTATTCTTCTCAGTGCGGTCAATCAGCGCAGCAATATGTCCTTCGGCTTCTCGGATTCGGATATAAGTGACGATTTCATGCCTGTTAAATCGTTCATCGAAAAGCCTGTTGAGCCAGCTGTTCTGCTTGAGAAAATAAAAGACCTGCTCTAGATCACGGGTCGCAGGGAGCGAGACTTGAGCTGCTGAGCCGCATAAAAAAGAACATGCCGGTCTAGCATAAAAGGCAGGAGCGTTCTGGAGAAGCAAATAGTGTTTTCTTAGGCTGACTCGGGCAGCTTTTGTGAAAACATCAACCGCGAGATTTTTTCCAATAGTTCAGAAGTCGAGTTTGATCTGTCTGGAAGGGAAGGACCGACAATGTGAATGTACGTGAACCCGTTCGGTCATTCTGGACGGCTTTACAGTACTTTAAAATAATATGCACGCTTTCCTGGACTCATTTTGGAACAAAAAAAATGAAAAAATGACAGCTTGAAAGTGTGAATGAGGTTTGGTTCCGATGCGTTTTATTCAGGAAAAAAGAGCTGTATTATTTCATGAAATAACAGTTGACTACTGTACACAAAACTGCTTATTATGATACTCTGATTAACGTGTTTTTTACAAAACACGCAAAAATGGGGAGAAATTATATGAAAAAAATAATTTGCATTTTGGCACTGTTCTGCAGTGTGTTTGCATTTGGTCAAACTGAAGAGGAATTAAAATTAGCACAAGCAACGGGAAACCGAACGATAGAAGGTTCAACATGTGTGTTGGAAGAGATTGTTGACAACGGTTCAGGTTCTTACACTGTCAGCTTCCTTACTACTAATGCTAGTACCAACGCAGAGTGGATTTGGCAGCAGGCATTTGTTTTTCCTGCCGGTTGGGTTGTAACAGCGGGACAGGCTGTCAATCAAGGCACCAATGGATCCGAACCTGTAGTTGCTATGACTGCAAACAAGGTGACATTCACACGTGACAACGATTGCGGATTCGGCTTCCAATATGGAGGCGGCGCTCAGTTTCTGTTTGAAGTTACTGTTACCGCTTCAGGTTCTGTTGAAGGTGCAATCGTAGCCTGGCAGATGGAAGGCGATGCCTGGGGTTCTGAGCCACACGTACTTACCTCGGTTTCTTACCCCGACCCCGTAGCCTGTGACGATGCTACTGGAGTTGTTGAAACTGATGATATCGTACTCGGTGCTGGCGGGCCTGCCGGCAATGTTCCCACCATGTCAGAATGGGGCATGATCGCCTTTGTCGCTCTGTTTGCCATTGCGGGACTCGTCTATTTGAGAAGAAAATAAGAATAATCTTTCTATAACAAAAAAGCCCTGGGTCAAGAGTTGATCCAGGGCTTTTTTTATGGATACGTTTTGATTTTTTCGACTATGAACCATTCTCAAAAGAACAGCTCCATTGCAGGGACTAAAACCGACTCCAGAGATACTGATTGGTCACTTCATGATGGAAAATAACTTCACTCAACTTGATGTGGTTTCCCAGTTCCTTTGGCGACCGGTCCGCGGTGGCTGTTTTTAAATTCGTGTACTTTTCTTTGACATTCTTACCCAAAAGCTTTGTCACATGTTTACTGCCCTTGAAGTGTTTAATGGCATCGTTGATATTACCGGGCAGGAAACGAGTGCGACTTCTGCGTCCCTCACTGGATATGGCAGGGGGCAAAGGCCCCTCCAGGCCAGTTTTCAGGAGCGTGTAGAACAGGAGATAGGGGTTGGTATCCGGTGATACAGTCCTCACTTCAATTCGCGCTGAGGATTTGTTGCCGAGGGGTATGCGAACCATGGATGTGCGATCCACCGCCGAAGACTTAATTTGGTTGGGTGCTTCAAAAGCGGGATCAAGGCGGCGGTAGGCATTGACACTGGGGTTCATGATCAGGCAGATCTCATTGGCGTTACAGAGTAAACGGTCGACAAAATTCCAGGCTCTTTTCGAGATGTTTTCCTCACCTTTTTTATCCCAGAAGAGGTTTCTGCCGCCTTTGCTTAAAGAAATGTTACAGTGCATGCCGCTGCCGTTAATGCCAACAATGGGTTTAGGCAGGAAACAGGCCGTGTTGCCGTTGTTGGCAGCTACCTGTCGCGCTACCAGTTTGTAAACCTGGAGCAAATCCGCTGCCATGAGGGGATCGGTGTAGGTGTAGTTCAATTCAAATTGAGACGGCGCCACTTCCGGGTGATCCTTTTCGTTAATAAAGCCCATGCAGCGCAAGCCCTCTGCGAATTGATCGATAAACAGGCGCAAGGGATCGTTGGGCAGGGCATTGAAATAGCCTCCACTGGAGATCATTTTCAATCCCTTTTTGGGATCAAAGCGCTGCTCTGCGTTGGGACCTTTCAGCAGAAAGCCCTCGCACTCAACGGCGAAATTAGCGGTGATGCCCTCTTTTTTGTAGAGTGACTGGGTGAAATCTCGCAATCTTCCGCGCAGATCCGATTCATAAGTTTTACCTTCGCGATCCTTAATAAACGAAAAAACCATGACCTTCCCGGGGCCGAAAATATCGCTGGGCAGCCAGCGAAAAGAACCCCAGTCAATTTCAAGCCGCAAGTCGGATTCCATGACGTGTGAAAAACCCTTGATGGATGATCCGTCAAAGGTGAGGTTGTCATGGGCTTTTAGCAGGAATTTTTTATCGTAATCAAGGCGATGAAAACGACCTTCCAGGTCTGAAAAGCAAACGGTTACCGCCTTTAATGCCGGCTCGTTCTTGAGATAGCTGATGTAGTATTTTTTAAGTTCACTGGCAGGGGTGCGGTCTTTGACCCGTTTGATGGCCTCCAGATTCATCGCTTCCAATTGATCGTAAGCGAGCTCCATAAAATTTTTGATACTTGTTTTTTGACGCATTTTTTCTCTCCTCCATGGGACATAATCCCACGGCTCAATTTACCATATAAATTGGATAATTAATGATGAAAAAGACGATATTTACAATAAAACACCCTTTATTTGGGCTATGGATAGATGTATTGGTTTTATTCGATCTTGTCAGAGAGTTTTAAGAGGCGATCTTGTCGAGAATTCTGGCTGGCAATCTGATAAGGGCTGTAATGAAATCGAGAATACCATCCACTGCAATACCAAAAAGCTTGAAAGGGATTAAAAGAACCCAAATGATGGGATAGGCAATCAGTACAAGAATTGCCAGAGGCCAGCAGAAAAAGAGAAGAAGTATCCATAGTAAGAAAGTGCGCATGTTGCCTCCTGTGTGCAAAGTTCAGCTCGATGACGGCTGTTTAGGTGCTGCAATCAACATCCTGTTTGTACGGAAATGAATTCATTTGTTTTCAAACAATCGCTTTGAAGAGTTGTCCTGGTGGTTTTTAGCACATTAGACAAGGCGTTCGCTGGAAAGAAGTTTTTTGTATTTTAATTCCAAATTCTGGTTCGTTGATGTTTTCGCGCTTTCCCAGAGTGTCTGGCAGGTCCGTAAAATCTGTTCGCACGTTGGCGAGGTTATTTTAAGAAAAGAGACTGAGTTTCAACAACGTCGCTCAAATTGAACGGGGTTTTTAGGCTTAACCGGCCTTGTAGAACAAGCCAGCTCCAGGACCGAGAGGAATGCCGAGTGTGATCCAAAGGATAAGTAAAAGAGTCCAGGCGATAGAGAAGACGATGGTATAGGGCAGCATGGTGGCGATAATGGTGCCGATGCCGGAGTCTTTTTCGTATTTTTGGAAAAAGGCAATAATTAATGCGAAAAAACTCATCATAGGGGAAATAATATTGGTGACACTGTCCCCAATGCGATAGACAACCTGTGTCAACTCAGGGGAATAGCCAAGCAGCATGAACATGGGTATGAAGACTGGAGCCATAATGGCCCATTTGGCTGATGCCGAGCCCATCATCATGTTGATACAGCCAGAGAGAAGGATGAACATAATGACCAGAGGAATTAAACCGAGACCTGATGCCTCCAGGGCATTGGCACCGTGGATGGCAAAAATGATTCCAAGATGGGTCCATTTGAAGTAGGCGACAAATTGGGCTGCAAAAAAGACCAGTACAATGTACATGCCGAGCGTTTTAACTGTCTCGCTCATACCCACCATGACGTCACTGTCGTTTTTGTATTTTCCGGTTACCATGCCATAGACAATGCCCATGGCTGCGGACATGATGAAAAGAACCGTAACCACTCCCTTAATAAGAGGGCTGGATAAGATTTCCCCGTCCATACCGCGGAAGATACCACCCGGAAGGAACAGACCCAGGCACATGATCAGGAGAAGGGCTGCGCAGGTCAGCGTTGCCAGTAACAACCCTTTTTTTTCTGTAGGGCTCAGCTCCATAAGACGTTCCTGTTCTCCCTGGTAGGTGTCAAACCTGGGCGCCACAAACGTTTCCGTTACCCAGGTTCCGACAAATGCAATCATAAAAGTGGAAACGGCCATGAAATACCAGTTCCCCATGGGGTTGACTTCGTAACTGGCATCCACAATTTGAGCCGCTTCCGTGGAGAGTCCCGCTAACAAGGGATCAACAGTGCCTATGAAGAGGTTGGCACTGAACCCACCGGAAACACCCGCAAAAGCCGCCGCCATGCCGACAATGGGATGTCTTTTAATGGAAATAAAAATGGTTCCGGCCAAAGGTACCAGCAGAACGTAGCCAACATCACTGGCCAGATTGGAAAGAACACCGGAGAAGACCAGTGTAAAAGTGAGAATGCGTTTGGGGGCAGAGAGCACCAGCAGACGGATGCCCGCACTGATCAGACCGCTGCTTTCGGCAATCCCAATCCCCAGCATGGCCACAATGACAATTCCCAGTGGAGCGAAACTGGTGAAGTTGCTTACCGTTTCTCTTAAAATACGGTGTAGTCCCTCTCGATTCAATAAGTTGACCGAGTGTACCACTTCGCCGCTCGATGGGTAAGCCGCCTGCCAATCTAACGTAGATGCTATCAATGAGAGGATGAGGATGCTTCCCGCCATCAAGGCAAAGAGCGTGGCTGGATGGGGAAGAGCATTGCCCGCTTTTTCTACCAATCGCAAACTCTTGTCTATTATTGTCTTCTTCATTTAAGGAACCTTTGATATCGATTTTGTTCTTTACCATTTCGGGAAAGCGCGCTCCAGGAGGGACTCCATATAACGCGTGGAAAAGTCTTAAAAAAACAACGGTTGTTGTTTTAATTGCAACGACCAGGGTCGCGTGTGGCAACTCCAAATACTATCAAACAGGAGTTAAAACAGACAATAAGTATCTTTGAAATACAACATACATCGGTTTTGATATTATCCTCAAAATGTGTTAGAGTTTGCCACATGGCTGTAACTTTTTTTGCAGTCTTTTACAAAAATGTTGGAGGTCGACCATGGATCACCTCATGTTAGCTCGATCGTTAATGACTTTCTCTTTGGCATTTCACATTATTTTTGCATCAATCAGCATGGTGATGCCGTTTTTAATGACCTGGTCTTATTGGAACTACCAAAAAAACGGCTCTGAGATCGATTTAAAGTTGACAAAAGCCTGGATGCGGGGCTCGGCCATTTTGTTCGCAACAGGCGCTGTGAGCGGTACGGTTTTGAGCTTCCAACTTGGTTTGCTTTGGCCTACTTTCATGGAGCATGCGGGACCAATTTTTGGGATGCCCTTCTCGTTGGAGGGTGCCGCGTTTTTTCTGGAAGCTATTTTTTTAGGTTTGTTTCTGTATGGATGGGGAAGAATCCCCGCCCGTCTGCACCTCATTTTCGGGCTGCTGGTAGGGCTGTGCGGTCTGGTTTCAGGGATCCTCGTGATTGCTGCCAACGGCTGGATGAATGCTCCCGCCGGATTTGACTGGGTCAATGGTCAAGCCATCAATATCGACCCTGTCAAGGCCATGTTCAACGAGGCCTGGCCGCTTCAGGCTATCCACATGCTGGTTGCGGCTTTTCAAGCCACGACTTTAGCGGCTGCGGGCTTGCATGCCTATGGTTTGTTAAAGAAAAAATCTCCTCAATTTCACAAAAGAGCGCTATTGTACCTCATGCCCATCTTTGCAGTTGCATCCCTCATTCAACCCTTGATCGGGGATTTCAGTGCCAAGTCGGTCGCCAAGCGTCAGCCGGAAAAGCTGGCAGCCATGGAGGCGTTGTTTGAGACTCAGGAAAAAGCACCTTTGCTGCTGGGCGGATGGCCCAATGAAGAAACGCAGGAAGTGCACGGTGCCATTGAACTTCCCGGCATGCTCAGTTTCCTGGCCTTTGCCGACTTCAATGCCGAAGTGAAAGGTCTGGATGCGTTTCCGAAAGAGAACTGGCCGCCCGTATTGCCAACACATGTGGCGTTTCAGATTATGGTTGGCTTGGGGACGCTTTTTGCCATTATGAGCTTATGGATTTTATGGCGGATATATAAGAAAAAGAGCCTGGACCCGCCCTGGTTCCTTAAAGCCCTGTTGGTGCTGAGTCCTACCGGATTTTTGGCACTTGAAACGGGATGGGCTGTTACCGAAGTCGGTCGTCAACCCTGGATTATTTACCAGGTTATGAGAACAAAAGATGCTGTTACACCTGTTACAGGGTTGGAATGGAGTTTGGTCATTTTGGTTTTGATCTATTTTGTGTTGGCCTTTGTCTCATTTAAGCTTTTGTTTAAGTGGTTCGAAGTTGCATCGAGGGAGGAGTCGTAATGTATTTAACGCTGGCATTTCTTCTCATTGTTCTTGTTGTTTACGTTCTCTTTGGAGGTGCGGATTTTGGCGGTGGTCCTTTAGAAGCCTCCTTAACCAGGTACCCCCATCTCAGGTCTAAATTGCAAGGTAAGTTGGCGCCCATTTGGGAAGCTAATCACGTCTGGTTAATAGCCATTGTCGTTATCCTGTTTGTGGGATTTCCAAAGTTCTTCTCTGCTTTGTCGGAGTACTTATTTGTTCCGCTTTCTCTCGCTCTATGCGGTATTGTCTTGAGGGGTACTTTTTTCACTTTCAGGAAATACGATCCTGAACCTGAAAAGAGCTTCAAGCTCTACTCATTCCTTTTTAGAGCCAGCTCCACTCTCACTCCCTTTTGTTTTGGCCTGATTGTGGCCTCTTTCCTGACGGTTTTTCCCGATCGAGCGGAAGCCTCTTTTTATGATATGTATGTCGCTCCCTGGATGACGATTATGGGTTTGTTGTGCGGGTTGTTTGTAATGACCATGTTCGGGTTTCTGGCAGCCATTTTCTTTCTGGGAGAACTGCAGCTTGAAGAGGAAAGAAAGGTCATTGAAAAGAGAGCCATTGGCTTCTTTGTGGGGATGTTCATTACGGGTGGGTTTGTACTTGCCTGGGGTGGCATGGGCGGTATTGTGGACATTTCAGATGCCTCCACACCTATGCAGATTGCTCTTCAAGTTATCGCGCTGGTCTGTGTTCCAATCATGTGGAAGGTTCGTTCACACGTCTGGTACCTCCGCCTGGTTGCGGGTGTTGTGGTTGCCACTATATTGGCAGGATGGTTTGCAACTCAGTACCCCGTTTTCATGATGTTTACTGGCGGATCTGAACTAACCGTTCAAAATAGCTGTGCCCCGGACAAAACCCTGTTTTTACTGAATGTGGGTCTTGTCGTGGTCTTGCTGTTGGTATTGCCACCGCTTGTTTACCTCTATAAAGTCTTTCACGGCTACACCGCAAGTAATAAGTAGTGATACCTAAATAGACCTGGTAAACTGGAATCAGATTCCTCCAGGTTGCAGTACTTCCACAGGATTTAACTTCCTCTTTTTTCCTGAAACGGATCTTTCGGAAGGAATATCTTGAAAAATCGACATAAATCATTTAATTAGTAAATTTTACTCGTTTTTCAGTCTGTCATTATCAGTGGGCTTGCAGCCACTGATAATGACAGTTTTGACTTGCAATGCCGAAAAAACCTGCTGTCTTTTGGCTTATATAGTCAAGTTATTGAATTAAAATATTTTGAGGTGTGAACATTAAAGCAAAATCAAGAAGTCAGGTGTAAGTTTTTTTTCAAATGTGACAGTCGAATCAATGAATGCAGGCTCCCGGAAGATCCGCTGAAAGAATTGGCAGGTTGTACAACGGTGGACAGCCTTTTCAATGGCAACTCACCCCAACTCCTTTCTGCCCACACAAGGTCTTTTTGTCAGTCTAAGGGAACCTCTTCAATGACTGTCATGACCATTCCCAAGACAGCGATGAACCAAAAAACGGTCGTGATATTTTGCCGCCACTCTTTTTTTTAGGGGGCATCCAGCTGCCGTGTTGTACAAGCGTATTGTGAATTGAATACAATATAGTTTAGCCGAAAAACCCGGTTCTTCTGTATCACAATCACAAATAAATTCAATTCCAATAATTGCCACATATTAACTAAAGCCATTAGATTTAAGGGTTTATGGTCTAATAATAATTTAACTGGATAATTGTTTTCTTATGTTGTATTCTGAATTGCGAAAGCGTGGAGCTTGCTTTTTTATTAATGAAGCTTCAAGGGAAGCAAGACGACAGTGCTTGCTTTTTTTTCATTAAAAGTCACATTGATTGAATGAATTGGTTTTTTAATAATTTCATGAATGGGGAATGGTGATGACACTAAAGAAACTATTTGTATCTATTTTTTTTGTATTCAGTGCTTTATTTATCTGTCAAATGATACTTATTTTACTGTTGCTGGATGCGCAGAATAAACTTCAGAGTGAGCAGAAAATACGCTACAAATCCTACCTGGCTGCCAATGAATTCCTGAATAGTTCTTGTGAACTTACCCGTCTGGCACGAACCTATGTTGTCACAGGACAGTCGAAATACGAAACCAGGTATAACGATGTCATCGCCGTGCGGAACGGTCAAAAGCCCAGGCCCGACGGAAGAACCATATCTCTCAGACAGATTATGAAAAATCTCGGTTTTACAGCCGAGGAATTTTCCATGCTGGATGAGGCAATTGCCAAATCCGATGGGTTGGTTGCAACAGAAAAAAAAGCGATGAACGCTGTTAAAGGGTTGTTTGACGATGGCAGCGGAAACTATACAAAAAGCGGTTCCCCAAATACCGAGTTGGCAAGAGAGCTCATGTTCAACCAGCAGTATCACATGTACATTCAGGATATTATGCAACCGGTGAATCGTTTTTTTTCCCGTTTAGACCAACGCACCAGGACGACCTGCGATTTACTCAAGAAAAAAGTTGACACATACATAAAGGTATTTGTTGCAACGCTTGTGGTGTTTTTTTTGTGTCTTATTTTTTCTGGCTGGATCATTTACGCTCGGGTTATTCGTTCCCTTGGATTGTTGACAGAAGATGTGACAGAGATTGGCGAAGGCAATCTGGCCCGAGTAATCGAGGTTTCCGGAGGTGGAGAAATAGGACAATTGGCGCGCGCACTGCAAGCTATGGTCAATAACCTGGCTAATATGGTGCGAATTATCGTGTCCGGAGTGCAAACCTTGAGAATAGCATCTGGCGAATTATCGGTTATTTCAGCTGGAATGGAAAAAACCGTGAAAAGCACAAGGGAATTATCGAATAATTCAGCTGCAGCGACTGAAGAAATGAGTGCCAATATGGGTTCTATTGCTGCTACAAGTGAAGAGAGTGCCACCAATCTGAAGGTAATTGCCTTGGGTACAGAGCAAATAAATGTAGCAGAACAAGAAATTGTGAACAAGTCCGAGGAGGCTAGAAATATTGTCCATGAGGCTGTTACAAAATCAGTAACCGCGTCCAAACAGTTAGAAACATTGGGAAATGCCGCTGAAAAAATCAGTGGCGTAATAGAAGTCATAAGAGACATCTCCGAACAAACCAATCTCCTGGCCTTGAATGCGACCATTGAGGCGGCCAGTGCAGGTGAATCGGGGAAGGCGTTTGCCGTCGTTGCCAACGAGATAAAGGAGCTGGCCAGTCAAACAACCGATGCCACGCAGGACATCAGGGCGAAAATATCCGGAATTCAAACAGCCACCAGTGAAACAATCAAAGAAATTGGCAAAGTTACCGATGTCATTTCCAATTTCGATGAAATTGTAAACAGCATTGCCGCTGCGGTGGAGGAACAGTTGTCAACAACAGAGGAAATTAGCAGAAATTTGCAACAAGCCACTGTGGGAATTTCAGAGATGAGTGTCAGTATCGTAGAGAGTGCGGAGGTGTCGACTTCTATCGCGGAAGACATTGCCATGGTGAGTCGTGCCGGAACGAGAGTTGCCAAAGACAGCTCTCAGGTACACGAGAGTTCTGTCAAACTCGATAAGCTGGCGGAGGAACTGACTGCCATGGTTGCGAGTTTCAGGATTTGACTTCCATCCAAAGCTCATCACCGAGGTACGGTGATTGGTCATCTACTGATTTATCGCTGTGTTTTAAAGGTCAGTTGCCTGTATAGAGAACCAGAACCAGCACTTGAAATAAAAAGCCTGTCAGGGTTGAGTTGGTGTTTTACTGGAAAATGACGATGTTGAATGTGATTTTCCTTCTTTCAAGTTTGACGCGGCGTGCAATGGGTGTGCAATGGACACCCAAAGAAAAAGTCCTTGCCGAGGCCAAACGAAATGACAGTTATTTTACGCTTTTAAGCAACCATATCAAAGACCCGCTAAAAGCTTTGGCAACATATAGAAACAAAGACCTTGTTGAGAAAGCGTTTGGAAACATTAAAGCGCGCTTGGAGGCTAATAAGGTTAGATGTCTCACCGGAAAGGAGCTTAGACTGGAAGTTGTTTGTGGAATGCATTGCACTCATCATCCTGTCGCACATTAAGAAGAAAATGCTAAGAAGAAAATGCAGGACACGAAGCTTTTTAAAGATGATACGATGCAAGAAGTGCTGGATGAGTTCGATGCCATCGAAAGTTTCAAAGTCCCTGGACATGCCATCTAAACGGGCCAAATAACCAATAAGCAAATAGACCTCTACAGAAGAATGGAATAGAACCACCTGCACCTCATTACAATAGACCCGGAATGCAGGCTGCAGGATGGGATAATAAACAGAGATAAATGCTTTTTTATGTATGCTTTTCTTTGAAAATACGATATAATTCAACGCCTCTTCAAGTTCGAGCACAAGAAAGACTATGACATCGTGTTTTATACAAACTTCTATGATTTAACTTTGAAATATTATGGTTATTGGTTGTTGTAAGTGAGGTCTAGTTATGACACTAAAAAAGCTTTTTTTCTCTATATTGTTGGTTTTCAGTTTTTTATTTATTTGTCAGGGTGTTCTGGTTATGCTTCTGCTGAATAATCAGAATAAACTTCAAAATGAGGAAGATAAACGTTTTCAATCCTTTGTAATTGCATACGAATTCCGTCAGAGCTCTCGTGATCTCACTCGTCTGGCAAGAACCTATGTCGTTACAGGGAACCCAAAGTACGAAAACATGTATAACGACATTATTGCCGTACGTGACGGTAAAAAAAACCGACCTGATGGAAGAACCATATCCCTCAGAAAGATAATGGAAGCGTTAGGCTTTACAAAAGAAGAGTTTGCCTTGTTGGATGAGGCAGTGGCTAAATCCAATGGTTTGGTAGCAACCGAAGTAAGAGCGATGAACGCGGTGAAAGGTCTGTTCGAGGATGGCGACGGCCAGTATACTCAAAAAGGTGTTCCGAATATGGAATTGGCAAGAGAGCTTATGTTCAACCAGCAGTATCACGATTATGTCAGAGACATAATGGATTCGGTCGATCGGTTTTTCGCTTGCCTGGATGAACGCACAAAAGCAGCCGTCAATTTAAAAGACAGAGCGGATTTCTACATGAACCTCTTCATTTCAACTCTTGTCATTCTTTTTATGTGTTTAATTTTTACGTGCTGGGTCATTTACAAACAGGTCATTTGTTCTTTGGGCCTTTTGGCAGAGAATGTGTCAGAAATAGGCAAGGGCAATTTGACAGGGGAAATTGTGGTTACCGGCAGAGGAGAAATTGGACAGTTGGCCAATGCATTGAAAGCCATGGCCAATAATCTTGCTAAAATGGTAAGGATTATTGTGTCCGGGGTACAGACGCTGAAAACCTCTTCCGGGCAATTATCCGACATTTCTGCGGGGATGCAATCAGCCGTGGACGATACAATGAAACTATCGAATACCGTAGCCGCAGCCTCAGAAGAGATGAGTGCCAATATGGGCTCTATTGCTGCTACAAGTGAACAGAGTGCTTCCAATATGCAGGTGATAGCCTCGGGTACAAAGCAGCTTAATTTTGCGGAACAAGAAGTTGTGATCAAGACTGATGAGGCAAAACAGGTTGTTGATGAGGCTGTTTCCAAATCAGAAACAGCGTCCAGGAAGTTAAAGGAGCTGGGAAATGCTGCCAATAAAATCAGCAATGTGACAAAAGTCATTACAGATATTTCTGAGCAAACCAATCTTTTGGCATTGAACGCGACGATTGAGGCGTCAAGAGCAGGTGACGCGGGCAAAGGGTTTGCCGTGGTTGCCAAAGAAATAAAGGAGCTGGCCAGTCAAACAACAGAAGCGACTCAGGAAATAGGTGTAAAAATAACCGGCATACAAAATGCCACCACTGAAACCGTCAAGGAAATCGCTAAAGTTACAGATGTAATTTCTAATTTTACTGATATTGTAAAAAGTATTGCGGAAGGGGTTGAGAAGCAGTCCTTGACAACAGACGAAATAAGCACGAATGTGCAACAAGCGACTACGGGCATTTCAGCGATGAATGTCAGTATTGCACAAAGCGCGGAGGTATCTTCTTCCATAGCGGAAGACATTGCCATGGTGAGTCGTGCGGGAACCAGAGTGGCCAAAGACAGTTCTCAGGTACATGAAAGTTCTAAAGAACTCGATAGACTGGCGGAGGAACTGACTGAAATGGTCTCGAAATTCAGGGTTTGAATGTCTTCTAAAACCTGTCAACGCAATACGGTGTTCCATATTCAGGCATTATGATACCTGTTATGTTGTCAGTATAGAGTGGTTGGCACCTCAGGTTAATCAGACCAGGTCGATCAGCGGACTGGTTGTCATGCCGGTTGTGATCAAGCCATTTTCTCCTTGTCCATCTTTCGGGTGACAAAACCAAAGACCACCAGGCTGATGGCCGAAATGGATGCTATGGCCACGAATACAAGCCAGATATAGTGGGCATGGGCTTTAGCGGCAATCCACTCTGCGTCGGTGGCAAAGTTGGCGGAAGAAGGGCAGTACTTATCCAGCAGAAAGCCCGACAGGCCGAAACCCAGGATAGACGATATAAAAGAGTGAAGATGACTGAACCCAAGGTAAAGGCCTTCCTCACCGGCGGGAGCCTGTTTTGAAAAATACTCGAGATAGCGAGGTGATATGAAGCTTTCTGCCAAACCCTGAAAAGCGATGCCGACAATCATCATAAGGGCGACAGGGTGCAGGCCTAAAATGGGTTCTTCGCTCATCATGTTGCCGGCAGCCATGCAGAATGCCGAAAGCGGCATGATGAACATGCCAACAGTCATCGAGCCAAGAGCCGAGACCTTTCTCATAAGCTGGGTGACCAGGCTTACCGTGAGCACAACCACGGCGGGGTTGACGTTGGCGTACCAGGATGGGGAAGCGCCTTCTCCGGCCATTCTGAGAACATATTTCGGCATGGTCGCGTAGAGTTGATGCTGAACCATCCAGAAACCGGTAATAATGAAAATTAAAATAAGCAGACGGCCTCTGGAACAGACGGCAATCAGTGAGTGCCAGATATCATTCAGTGTTTTCCCGCTTTCCCTTCTTCGCTCTGAGCGGAAGAAAAAGAAGACACCGATAAATGCCAGGAGCGTCATGCCGGCAGCAAAGAGGTTTAAAACAATCAGGCCTTCGTTGCCCATGCTCTCGCGCAGTGGTTTGACGATGGTTTTACCCGAAAAGGCACCTATGTTGACCATCGCGTAAAAGATGGAATAACCTCTTGCCCGGTTATCTCCGGACGTCTCCGTAGCGACCGTACCCGTGATAACAGACTTGATGAAGGACCCTCCGACCATAATGATCAGCATAATGGGGATAAACAACCACTTGTGCCAGCTCTCTTTCAGGCCCAGAAAATGGACTACTCGGCCGTATTCAACCAGTCCGGCACTTTCCAGCAGGGTGGGCAGTACCCACATGCTGGCGTAACCGACAGTGAGCAGAAAAAAGGCCAGTAACAGTGCTTTTTTGAAACCCATTTGATCGGCCAGTGCTCCGCTGAAAGTGGGCAGGAAGTAGAGACCGGCGGAAAAGATACCTGATATGAGACCCGCTTCAATATCGGAAAAGGCGAGAATGCGGCTTAAGTAAAGCGTTATGGCGACAAAGACACCGTACCACGCGGCGCGTTCCAGGAGTTCCACGACATTGGCAACCCAAAACGTTCTGGGAAACTTCCAGGATAATTTCTTTTCAACTGATTCCATGATGACCGTTCCTTGTAATTTGTTTTATATCGGCGGCGGCTGCCTGCCTTGTTGATGCTTGTCTGTCTGCTTGCTCTTTATTTGCCAGCAGCGCAAATAGTTTTCTAAAGGCCTGACCTCGATGGGAGGTTCTGTTTTTTTCTTCCTGCGTAATTTCCGCATAGGTGGGACCGCTTAAGCTTGTGGAAAAAACAGGATCGTAGCCAAAGCCGCCTGATCCCTTTTCTTGACGCAGAATGAAGCCTTCCGCTGTTCCGCTGGCATGAATGCAACCATGTTGATCCATGTAGACAGCAACACTCCTGAAACGAGCACGTCTCTGTGGGTCGGGAACATCCGTGAGCTGGTGCAGGAGCCAGGCTCGGCGTTCTTCTTCGGTGTTCAGGCCGCCATAGCGGGCAGAGTGAATTCCCGGTGCTCCGTTTAACGCGTCCACTTCCAGTCCGGAATCATCGGCTATAACGGGTAGGCCTGTTTTTTTGAAATAGTATTCCGCTTTCTGCCTGGCATTTTCCAGAAAAGTCTGACCTGTTTCGGGCGCGTCGCCCTTGAGTCCCAACTCTTTCAGACTTACGATACGGTAATGATAAGTAGACGCGATTTCTTTCATTTCCCTGAGTTTGCCTTGGTTCCCGGAGGCGAGCAGGATCTCTTTTGTCAAATCAGCCATTCTGCATCGATCCCCGCTGATTTCAAAGCGTGTTGTTGGGCTTCAATAATGCGATAAATGGCCTTTTCCCCGTAATCGAGAATCTGGTTCAGTTCCTTTCTGGAAAAGGAACCTTCCTCCGCAGTGCCCTGAATTTCGATAAAACGGCCTGATTGAGTCATGACCAGGTTGAGATCGACATCGATACTGGAATCCTCCTCGTAGTCGAGATCGACCAGAGCTTGACCGTTATCCAGTCCGATACTGACGGCAGCGATGTGATTCTTGATGGGTATTCTGCTGAATTTATTCCTGGTTTTGTACAGAGCCAGAAGCAGGGCCACGAAGCCGCCTGTTATGGAAGCGGTTCGGGTACCGCCATCTGCTTGCAGAACATCGCAATCCACCGTGATGGTTTTTTCTCCCAGGGACTCAAGGTGCACAGCCGCACGCAGACTGCGTGCAATCAGTCGCTGGATTTCCTGTGTACGGCCGCTCTGCTTGCCGCGTGCCGCTTCTCTCAGGCCTCTTTGGTGAGTGGAGCCGGGCAGCATGCCGTATTCCGCGGTAATCCAGCCCTGATTTTTCCCTTTCAGGAATTTGGGGACACGGTCTTCAACCGATGCGGTGCAGAGTACTTTGGTATGGCCCATGCTCACGAGTACCGAACCGGCGGCATTTTGAGTGAAACCCAATTCAAATGACAGGGGTCTGATATCTTCTGGTGTTCTTCTAAACGTTCTCATAAGTCCTCTTTGCGGGTGTTTGTCTTAAATCGGCCATACTCCATGTGTTAATGGTGTGCGGGCTGATTAATTTACTGGCGATTTTGTGGAAAAAATCGCCATCATCTGTGGCCAGCATATCGATGCGCCCTTCAGACTCGTTACTGGAGGCAATGAACCCCTGCTGGATGTCGTTGGCCAGGTCGTAGGCAATGGCATCTGCGGAATCGATGAGCTTGATTTCCGGCCCCACGATTTTCTGTATGGTTTGTTTGAGAACCGGATAATGCGTACAGCCTAAAATCAGGGTGTCGATGTGGTGCTTTTTCAGAGGTGAAATGTACTTTGAAATAATGCGTTCGGTGACTTCCTCGCTTTCCCAGCCCTCTTCAACCAGCGGAACCAACAGCGGGCAAGCCTGCTGGACAGTGAAAATATCGGAGTCAAACTCACGAAGGGCTTTGACGTAAACCTGACTTTGAACGGTTGTTCGCGTGCCCAGAATGCCTACGCGTTTGTTTCTCGTGGCGGAATAGGCTGCTTTGGCGCCCGGTTTGATGACCCCGTAAAGGGGAACGCCAAAGTTTTGTTCTCCCGAGAGAACGGTTGAGGCGGAATTACACGCGACAACGATTGCCTTGACATCGAAGTGTTTGAGGTAATTGACATTTTGCGTTAGGTACTTCAATACGGTTTTGGGAGATTTTGTTCCGTAAGGAAGGCGGGCTGTATCTCCAAGGTATAGAAAGTTTTCGTTGGGGAAAGTTTTCTTAAGAGCATTCAGAACCGTGATTCCGCCTACTCCTGAGTCAAAAACGCCTATGGGGCTCAAGGTTTGTCCTCCATTTCACTGTATATTTTATGGTAGTCATCGTTAATTTGTTTTTCATATTCCGAGGCTTTTCGCTTCATTCTGAGTATGAGTAAAAACAGGACAACCAGCAGGATAAAGGCGAAAAAAAACATGAAATTTTTTGACATACTGTAGAGTGAACGGTAAAAGCCATCGATGGCTGCCTCGATTTCGCGCCAGAAGAGTAACTGTAAAAAGCCTCCCAGGGCCAGAGCCGGTCCGAAAGGGGAGTGTGGCGCGCCTTCTTTCCATTTAAAATACAGCCCGATGGCGATGCCAATCAGAGACGAGGGCAGAATGGCGATAAAGACCATTTTTGGGCCGATGAAGCTGCCTATCATCATTAAGAGCAGACTGTCTCCTACACCCATGACTTCCATTCCGGTCATTTGGCGCATGGTTCTTCGCAGGAACTCCAGCATGGCAAGTCCGAGAAGCGCACCGGCCAGGCTCAAAATCAGACCCGATTGCCACATGTTGAGGTCCATATGGAATAAATCTAAATAGGAACTCTGTGAGAGAAAACGATTGATGTAGGCAGGTGTCAAGGACGAGACGAGCAAACCGAATGCTGTCCCACTGAACAACAGGGAGTCGGGAATGCACTTGCTGAGAAAGTCTGTAGAACTGACGGCAATCAAGTAAGCGGCGAAGAGATACCAACCTGCTGATGATAAGTGAAAAGGAAGATTCAAGAAGAGGAGCAAAAAAGAAAGTGCCGACAGAATTTCAACCCAAGGCCAGCTGAAGGGTCGTTTTTTGTCTTTTTTTCCCAGAAGATGGGGTGTGTATTTGCGGATGGTCCAACCCATTAAACAGCCAAGCGTCAGAACGAATAGCAACTTTACAAAATACAAGAGGACTCCTTTTCAATATGATGGCCCGATCCCGGGCTGGCTTTGCTCACTTGTAATTCAGCACCTTTCTCCAAAGAAATGATCGTAGTCAATCTTGTCGAGATTTTTTTTCATGGCATCGAGGTATCGCTGTCTGAGTTCCTTGGCATTGGGCTTATTGACAATGGAGGGTACGGACTCCCTGAGTTTCGATAGATCGATGGATCGAATGAAGTGTTTCAGGTTTGGCAGGGAGGCCGGATTCATGGACAGGGTTTTGATCCCTAAATGAATGAGCATACATGCATAGAGAGGCGATGATGCCATTTCGCCGCAACAGGAAACTTGGATATTGGCTTCTTGAGCGGCTTTGACAATTTGAGTAATGATCCGCATAAATCCGGGGTGGAATGGATCGTATAAATAGGTGACCTGGTCGTTTCCGCGGTCGATGGCCAGAAGGTATTGCATGAGATCGTTTGTGCCCACACTGATAAAGTCCACTTCCTTGGCGAGGTAATCCGCGATCATGGCTGCTGAGGGAACTTCAATCATGATTCCAATATCGGGTTCGGCATTGAAATGCGGATCTTCTGATTGAAGTTCTTCTTTGGTTTTTTTGTAAAACGCGAGCACTTCCATGAGCTCGTTGTAACCGGTAATGAGAGGAAACATGATTCGTATGGAGGGAAAAAGCTGAGCTGCTTTCAACAAACCGCGCAATTGGGTTCTGAAAATGTCTTTCTTGAACAGGCAGAGTCTCACACCTCGCAAGCCCAGAACCGGGTTGTTTTCCTTTTTGTGAATGAGCGTTTGATGAAAATACTTTTCACCGCCCAGGTCGAGGGTTCTGACAGTCAGAACTTTGTCGCCGATGGAGCGGGCCATTTGACAGTAAGTTTCAAAATGCTCTTCTTCTGTGGGCAGGTAGGGCGCCGTTTTCAGGAACAAGAATTCCGTGCGGTAGAGTCCCACTCCTTCAGCTCCGTGGTCCATTGCGGTGTTGGCTTCAGTGAGAATTTCAATATTGGCCTGAAGATTGATTTTGACACCGTCTTTAGAAACACACGGCAGCATGATCTCTTCGAGGTATCCCAGCTCTTCACTCCGATAAGTGTCTCGTTTCTTTTTATAGAGCTTTAGCGTTTTTTTATCGGGATTGACGATGATTTCGCCCTTGAGACTGTCCAGGATCAAAAGGTCGCCGGTGGTAACTTGACGGGTAATGTTGTGCAGGCCTAATACCGCCGGTATTTTAAGCGCTTTGGCAATAATTGCGGTATGTGTCGTTTGACCACCGATATCTGTGGCGAAGCCCTTGATATGCGGATTATCAAAAGTGGTGATGTTTGAGGGTCCGAATTCGTGGCCTATAACCACCATGTCTTCGTCAAGATCTCCTAGTTTGCGCTCTTTTTCCTTCAGGAGAATGCGCAGAACTCTCTTGCCTACATCTTCCAGGTCCTTGGCGCGTTCCACGAAATAAGGGTCTTCAAGCGCTTCAAATTCTCTCAAAAGCCGGATCAGAACCTGATTGAACGCCCACTCTACATTGCAGCTTTGCTTTTTCATGAAGGAAAGGGTCTCTGCGTGAAGCGTTGTATCTTCAAGGAGCATGATGTGTGTGTCAAAAATAAAGGCGTGTTCCTCGGGAATTTTGCTTTTCAGCTGTTTCTTGACATTTCTTATTTCCTTTTTCGCCTCTTGCACGGCTGTTTTAAAAGCGGAAAAATTTTTCTCTATTTTCTTTTTGGAGACGTGTTCTTTTATGACGACCAGGTCTTCGTCCAGGATGAGTAATGCTTTTCCTATGGCAATACCGTTGCTGATTCCTACACCTTTGAGAATGGTCATGTTGTTTACTTATTCTCCTCAAACTTATTGGATATCAAGTTACAGACTGCGTCAAGCGCTTTTTTCTCATCTGGACCGTCAGCTTTAACGGTTAACAGGGACCCCATTTGTGCTGCAAGCATCAGTAAACCCAGAATGCTCTTGCCGTTGACTTCATTATCTCCTTTTTGAATGAGTATTTCTGATTCAAACGTATGGGAGAGGTTAATAAGTTTGGCCGCTGCGCGTGCATGCAGTCCCTTTTGATTTACAATTTCAACTTTATTTTCAATCATAGTTTACCCCAATAAATCACCGGCTATATAGATCGTTTTATGAATTTCTTTTTTTAGCAATTGACCGGCTTGTTCTGCTGTTGTGTCCTCAGGAAGTGTGAGGGCTTTGATCAGAAGCGGTAAGTTGACTCCTGAAACAATTTCAACTCCTGGTTTCTTGTAAAAACCCAGCGCAATGTTGTTGGGCGTGCCACCAAACATATCGGTAAAGATAAGAACACCTTCCTGATTGTTTTTTTCAGTGACTATTTCTCCCAGTTCCCGCTTGGCGTCTTCAAAATCAATATCCCAATCCAGCCCCATTGCTGCTAAACGCGAATTCTGCCCCAGGATATTCTGCACTGCTTCAACCATGCTGATACCTGTTTTCCCGTGGGTCACTACAATAATGCCAAATGCCATACCATCTCACTCTCATTCAAAGCGGAAACGCTTTTCATTTGTTAATCTTAGAATGTCAAGTCTGAATTTCCCAATCAATCTTGTACCGAACTGTTTTTCTGTGACTGGGAACGGAACATACAGTTCTACTCAATTTTATTTAATTTCTCTTTTCTCGGGATTAATTGCTGTATTGTTACAAATGGTTTTACCATTCAGTTTAAATGGGATGAATTATAAGCAATGAGACATATTTCCATACCAAATGCTCTACAGCTGAATGCAATTGTAACAAGGCCAGGCGTGTATTGTAAAGAAAGCCTTTTTGCCTGAATGCGAAAAGTAAAGCAGATATCTATGCATTCACTGTGTTTTTCAGATGGATTTTGTTTGCAGTCTAAGAGCCAACCCAAACTCACCAAAGTCGATGAGCGGTTTTATTTTACGAGATAAAACCATGGACTCACAGACATGGTTGTTGAACTCCAACAGTGCGAATGCTCCATGACAAACTCTGTGTGTTGTTGTTGCGCTCGAATGTGTGCAAAATGCGCAATGCGTCAACCGTTTTTGGCTTGTAAAAAGGGTAATTGTCCCGTTTCCGCTTCCATTGCGATCGTTCATGTTGGGTAGAGCACTTCAATGATCGGGTTGGGAACCCATGAGATTGCAAAAAGAGAAAAAAAGACTCCTGCTGTTTGATAATCAACATGCAGGAGTCTCTGTTAAGCGGGTCGTGCATAAGTGCTGCGCCACGCGCTGTGTTTATCTGGTTTGTCCTTACTTGACAGGTGCATTCTTCAGGATTTCGACTGTGAAATCCCAGAACTTGGTGACTGTGGGTATATTCAGCATTTCGTCTGGTGAATGGGGATTGCGAATGGTTGGGCCGAATGAGATCAGGTCCATGTTGGGATAAACATCACCAATAAGTCCGCATTCAAGACCGGCGTGAATGACTTTAACTTCCGGTTCAACACCAAAACACTTTTTGTACTGTTCAATTGATGTAGCCAGGACAGGCGATTTCAGATTGGGCTTCCAACCGGGGTAAGAACCCTCGTGAACAATTTTGTCGGCACCTGCTAATTCAAATACAGAGCGAATCATCGTGGCCAGGTCTTCTTTTGCGGAATCTACTGAACTGCGCTGCAGTGTGCCGATTGAAATAGTGGTATCCTTGAATTTAATCATGGCCAGGTTGTTGGATGTTTCTACTATCTCCGGCATATCTGCAATCATGTTGTAAACACCGTGAGGACAGCCGTATACTGCACCGACAAAACGCGTTTGTGTTTGCGTGTCCATAACGTAATCAGGCAGAGCAACAGGCTCGATGATGCATGTCAGCCCCGGTTCAGTGGAGCTGAGTTCATTGAGAATCAGCTTTTCAACTTCATGAAACCTTTTCTTGAAATCATCCACTTTATCAGCGGGAAGTACAACGGTGGAAACAGATTCTCTGGGAAGCGCGTTTCTAAGACTCCCTCCGTCAACGTGGTGAATCCTGAGGCCGCATTCACGTTCTCCCATCCAGAGGAACCGATTCATAATTTTGTTGGCGTTTCCTCTGCCAAGGTGGATGTCACAACCGGAGTGGCCGCCCCTGAGTCCTTTAACGGTTAACTGAAAAGCGCGGTGATTTGCGGGCACGGGTTCTTTCTTGAACGAAAATTCCACATTCGTGTCAACACCGCCAGCACATCCTATGAAGACTTCGCCCTCGTCTTCAGAATCGAGATTAATGAGGATGTCACCTTTCAGGAACGTGTTTTTAAGACCGAATGCACCTGTCATTCCCGTTTCTTCATCGGTGGTGAAAAGAGCCTCGATGGGGCCGTGTTCCAGATCTTTTGCAACAAGCACAGCCATGGCCGCTGCCAGACCGATTCCATTGTCGGCACCAAGGGTCGTTCCCTTCGCTTTTACCCAGTCTCCATCGATGTATGGCTGAATAGGATCGGTTTCAAAGTTGTGAACCGTGTCGTTGTTTTTTTGTGGAACCATATCGAGATGGCCCTGGAGAACGATGCCTTTTCTATTTTCCATTCCCGGAGTTGCTGGTTTTCTAAAAAGAACATTGCCGATCTCATCCACATGGGTTTCAAGACCGTGTTCCTTGCCGAAAGCCAGCATAAACTCAACCATTTTTTCTTCTTTTTTAGAAGGTCGCGGCACATCACATATTGCTGCAAAGTGTTTCCATACGCATTTAGGTTCGAGGTTTGCAATATCACAATTCATATTTTTAACTCCTGGCCAATAATGGCCCCTTACGGTTTAATTTTAAACAGATTGTTGAAAATAAGTTGAACAATCTCAATCGCAGTTGCAGGTGGCTGCTCAATATCCCAAGCTTAACTGATTTCCGGTTCGACTTCAAACTATTATCCTATTATGTTTGATTTCTGAATGGACAAGCGAAATTAGGGAAACTTTGCCGCTGATGAGATAAGCCCAAAAACCTGTTTCAAGAAAGTCATTTTCTCTAACGACGCAGCCGTATTGAGGATTGCGCTTGACCTGTAACTCAAAGTAACATACATTGTGAACCAAGCCCATTTTGTTCTATGGATGTAGAACACAAGCCTCAAGATTAAAAGAAGAATTGCCGTACAGTTAGAGAGACGGGCTGCATGTTGTTAGAGGTTAGATTTCGCAGTGCTTTTGAGCTTCTTTATCAGTGAAAGCCGCCTGTCGTCCAGCGCTTTCTCAAATTTGAAAAAAGGATATTGGAAGGAATCATGAACCCCATTGTGGCTTTTGACAACCGCCATTTAGCTATTTTTGAAACAGACATCCACGGAACGATTGTTAGAGTCAATCGCATTTTTGAGAAAATTACGGGGTACAGCGCTTCTGATATGGTTGGAAGGGAACCCGTGTTTCTCTCCATTTCAGAAACGACAGACCATATCCTCAAGGATCTCGATATTGATTTGCACGATGGATCAGGCTGGCACGGCCATCTGATTTGTACAACCAAAAGCAATGAGATCTTTCAAGTCGAAACGACCGTCGTGCCATTGTTCAATGCCGCAAATGAGCTAACCGGTTTAACCTGGATATTGAGATATCTCAATGATCTCATTGATATTGAATCCCAGTTAATACAGGCACAGAGAATGGAAGCTGTCGGAGCCTTGGCTTGCGGTATTTCACACGATTTCAGCAATGTATTGAGTATTGTTTCCGGATTTACAAGCCTGGCCCTTAGAAGTACGGAAGATGATTATACCCGAAGGTGTTTGTTCAACATCATGGAGGCATCGGATCGGGCGACCGATTTAGTCAAACAAGTTCTCTCCTTTACAAATGAAGAATCCAGATCCTATGTGCCCATATCCTTGAGACTGATGCTCAAGGGGCTTTTAAAGATGATCAGGAGCATTCTACCTGAAGCCATTGACATTCAAGTTGAAATGGGCCGGGATTATTTTCCTGTTTTCGGCAATCCGGCTCAACTTCATCAAGTGTTCATCAATTTGACTTCCAATGCCGCTTACGCCATGAGAGGTAAAAACGGAACTCTGAAGATTGAGCTTGATCTGGCAGATGCGAATGAAGTGCCGGAAGCAGTTTCAAAGCAGAAGCAGTACGATCAGTTTATTAAAATCAGCATTAAAGACACAGGAGACGGTATTGAACCCGAACACTTAAATCGGATATTCGATCCCTTCTTTACAACAAAAGAAAGAGGTAAGGCGAGTGGTCTGGGTCTTTCAGCCGTGGCCGATATTTTGAAAAAACATTCTGGCTCCATTTATGTTGAATCCGAACTCGGAAAAGGTTCGGTATTTATTGTCATTCTGCCCTACTTCAGAGCTGAACTTGCCAAAACGGACTCCCCAGGCAGGTTGCCCGTCCAAAAACAGGAAAAACCCATCAGGGTCCTGTTTCTCGATGATGAGGAAATTCTGGTAGAAGTTATCTCCGAGGGGCTTAGAAGTTACGGTTTTTCAGTCCTTTCCTTCACTGACAGCCTCGAAGCTCTGGTGGCCTTTAAACAATCTCCTGACGAGGTTGATATTGTTCTTACGGATCTTGTCATGCCTAAATTGACGGGCATTGAATTTGCCAGGCAAGTTATGAAGATCAGACCCGAAATTCCCGTTGTTCTCTGCACGGGTTTTATGAAGAAGGAGGATCGGGAGGTTGCCTTTAGTCATGGCATAAAATCGGTGCTTATGAAGCCCGTTCTTATTGAAGCCATAGTGAAAGAACTGTCATTCCAGTATTGGCAGGCTGTAAGCGCGGGTAATTGAGATGCAGACAGCTCGCGCCCTTGATCGTTTTAAGGTTTATCTGAAGTTCGATAAACGGCTTTCAAAACACACTGTAGATGGATACCTTGGCGACTTAAAACAGTTTGTAGATTTAATTCAAAGCGAAAAAGTCCAGAGTATAACCAGTGAAAATGTTGCAGAATACACGATGTTTATGAAAGAAAACGCGCTCTCCATTCGATCTCAACAGAGGAAACTCTCTTCATTAAAAGCTTTTTTTAGGTTTCTGGAAAAAGGCGGAATCATTGAAGACAACCCCATGACCCTGATTTCTCCTCCCGGAAAAGTGAAGTCTCTGCCCAAAACACTCAATGAAGAAGAAGTGGAAAAATTGCTCGGTGCGCCTGATGGCAATACCGTTTTGGGCTGTCGCGACAAGGCCATGCTGGAAATGCTGTATGCCACAGGGCTGCGAGTCAGTGAACTCATTGGGCTCCATCTTTCCGATATTCACCTGGAAGCGGGCTACCTGCTTGTGGTGGGTAAAGGCAATAAACAGCGGGCGGTTCCCTTTGGGGAGAGCGCCAAAACGTTTTTAGTCAAATATTTGGAAAAAAGTCGGCCTTTGCTGCTAAAAAGTACCAACGACGGTGTTTTCCTCAACAAGTTTGGTCGTAAAATGACGCGGCAGGCATTCTGGCAAACCATTAAAAAATACGCTCTGGTGGTCGGTATCGATCAAAAGAAAGTATCACCTCACGTTATTCGGCACTGCTTTGCGACTCATCTCTTGAATCACGGCTCCGATCTGCGATCCATCCAAATGATGTTGGGACATGAGAACCTCAGTACAACAGAGATCTACACGGCTGTTTCACATGAGAGATTAAAGAAAATACACGCTTCATTTCACCCCTTGTCGAAAAGAGCGTAATACGGGATCCGGCATGAAACTTTATCTGCCGGATTGAGGGTAATGAAGGTATAATTGACGAATCGTTAATCTTGAATTTAGGGGGAAGCTTTTATGAAGGGGAAAATAAAAAGCGTTCTTGTTGATGAGGCAACGATTCAGGCTAAAGTTAAAGAGATAGCCAGTGAACTGAATCGCGATTACAAAGGAAAGGAAATTATAGCCGTTTGTCTGCTCAAAGGGTCCATTGTCTTCCTGTCGGATCTGATTCGTCATTTAGACATGCCCGTGAAAATTGAAGTCATGCGGGCCTCGAGCTACGGTGAGTCCACTGAATCAAGCGGCAGTGTTAAAATCATTACCGATCTTGAATCGGAGATCAAGGATCAGCACGTCATAGTCGTTGAAGACATCGTCGATACGGGTCGAACACTGTCAAAAACACTCAAATTACTTCGTTTCCGTAAACCCGCATCACTCAAAGTCTGCAGCTTGCTTGACAAACCGTGCCGAAGGGAGATTCCCATTGATATTGACTACACCGGTATCACCATTGAAGACCATTTCGTCGTCGGTTATGGTCTGGACTATGCGGAGTATTACCGCAATCTCCCTTACATCGGCATTTTGGAACTCTAGTTGCACTGGGAGTGGTTTTTGCCACTCTGAAACTGGCGGCAGCCGGGGTTTCAATTACTGAACCCCCCAATGGGATCTTTTTTTAGAACCTTTGGTTTACGCCAAACGTATGACATCCATAAGCTGTTGCTTAACGTGCTGTGACGGTACAAACAGTGTTTAATCAAGAAATTATATGGAGGTAACAATGGTTCCTTATCCGGAAAAACTGGCAGTTCGCTCTGTGGCAATTGATATTCTTCTAACCCTGCTGACCTGTGGACTTTGGGGGCTGTACTGGCAATACAAACAGATGGAAGTACTCAATGCCTGGCTCAACAGGGAAGAGTATTCCTTTGTGCTCTGGCTGTTGCTTTCCATCATCACCTGCGGTATTTATGCTATTTATTACGAATACAAAATGGCCAAAGGCATTAATGAAATTCAGATGCGGGAAGGCCTGCTGGTTAACAGTGATTTGGCTGTTTTATGCATTTTCCTCACCTTTTTCGGTTTGGGTATTGTTTCACTCGCCATTCAACAAGCGGATATCAACAAGTTCTATCATTCAGATGGCGTCTATTAAAGATCAACACATCGCACGGCTCTTTCTTCTTTTCCTGTGCTGCAGCGGGCTTTTGCTGTCTGTTTTTCGCGATCACACCGCGGTGGCGGGTTTGGAGTTCCTGCCGCCGTGTCCCGTTCGGACATGGACCGGCATTCCCTGTCCTGGATGCGGAATGACTCGAGCCTGCCTCTCTTTGTCACAGGGAAAATGGCAGCAGGCATGGCATTACAACCCGTTGGCGTACTTGCTTGTCCTTCTCGCCGTTCTGGCGGGGGTTTTTCACAGATCGTGGTCTTCGTACTGGAAAAGTTTGTCTTCTGCAACAAGGCAATTTAGCGTGGTTTTTCTGCTCCTGGTCGCGCTTGGAACGTGGGTCTACAGGTTGCTGATGGATTTGATCCCGTGATCAACCCGCTGAAACCGATCAGCTCGAGCGGAAAACAACGTGGCCATTGTCAATAAAAAGCGACATTTTGCCATTGAGAAGCGCTTCCAGTTTGCTGCCGATCAGTTCTTTTCTCCAACCTGTCAGAAATTCGGTCTGTTGACCTCTGAGAAAATCCGAAACATAGCCGGGCAATTGCTTTTTAGAGAGCAGTAACGTGGCTGCCACACCTTCTTTGGCGGAAACTTCTTTTACCAGGATCCAGACTAGTTCGGCGATGAGTTCAATTTCAGAAGAGTAACCGCTGGGGCGTTCACTGCGTTTGGGCCAGTCTTCTTCCGGCTTGAAATACCCCTTTTCAAAAGCATGGATCAAATTCGCAGCCTGCTGTTTGCGTAATTTCGGTTGGAAACCTCTTATTTGGGATAAACTCACCGTATCGAGTTGTTTTCGGTGAGCAATCGAGATCAGCACCTCATCTCTCAGGACAAACCTGAGCGGTTTATTGATTGCTTTTGCCGTTTCGTAGCGCCAGATAGCCAATTCTTGCAGAACAGCCAGTTTTCTGCCTTTCAGTGATTGGTTCTTTTTGACTCTTTGCCACATATTTTTCGGATTGGGTGTGAACAGTTCATTGTCAAAGGTGTGATCGATTTCCTCTTGAATCCACTGCCGTCGTCCGAGAGCTTTCGCCCTGTTCACCAGTTTTTCATAGATCTCGATGAGATAGAGGACATCGTTTCTCGCATAGGCAATTTGGCTTTCCGTCAAGGGTCGTTTCAACCAGTTGGTGTAACTGTCGCCTTTTTGCAGTTCCACTCCCAGCATACGTTGAACAAGACCGCCGTAACCGATCTGTTCGCCGTAACCCATGAAGGAAGCCGCTATTTGTGTATCAAATAGATTCGTGGGAATGGTTCCCATTTGCAGAAAGAATATCTCGATATCCTGTCTGCCGGCATGAAAGATCTTGGTTACGTTCGGATTGAGCAGGATTTTGTGCAGCGGCTTCCAGTTATCGATTTTCAAAGGGTCAATCAGCATCGGGGCGGAGCCTGGCCAGGCGATCTGGAGCAGGGCCAGTTGAGGAAAGAACGAGCGTTCCCGGATGAACTCGGTGTCAATGGCGAGATAGGGCTGTTTTTCACACTCACGACAGAGCGCGTCAAAGCCTTTTTGACTGGTAATATCGATCATGTTATTCTTCTTCAACTTGACGTATGAGATCCATGAAGTACTGGAATTCTTCGTAAAAACCCTGAATGATCTGTTGCGGATCGGGAACAAGGTTCCTGTCGGTAGCCAAACCGAGGCGCACATCGCCTCCGTAGCTCAGGATACTGATTCCCAGGGCGGCCTTGCCCGAGCAGGGAACCCAGAACATCATATCCTTTACTTTAACTCCCGCAAGGTAAAATTTTTCTCTCGGTCCCGGAACATTGGTCATGACGCTCGTAATTTTCTGGCTCAGGATGTTGACCACCGTTTTTTGCAGCTCGGCGGGTGCCAGACCCAGTGTTTTCAGCATGCCAAGAGCCACAATGGCCTCTGGCGAGTTTTTCAAATGATCCATTCTTTTTTTCAGTTCAAAGAGTCTGTCCAGCGGATCATCAATGCCCACGGGAAGCGTGAGGAAAACCAGGCCGAACTGGTTGCCGAGCTGTCCGGAATGTTCCTGCTTGCGCAGGTTGACAGGGACTGCCGCGGTGATTTCCAGGCCTTCGGTCACTTCGCCTTTTTCCCTGAGGTAGCGGTTCAGAGCCCCGCTCAACGCGGTTAACAAAACATCGTTGACTGTACTGCCTGTTTTTCTTCTGATCCTCTTGACATCCGCAAGGGGAATGGCGTCAGACCAGGCGAGAACCTTCTCTTTTCCCAACCTGCCCTTGAAAATGGTTTTCGGGTCATTGTTCTTGAAAATCAGGCGAGCGATGGATAGGCCGCCTTCACTGCCGGCTTTTAACAGACCCACCAGGCGACTGGGGTGGGCGACTGTGTTGAGGGTGGTGTGGAAAAGACGAGTCGTGGTTTTTCTCGCGGTGTCGATGGCTGAACCTGCCTGCCGGTACATGTAACCGATGGTGCTTAAATGGGGATAGTGCTTTTCTTTTCGGGGTTCGATATGCAAGTTCAGGGATTCTTCAACGCTACTGCCCGTAAGGCTGAGAAGCACGCCGATCAGGGCAATTCCATCGGCTATACAGTGGTGAATACGCAGAAGGAGCACGCTGCCGCCTTTGTAATCTTCAAAAATATGGCACTGCCATAAGGCCTGATTGAAATCAAGAGGTGTGCTGACGAGTTCATTCATTCTGGCATGCAGAGCTTGCTTATCATTGGGATCGGACAGTTGTTCCCAAATCATGTGGTTCTCCAGATGAAAGGGTTTGTCTTCCACCCAGTGCGGAGTTTTGATGAGGGGCGTGTCTTCGATATGCTGTTTCATGCGGTCGTAGATAAGCCAGCCGTGCTTGAAAACCTGGATCAGCTTATCTTTTTCCAGTTTTTCTTCCAGACGCATGATCCCCGAAACCATCATCAGATTGGTGGGATCTTCCATGTGTCTCCAGGCTGCATCCACGCTGGTGAGTGCTTCTCTATATTGGGTTTCGTCCATTGAAGATCCTCCATTTAATGTGAACTTTTTTTTTGACAACTGCAGACAGTCTGAAACTGGGCGGAAGTGGAGTGGAAGTCGTGTGGTTTTCTTTTTGGCACAGCGATAGAATGATCGAACGGCGTTTGCCAGAAAGAGAGAGACGCTTTTCCCAAACCGCCCTGTGGACAGAGTGGCAACAGTTACTTTTTAAGGTAAGAGGTTTTGAATTGAAGTGAACAGGTGCTGCTGTTCAGTATATCCAGAAACCGGATTGTTAGGCTCATTGTAACTCGAATAGCATGACATCTCTATGGAAATATAATGTATTCGTTTTTGTTTTTTCGGGACAACGGAAATAACAGAACACCGTCATCCCGAAAAACAGGCCGTTTCATTTGAAGTTGATGGGTAGTCGTTAACTCTTCAAGCGGCTCCATGTATCTTCTCGAATGAGTTTCAGTTGATTTTCGATTTCCATTAAAAGGGCATCGGTTTGCTGCTTCATTTCAGCACAGTACGCCTCGTCTTCAATTCCTTTCAGGTTAATGAGGACGTTCATGGCTGCCCCATTGGCTCCAGCGGCTGCCATTTCGGCTGCCACTCCCGCGTCGGAAACGGAATTGGGGTTGCCTTTCAAGACGGCTTCATGAGCGAGAGGGAGAACACTGGCGCAGAGTTTTAAAACCCTCATGGGAATATGGGTGGCGTGCTTGTTGGCATGTTCAATGGCTGTGTTTCGAGCTGATATTTCAGCTTCGGTCTTTTTGGGTAACCTCATGGCATCGATGACCTTGTTGAAAGCTTCGGTGTCTTCGTCAATCAGGCCCAACAGTTCATCTTTAATTTTTTGACCTTCACAGGCTATTTGATCCATGGTGGGGAACAGGGGCTGCCATTTCTTCTTGCCCATGGTGAGGTTGCCGACCATGGAGGCCAGAGCCGCGCCCATGGCACCGGCGTATGCTGAAACGCTTCCGCCGCCCGGGGCCGGGCTGTCAGAAGAGGTTTCATCGGCAAATTCATGTAACCTCATGCTGGCCAAAGGTCCGTAGAGCTCCTTGATGCGGTATTCGATTATTTTTTCTTTGGGGTCAAAGGGCGTCAAGTCATCCAGGCCCAGTGATTTAACAGCAATGTGGATGATCTCTTTTTCTGGTATCCCTGCCGTTCTGCCCTGTTTGGCGAGGTAATACTCTCCCGCGGACAGGATGGCTTTAAGAGGAATGAGACCAACAAGTTCGCTGCCTGTTACGCGTGCACCTCTTGTTCGGGCTCCCTCTCTCACTTCTTCAAACGCTCTGTGCACAGGAGTGACATTGAAGTTGGTGAGGTTCATGGAAACCTGAGCGACATTGTACTCTTCAATGAACCAGCCAACGGCTTTACAGCACTTCAGTTTTCCTTCCTGTCGAACAAATTTGCGGTTTTTGTCTCGTATCAGTTTGCCGTTTTCGTCGCGCGCGCGTCGGCCCTGTTCGCGAATATCGAGAGCGATGTCTTTGGCAATGGCTGTGTCCTTTGAATTGAGGTTGATGTTGTAAGCGATCAGGAAATCTCTGGCTCCAATGGCTGTAACACCGGCTGTTTCGTTCAGCTTGGTGGGCCCGTAATCCGGCTTCCATTCAGGTGTCTGTATTTTTTCAGCCATACCTTCATATTCACCGGCGCGAACCGTGGCGAGATTTTTTCTCTCCTCCTTGGTGGCAGAGTGCTCGTAGAGGAAAACCGAAATGCCCAGTTCCTCGCCCACTCGTTTGGCCAGTGTGTGTGAGTGTTGAATACACTCTTCCATGGTGACACCGGCTACAGGCACAAGAGGGCAGACATCGGTTGCCCCCATGCGTGCGTGGGCACCGTGATGCTTTCTCATATCGATGACTTCAGATGCCTTTTTAATGGCCTGAAATGCCGCTTCCAGAACGGGCTCCGGTTCTCCGACCAGGGTGACAACCGTTCTGTTGGTGTCAAAACCGGGATCGACATCCAAGAGCGTGACGCCTTCCACTTTTTTGATTTCGTCTGTTATTTGGTTGATGACAGTGAGGTTTTGTCCTTCACTGAAATTGGGTACACATTCAATGATTTTCATCGTTGTTCTCCTGATGATTCAAAAGGTTGGGGATGTTTGTTGCAGTAAGCAAGAGCTCTTGCCCTGATTTCAGAGACAAGATCTTTTAATTGGTCCAGAGTCGTTAAGGGGTTGATGAGGATAAAGCGGAATTGATCCATACCATTTAACAACGCGATGTTGAAGAAGGCATTGCCGTCCTGTTTGATTTCCTCTCTGATGGTCCTGTGTAATTTGTTCGAGTAGGGGGCTCTGAGTTTGCGATCGACTTTTTGCCACTCTTTGGGAGCCCAATGGAAACAGCTGATAGGTGACTCGCTTTGGTAGTCCATGTGGAAATCCTCTGTGGATTTCAAGTAGGCACCGAAATCCTCTGTCAGCTTGAAGCGATTTTCAGCTTGTTCTCTAAAATTCTCTGTTCCGTAAGTATGCCAGAGCAGCCACAGCTTGAGGGCGTCAAAGCGCTTGCCGCACAGAGGTGTGTACTTCCCCAGGTCTTCAATTTCATGTTCGGGTTGAGGATGAAAGAGATAGGTCGCTTCTTTTTGCGAGAAGACGGATTTCAGTAATTGTGGATTGGGAAGTAAAAGAACGGAACTTGTTAGCGGCATGTGCAGGGTTTTATGGGCATCCCAGGTGAGCGTATCGGCGTGTTCGATTCCCGTGAAGTGTCTTTTGCCTTTTTGGGTTAGTGCCATGCCGCCGCCGAAAGCGGCATCGACGTGAATGTGAATACCTCTTGGTTTGCAAATCCTTGCCATTTCATCCAGGGGATCAAAACAGCCTGAAACGGTTAAGCCCATGGTGGCGATGATCGCGAAAGGAGTTTGATGGTTGCGATCGCATTGTTGCAATTGTTTTTCCAGGTCGTTCGTGTCCATTGACCCGTTGACTCGGGTCTTTATTTTGAGCAGATGGTCGGATCCCAGGCCCAGAATATTGGCCGCATTGGCGATGGAGTAATGGGAGGCCTCTGAACAGATGAGCACGGGCTTTTTCTCCATGGGGATTCCGGTTTGCCTGATATCCATGCCAAAAAACTGGTTCCTCGCGATGGTGAGAGCGATTAAATTGGAGAGAGATCCGCCCGGCAGGAAAATGCCCCAACTCCCTTTCGGCAGTCCCATCATTTGCGCCATCCATTGTGAAACATTTTTCTCGATGATGGTTGCCACAGGTGATGCTTCCCAGGTAGCCAGGGTGGGGTTCATCATAGAGGCC
Organism: Acidobacteriota bacterium; assembly: GCA_002747255.1. Lineage (GTDB taxonomy): Bacteria > Acidobacteriota > Holophagae > Acanthopleuribacterales > Acanthopleuribacteraceae. The sequence continues at coordinate 36,203 of PDUC01000028.1, read as the reverse complement.
ATGAGGTCGCCGATAATGCTGGGGAATGACGCTCCGGCGAACATCTGGTTCATAAAGAGCGGATGCCATGTCTTGACCGAAGCAGGCAGTATGCTTTCCTTGAACTCTTTTAGGACATCATCGAGAGGGCGTTCTTCATTGGGAGGCTCACCCTGATAAAATGCTTTGACCAGTTCTTCCTTTGAACGGTAGTTGACAGCTTTGGAAGATTTCGGACTGCTGTAATAGTCGATCAAAATATCCAGCAGGCGATTTGTTGCCGTTCTGATTTCATCGGGTTGATGATAAGCTTGCAAATTATTACCTCTGATTGTTAAAGAATCGCGTTTTAAAGCAGTCATCCCAAGTCTGTCAGTTAAAAAACCACATGCGAGTTTCTGATGGAACCTGTTGATGTTGGTAGTGCCTGTGGTTCATTCCCGAGAGGGTTGTGATTCCCAATAATTGAACTGAACCACCGGCATTTTCAACAGCACCGCAGCTTTCGCCGTGGCTAAACTGCCCGATTGAGGATTATTGGCTGTAGGAACACCGTGAAAAGCGTAGACCACCTTTTCCAAGCAGATCTTAGCTTAGCGGGATCGTATCTGCAATGCTTTGTCTTGACTAATGGCTCATATTTTCCTCTGTGCTGATCTGCCGAAAAAGCAAAGTGGCATTGTCGAGGAGCGTGTTTTGGGCTAGGATGAGGTGTTACGGCTCGTTTGTAACGGTCCTCAGTTATCGCGATACTTCTCTGTATCCACTCTAAACAGATTGGGTTTGGGAAGGGGAGTTACCTTTGATGTATCGATTACTCGATTCCGGGAATGGAGAGAAACTAGAACAAATAGCGGGATTTCGCGTTCGACGGCAAGCCGCTCAGGCTTTCTGGGATTGTTCTCTGTCGAAAGAGGTATGGCAGACCGTGGATGCCACTCATGTCAGGTCGAAAAAAGGCGGCGGATACTGGGATTTCCATCGCAAACTCCCATCAAGCTGGATCGTGGAATGGGGCGGTTTTCAATTTAAGGCCAAACTCACACCTTTTGGTCACATCGGGCTCTTTCCGGAACAGGCAGACAATTGGTCCTGGCTGAAGAAGGTAATTTCGGAAAGGGGAGAGCTGGAGGTTCTCAATCTCTTTGCCTACACAGGCGGTTCCACTTTGGCTTGCGCTCAGGCCGGTGCCCGGGTAACCCACCTGGATGCCAGCAAGGGCGTGGTGAGCTGGGCAAGGGAGAATGCCGAGCTCAACAACTTGAGCCAAAAACCCGTTCGCTGGATTGTGGACGATGTGGTGAAATTTGTGAAAAGAGAAATCAGAAGAGGCAGAAACTATCAGGGTTTGATTTTAGATCCGCCCACTTATGGACGGGGCAATCAGGGTGAAACGTGGAAAATTGAAGACAATTTGCTGGAGTTGTTGAAATCCCTGAAAAAACTGACTCCCAATCTTCAATTTATGCTGCTCAGCTGTCATTCTCCCGGGTTTTCAGGGCTGGTTCTGTCCCAGATGATGCGTCAGGTTTTCAACATGGATTCCATTGAAACCGGTGAAATGGTGACCGCATCAGAACGGATGCCGCTGCCCAGCGGTGTTTTTTCAAGATGGTCTTCCCAGGCCTGAGGTGGGTTCCCTTGTCGGTAACCAGGGCACCGCTGTATTTCTCACTTCGGGAAGAATGATGATGAACAGGGTGCATGAATGAGAAAAACACTAATTTTGTGGGTGATTTTTGGCGGCCTCTTCCCTGTATCATTTGCTCAACAGGTTAAAGAGGTAGTCTACAGGTTTCCCGACGGGCAAATACAGGAGCGGTACTTTGTCATTCAAATGGACTCCAAGCTGAAACACCATGGTTCCTATCAAAGATACAATCAGTCGGGAGTGTTAATTGAGTCGGGTGATTATGATTTTGGCAGACGAATTGGTCTTTGGACCAGGCTTGATCGTTCTTCTCAAAAGACGGAAACAGTTTATGAGAACGGAGAGAAAACAGCTGAGACCCGCTATGCTTCAAGCGGTGCCAGGATAGAGAGCAGCCATTATGCTCACGGAAAGAAACACGGTGTAACCAGAAAGTGGCTCGAAAGTGGTCAACTGGTTTCAAAAAGCCATTTTATAAACGGAAAGAAACACGGTCTTGAAGAGACATGGTGGCCCAACGGTCAGATAAAACAAAGGGTTGAATGGGTTTATACTGAAGGCTCCAGGCAATCCAGCAAGAGGGGCATTGAAACACTCTGGCACGAGAATGCTCAGAAAAAACGCGTCATTCTGCATTGCCATGCGGACGATGGGGCGGTTTCAAATTATGTTTGGAAAGAATGGGATAAAAACGGACATTTGGTGAAGCAATATCCCGCTGAGAAGCGGCATCTCATTCCCTGTTTGAAGAGCTTCCCCTCACTCCATACCGGGTCGGCAGGCTATCAGATAGAACTGCAGGTAACCGCACCGGGGTTTGGAGACAGAAAGGTTACCGTTCCCCTTGAAAAGGGAAGGCCTTCAGAGATCCTTATTCAAGGGCTGGTGTCTGATAACCACAACCAACCTGTCGCGGGAGCTACGGTCCGGGCCACTGGCTTTGAAGAGCGGGTTGTCGCGGACGAATTGGGTATGTATCGACTTAAGCTGGAACCAGGAGGCTCAGGTCAAGTCAGACGTTCCAAAAATTTCACCCTCGGTCGTTTCACTGAAACAGAAGACCTTTGCGAAGTGGAGATCGTGGATAAAAAGCAGTTCAGTGTTCCAGGCTCAACGGCTATACGTGTAAAAGTAAACTGCCCCCAGGTGCATGAAACCGGCCTTGTTCCTGTCCATGTCACTATAGAAAATGAAAGTGAATTGCCTTTTCTTGAAATTCAGTTGGACAATCGCAACGTGACGGAAGATGGGTTCATTCACTTCACGCTGCACGCAACAGATCCTGAGCGTGAAGAGCTTCTTCCAGAGACATTGACCCTGTTATTTCAAGTTGGTGAACGCCAACACGCTTATCCACTGAAACTAAAAATAGACAGAACCAAACCCGGTGTGGAAGAAAGCGCAAAAACTACAGTCGAAAAAGGACTCGTTGACCAAGTCAAAGACTGGAATCCTGTTGTGCTCGCGCTGCTTGGTTTGTTCGCTATGGTTCTCCTTGTTCTTTTGCTCGTTCTTGCCGCGCTTGTCTTATGGTATATGAGACGATTGCTCCTCGCCATGCCAGTTGCTTTCATTTTCATTGTTGGTTCAATTTTCCTCTTTAACTATTTCACATTGAGTCGGGATAGTTCTGTGGTTGATGGCATTCTTGTATCCGCCATACAACCGCACAGCGATTGGACATATCGGCACGAGTGGGTTCCTCTTTTCATATGGGTCTTGGGAGGATTGACAGTTGGACTCTTTATCAGAGGTAGTTTACGCGGTATTCTGGCGGGTCTGTTGACAGGCATAACCATCTGGTCTCTTGCCGCGTTTGAAGCATTTGACGGATCCTGGAAACAAATGCTGAATATAGATCAGTTCATTGCTCAACACAGTGAGGATTTTGTGGTTTCCACGATGGTCATTGTCGTGTTCAGCTTTTTAGGCGGGCTCTTCACGAGTTCCATACGGGCTCAGCAAGGTTTGACATCAAAGGCAACACTCCGGCATGAAGCCTTCAATCATTTTGAAACCTATCATGGTGAAGAGGAGGAGACTGACTGGCAGGGTTTCGATCGATGAGCCGCGCATCTGTTTGAAGGTTTGCGTTTCAATCACTTTGGAGATATCGTTGTTATCGCGTTTTCAAGAGCCGACAGGAGCTTTTGCAGACCGTGAACATTTACCTGGGCGGTCTTTTCCCGAAAAGCATTTCCAGACCTGTTCCCACAATGGATGTACCTGTTTGAGCCACTTTGACTGCTGTTTTTTCCACGATTTTTCCACTCAGTGTCTTTATGAGGGCCGCTTCAAAGGCTTCTTCCACTTCTCGTCTGTAGTCCGGCAGCAATTCCTCGCCTGCTTCCTTAAAGCCTTCCGAGACTTCTTTCCTGAACTCTGGCAAAAACTCTTCAACTTCCAGGGCAAAGGCCTCCGCCAATTCAGAACGAAAAGAGGGCAGTAGTTCCTCTCCTGTTTCCAGCAACCCTTTTTCAAAGTCCAGTTTCATCGCTTCTACTTCCGCGTCGAACTTTTTCATGAGATAGGCATGCAGCACAAACCTGTAGAGGACTAGCAAAAAAACTACTGTAAAGACACTGGATAGAATGGATATGGATAAAATACTCAATAGCGTCATGAAGGAGTTTCCTCGGCTGGAACAATGCCATTGAGCAGGATGTCCAATACAGGCTCAACCATTTCCTTTAATTGGTAATCCCTCTTTCGCAAGATCCAGTTGGTAGTCATTTCATCAAGGGCTCCGAAAAAGACTTTTACGAGAATTTTGGGATCCAGTTCTCGTCTGATGCTGCCTTCCTTCTGCCCAAGCAAGATAATTTCCTCCATGAGTCTCAGATAAGCTCTCAGCGTCGTCTGGGAGAAATGCTTCATAATTCGAATGCTGTGCCTCAATTCCACTTGAAAGACCGTGGCAATATCTTCGTTTTCGCCCAGGTTCCTCAAATGAAGCGTGGCCAGTTTTCTCAATTTTTCCGGTGCGGAGTTGAGGTCGTTGAGCGATTCGGTTGCCTGAGCGATGAAAAAGGACATGGCTTCGTCGAAAATGGAAGTGAGCAGCTCGTTTTTATTGGCAAAATAGAGATAGATTGTTCCATCGGCCACGTTGGCCTCACGAGCGACTTGAGACACGGAGGTTTTTGTAAAGCCGTGTCTTGCAAAAACGCGAATGGCGGCCTCCAGAATGAGTTGCCGCTTGGCTTCTTTCTTTTGTAACTTTTTGGTGTTCATTGATCGGGCAGCCTTTGTGGATAGATGCGATTGGGTTCAGAAGCGGAATTCGCTGTGATTGTTCAAATTGAAACAACCTCTTCTTTTCATTAAAACACGGAAAGAAGCTCCAGGCAACAAGTGCAATCTCCATGTGGTTGGAAAAAGCTGTCTCAGGTAGGATCTTTGCGCTTGAGGTGTTGAAAGGAAAAGAGGTTTCTGTCCAGCATATGGGAGGGCGCAATATTCTGGAGAGCGGCGAACATGCTGTCGTGTTTCTCCGCTTCCCAATGACTCAGCATCGCCTTGACCTCTTTGCGTTTGAAATGTTCCTGATTGCCGCAGAGACCGGCTGGAATAATGGGGTATTCGATGTATTGGGCGTAATTTGCGATGATTTTTTCTGGAACCAGTGCCAGAGGTCGGATGAGAACCAGATCGCCTTTGTCGTTTTTGAGCTTTGGCGGCATGGTTTTCAGAATACCGTTGTACAAGAAATTGAGCATAAACGTCTCGATGAGATCATCCCGATGGTGTCCCAGAGCCAGCTTGTTGCAGCCTTTTTGGCGGGCAGTTGTGTAGAGAATACCTCTTCTCAGCCGAGAGCAGAGCGAACAAATGGTTTTCCCGTCGGGTATTTTCTCTCTGACAATGGAAAAGGTGTCTTCTTCTACAATGTGATGCGGGATGCCCCTGGCACGAAAGTACTCTGGAAGAACATGACCTGGAAAACCCGGCTGCTTCTGGTCCAGGTTGACTGCAAGAAGATCGAAGCAAACAGGCGCTATTTTTTGTAATTGGAGAAGCATGTCCAGCATGACGAAAGAATCCTTGCCGCCTGAAACGCAGACCATGATTCGATCTCCTTCTTCAATAAGGTTGAAATCGTGAATGGCTTTACCTGTCAGGTGGCGTAAGCGTTTTTCGAGTTTTGCTGCTCTTTTATCCAATGTGCGAACCTCTGTTTTGATCTCTTTCTGAGATGAGATGATGATCATAAACAAAGCGGGGGTTAAACTCAACTCTGTTTTGTGGTAGGATCCTCTTTTGGCACAGTAAGTGCCTACACGGTCTGCAAAATAGATAGAAGAGCTGGAGACTGCGGCTATGTTACAAGATGCAACAGAACTCTTCTCGATTACCAGCAGAATCCAGGCCCTGTTTCCCCTTTGAGAACCACGGGAACCGGGCCGTAAAATAGCTCAGTCAGGGTAAGACTAAAAAGCCCGTATCCATTATTGGAGCTATTGAAACTAAACGTGAAAAGGAGAGGCAAAATGAAAAGGATCAAAATAGGGATAAGGAGAGAGGACAAGAATAAATGGGAAAAGAGGGTTCCTCTTACGCCGGAAGCCATGGAAGAGTTTCAAAGGGAACATGGACTGTCTTTTGTCGTGCAAACCTCTCCCATCAGAATTTTTCCCGATGAGGATTTCAAAAACAGAGGTATTGAAGTTGTAGAAGACCTGAGTGACTGCGATATGATCTTTGCGGTAAAAGAGATACCCGTCAAACTGATACAGGACAAGAAGGTCTACGCGTTCTTTTCACACACCATTAAAGGTCAGGCTTACACCATGCCGCTGTTACAGAGAATCCTGGACAGTAAGTCAACACTTCTGGATTATGAACGAATTGTCGATGACAGGGATCGGCGTCTGGTGTTTTTTGGCGCTCACGCCGGATATGCCGGCATGATTGATTCGCTTCACCTCATTGGCAAGCGTCACGTTGCTTTAGGTGAGAAATGCCGATTTCGAAAAGTGAAAATGGCATATGAATACAACACGCTTGAAGAGGCCAAGGGTGAAATCGCCAAATTGGCCCAGGACATCAAAGAAAACGGCATACTCAATACCGTCATATTCGGAATAGCCGGCTATGGAAACGTTTCCAAGGGGGCTCAGGAGATTCTGGATTTACTGCCTGTCGTTGAAATCACACCCGAAGAGTGTTTGAGTCTGAGAAACAAGCAGGTGGGCCGACAGTACTGTGTCTACAAGGTGGTCTTCAAAGAGGAGCACATGGCGGAGAGAATAGACGGTTCGCCCTTTGAGTTACAGACTTATTACGACAAGCCCGAGCTTTTTCAGTCCAAATTTGAAATGTATGTTCCACATCTCTCTGTGCTGATAAACGCTATTTACTGGTCTGAACAGTATCCCAGACTGGTGACCAAGAAATTGCTGAAGGATTTATACAAAAAAGGGCAGCATGGTCCTGAAGTCATCGCCGATATAAGTATTGACATCGGCGGAGCCATTGAATGCAGCTACAAGGCAACTCACTCGGACAATCCAGCTTATGTCTACGACCCCCTGCAAGATATCTACATTCCCGGGGTGGAAGGTAAAGGTCCGGTGATCCTCGCTGTGGACAACCTGCCCTGTGAAATATCCAGAGAGAGTTCCGAATCGTTCTGTGACGCTCTCAAACCCTTCATTCCCGCCATGGCCACTGTGGATTGGAGTCAGGATTTCGATCAACTCGATTTACCACGACCAATCAAGACGGCCATCATCGTCCACAAAGGTGAGTTGACTCCCGATTATCAGTACCTGAAAGAATTCCTGTGAATACGTATTTAGAACTCAATAAATTTAACCACATAAGGTATCTGGATGAAGGTCATCGCTATCTCATTGACAACAGGGAAATGATTTCAGTGACCACCTTCATCGGCCTTTACAAGCAAGTCTTTGACAGGGAGGGCCATTCTCTGAGGTGCGCTCAAAAAAAGGGCGTCTCTGCTCAGCAAATACTGGATGAGTGGGATTTGAAAAAAGAGATTGCCTGCGCAAAGGGTATCCACTTTCACCGTTTTGCTGAAAACTATCTGGCCAATAAAGAGTACCCTCATTCTCGTGAAGAAATGGAACAGACGTTTGGAGACGCTTCCATTGTCGAGGAGTTACTGGAACTGCAGAAAATGTTCAAGCAGTTTTATTTGGATTCATCCCGAAATTTGGTGCCCGTTCGATCGGAATGGGTTGTGGGCGATGCCGATCTGGGTATTTGCGGAATGGTGGATCAACTCTACTTCAACAAAAAGAGCGGACAGCTGGAACTCTGGGACTGGAAGACCAATAAAGCCATATCCAGATCATCGCCCTATCAGAAAAAAATGCTGGGCCCGGTGGCTCACCTGGATGAATGCGAATACAATCTGTATTCGCTTCAGCTCAGTCTCTACAAATACATCATCGAAAAAAATACGGATTTGAGACTGGGGAACAGCTATCTTGCCTGGTTTCATGTTCCCAACGGAAACTACAGGATTTTTCGTTGTGACCATTTTGCCAAAGAGCTTCAGTCCATGTTGGCGGATTATCAACAGAGTCAACAAAAGCAGATGGAGGGTGTCTAATGGATGGAAAGACGAAGTTTGTACTTGTGTTTTCAGTTATCTGGATGGTTTTGGCAGCGGGTCTGTTTGCCGCGGTCCTTATGAAGCAGCTCGATAAAGAGACCTTTAAAATCGTGTTTGCCGTCGGATTTGTTGTTTTTTCCATCATAACTTCTATTCTCACTTGGTCCAGAAAAACATAAAGAATCAGAGCCTAAAACCGTGCAAGGATAAAAATATGACACATCCACTTCCCCATGTTGTAGCCAATTATTTAAAAAAGGAATTGAAAATATTTCCACCGTCTTTTGTCAAGATTAATCGGGATGGCAAGGTACTGGATCAAAAGAATATAGAACAAAACACGCGTATTCAGATTAACAAAGGGTCTTATGTCAGTGATTGTTTTGAAGCGCTTGAACACTATTTCCCTTTTAAGGAAGACATCGTTTCACTTCCAAATATGGAGCTGAAAAACAGGCACTTCTTTGATGTTCACATTTTTTTTGAGGGACCAATTGGGTGGCTTGTTTTTCTGGAGTCGACAGCGAAAGTGGCTGTATACAGGGACCTCTTACAGAGTTACAACGCGATGCAGCTTGAAGCCAGCTCCAAAGTATTTGACTCTGGACATCAAACCAGCGACATTCTTCTTGTCAACAGGCTGGGTTATACGTGTTTTGAATGGATAGAGGGTTCAAAGTTTCGACTGTTGGGAGAACAGGCAGCCTGGTCCAAACCTGTATTGTGCTACCAGGATCTCAATCAAGACGAATATGATCTGGTGAAACTGCACCCTTTTCTTGATATTTTCATGAAAGAAGCCCATAGCTTGTGGACAGGAGAGCGGGAACAAAAGCTGCTCATTTCGGATTTATGGACCGAGACCTGCAGAAACGGGAATGAGTATCAGTTCAACGCATTGGCTACGGAATCTTACGGTGTGAAACTACTGTTGCTGGGACCAGCCGACAGTGGAAGTATGAACTATCATGATCTTGTTCAGAAAGCGCGCAATAAATCCCTTGATTTCGAGCAGATGATCCGAACCCAGAACGCGTTAAAACATGCAATTACCTTCAAAAATAAATTTGTCTCCATCATTACGCACGACCTAAAGGCACCCATCAGCTCGGTTGTCATGCTCTTGCAGTGTATGATCAGCGGGGTACTTCCAAAGAGGAGAGACACTCTCACCTCTAAAGGTTATCTGAAACGCGGATTGTCCGAACTTGAAGGCGTATTAGCTTACAATCAGAAAATATTTAATTGGTCTAATCTGGAACTTGGGTGCTTTCAACTGGATCTGGATTGGTATTCCGCAAAGGAGGTTCTCTGCAAGAGCGGTTATGTCTATCAGAATCGAATGGCCAAAAAAGAGATAACACTTGTTTACTCTATCCACGATGCGCTCTTAATTCGAGTCGATCGGGTTCTTTTCTCCCAGTTACTCAACAATCTGATCAGCAATGCCATAAAATTTACATCGCGGGGCGGCAAGGTTGAAATCCAGACAACGCTTTCCCGGCAGGGATTGGCCATCACCATTGCCGATAATGGTGTTGGTATGAGTCAAAGAGCCTTAAAAGATGCCTTTTCTTCCGATTTCGTTCTTTCATCCCTGGGAACCGAAGGCGAGAAGGGCTCCGGTCTGGGTTTGAGTATATGTCGAAAAATTGTCGATGCCCACGGATTCAGCATTGACCTTGTATCCAATTTTGGCGCGGGAACCACTGTGACCCTGCAGCTGCAACCCGGTCAATATCGGCTTGGATCATCGGAACAACTTTCAGAGTCAGGGAAAACGACTTTCGTATTGAGCTGATATCAAGCTGTTTCAGTAACAGCATGCTGGCTGCCCAAACAGCATTTCGATGCTTTTTTCATTGTGGATTTCGATCTCCGGCTTCATGCTGACCGGTTTTTCAGGAACATGCTGTCAATGGGTGCCATTTTCGCGGCTTTTTAAATTTTCTGGTGTATAAAAGTAATTCTCCGTAAAGGTTGCAACAAGCTGTAAGAAAGGTATTGACCCGACCTTTAAAAAAATGCAGGATAAGGCAGGATTTTGTTATGGAGGAACACTCATGAATCACAAAACAGCTCAAGAATACATTAATCAAGAATCTGAATTTGGAGCCCATAACTATCACCCTCTGGATGTTGTCCTTTGTAAGGGAGAGGGCGTTTATGTCTGGGACGTGGAAGGTAAGAAGTACATGGACTTTTTAGCAGCCTATTCCGCGGTCAATCAAGGTCACAACCATCCTGTTATCGTTGATGCGTTGGTTAAACAGTCTAAGGAACTGAGTCTCACATCCAGAGCTTTCAGGAACGACCAATTTCCTCCGCTTCTGGAGAAAATATCGAAAATGACCGGTTTTCAGAAAGTTCTTCTAATGAATACCGGAGCGGAAGCTGTGGAAACAGCGATCAAAGCAGCCCGAAAATGGGGATACGACAAAAAGGGGATTCCCGCCGATCAAGCTGAAATCATCACCTGTCACGGAAATTTCCACGGCAGAACGACCACTATCATCGGTTTCTCCGACGATCCGGGTACCACAGCGGGGTTTGGCCCCTTCACTCCCGGCTTTCACCTTGTCAAGTACGGTGATTTGAAAGCCGTTGAAGAAACGATTAACGAAAACACCTGTGCCGTTATGCTGGAGCCCGTTCAAGGCGAAGGCGGGGTTGTCGTTCCGCCCAAGGGCTATCTGAAAGGGTTGAGAGAACTCTGTGACAAGCACCGTGTTCTGCTCATTGTAGATGAAGTTCAGTCCGGTTTGGGGCGAACGGGAAAACTCTTCGCCTTCCAGCATGAGGGAATCAAACCCGATGGGGTGACCATTGGCAAGGCGCTGTCCGGCGGCCTGTATCCCGTTTCCGGTTTTCTGGCAGACGATAAGGTTATGGATGTCTTCACTCCGGGTACTCACGGTTCAACCTACGGTGGAAACCCTCTGGCCTGCGCTGTCGCATCGGCCGCACTCGATGTGCTGGTGGAAGAGAAACTGGTAGAGAAATCGGCGGAATACGGTGCCTATCTACTGGATGCCATGAATAAAATGAATTCACCCCATGTGAAGGAAGTGCGCGGTCTGGGACTCTGGATCGGTCTGGAACTGCATCCCGAAGCAGGCGGCGCTCGCAAATTCTGTGAAGCACTTGGCAAAGAAGGTCTTCTCTGCAAGGAAACACACACGCATACCATTCGCCTGGCACCTCCATTGGTCATTACCAGGGAGCAGCTGGACTGGGCGATTGATAAACTCGTCAAAGTCTTGACCTAAACAGGAAGGTGCAATGGAACCATACGATCTGTCGATAGGCGATACAGATGAGCTGGAGTCAATTGATGAATTTCTCATTTTCACACACTCTGTGAAAACGCGCTTCTTTGTACTGGCTTCATTTGGAATTTACTTATTGATATTTGCCTTGTTTTCCATGCATTTAAGAAAGGAATGGCAGCATCTGGAAGAGTTGCCAAAAGCGCTTAGACTACTTGAAGACGGCCGTCAGGAACTGATTTCTTACTTTTTGTTGGGTGCGGGTTTTCTGGTGGCTCTCTTCGTCCTGTTTTACCTGTTCTGGGCAATGATCGATGTTTGGGGGCTTCAGGTTCAATTGAGCCCCAAAGTCATTCAGGTTCGCAATACCATTTCCGGTACGCGTTTGAAGCGCATCATGGGAGTGGGCGAGATTGCGTTTGAAGAGCTGATCTCTGTAGAGGGCGGGTTCTACACAACACGTTTGTGCAGTGACTCTGAATCGGTGCGCTTTACGCCGGTCGATCGTATCGAGCTGCTAATCGCCAGGATCATGGAGTTTGCCCCCAAAGCCAATTTCAATGTTAAATAAGAGGTAAAGTCATGAGTGATTCCAAGAAGTATGAAAACCCTTTGGTGGCCCGTTACGCTTCGGACCAGATGTCCTATATCTTTTCCCCCGAGAACAAATTCAAAACCTGGCGGAAAATGTGGATCGCACTGGCGGAAGCAGAAAAAGAATTGGGGCTTCCCATTACCGAGGAGCAGATTCGCGACCTGAAGGCTCACCAAGAGCCCATCAACTTCGATGTCGCCCTCGAGCGTGAAAAGGAAACACGGCACGATGTCATGAGCCACGTGTTCGCGTACGGGCAGCAGGCTCAAAAGGCCAAGGGAATCATTCACCTGGGAGCCACCAGCGCGTTTGTGGCCGACAACACGGACCTGGTTCAACTCAAACAGGGCATGGAACTGGTGGCCAGGAAGCTCCGAGCGGTTATTGGAGCTTTTTCTGAATTTGCCGAGGAGTGGAAAGACAAGGCCACCTTGGGTTTCACTCATTACCAGCCCGCTCAATTGACAACGGTGGGCAAGAGGGCCGTGCTCTGGCTTCAGGACTTTGTAATGGATCACCAGGATCTCATTTACCGAATGGAGAACCTGAAGTTCAGAGGTGTGAAAGGCACAACGGGAACGCAGGCCAGTTTCCTCAGCTTGTTTGAAGGTGATCACGAGAAAGTGGTTGAACTCGACAGGAAAGTTACCCGGGCCATGGGCTTTCAGGGCCGCAACTATGAAACGGGGCAGACCTATCCCCGCAAGGTCGATGCTCAAGTTCTTTCGGTTCTGTCCGGTATTGCCCAATCAGCCAGCAAGTTCGCCACGGATTTGAGGCTGCTGGCCAATCTGAAAGAAATGGAAGAGCCCTTTGAAACGAAACAAATCGGTTCGTCCGCCATGGCCTACAAACGCAATCCCATGCGTTCCGAGCGAATTTGCTCTCTGGCTCGTTATGTCATGACGAGTTCTCTCTCTCCGGTCATGACCGCTGCAACCCAGTGGTTTGAAAGGACTCTGGACGACTCTGCCAACAAGCGTATTTCCATTCCAGAGAGTTTTCTCGCCATTGACTCCATTCTCATTATTCTGGAAAACGTGGTTCGTGGCTTGGTGGTCTACCCCAAAATGATCGATAAACGCGTTCAAATGGAACTGCCCTTCATGATGACCGAGAACCTGATGATGGAAGCGGTCAAAAGGGGAGGAGACAGACAGGAACTTCACGAAAAGATACGACAGTTTTCAGTTGAAGCTGGCAGGGAAATAAAAATGGAGGGCGGTGAGAATCGACTGCTCAACATGATCGCGGAAGATCCGGAATTTCCGCTGGATCTGGAACAGTTAAAAGCCTTGGCCGAACCTTCGGGTTACACGGGCAGGGCCGCTCGACAGGTTGAAGCTTACCTTCACGAGGTAATCGAGCCTCTGCTAAAACCCTATCGGGGCGAACACTTTGAGGAAACAGCCCTTCGTGTTTAAGGCTTGTCTGTCAACTCACAAAATAGGCGTTATCGGGCTGGGAAGACTGGGGCATGCCCTGGTTGCCAGCCTGGAGGAAATACAAGCCGATGTCCTGGTGCACGATCTGGTTCGACACACTCATCCAGGATACACCTCGACCCTGGATGAATTACTCGAGAGCGCTTCCATCTTGTTCCTGACCGTTCAGGATGATAACCTGCTGCAACTCGCCAAGGACATTCAAACATACCTTTCAAACATGCAGGCAGCGAAAGACGGCAAGATTGTCATCGTTTGTTCAGGCGGCTTTGCTATCGAGAAACTGGACTTTTTAAAAAAGTACCATTGCGAAGTGGCTAAAATGCATCCCTTGCAGACTTTTTCGGATCGTGAGTTTAAGCCCTTTCCCGGAAGAACGCCTTTCGCCATCCAGGCATCAGCCGAAGTTACGCCACTGCTCACTGAGCTCATTCAGCGTCTTGATGGAAAAGTGCTTTCTCTATCCCGTAATCAGTGGTTTCAATATCACCTGGCAGCGGTGGTGGCTGCCAACTTTCTGCCGCTCTTCATTCGCAAGGGAATGGAGCTGATGGAACCGATAACAAGGGACGCGGAGCTATCTGCCGAGTGGCTGAGGCCGCTGATCAACCAAACTGTCAAGCAGGCACTCAACGCGGAAAACGATCTGCCGTATTCAGGACCCGCCTCCAGAGGAGACCGGGAGGTCATCCAGGCACACACAGAATGGCTGAAAGATCGAAACCGCGAATTCAGCACCATCTATGAAGTCTGTTCGCGGGAGATCCTGAAAAACGTTTTGAATTCATGAGATCGGAAATCCAGAGTTGTCGTTCAGTTTCCCGCGGCACTTCCTGAAAGGCATTTGACCACCCATTGCCATCGCACGGAAAGGCGAAAGCTGAACATTTTACTTTAAAAGCGGTTATTTTAACAATCTCCTCATTAAGCTAATTCGCTTTTCAAACGGGGGATAGATGAAAGGGAGATCAAGCCACGTTGCCGCTTTTAAAACGCTTTTTTTATGGGAGAAGTTTTCAAAGCCGCTCAATCCGTGATAACTGCCCATGCCGCTTTCACCCACGCCGCCAAAGGGAAGGTTGTGGTTTACCAGGTGCTGAATGCAGTGGTTGATGCAGCCGCCGCCAAATTGAACTTGAGTGGTCAGTTGCTGCTGGACCTGGCTGCTGCTGCTGAAAACATAGAATGCCAGCGGGTGTTGAGGTAATTTGGAAATGACGGTGTAAATATCATCCAGTGAGCTGTATTCAAGGATCGGCAGAACCGGTCCAAAAATCTCTTCCGACATAACTCGATCCTCGAGCGTGACCCGGGACATAACCGTTGGGGCAATGAAGCGACTTTCGCGATCGGACTGGCCGCCTAAAATGACTTTTTCCGGGTTGATAAGGCCTAAAATGCGCTCAAAATGACGTTCATTGACGATGCGGCCGTAATCCGGTGATTGACTGGGATCTTCTCCAAATACAGTTCGGATGCGGGCTTTCAGCTTTTCCTGAAACTCAGACAGAATGGCGCTGTGTACAAGGAGATAGTCGGGAGCCACACACGTCTGCCCCGCATTCATGAACTTGCCGAAAACAACGCGTTTGACCGCAATATCCAGATTGGCATCGTCGTGAACCACACAGGGGCTTTTGCCGCCCAGTTCCAGTGTGACCGGGGTCAGGTGTTTCGCGGCGGCCTGCATGACGATGGAACCCACTCGCGGGCTGCCGGTGAAGAAGATGTGATCGAATTTTTGTTTCAGGAGCATGGTGGTTTCGGGCACTTCACCGGGAACATAGACTGCGTATTCGGGATCGAAGGTCTCTTCTATCAGGTCCCGCAGGGCGGCACTGCAATGGGGGGTCAATTCCGATGTCTTGATGACGGTCGTGTTACCGGCCGCAATGGCGGCAGTCAAAGGAGCCAGAGTGAGTTGAACGGGATAGTTGAAGGGACCTATAAGCAGGTTGACACCATAGGGTGTGCGGCTAACCCAGCTCTTTGCCGGC
Source organism: Acidobacteriota bacterium (assembly GCA_002747255.1). Classification (GTDB taxonomy): domain Bacteria; phylum Acidobacteriota; class Holophagae; order Acanthopleuribacterales; family Acanthopleuribacteraceae. The sequence goes on along the minus strand of PDUC01000028.1, from coordinate 20,684 downwards.
TGGCTCAAGACAGGCGTTCTGACTTTCTTGGGCTTCATCCATTTTTTGAGGTTTTTCAGGGTGTTGCTGATATCGTACAAAGAGAATCCGATTTCCGTTACATAGGCTTCGTATTCCGATTTCCCGAGATCTTTGGCCAGTGCCGTTCTCAACCGAGGTTCGTGATGTTGAATGGCGTTTTTAAGTTTTTGCAGCTGCTTTTTGCGAAACGCGTAGTGCTGCGTCTGACCGCTTTGAAAATAGGATCGCTGCTTTTCAACGATTTCTTTAATTTTTGCTTCGGAATAGGCCAATGATGCGCTCCTTTAGGTGAGAGTGAAAAAGATCTCTTTTTTCTTATTTTACACATCTTCGCACACACGGTGCATAGAATACTTGCTTTTTAAGCCGTATTTACTTAAATTGCTGTCTGGCAGACAATGGTTCTGAAGGAGAACAAAAGCGATGAAATACCTGTTTATTTATCTGTTCATATTTGGAGTTGGGGCATTTGCGAACCAGACTTACCCAGAAGGAGAACCCGTTCCAAGGTATCTCACGGCACGGGAAAAAGCAACGCTAATGAAAACGCCGCTCAAAGCGCGTTCCAGTGACCAAACGCCCGTGGCTCCCACTCTTTGTCCAGCGGAATACGATCCTACCGGTGCTATTTTGCTGACTTATGATGGCGGTTCTTCGTGGAAGCATATTCTGGATCAAATGGCGGCACATATTACAACCACGGGAAACGCGGATGTGATTGTGATGGCAGATGATCAGATAGAAGCCGACGCGATTTTAGCCAACATGACCGCCGCTGGAGCCGATCCGCAGCGAGTTGTTCCCCTTGTCGCTCAAACAGATACCATTTGGATCAGGGATTACGGACCCCGGTTTGTCTATGAGGGCGGTTGTCGTGCCATTATCAACCACACCTACAACCGACCCAGACCTGCCGACGATGCTCTGCCAGAATTCTTTGGTCATGCTTTTGGTCATCCTGTCTACGATCTTCCACTGATTCACGGGGGCGGTAATTTCCATCTTTTTTCCAGTGCGAGTACAGGGGCAGGTCACGCCACTGAATTGATACTGAATGAAAACCCCGATTTAACAGAAACTCAAATTGTTCAGTATTGGTATCAATATCAAAACCTGAACACCACCATTGAAGAGGCCTATCCCGGCTTCATTGACTCCACTCAGCATATTGACATGTGGATGATTCCCGTCTCTGCCGACAGTGTCATCATCAGTGACTGGCCCATGGATTCAGGATCCACCCAGGATCTTATTTGCGACAGTGTGGCTCAGAGGCTTTCTCTAGAAGGAAAAACCGTTTACAGAGTGCCCGCCCGCAGTGTGTCGGGAACGCACTATACCTACACCAATTCAGTTATCTGCAATGATCTGGTTCTCATTCCCTTGTTTACGAATACAAGCGTCACCGCTCACAATGACGAAGCGCTTGCGGTTTGGCAAAATGCCGTACCTGGGAAAACCGTTGTTCAAATCGATTGTGAAGAACTGGCCTGGGCCTCTGGTGTCATGCACTGCATTGCCATGCACTACCCTCATTTTCTGGGTGATACGGACCCGTTGGTCTATTCCCCCGCAGATTTAGCCGGTCAGACCTTGATGTCTGGAGAGACCATTGAATTGCCCTATGTTTCAGATGATGACAAAGCAGTTGAATCTGTTTCCATTGAGCTCTCCCTGGATTCAGGTGTCACTTATCAGGAGACGGTGGCCGATGGATTAACACCTTTCGATACCTACTCCTGGACGGTTCCCCGGTTTTGGAGTGACCAAGTGCGAATCAGGTTCAGTGCCCATGACATCGAGGGCAGAACCGGGTATTTCACCCAAGAGACGGACTTTTCGATTCGGTATGAAAGAAACTGCCCATCGGATGTCTATCCTCCCATGCAGGGCGATGGGAATGTGGATGAGCTGGACCGAAATCAAATGCTCCTTTCATGGCATGCTGCGGAGCCGTATTTCGATATTTATCCCTTTAGCTCTCCAATTGAGATGGGCGACGGGAAAATAGACATCCGGGATATTCTAATGGTTCAAAATAACTTTGGTGGATGTCCATAGGTTGAACCAATAGGTTGAATCAAATACAGGTGACATGGGATTTTGACTGCAGTGGACGACGAACAGGCAAGGCGGCCTCTGTGTTGCGTTGAATTCAGGGAAACTCACTGTCTTGGCAAAGTCGATTTCTTTTGCAACGCCACGGTTCTTCTTCCGGGAAGAGGCGAATCTAAAAAACGCAACCGCGCCGGCACAAGCAAAGACCTCTGAATTCAGGCGTTTTTTACAAGTCTGTCTATTGGTATGACTGTGATTCCAATCATCTTGGTGGTAAAAAGTTTTTGACACAATCCCGCATGTGGGTCTAAGATGTGACAGTTGTCTCATTGTTTATCTTCTGTTTCCACTCAATTGATATGAAAACAGTATGAACTCGACAGGCAGCGCGATTCCCAATGGAACGGAGGTTCTGACATGCTTAGCATTTTTCTTCTCTTAGGAACACTGGTACTGGGAGATTCATCCTATTTCCTCTATATGAAAGATGGTCGCTTGCTTGAAGTGAAGGAGATGCCGAGGTTTGAAGGCCGTTTTTGCTACTTCACCTTGCCCAACGGGGAAAAGAGCATGCTTCCTGCTAAAAACATCGACTTTGATAAAACTGAAAAGTACAATCAGGAATTAAAAGATCGGGCAAAGGCAACAGCGGAGTCACTTGAAAAGTCCGCTGAAAACGATGTCGTACCCGATGAAAAGCAAGAAGAGCCCAAGGTCATCAAACTCAAAGGAAAATGGCAGCTGGAGAAATACCAGGATAAAGGTCAGAATGCGTCCTCTGGAGAAATGGAAAAGCTTGAAGAAGAAAACAGCAGTGATTTAGGCCCAGCCAAAGTTCAAACATGGAACTCTTCTGACGATATTTACCTGGCTGAAGAGAGTATTCAACGCACGAGAAGTGGATATCGCATTAAGTGTACACTGAAGGTTAACCAGCCTGCCGGTGTGACGAATGCCAGGCTGAAAGTCGTTATCAGTCTTGATAATGGGACTTTTATCAACATGGAACAGCTGGCGAACCCGTCCACTATTCCCTATGAAGGTGAAGCCGTTATTTTCTTTATATGTGAAACAGACTTTCTTATTAAAGGAACGACTTATACCGTCTCGGCCGATTTACCTTAGACTTGACGGCTTTTCCTCCATACAGCTCACATTGACTGATTTTGAAACCGGCAGGCATGCTGTGAATTGCCGGTGTGCTTAGTCCGCGGCTATGAAACTTCCTGGTTTGATCGCGGCGATAAAGCCAAATAAAACCAACAAACCCGCAACGAAACATCACAGGTCAGCTCGTTCAAGCACAGCGGTGACACTTTGGGATGAGACTGTTTTTTTTAGCAGGATGTTTTTTAAGGCGAAAACCAATTAGCCCTTCGGGAAAGAACCGCAAAAGAAAAATCACGTGGGCAGCGTTCATCTAATGGTAGCAAAAGCCCTTAAATCAAGATAGAATGGCACCAATATTTTTATTAGGAGTTAACATGGAAAACGACAAAGTATACATCACAGCCAACCCGACACCCAATCCCAATTGCCTTAAATTTATTGTGGACCGCCCAATTGTGGATGGGGCTCCCATCTCAATTAACAGCATCGAGGAAGCCAAGGGTAATCCACTTGCCGAGAAACTGTTTGCTCTTGGTCATGTATCACAACTCTTTTCCTATCAAAATTTTGTGACAGTAACCAAAAAGGAAGGTCCTGGCTGGCAGGACTTTGCTCGTGAAATTGGGCAAACCATTAGAGAACATATCCAGAGTGGCGAGAAAAATTTCGATGAAGTTGCCATGGCACAAGCCGGGGAAGACAGTCCCGCCGTAAGAACCATTAAAGCCGTTTTAGATGAAGTGCGTCCTTCACTGGCTATGGACGGAGGCAATATCGTTTTTGCCGGATACAAGGAAGGTGTTGTCCAGGTGTATATGCAGGGTAGCTGCAGTGGCTGCCCCAGTTCAACCATCACGTTAAAGGCGGGAATTGAAGCCAGAATCAGGGAAGTTCTGCCTGAGATCAAGGAAGTTGTCGCCCTGTAAAAGACTTTTGTCTAACAAAAAAAATAATTGGAAATGGGTCCGCGTGATGCTGGCCAGATTCCATTGAGAGGATAAATTATGAGCAAAGACGGAAAAATAGATTATTTGGAGTTTCCTTCCAGTGACATTACGAAGACCAAACAGTTTTTTGAAAAGGTATTTGGTTGGTCTTTTAAAGATTATGGTGATGACTATACGTGTTTCTTCAATCAGGGGCTTAATGGCGGTATTTACAGATCGGAAAAAGTGGCAGCCGTGGAAAAGGGCAGCACTTTAGCCGTACTTTACAGTCAGAACCTGGAAGAAACACAGGCGAAAGTTGAAAAAGCCGGCGGGCTTACAGTCAAAGAGATCTTCTCCTTTCCAGGAGGTCGGCGATTCCATTTCAGCGAACCCGGTGGCAGTGAATTCGCCGTCTGGTCCGATATTGAAAAAGGTTCATGCTGACGAAGATTTCACCATTGCATGACTTGTAGACAAGTCCCAGAAAAGCCTCATGAAAACAGGGTATCTATCCGTTAAGTTGTAGGTGGATACAACGCACTCGTTTAAGGGAGGCTGTCATGGCAAAAATGAAAGCATCTTGCACCGGTGAGATGGAAGAGACCAAGAGAAAAAGAATCGATTCTCGCAAGGAAGTCATTAAAAGGGTGCAGTTGAACAAGGGCTTTTCCAAATACATTATCGGAAATGTGGACTTGAGCCATGCTAACCTGCGCGGCGGCAACTTCATGTTTGCCGTTTTTGATGGTACCAATCTGAAAGGGGCAGACTTCAAGGGGTCTAACTTTCTGGGCGCCGATTTATCCAAAGCCAATTTGCGTGATGTGAGTCTGTATAGCTGCAACCTCTACAAAGCAAAACTGCCCAAAGAACTTCCGCCCCAGGAAATTCTCCTTTCGGTGCAGGAAGGTACCCGACTTCGCTACTGTGCTGCTCTCTCTGTTCAGCGTAAAATGCTGAAGCTGTTAGAGAAATCGTTGGAAAAACAAGGGTGATCGATTTCCTGTGATGAGTGACGTTTTTCAGGTTGATCGGGATAATACTGCTTGATATGAGTTTATAATCCAGTTGTGCGGTATGGATCTTTTTATTGATACTGCTTTTTTCATATTCAGAGTGGTCCTGTACTCAGGTCAATAGGGCTGGTGTTAAAAGAACAGGCCTGTGAAATGAGTGCGATTTTGGGCATCGTGAAAACACCTTGAGCGTAAGTGGAAAAAGAAAGTATGATGTCGGGTAGGGACTCGCATCATCCCAATCTCATGATCAGGATCAATAAATACCATGAATATGCGACAAATAGAAGTCTTCCACGCTATTTACACAACGGGCTCGGTCACTGGTGCCGGAAAACTGCTGCACGTATCGCAGCCTGCCATCAGCAAGGTTTTGCAGCGAACGGAGGAAGAGTTGGGTTACTTGCTCTTTAAACGCGCTAAAGGCAAGCTGTTCCCAACCGATGAAGCCCATAAACTGTTTGTGGAAGTAAAGAGCGTCTTCCAGCAGATTCTGTCACTTCAAAACAAGGCCAGAAATTTAAAGGCAGGCAAGGCAAGTCATATTCGGCTTTCTGTTATGCCCGCGCTTGGATTAAATGTTCTGCCTCACACTATCGTGCGTTTCCTCAAAGACTATCCCGATGTCACGTTTGACATTCACACCCAGCATTTTGAGAACATGCTCAGCTCTCTTTACGAATACGAAATCGACCTGGGTTTTGCCTTCAGTCCAGCCAAACAGGTTGGCCTGGTTCATCATCCTGTCGGTTCAGGTGAATTTGTCTGTGTCTATAAACCGGGCGAATTTAAGAATAATGGCAGTCGAATCCATTTCAAGGAGCTTGAGAACAAGCGCATTATCAGCATTAAGGACAGCGGCCCTTTATCCGATATTCTGCACAGTAATTACTATATGACACGCATGCTATCAACATCTCAAATTACCGTGCAAACCTATTATGTCGCAAAAAATCTGGTGGCTTACGGCATGGGAGTGGCTATTATCGATGAACTCACCGCCAAAACAAAAGGCACTGGCACCACGCATTACAAGGGCTTTTCCTCACCCATCATGTTTGAAGTGGCTGGTTTAAATCCGGATTCTCGACCCTTGTCCAATATCTGTAAAGAGTTTTTAGCATGTTTCAAGCAAGTCTATGCCGAATTCCTGGAAAAGGGTTGATGGCACCCTTTTTCAGGCGTTTGTGGAATATCGCTGTTGTGGTTTGACGATTTCCTTGCGAGAAGAATCAAAACAGGCCCTGTTTGTGTTCGTAGTTCAGCAGGGCGTTGGCTGTGGGTCTGGACATGTTTTCAACTGCTTTTGCGATGGATTTGCGCTTGGCATCCGGGATTTCCACCATGGAAACAACGGAAACGCGCACCTCGGTTTCAGGAAAGCGATCGAGTGCGATGGGCTGCATGAGTGCTTGTGTCATGGCGAGATTGGGGTTCAGGACTGCTTTGGGCTGAATATCGTATTCCCGGAAGCTGTTTTGCCAGAGAGGCCGGGCAAAAGGGTAGTGGCTGCAGTTGAGGCTGATGTAAACTTCGCTCTTTGCGGGATCACTGGCGGTCAGTGCTTCATCCACAAAGGTCATAATCAGCAGTTCGGTATCTTCGCTGTGAAACCCGCGCTCGATGCTGTCTGCCAGTTCCGGACATTCCTGTGTGACAATGCGTCCGGGATCCAGACCCAGTTGTTCTATAGCCGCGCGATGGCTGTTCTCTTCTACGGTTGTTTGGGTGGCGAACAGGTAGACTTTACTGGTCTCCGATTGACTGAGAACCTCTTTGAGGAGTTCCACTCCCGGGTCGATAATGGAGTGGGTCGGGGTGTTTTTTTGACGCGCGAACCGGGTTTCAGGCAGCAGCACCGACAGGGTATTGCAGGCCACCAGAATATGGTCGGGCTGATAAAGCCGGTTCATGCTGAAGAGGGCCTTATCGAAGTAGCTGATTTTCTCGTCTCTGGACGTCAAACTGTTGTAGCCGCCGGTAGCCGAGAAGAGCGCGTTGAAGAAGACAAGGTGAACCTTTTTGAAGTGGCGGTTTTCCGTGAAGCGTTTTTCAAGTTCGGCGACTACGGAAATACCGCCGAGCCCTGAATCGGTTACGACCACGGTGAGCTCGTCTTTTTCAAGCCAGGCTTTTGTTTGGTGACTTGTTTTCCCCGCGCAGTTGCACAGGAGAGCGATCAGCATGAAACGCATTATTTGTTGGATATTCATTTTTTTGCTCCTCTAAACCTTCAAAAGGTCGCCTTTTTCTTTCGCTTGGTTTTTTTCCTTTGCGTTGTCTATTTCTTCACCCGTTACCGAGATGCCTGGCTGCAAAATCAAATGATCACACCTTCAGCAGGGTGAGCCGTTCGGAAAAAACACGTTAAACCGCCTTTTCCATTTCCTCACTATGAAACCAGTCTTTTGGCCCTGGTTTGGGTACGCGCCAGAAGATGAGAGCGATCACCATGACGAGACTGAGTAGACCTGCCAAAATGCGAGTCAGCGGCGCGAGCCGGTCTGGAAGCCGAAGAATGGCAGGTGAGGGGATTTGAGCAGGATCGTAGGGAATGCCGTTTTCAGCTGCCAAACCCCGAATATGGAGAAGATGAATGACGTTTATGCCCCTGCGAAGAGCGCGAAAGGTGACGCTGTCGCCCTTGCTTTCAAAACGCGCCCGATGGTCTGAAGCCAGAATGAGACCGGATGGAATGGCAAGGGGAGCGGCACCGACACCGTAGCAGGAAGCACTTCCACCGATATTGATGAATACTTTGGGTTCGGGTTTGGAGTTCAGCAGCAGTTCTTCACGCCAATTGATACTGGCTTGCAGGCCGGTCGGTATTCTTTGAAGAGACCCCAGCGCGTTCATTCGTTTGAAAAGTTCCCGTCTGTCCTCTTTCTCCAGTTCCATGGCCAGATCCATGCTCCCGCCGGGAGTGAACGCCAGAGGCGGCTGTTTCAGCAGACCGGATAAGCGAAGAATTTCATCCATTCTGGCGATATCCATTTCGGGTATGTTGGCTCCGTAGTTGGATGAAGTTAAAGAGCCAATGAAGCGAACGTTCAACTGCATGGACTCGGCGGCAATGCGGGTGGCAATGACCATGCCCGGAAAGGAACCGGAAGCGCCGATGGCAATGGTATCGCCCGCTTTGACGCCTGCTTGAAGGAACCAGTTCCTCAGGACGGTAATCCAAAGTGGATGAGCGGTCGTTCGTTTGGCTTCCAGTGAACCCGGAGTGGTTGTCCTGGAAGACCACTCGACTCCTACGATACCCGTTTTTAAAGGATCGTTGACGCGCAGTTCCTCTCTGGTTTCCTCATCGATGAGTCGCTCTCGCTCTGCCCAAAGACGTTCCTGGGCCTTTATGTACGTTTCCATGGCCGTCACAGTCTCCGCGTCGGGCCAGTTAGCTTTGCTGCCAGTCAATTGAAGTGCCCAGGTTGAGAGCGTGGCGAACGCGAGCAGGCCGGCCAGCCTGGGCCACGACAGCGTCGTTTTCTTCATCCTATAACTGCCATGGCGATGAGTTTGGTTGTGCTGGTTGCAAGTGCAACCGACGCGAGTGTTTTCAGTGTGCCCTGTCGGTAACAGGCATGTCCTGTCAGACCGGGAATAACAAAGCCGATAATCAGAAGTCCAACGGGAGCAAAACCCAGGAGGGGCAGTGTGGTGGCCAGAGCCAGTTTCAATACGCAGCCGGTTAACAAGGCAAAGGCGAAACGCCTGTTTCCATAGAGCAGCATCACTTTATTGGCCGCAGTCAAAATGAGAATCACTCCCAGAACGGTGAGCAGTGTTGCAGCCAGTCTGGCGGGTTCATAAAAGGAAATGGCCAGATAGCCCGGTACAATGTAACCACCGGGTTTTAAACCTGTTGTTTCGTCTGTCAGGAAGGCGACCACCAGGCCGATTGCAAACACACCTACCATGTTTCCACCTCCGCGTGAAGACCAAGCCAGTCTCTGAGAGCGTGACCCGCGCCCGCGGTATTTCCAAGGCAATAAACAAGGTGCGGTTGAGACGTATTCGGCAATTGAGATTCAACAGATGCCACAATTTCCCGGGGAGAGCCCTTGATTCGCTTCATCTTGAAACGAGCTTTCCAGTGCAGGGGAATGGGCTCGCCAATGACCCAGACCGGCCCGGATGATGGCAACAGCTTTTCAAAGAGCGGTAAACGCGAGGGCCGATCCGATCGGTGGTTAAAGAGTCTCGCTTCCCGGGTGTAGCCTCGTTTCAAGGCTTCTCCGGATGCTGTGTGAATGAACTGTTCTGCGGACAGCGGGTCATTGACAGAAAAGCCGTCAATCCAGACCGTGGTATCTCGGCGAAAGACCCGAATACCCTGTAGTTCACCTGCCAGTCGTAAAATAGCCGTCTTTGCATTGGCACTGACCTGACCGCATGTTCTTTCCACGGCCGTGAGAGCCATTTCGACCAGCGTTCGCATAAAAGGACGCAGCGAGTTGATCGCTGGTCCTGAATAGGTATGCCACGAGAAACCGAGTGCATCGGCACACAGGGCGTAATTTTTCTCTGAGTGATCGCGAGGCAGAATGAGCGGTATGTCGGGGTCGTGTGCCTCCAGAATGGTTTCCATTCGCTTCTTCTGATCGGCAGGGAAGAGCTCCAAATGGTCCTGAACGTCAGGAGCCATCAGAACCAGGTTGGGACAAACCAGTTTACGGGCAACGGTGGCTTGTAATTCGGGTTGGATGGCCATGTTTTCGACAACCAGGGCGCGGGCTTTGGAGGCGAATGTTAACATTTTTCGCAATTCGCGGATATTGGCTGGGCCCAGACGACGAACAGCGTGTTCCCGACCATCCGGGCCTATCAGGAGGGGTTTATCTCCGGTTACCCTTCCAACTGTCGGGCAGTCGGAAGCGGTCAGGGCGGCATGAACCAATCGAACCAGGGTCGTCTTGCCCCTGCCGCCGGACACCAGAATCCGATGCGGGATGCGCGTCAAACGCTGATGAGACTGGTGTTGAAAACAGGCGCCCAGTATGATCCAGGCAACCCAGATTGCGGACAGAAAGAGAAACATCATGCTCATTTATTCATCAGTACGGGGGCTTTGCAGGTAATTGCCAATGCCGTTGTCCATCAGATCAGACATGCTCGGCAGGTTGGCAAGACCAATTTGACGGTCGGAATCGGTTTCCATGTTGAAGGACTCCACCAGACAAGCGATTCCCGATAGATGGCGTCCCATTCTCATTGCCAGAGGAACACCTTCGGCGGGAATGTCCACCTTGACGATTTTTCTGATTTTCTCGCTGAATTCGGGATCTTTCTTTTTCTGCTCTTCAATGGCGGCATTGAGCTTGTCCTGAATGAGCTGAGCCCGACGGTAGCATCCATCCTGACCATCCACTATTTGAGCGAGCGATGTGCGTCCTTTGAAGCGTCCCATGGACGGAGCAGGTGTTTCCATGAGACAAGAGTGAGTTGGAGTGGAATCACCCCACTCGCGGTGTGAGAGCCCTCGCAGCGCTGTGACCGACGTATCGGTAACGATCTTGATACCCAGTTCGTCGAGCAGTAATTCCGCTCCGAGGGCTATCATTTCAGCTCGCTGATGAGCAACAATGACATTGACAGTGGGGTACTCAGGAGCAGCTTCGTGCAGGTCAATGGCCAGATCGACCTTTTCCTTTAAAATGAGGCTGGTAATCGCGAAGGCGACCTGCTCGGTCAACGTGCCATCGGGTAACCCCGGAAAACAGCGATTCAGGTTTCTGGAATCAACTCCGGCCAGCGTGGTGCCTCCCGGACCGGGATTGTTTTCCTTGTCTTCCGGAAATTCGGCAATGTGTTTATCCCAGAAACTGCCGCGTGAAGTGACGTAAATCGTGGGATCGGGCCATTGATCGAGCGGATTCGTCAAGCGCGAACCCACGCGGAACCAGCGTGGACCGTTCCGGGTGTCAATGGTGAACCGCTGCAAAATGGCTTCCTGACTGTCACAGTGTGTGAAAGCAGACGCGTTGGCGTGGGTGATGATAATGGCTTTTCCCTGGGTGACCTGGACGTTTTCCGCCATCAGGATGGCTGTCATAAAGCCCGCTGGTTCGTTGGGGTGGGTGCCGCCAAGCACAAGTAAGGTGCCGCCGGGCACTCCGCTGTCGTAGATGTAGACTGCCGTGTCACCGCTGGATCCTTTGAGAGCGGCGTGGTAGTCACTGAGCATTTTGGTTTCCGTGAGGGATGGTGACGGATAGACGGGTTCGCGGTTATGGTGACGCCGCAACTGGATGCCGGCAATGGCGATAAAAAGAGCGCAAACAACCAGAATAAGGTGTCCGCGAAGTTGAGGTGTGTTTTTTTTCATCATCAGCCCCCTTTATTTCAGACCGATTATACGGAGTACTAAAGCAATCAGAACCAGGGCGCAGCTGACTTGCATCAGTGTCTTTTCTTCCCTGTAGAGGGTTCTGACAACCAAATAAGCGAAAAACACGACGATAACCCAATAAATCCAGCTTAACATATCGACTCCTTTACCTAAAAAATGACCAGCGCGTTTCCAATGGGGCCAGCCCAATATATGAAAAGAATGCCCACAATGGCGGTTATGACACCGGGAACCAGACACCATTTCAGAACGCGTACGTACTTCTTTTCTCCCACTACTTGTGCCGCGAACAGGCCGGCAAGGGCGGTGGGCGGCATGAGGTCACCCAGAGAGGCAATCAGCGACAGGGCGGCCGTGTTGACGATGACAACTTGAGAACTGGTGGGCAGGGACAGCACAAATGGCACACCTAAAACGGATGCAGCCCCAAAAGAGGAGACGGCACCGAAGAGGGGAAGGGAGCAAGCCATGACAGGATAGAGTCCCAACCAGCCTCGAGGAAGTCTGACTGCCTGTGTGACAACTTCTCCTCGTGCTCCGGTCAGTGTCATGACCTGAATAAAGATACCCACACCGACCAGGATGGCGAGAATGGGAATGGCCGCGGCCATGGCTTTTTGAGAAATTTTCAGGAAGTTAACGCGATGGCCCGTTCGCGTCGCCACCAGTGTGGCAATCAGGAAAATAAGCGGCAGACCCATGTTGGACAGGTGGGGGAAGGCTCTTTCAAAGACAATCAGGACAGCCAGCACAAGCAGTGGCAGGAAGAGTTTGGGGCCGTGCTCGGGAAGTGACGATGTGGGAAGATTCTTCTTGATGACCTCCAGATCGATGTTCCGGCAGTGTTTCAGTGCCAGAGCCCAGGTCGTGCAGAGAGCCAGAGGGACCGTCATCACCAGCAAGGGTATGTCCAGACCAACATAGGGTAAATCAACTCCAGCACCGATAATCAGCGCGGGGATATTCACGGGAGGCGCGGCCATGCCGAATAAAGCCGCCATGGCGATAACAGCGCCCGTTTTGGCTCTGGGTACGCCAAGATGCAGCAGGACCGGCGACATCAGGGCACCCGTTGTCAGCACCGCGGCCGTGGATGAACCCGTGAGCATACCGGGAAACATGATAATCACCGTAATGGCTGCCAGAAGCAGAACCGGTCTGCGATGGAACGTGATAATCATCCACCGGGCAAGGGTTTTCATCAACCCGTTTTCTTCGATGATGAACATAAAAATGGTTGCAGCGGAAATAATGAGAATGGGGTCAAAGTAGGCAAAGCTGCCCTCTGCCATGTGCCTCAGTAAGTCGGGCAAAGGCAGGAAAGCGCCCCCTGTAATGGCGCCCGTGACGGCCGCCACCAGCATGGCAAGGCCAATGGGCAATTTCAGTTTAAAAGCCGAAAAGCAGAAGACGGCTACCATCACTCCAAAAGTTAACAATTCATACGTACCAACAGTTGACATAACATCCTGTGACAAAATGAACCTCCTCCAATGTATGGCTCTTTAGCAGTTGGTTTTTACCTATTTCAGAAAAATATAACGTGTCAAGCGCACTTGAAACAAGGTACTTCGCGTGTTTCACTTGTTTATTGATGAATGGAATATTTCAAACCATTTTGATCCATAATTCAGTTTTTTGGGTGAGTTTGCGACTGTTTAAACGCGTCGTCCGCAGCCTTGTACTTGGCGATCATCACGACACCATCACGACGGCGGTCAGCGGAACCCATCATCACTTTGCTGACTGGATCTCTGACAATGGCGTGAACACCGCCGAAGTAAAGATCCCACTCATCGTACAACTCAAGCTGGTGCCCCCGTGCACGCAACTGTGACCGCGTTTCCGCGGGGAATCGCTTTTCTAGCCGCAAACCGGAAAAACTGTGTCTGGCGCTGAATCGCGCCGCGTCCACGGCGTCCCAAAGGGACATACCGTAATCGATGTTGTTGACGATGATTTGAACCATGGTGGTAATGATGCGATAAGCGCCTGGCGTGCCTACCACCATGATGACATTGCCGTCGCGTGTGATTATGGTGGGAGCCTGCGTTGATCTCATGCGTTTACCCGGTTCAAGGGCATTGGCTACTCCTGGCTTTTTGGCAAAGTTCTTCATTTGATTGTTGAACAAAATGCCCGTGCCGGGAATGACAACACCGCAGCCAAAAAAGTTGCCCAGCGTCTGGGTAATGGCGACCGCGTTGCCCTCCGCGTCAATGACAGACAGGTGCGTGGTACTGCCGTGATGATCGTGATAATCAGGCAGAACAGATTGTACTTCATCTCCGGGAATGGCGCGTTTGGGATCGACCAAACGGGCTCTTTTATCGGCATACCCATCCGAGAGCATGTAGTCTACGGGAACGGTGTCGAATTCTGGATCGCCCACTGTTTTGTTGCGATCCTTTGCCACGCCCTTCATCGCTTCAGCCATGAGGTGAATGTTCTGTGGGTCGGTATAGGGCTTGTTGTAATCGAGAGGCAGTTTGGAAATGACCTTCAGGTTCATGAGAACAGAAAGCCCGCCAAAAGGAGGTGGTGCACTGTATATTTGAAGACCCCGATATGCCGTCTTCAAAGCCTCACCCGTAACCGTGGTGTAATCGGCAAAGTCCTTCATGCCGATATGGCCGCCGTTGGCTTGAATGAAGGTACTCATTTTAGCCGCCAGTTTGCCTTTGTAAAAGGCATCGGGCCCTTCGGCTGCGATCAGCCTTAAACTGGCAGCCAGATCCGGGTTTTTAACCACAAAGCCCGGATCGATTGGAAGACCGTCATCCAGGAAAATGATACTGGTGGACTCGTGAGCGTCAATGACGTCATAGGCATCAAAAACAATGTTGGCCAATTTCTCTGAAGCCGCGAAACCCTCTTCGGCGTATCGAATAGCGGGCGCAAGAACGGTTGCCAGAGGCAGACGGCCGTATTTCTTGTGGAGCATGCAGGTTCCGGCCACCATGCCCGGTACGCCTGCCCCCTTGATGGTTTTGTTCCAGCTGTCTTTGTCATTGTAGTCATAGGTCTCGTAATTGGCACTGGCAGGTGCTTTACAGCGATAACCAAATGCCTCGACCTTCTTGGTCTGATCCATATAGATCAAAGCGCCGCCATCGCCGCCTATACTGGAAGCGAAGGGCTCAACAACCGTTAAGGCGAAAGCGGTCGCCACAGCCGCATCAACGGCGTTACCGCCCTGGTTCAGCATGTCAATACCGGCTTGAGCCGCCAGGGGATGAGCTGCCGCAACCATACCCAGCTTGCCTTTGGCCTGTTTTGAACCGGGCATCTCGCGAGCCAAAGTCACGGTGTGGAACAGGGTCGCGAACAGGGCAATGAATACCATGTTTCCCATTTTTATGTGTTTCAGGTTGCTGGAGCGATTTCCGCTCGCAGCTCGATGCTGCACGTCGTTCATCATAACCTCCCTGGAGAGAACCAACCAGACTGTCGGTTGTGAAACAGAAACAGGGGAGCACGGGTCTTTATCGTGACAAACACCCCGTTGCCATTATCAGAGCATGGACTTATTGACCGATGGTTTCCTTTATGGCACTGCCAACATCTCGCTTGCTCTTAACTGTGCGGAATACGCTGGCGAGATCTTCGTCACTGGCTTGATCACCGAGCTTGCTCTTGGCGAGTTTGGTGAAAAACGCGTCCTTGTTGCCATCTTCCCAAACGATGAATTGATCGGCTGATTTCACGACCAGTTCGTTCAAGGTATCGGATAATTCACCGCGTCGAGCTGGTCCGCCAATGTGAACGCCAATTATTTTAATGGACTGTGATTTCGCCTTGTCGAGGAGCTTCTTGGCTCGTGCCATTTCCTTGTCAAGATCCAGGCCGGCAGCGCCCAGTCCCTTTGTGCTGGCTCCAACACCGACAATGACAGTGCCCACACCTTCCAGATCGGCCTCTGTAGCGACTTCTTTGAATTTTATGTTTGCAATCTTGTTCTTCTTCATGAGCATTCTGATAATTTTGGCATTGTTGCCCTGACCAACGTCCGTTACCAGAATGGAAGGCCCGTTTTCTCCGGCTGAACACATGCCGGCAAAGGCAAAATAAAGGACCATAGCGGTCAAGATCGTTAGAGTTCTTCCAAATTGAGTCATTATTTCCTCCAAAAAGTTATTTGGGAATAAGAGTTTATTCTCATGTTGCTAACCTCACGGCATTGTCACACATCCTGTCAGGAAAAGCTAATACCAAGTTTTTTTCATCTTATAACCTGGAGCTATGGGTTCAAAAGCCTGCATGAAAGAGCGCACAGGGTAGTTCGTGTCAAACGGGATGAAGTTCGGGGAGGCCCATAAACACAGTAAACAATAGCTTTGCGGAGATTTAAATTTATTTTACGTGTGCGGATAAAGTGCGAAGCGGGCTCTGTCATGCTCGCGACATCAAAATATAACGAAAAGTTATATGTCAATAAAAAAGTATCATTAGCCTTTATGTGGAGGAAGTGCGAGAATACCGACCAGTTCGAGTTCGTCACTTTAATCAAAACCTTTTTTTAACCCATTGATTATTTTAAGAGGAGGAAATAATGATTCATTACAAAAAGGCCATCCAATGCATTGTGATAACGCTTGGCTTCTGTATGCTTGCCGTGGCAGCTCTTGCTTCCAGTGCCAGCAAGGCGGCAGATCCGCAGACTGAAAAGACGAAGCAGGAAGAGTCCGCGAAGGTCAAGAAAAAGAAGAAAAAAGAAGACATGCAGGAAGTTGTGGAAGAGATGAAGGTCGTGGTACTTGGTTCCAACATCCGTCGGGAAGAGGATATCGGCACCTTACCTGTTACATCCATCAGCGTTGAGGAAATCAAGAACCTGAGTGTGGCAACGGGTGATGAGCTCATCAGATCCATTCCGCAAATTGGCGAAGTTAATTTTGGTGATGCCGCAGGCAAAAACGGGGGTGTGAACGATGCTCGCGGCGATGTTTCTTCCATTAACTTAAGAGGAGTCGGTACGGGCAACACCCTGACATTGTTAAACGGGAGAAGAATGGTAACTCACCCTGGAACACAGAGTGAAAACTACGTGCCCGTATCAACCGTCAACTCCAACACCTTACCTGTTTCCGGTTTGCGAACGGTTGAGATTTTGAGAGACGGTGCTGCCGCTGTTTACGGTTCGGATGCGGTAGCAGGTGTTGTAAATTATCAACTTGAAAAGGATTTTACGGGTACGAAAGTTCAGACCCGTTACGGTGCGTCGGAGGGTACGCCACTTTATGAAACGCCGATTAATTTCATGACCGGCTTTGGATTCAATGGTGGTAAATCTCACATTACCATGAGTTTCAGCTACTACAAACGCAATGGGATGATGGCCTCAGAGCGGCCTTATTCCGCCAGTCATGACTTGAGATATTATCCCACGCTGCCGGAAGCTTTTATTGGCGACACCCAGCTGGATAACCGCAGTGTCACGACACCCTGGGGCGAATTCAGTTCCGAGTCAATGGGAACCTTTCACCTGCAGCCCGCCGACATGGACGGTTCCATCGTGACAGCCCTTGATGTTGAGGGTGTGATGGTCGGTTTAGGCAAAACACCGCGAGCACTTCGGTTTGACCGGGGTACCACGCGGTCACTGGTTTCCGATGTTGACCGTTACAATCTTTACACCTATTTAACTCATCAACTGGATAACGGCGTGGAATTCTTTGGTGAGGCGTTGGCTTACAGTGCAACTGCCAACCGCACACGCGAACAAACGCATAACCTGACAGCCCAGCGCTTTAAGATTGCCGCCGATGCCGCTTTCAACCCTTTTGGCGAACAAATCAGCCTCAGGCGTTACCGTCCACTGGATACGGGCTTCAGGGATATTGAAGTCGACGACACCAGCTACAGGATTCTGGCTGGCTTCAAGGGAAGCTTCGGTGATTGGAATTGGGAATCCGCTGCCTTTTATTCAGCTGCAGAAACCAATGATCTAGCTCGAAACAGAATTCGCGCCAGTGCCTTCCAGGCGGCTGTTAACAGCACGGATCCCGCAACAGCCTACAACATCTTCACCGGTGCTGATCCCGCCAATCCAAACACCAAAGATACCACTTTGAACCCTCAAAGCGTAATGGATCAATTTCTCGTGGATGTATCGAGAGATTCAAAAACGTCCCTTTCGCTGGTTGACTTCAAGCTGGATAATTACGGTGCCTGGAGTAACTGGGCCGGTGATATTGGTACGGCTCTTGGCCTGGAATACCGGCATGAAACTTTTGAAGATGACCGCGACGACTTGCTGGATGGAAGTCATCCGTTTGTTGATCAAATCACAGGTGTTACACTTTCAGGAAGTGATGTATGGGGCAGCAGCCCAACTCCTGACTCCAAGGGCAGTCGCGATATTTTTTCCGCATTTGTCGAATGCATTCTTCCCATTATCAACACCGACACACAATACATGGAACTACAGCTTGCCGGTCGTTATGAAAACTACTCTGACGTGGGTGATGCCATTAAGCCAAAAATAGCCCTTTTCTACGAAGTCACAAAGTGGCTTTCTTTCAGAGCGTCTCATTCCGGTGGATTCCGTGCTCCCGGACTCCCTCAGGTAACTGCGGAAGGTGTCCCTCGCTCCAATACACTCTACGATCCAGTTCTGGATCAAAGTTATGGCGTGCTCGATGTGCGCAGCGGCACAACCGATTTGGAAACGGAAGACGATGTCAACCGCTCTTACGGTCTGGTTTTCACACCGGCAAAAGAATGTGTGATCACGCTTGACAAATGGAGTATCGAGCAGGACGGTCTGGTGGCCATTCTACCCGCTTCCTCCCACTTGCTTTACGACTCCTATCTCCGAAGTCAGGGATCATTCGATCCAGCGGTTGTTCGCGACGCCGAAACCAACGAGGTTGTCCAGGTTAACAACAACTACATGAACCTGGGAGTTCGAAACATCGAAGGCATCGATTTCAGTGTTTCCTATCGATTGAAGAGTTCCTGGGGAACCTGGAGTCTGCTGGCTCACGGCGCGAAAATGACCAAGTTCGATCAAGAGGCCGATTCCATTTCCGCCCTTCTTTTAGAAGCTCAAGCTGCCGGGGATCCCTCTGTTCCAGCAGATCGAACGATTCGGGGCGCGGGTGACATGCTTCAGCAAAACGGTCTTCCCAAGTGGCGTACCCGGATTGCCCTCAACTGGAGAATGAAGCCATGGGGTGCTGGAATCAGCAGCCAATACGTCGGTAAAGTCTACGATACCAGTACCACTGCCAAAGTAGATGGCAAGTACGTTCCCTTGCCGGTCGGCAGCTTCAGTACCATCAATCTCTATGCTGATTATCGTTTCAATGTGTCAGGTTTTATGAGTGACAGTCGCATTCGCTTGGGCGTTCGCAACGTGGGTGATGTGGATCCGCCTCTCGCTGATCAACTGGCTCACGGCTACTTCGGAGCTCTGCACTCCAACAGGGGTCGCTACATCTACCTCAGTTTCAGCAAGAGTTTCTAGGAAACCTCGACCCAACAAGGGTATTGGCGGGTCATGGCCCGTCAATGCCCTGCCTGCAATGATTCCGGGCAAGAACGCGTTTCATTTTAAACGGTTCTATTCTTCTGTCATCATTCACTTTCGGAGTATCCACTCGCGCAAGCGAACCGCGACCAAAATCCATTTCACATTTCCATTCAACGAGGTTTGAAGATGCTTTCAGACTGAGATCGTGAATTCCAACGCCCGATCGGGCTGGGTTTCAGTTTTATTTTTTTCGTGTTTTGAGACGTGGTTTCGTTCAGAAAATCACTGAATTGAAAGCACAGTCAATTGGCAGGTTTCATTGCGAGTTCATGTAAAAGACCGTGCGACAAGCAAAGGAGCACAGCATGGAAATACCAACGCCCTACCTCTTGTTTCTTGGAAACACAAAAGATCCTTTAGCCGCTAAAACCTCCATGGGAATAGCCCAATGGCGGCCTGAGCACTGCATTGGTCAGCTAAGTATGCCAGGCTGTGAAATTGACCTCGGCTTGCCGGAGTTGAACATGATGGAGGCGGTGGAGAGGGGAGCCAAAACATTGATTCTGGGTTTGGCCAATCGCGGAGGTGACATTGCCCATGAATGGCGGCCCTATCTCAAACAGGCCTTGAAACACGGGCTGGATATTGGCAACGGCTTGCATAGAAAGGTGGCCGATTTTCCCGATATTGTGGAACTGGCCGATCAACTCGGTAAAAAGATATACGATGTTCGTCATCCCAATAGACAATTTGCAGTTGCCGACGCGAAGAAAAGAACAGGCAAGCGTCTGCTGGCCGTCGGCACCGATTGCTCCGTGGGTAAAATGTACACAACCCTTGCCATCGAGCAGGAGATGAAGTCAAGAGGTCTGGATGTGGATTTCAGAGCGACAGGGCAGACCGGTATTTTTATTTCCGGCCGCGGCGTATCGGTGGATGCTGTCACAGCGGACTTTATTTCGGGTGCCATTGAACAATTAGCACCTGCCAACAAAAAAGATCACTGGGATCTCATTGAAGGGCAGGGATCTCTCTTTCATCCCTCCTTTGCCGGAGTGACCCTTGGCTTGATACACGGTTCGCAGCCCGATGTGCTGGTACTCTGCCACGAAATTGGCCGGTCGCATCTGCGCGGAATTCCTCATATTCCACTGCCGGAACTCGGCCGGTGTATCAAGGCCAATCTCGAAGCCGCTCGTTTGACCAACCCCCATGTGCAAATGAAGGGAATTGCGGTCAATAGCTCCAGGTTAACCGAGAGCGAAGCAGAGACGTATTGCAAGCGCGTTTCCGATCGATACGGTTTAATCTGTGTGGATCCGCTCAGACATGGTGTTCGGCGTTTGGTCGACCAAATTATTCAATCAGAGCGATAAAAGGACAGCTCACGCTTGAGCTGAACAAGATGGAAATTCATCAGGCCTTTGAAGCCGATCAACAATCGGGCTGGCTCAATCCAGCCAACCCGAATGTTCTTTTAACCCATTGAATGCCCAATTAACCTGGCATCAGGGCTTTTTAAGCGAGCGCGCAGGGCATGGTGTGGGGTCGTCCAGGTTGATGTACAGGAAATCCCGAACATCGACCAACCCATCGCCATTGGGGTCATCATTGGTACCCTCACGCCAATCTTGAATCAAAAGCCACAGGTCTTCCAGTGAATTACAGCCATCACCGTTGAGATCCAGTAGTAGAAAAGTGTGACAGAGAATCAGAGCCTC
>PDUC01000087.1 GCA_002747255.1 Acidobacteriota bacterium | reverse complement strand
TATAGAGTCCCCGGAATATCAGCCGATTTACACTTATCTTCAAGGAGAAAACGCCGGGATAAAGCGTTTCCAGCTTGCCTGTCGTCTTGCCGATTGTTTCGATAAATATCAACTTATGCGGGGAGAGATGGTGCTGGGCTGGGATAAGGGGCAGCTTTCAACGCCATCTGACTGCGAAAAATGGCAGATGGCGCTCTGGCAGCGGCTTCTTATTCAAGGGGAGAAGAGTGTTCATCAGGCGCAGCTGTTTGCCGATATTACGCGTAAACTGGAGGAAGGAGAAGAGGGCAGTTTGTCGGCAAGACTGCCGCACCGTATCTCTGTTTTTGGTGTGCATACTCTGCCGCCTGTCTTCTTTCAATATCTGGCTGGTTTTGCCCGGCATGGCAATGTCCACTTCTATCTGCTTTCTCCCTGCAAGGAGTATTGGGGAGATCTCAAAAATGGAAAAGCGCAGATTAAAGAGATTCTTAAAAATCGTCTTCTGGCAAAAGATAATGAGTTTGTTGAATTTACGGGACACCCTCTGCTTGCCTCTCTTGGTCAGCAGGGAAGAGATTTACAGGAGATTCTGGCGGAGATGGATATCTCTATGGAATTTACTTCTTATATTGATCCATTAGACATTGCGCAGGAAAATGGACGTTCTCCACGTTTACTGGAGGTGGTGCAGCGGGATCTGCTTTATGGTGAAGTCTCTACTGGAGAATCCCTGATAAAAGATGATTCCTTGCATATCGTCTCCTGTCATTCCAAAGTGCGGGAGCTGGAAGTGCTACGGGAGCATATTCTCCGTTTTCTCGATGAGGATGAAGAACTTCAGTTGCGGCAGATTGTTGTGATGGCGCCGGATATTCAGCAGTATACGCCCTTTATCTCGGCAATTTTTCATGATATTGAACATTCAGTTGCTGATCGTAGCCTGCATTTGCGTAATACTGCCATTGCTGCTTTTTCCTCTTTTCTCTCTCTTTTTACTGTTGGCAGGTTTGGGCGTAGTGCAGTGCTGGAGCTGCTGCAATATGAGAGTGTTGCCAGTCGTTTTTTTCTGAGCCGTAGCGATATAGAAAAAATTGTCCAGTGGACGGAAGAATCCGGTATCCGTTGGGGGCTGTCTGCAAGCGATTTACGGGGGGGAGATGATGCCTTTGACTGCGGGAGTTTCCGGGCAGGGCTTAACCGGTTGTTGATGGGATATGCCATTGATTG
>PDUC01000086.1 GCA_002747255.1 Acidobacteriota bacterium | reverse complement strand
GATCTTTCTTGCTATTAAAGGGATAAATTCTCTTAAACGTAAAGAGGAGGAAGCTCCGGAAGAGCCGGCAGAACCGTCAAATGAAGAAGTCCTTCTTACTGAGATTCGGGATTTGTTAAAGGAAAAAGCATAATCCCGTCCGGGGAGAAAATATCCTCGGGAGGGTTTTGTTATAAATCTGTCGCCCATTTTGTTTTCCATTTCGGAGTAAATAAAATGGGCGTTATTATATCTGTATAACAGTATCGCTGGTTGGTTTGAAGAGGGAGATTGTTGAGTGGATAAAGAGCAGAATAAGAAAGACGAGTTATGCCGTATAGAAAAAAGGGCGATTGAGGCAGCTGCCATTGCTCCCGTTATCGAGGCTCTGGCATTGGAGATTGGTAAGGAGAAAGCTCTTGCGATATTGCAGGACGTTAACCGCAGGGAAGCTTTTCAGCGTGGAGAATCAATCAGAAAAGAGCGTGGCACCACAAGCATTGCCGATCTGGTTGCAGATGTTGCCACATGGGGTAAGGGGGCTACGCTTGAAATGGAGGTGCTGGAGCAGACAGCGACTACCTATCATTTTAATATAACCCGCTGCCCCTATTATGAAAAATATCGTGAACTGGGGCTGCTCGAATATGGCGTGGCACTCTCCTGCTGCCGGGATGAACCGTTTGCCCGCGGTTTTCATCCTCAACTGAGACTTGAGCGATCACAAACCATAATGGAGGGGGCCGGGTATTGTGATTTCCGCTATACCCTGGAGCCGGTTACGTAATAAAAATCAGATAATATCCTGTCTATCATTTGTCCTGCTAACGAGACGATGCGTTCCCGGTCTTTTGTATGATCTCGTCGACCAGCCGGATAATCTCCTGTGACCCGGGTTTGGGCTGGATTTTACGAAATCGGACAGTAAAACCGTTTACCTTCTTCTCTGCAAGCAGTTTTTCTGTCTCTTCTATCTGTCGCAGCCGGGACTGCAGCTGGTCTGTTAGCCGTTTTTCACGGTTGATTTTTGCAATAAGCCTTTCGTTCTTGCTCTCTTCTGCAAATTTTTTTTCAAGCAGGGCAACTCGCCGCTGGGTAGTATTGATTCTCTGCCGTAATTTTTCCGGGTCCTGATCCTGCCGTTCGCGCCAGCCGTCTTTTGCTTCCGGCAGCCATATTACCTGCAGTTGACCGAGCATGCGTCCTTCTCCTGCAACTTGAACCAGCAGAGGAGCA
>PDUC01000006.1 GCA_002747255.1 Acidobacteriota bacterium | reverse complement strand
CAATGTACACACTAAGAAAAAGCTGAATAAAATCCGTAAATAATTGATTTTAGGCCAATTATTTCTTATTTTTCATGACAATTTTCCGGAAGATCCGTTAAAAGCCGCAGATATTACATTGCCATGCGCCTTTCCAAAGGTGGAAGCCAATGTACACACTGAGAAAAAGCTGAATAAAATCCGTAAATAATTGATTTCAGGCCAATTATCTCTTGTTTTTCATAACAATTTTCCGGAAGATCCGTTAGAACAAATATTTATTTGTTTAACCGTTTGCTCTTCAACCTTACTGAATAAAGGGTATGACGAGTAGAAAAGAATAATTAAAACTTTGAATACATAGGGTAAACAGAGCAGACCCCAAATGGCTGGCAGTGACAACCCTGCCCATATTGTGATAATGAGTTTTGATCTAGCAGGTGAAAAGGTAAGGCTGGTACGACACTTCTTGCATTTCCAACCTTTTTGACCAATAAACTCTAAGAATGTTCCTTTGATAAATGAATATGTATTACATTGTGGGCACTTTAAATTTTTCATCATATTCGAAGCTCTCCCCGAGTTCACGCATCACAGATATTGGATTACTAATAATTTTTCTACCCGTTCTTTTCATCGTTCTCTTTCTCTTCAGGTGTCAATTTTATATCATTTACAGAATCGATTTGTATTGAACTTTCAATTTTACTTGTATCCACACCTTGGGTAGGGGCTTGCACCACAAGATACGTTTGGAAGGAAGCTGCCTGATCCCTTTCTGAAAGTCTGAAATTCACTGTTTTTTCCTTACATAGGGTCAGTCTGTCTACAATCAGCTTTTTGTTCTGCCTCTCTTTCATTTATTAGCATAAATATTACCTCTCTTAGATGGAATTTCAATTTTCTACTTTTTCCCATTAATTCCATTTTTCTTTAATGGTTCTAAAAGCTCCTTTTGGCATGATCCACATTCAAGATTTCCAAATTTGGGTAAGCGTTTATTAAAAGCCGCCTGATATTTTTAAATCAATTTGTTTAATCTGCACTCCTGAACTCATTCAGGAGGTGATAAGTTGACAACGTATGTTATCCAACGTCAATTCGTATTTTTAAGCCCTTGACCCTGATTCCAGTCAAGGTGGCCACCCTTTCCAGAAATTGAAAAAAAGTGGTTCTCTTTCCAATGAAATCACTGGCTCACTTTCACTGGAATACGCAAATACGAACTATTTGTCCAATGAAGTGGGAAAAGTGTATAATATTTTAGTATCCGGAGCTTCATTATGAAAAAGATAAAAATAGCATTTCCAATATTGTTTTTAGCATTCAGTTCTATCGGAGTTTTCAGCGTTGAACCTTATGCCATCAGGTGTGCGGAAGCGTTTAATCGGAATCTTGATTATGGCAATGATTTATTTCAGAATGATTCTATCGTGGACGGTTTTCAAAGGGCTGCATGTCATGGAGCTGCACTTGTGGCGCATGTGGATTGCTTATTTGAAGGTTAAGGAGGAGACATGAAAAAGGCTGTGTTTATTCTTATGTTAAGTGCTACCACACTTTTGCTTTCAGTTGCGGAAGAGGGCCATGGTGGTGACTTAAGTGTAGAAAATCGGAGCGAGATAGAATTCACTGGATGTTTGCAATGGTGTGATGACAAATTTCCAGGCAATATAATTGTTAGTGGAATCGAAAGAGATGCTTGCAAATCGACGTGTTTATTGGATTATTGGTTTTAGGCTCAATGTCCAACTCTCTTAGATTTATAATACTTTCAATACCTTTGATATTGTTAAGTTGTTCTAGCGATAACTTGCCAACATCCCAATCAGCGTTCTCCCAACCCAGCATGACGAACCTTAAGCTAATCGATAAGCTTGATGGGGATTTTATATTTATAAGAGCAATTGACTCAAATTCTAACTCAGTTTTTGTGGTTGATACAGGAGAGTGTAAAGTCCATAAAATTAATATAGATCAAACAACAAAATCAGTTGGAAGAAAAGGTGGAGGACCCGGAGAATTCAACAAGTTAGCAAACATAGGTGTTAACGATGATTTTGTTGCTGTGTTGGATATGTTTGGTCAGGTTACGTGTTATGACGGCCAATTAAACTTTATTAATACCTTTAAAATTGGATATTCAAGTATTTTTTTGGCAGTTGATTCCAAAAATAATATATACATTCCCCGCTTTGATCGTTACGACGAAATTCTTATAAATAAATTTAACTCAAATGGTATTCTTTTGAATACATTGATTGTTAAAAAAGAAGAAGACGAGCCTATGATATGGAGCCCTTTTAATTTAAAAGTAGACCAAGAAGGGTTTATCATCACAGCGAGTATGTTTAATAACCTGATTAAAATATACGATGAGTCAGGAAAACAAGTGATTTCTTTTCATGAACCCAAGTTACCAGAGCTTTCAATAGATAAATTTACTGTTAAACCCACTCAGTTTTATTTTAGGGATGTATTTTTAATCGAAGGAATGAATCATGAAAAGCTAATTGGCGTTTTGCTGGGAGATATCCTTGAATCAAATAAAAATCGTGAGATTTTTATTTATTCATATACTGGAAAAAGAGTTTGGCATGGGTTATTGCCCGAAGAATCTAGATGGGTCACTTCTATCGGTCAGAAGGTTTTACTTGCAACAGATGAAGAAAAAACCGCCTGTTTCAAGTATGAATTTATGGATGGAATAAAATAACAGAGGTATACAAGTTTGGGGATATGAAAAAGACACTTACCTTAAAATGCAATAATGTATCATACAGATACACAAAAAGCCGTTTAGTTCTAAAGGATATTAACATAAACTTAAATGCAGGTGATACATATGGTCTTATTGGGCCAAATGGTGCTGGTAAAACTACACTAATTAATATTCTTTTAGGAAATATGACACCGTTCAAGGGGGACGTTTCCATTTATGAGCATCATATTATCAAAGGCAGAAAAATTGCCTATTACTGTGGATATGTACCTGAATCAATTAACATTCCTGGATATATCACTGGATATGATTATCTATCTTTAATGCAGGGTATAGAAAGCCCCCTTGACGAAACAAAACTAGAATACCTTTCAAACTGTTTGTTTTTTACCGAAATTCATCAACGCATTGCAGATTATTCAAAAGGAGCACAGAAAAAGTTATTGATAATAAATGCACTTTTGGGCAAACCTTCATTCTTGTTTTTTGATGAACCGACTGATGGGCTAGATCCTGATTCCCGAAAAAACTTTAAGGATTTAATACACGAACAGAGACTCAATAACGTTACGATCCTTTTAAGCTCTCATGTACTGGATGAAGTTCGAGATACATGCAATAAAATTGGAATAATGCAAAATGGACAACTAACCCATACAATTGAAAATGATGGCTTTAATAAAAATATTTCTGACATTTATTTCAGATTAAAAAAAGGATAGAAAATCCATGCTAAAAAGTTCATTTCTGCTTTATTGGAAGGCGTTTTTTTTCTCAAAGACTCTGTTGATTTTTTATTTACTCTGCTATGTTTTCTTTTTGCCTTTATATTTCAATGTCACGATATTGACTGACAAAACTGGAATTATTGATGTTTTATACAGGGGTACTACAAACCGATTATTTGTTTCAGATTTAGTTAAGTTTTTAATGTTATTCATTCTTCTGGTACTTGTAATACAGCTAATACATTTTCTGTCGCATGTTTTAGAAGAAAAGCATTCTCTTCTCATTCTGATGAAATTCAAAAATAAAGTCTTTTTTATTCTTTCTATACTTTTCTTTATGATAATAACTCAGTTTTTGGCTCTGCTTTTTCCTGTTGTGGCTATTTTAGTTGTATGGCATGTTAAATTTAATTATATTTGCCCTAATTTGATTCAGGTGGTTTTTTCAATTGTCATGATCGCTGCAATATCATCATCAATTCTTTTAATGGTATCATGTAGACTAAAATACAATAGATCAAACTATCTGCTCTCTATTTTATTTGTTTTTATTCTACCCATAATTTTGGAATCTAGAGCCCGATTTATACCTTTTGACATACCGCTAGTCAAAACTATTTCAAATTATTCATATCATTTGTTCTTTAGTACTCCGTTTCATTTAACAAAAATGACAGATTCGCTAATTCAGTATGCCAGCTGGAATATACACAACTCTCTTCTTCATATATTTGGAATTACCATACTCGTACTGTTGTGCATTAATAAAAAGGAGGGCTAGTTTGTTTTTTCTGTTGTTATCATTGGAGTCAACGCCGGGTACTTTTAATTGTCGCTGATCAAGCAGGCCAAGCCCCGGTCTTGTCATTAAGAATTTGCTGAAACCCGATGCGATTTAAAACCTGTGCGGCTGGAATCAGACCTGCTTGGGAAGAAACTTCATTGTGACCGTGTGATATTTTGAAGTTTGGGGCTGGATTAAATTGTTTTTTTACTGTATTCTTTTTCATGAAAGTGTGACACTTTCTTTATGGTTAGTTAAGCTCTAACTTAAAGTGAATTATAACACTTATGCTTGTTTTAGGTGGTCTGGATCCTGCACTTTGCAGAATCCAGGCCGTACATTTTTTTAGGGGGCCAAAAGATGCAAGCTTGCCTGATTCTATTCACTACTATTAATTTGATGGCTAACGCACAAACTATCAGTTTTTATTCATCCGATATACAGGAGCTTGGGAGGAGCTTGTCTTTTGGTCAGACCTTCGAGATGGATGAAATTTACCTCTCCGAAGAACGGGGTTCAATCCAGGTGACGCTGGAAAGGTATCGCGTTTTTGCTCCTGACAGTCGCGTCATTTTAAACACGGAATCGGGTCAGCAGTTCTTGCCGGTACCTAAAAATGTCTATTTAAGAGGCAAGCTGCCCGGCAAACGGCACTCCTGGATGGTTCTCAGTATTCTGGAAGACGATACCCTAAGAGGCTTAATTCACCTGGACGGTGAGTTCTGGGTGTTGGGGGGACAAAAGGGCTCCGGTTTGACCTCCAGACAAATAGGACAAGGCGAATTGAAGTCCATGGGAAAACCGTACCGGTGTTTATCCGATTCCCTTGAGGATGTCAAGACTGTGGACTCAGTCCAGGCCGGACCTCCGGTTCCTGAGCACATAGACGGAACCAGAGCCACTTACACAGCCGTACTTGGTATTGAAACGGATCAGGAATACCTGGCCTTGTTTGGCGGTAATACAACCGATGCAACCAATTACGCGGGTGACCTAATTGCTTATGGATCTGTTGTTTACGAATCTGAAGTGGACACGGCACTCGTCATTGGCGATCTGTTCCTCTGGTCTACAACCGATCCCTGGACTCAGCAGAATGCCGCTTGCGGGCTGTATGAATTTGGTCGTTACTGGAATGACAATCGAAACGATGTCTCCCGAACAACGGCTCATTTCTTGAGTGGAAAAACAATGGCCATGGGTATTGCCTGGGTGGGTGTACTCTGTCGCGGTGCTTTTAATGTGAATTTGAGCTCCTCGGGCTGTAATTTAACTCCGGCATTTGACAATTACGGCGGCGCGTACGGCTTCAGTATGGGTCTGGATGGAAGTTTCGACATGAGTAATCCAGCCATTGTTTGGGATGTACTCTCTGTTTCTCATGAGATGGGTCATAATTTCAGCTCTCCTCACACCCATTGTTATGGCGGTATTGGCGGTGTTTCCAATCCGGTTGATTCCTGCTATGGCGGTGAATGTGGATCTTCCGGGTGTTGGTGTGGTGGTACAGCACTTCCCGGTTCGGGAAGTCTTACGGGAGGCAGTGTAGGCGGTGCCAATGGAACCATTATGAGCTACTGTCATTTGCTGACCGGCGGATTGTCCAATATCACGTTTACCTTTGGCGAAGGGCATCCCTATGGCGTGTCGCCGGAACGTGTTGCTAACCAGATGAACGCGCATGTTGTCACCCAATACAGCTTGAACCCATCGTGTTTTGCTTCCTGTGATTCACCCTCTATAACGACCCAACCCGATTCACAGGCTGTTTGTACGGGTGAAAACGCCACCTTTAGCGTAACAGCCGAAGGCAGTGACCTGAACTACCAGTGGCGTAAAGATTCAGTGAACCTGAATGGTCAAAATGCTGCCACACTTTCCTTGAACCAGGTTGATTCCTCAGATGCAGGCCATTACGACTGTGTCGTTGAAAACCCCTGTGGGACTCTTACTTCTGACTCAGCGGTTCTCACTGTATCCGAGCCCGTGAGCTTAACGACCCAGCCGGCGTCAAGAGTCGTCTGTCCTGGTTCGAATGTCACTTTCCTTGTCGCAGCCGAGGGCAGCGGTACACTGACTTATCAATGGTATTATAACGGTGAGGGCATTTCCGGTGCCAATTCACCAAGCTACGGTATTGACAATGCCCAGTCAGCAGATGCGGGTTCCTACGCTTGTGTTGTATCCAACACCTGTGGGTCGGTAACCAGTTCCACTGCACAATTGTCCGTTGTTGAGCTGGCTGTCAACACACTTCCCGCCTCCTCTCAATTCTGTTTTGGCGAAAATGCTGCCTTGACAGTTGAAGCCAGTGGCCTGGGTGAGCTTCGTTATCAATGGCGAAAAAATGGTTCCAACTTAGATGGTGAAACCGCTTTTACGCTCCAGTTTACCGGCGCACAAACCACCGATGAAGGAAATTACGAATGCCTGGTTTGGGATGACTGCTCAGGGCCCGTGACCAGTGGAATTACCATGGTCACAGTTGGCGATCAACCTCTGGTTGTCGAGCAGCTCATTCACGTACAAGGACTCAGTCCCGAAACGCTTGAAGCAACCATTTGCTCGGGTTCTTCTTGGGAATGGGAAAACCTGAGTACTTCAACGGTGTTCGGTGAAAATCAGAACCCCGTCACGCTGCCCTATTTGAGTGAGACGACCGATTTTGAAATTCGGGTCGATACCCAATCCGATGCGGTCTACAGCAAAACATACCGCGTTCTGGTATCAGATGGACTCATCTATGCCGATGCCAATGGCGATGGTTGCAATACCATTGAAGATTTATTGTATGTCTGCCCCGACTGGCGAACACCGGGGCCGCCGGATGTGAGCGGCAGTCAACTTATTGATATTCTGGATTTCCTTCATATCAATATGGAACAGGTTCTTCCCTGTGATCCGCAGTAAGAGAGTCGCAGCATACTGTTCCGGTCGTTATCAGTTCCAATAACCGGCTGTTTAACGGCCTCCCGGTCTTCGGACCTTGAAGCTTTGTCTATCTTCAGAGCTCAATTCCCATCTTTTTCTCAATGAAATCACTGTGCCTGATTTCAACGGGCGCACCCAAAGTCTCTCCCTGTGCTGAAGTGAGTTTGAAACAGGTTTTAGGTGCCATTTTCGCGCTATCAATGCTATGATCCGCAGGATAATTTGATGTAGTGGAGGAAGTATGGGCACGCCTGAAGCACCGGAAAAGAAAGAGAGCAGAAATTTTATCAAAATGATCATCGATCGGGATTTGGAGACGGGAAAAAACGGGCAGCGCGTTCATACTCGTTTCCCACCGGAACCAAACGGCTATCTGCACATTGGGCACGCGAAGTCCATTTGCCTGAATTTCGGCATTGCCAACGACTACCCCGGTGCCATGTGTAACTTGAGATTCGACGATACCAATCCGTCCAAGGAGGAAATTGAATACGTCGAATCCATTAAGAATGATGTCCACTGGCTCGGCTTTGACTGGGACGACAGGTTGTATTTCGCTTCCGATTATTTCGAGAACCTGCATACTTTTGCGGTCGAGCTTATTAAAAAAGACAAGGCCTTTGTCTGCGACCTGACTTTTGACCAAATGCGGGAGTACCGCGGTACCTTAACCGAGCCAGGCCGGGAAAGCCCTTACAGGAACAGGAGTATTGAAGAGAACCTGGAACTGTTCGAGAAAATGAAAGAAGGTGAGTTTGAAGACGGTTCGCGCACGTTGAGAGCCAAGATCGATATGGCCTCTCCCAATATGAACATGCGTGACCCCGTAATCTATCGCATTATGCGTACGCATCATCATCGAACGGGAGATGACTGGGTAATCTATCCCATGTACGATTTCACTCACGGTCTGTCCGACGCGCTTGAAGGCATTACGCACTCTATCTGTACCCTTGAATTTGAGGCCCACCGCCCACTTTACGACTGGTTCATTGAAAATGTCAGCGCTCCCTGTCACCCACAGCAAATAGAATTTGCACGGCTGAATTTAACCTATACCGTGATGAGTAAGCGCAAGTTGCTGCACCTGGTCAACGCGGGCATTGTTCAAGGCTGGGACGATCCTCGCATGCCTACCATTGCCGGTCTGAGAAGACGGGGTTTCACACCCGAATCCATTCGCGATTTCTGTGATCGAATTGGTGTCGCCAAGGCCGATAGTACGGTGGATATCGCCCTTTTGAACCACTGCCTGCGTGAAGACCTCAACAAGAGAGCACCCCGAGTGATGGCCGTGCTCGATCCGCTTAAAGTCATGATTACCAACTATCCTGAAGACAAAGAAGAGCTGTTGAAAGCGGAGAACAACCCGGAAGACGCCAGTGCGGGACATCGTGAAATACCCTTCACGCGGGAACTCTACATTGAACGCTCCGATTTCATGGAAAATCCGCCGCGCAAGTACTTCAGGCTTTCACCGGGCAAGGAAGTGCGCTTGAAACACGCCTACTATGTTACCTGCACCGATGTCATTAAGGATGCAAACGGCGAAGTCATCGAGGTTCACTGTACTTACGATCCCAAAACAAAGGGCGGTTGGTCCGATGACGGCAGAAAAGTCAAGGGCACTTCGCACTGGGTGAGCGCTCGCCACGCCCTGGATGCGGAAGTCCGGCTTTACGATCACCTCTTCACCATGTCGGATCCGGAATCCGGAGAGGGATACGAAGCCAATCTCAATCCCGAATCCATTCAAATAATGGGCAATGCCAAACTGGAACCCTCACTTGGAACAAGCACTCCCGGTCAGCGTTTCCAGTTCCTCCGTCAGGGATACTTCTGCCGGGATACCGAGTCAGAGGGTCTTGTTTTTAACCGCACGGTTGGGCTGCGTGATTCGTGGGCAAAGAAAGCGAAAAAGAAATGAACGAGGCAAAAAAAAGCATGAAGAGAGTTAGAACGAGAATCGCACCTTCTCCCACCGGTGCACCCCACGTTGGTACGGCCTACACCGCGCTGTTCAACTACTGTCTTGCCAAATCACTTGGCGGGGATTTTATTCTTCGTATTGAAGATACCGACCAAAACCGTTCCAGGCCAGAATACGAAAAAGCCATTCTGGATGCCCTTGAGTGGACCGGCTTAACCTGGGACGAAGGTCCCGATAAAGGCGGCGAGTTTGGTCCCTACAGACAGAGTGAGCGCACCGAAATCTATACGAAACACGCTCAGGAACTGCTGGATAAGGGACACGCTTACAAGTGCTTCTGCACGGCTGATCGTCTCAACCGCGTGCGGGGTGAACGTCTGAAAGAAGGGCACTCCACTCTCTACGATGCACACTGCCGATCACTTTCCAAAGAGGAGATCCATGAACTGGAAGCCCAGGGAACGCCTTATACCGTGCGTTTGAATGTACCCGAAGAGGGAAGCTGTGTCATTCAGGACCCTTTGAGAGGCGAGGTTCGCTTCGAGTACAAAACCATCGATCACCAGATTCTGATGAAGTCGGACGGGTTCCCCACCTACCATCTCGCCAACGTCGTTGACGATCACCTGATGGGCATTTCCCATGTGTTAAGAGGCGAGGAGTGGCTGCCAAGCCTGCCCAAGCACATTCTTCTTTACGATTATTTTGGTTGGGAAAAGCCCGTTTTTTACCATCTTCCCCTGCTCAGGAACGCGGATAAATCGAAGTTATCCAAGAGAAAAAATCCAACCTCCATTCTCTACTACAAGGAGATAGGTATGCTTCCCCAGACACTGCTCAATTTCCTGGGTTTATTGGTTTATTCCTATCCCGGTGATACCGAGAAATTTACGCTTCAACAAATGGTCGAGTCCTTTGATGTTCAACGCGTCAATCTCTCCGGTCCCGTTTTTGACCTGGATAAAATGACCTGGCTGAACCAGCAATACCTTGTTGAAATGGAATCGGAACAGCTTGTTCAGGAACTGGTTGACTGGCGGTTTAATCGTGAATTTCTCCTGAAGCTCCTGCCCATGATGAAGAAACGCCTGCACAAGCTGGGTGATTTCTTTACGGCCTGCGATTTCATGTTTTTCTCTGATCTTGAATATGAAAAAGAACGCCTTTTACCCAAGGGCAAAACAGCAGAGGAAACAAGGGATATCCTTCAGATGTTCATCTGGGAGCTTGAAAAACTGACCTCTTTTCAACGCGATGATGTCTACCGGGCCTGTCAGGCCATCGCTGAAATGCGGGGATGGAGTTTAAGGGAAATAACACACGCCGTGCGTGTTGCCGTTTGCGGCAAGACGGTGGCTCCGCCTCTCTTCGACAGCATGGAAATAGTGGGCTCCGACGTCTGCCGCAACCGATTGATGAACGCTGTCAACGAACTGGGCCCGCTGGGTAAGAAGAAGTTGAACAAACTTCAAAAAGCCTACCAGGCAGCCGGAAAAGCCGAAACCACCTAAGTTTTTTTACATGGATCACAGCAAGACACTGAAATGCGTTGAGCCGCGCGAACCGAAAGAGCGCGCAGGTGAAAGAGCGGCTGGTCAGAGTTGATGCCGGCTTTCTTTCATTAATCACAAAGAAAGGAGCAGCCCTTTTTCAGAGCGCACCATTCAGAATTTCAACATGGGGAGCGGGTTGAAAGGGTGGCTTTTGGCCCAAATGGATCCCAATTCCAGCATTCTTTTGTGGAATCCGCAGCGGGGAAAGGCTTCCAGACATTCCGCCAGGAAGGTTCTGGGGAGGCGTGTGGGAACCTTGAACATCGCGATATCCAGCCAGACCGCTTTCCTGAAGGCTTCGGCCAGGGGCGTGAAAGGCCCTCGACATTTTGACAGTTTGAGCTGTTCCGAG
The DNA here is from genome assembly GCA_002747255.1 of Acidobacteriota bacterium. Lineage (GTDB taxonomy): Bacteria > Acidobacteriota > Holophagae > Acanthopleuribacterales > Acanthopleuribacteraceae. The sequence continues at coordinate 23,858 of PDUC01000006.1, read as the reverse complement.
ATGATGAAACTGATGTCGAGAATCCACTGCTTGCGCCTGGTTTTTACCAAATACTTCGTGGCGCTCACAATGGAAGGTCGAATGTAATCCCAGGTGTTGTCTGTCCAGATTCCCAACGCGTGAAAGACGGAAGCCATGGCCACTTTTTCAAACGCATCGTTTTTTACGGTAACCGCTGCGTAAACGAGCGCCAGGTTGAATGTGCGGTAAACGTGATTCCGATACGCTTCAAAATCCGTATCCAGTTCGTCTCTGTATTGTTCCAGAAGATCGTCAATGGTCTGTACCTGACGATGAACGCTTAAACTGCTTTTATCGATGTTCATTGCGGTCCCTGCCTGTAAAAACAACTAGATTTCGGGTTAATGCCGCCTTTTGACTCAATTTCAGCAGGCCGGCCAGTCCGCTGCTGCCCGTGTGGTCAACGGGTAGACCCGTGAGATGGCGTGCGAATTGATTGGCTTCTTTCAGATCGGTTTCACTGACCAGAACCGGCCAGCCTCCGGTTTCAAGGAGCCCTCTTATGACGGCATACCAATCGTAAGTCACATCGTCCAGAATACCGTGGGCAATGCTCCTGGGAATGGATGGCCAGGGTTCAACCAGGCTGGGCTGCTTGAGGGAGTTGGTTAAAATGGCCTGAACCGTTGAATGGTCAAAAACAACCGCGATCTCTGAAGTGACCGCCGTGATTTCATCCACGTGTTCCTGAGTGTATTGCAGGATATCAGACGGTGAAGTGGACCGCAGGCAGATTCGGTGATTAAATTGCTGCGCTATTTGTCTGTAAATTGCAAAATACGCTCGTGCCAGAGGAAAACACGACTCCGTTTGAATGGCAAAGATACGCGGCAAACGGTCGATCTTACCGCAGAAAAGCATTTCTTTCAGGCTCTGAATGCCCGATGAGGCAAGCGCGCCTCCACCAACCTGAATAAAGACATTGTCAGGCATGTTCCGGCTCTGTAATTGTGATGTGATTTCCAGGAAAAGTGTCTGGCCGCCTTCAATATTGGACCAATTATCGGGTCCGGAACAGGAAAAGGGCAAACTGCCTCGTGTAAGCGAGGTCTTGAAGGCGCTGTAACTCGGATCACCCGTTTCACCTGCACGCCTTGGACATATCACGGTTGAAGCGCCCAGGGAAGCAAGAGACTTCTCAATCAGCGGGTGGACATGGTCTGGTAGAAACACTTCTATAGCCCTGCCGCCGGCTTTCGCTGCGGCTGCTGCCGCCAAGGCCGCGTTACCGCAACTGTAAATGGAGAGTTTTTTGTCTTTTATGGTGTTTTTGTGAATGGCCTGGTAGATCAGGGAACCCACCACGTGCCTTATTTTATGACTGCCCGTTAGTTGGTCGGTTTCATCTTTGACCCACAATGAGCCGGACAAGCGCGAACCGGGTTGGTATTTCGTCAGCGGGGTTGCACTCAGCCCTTTTCCAAAGAGCTTCTTGAAACGCGAATCAATCTCCAGCACGGTCTGATTGTAATCCACATCGAGAGATTTCGCGGCATGGTAGGAAAAGAAGAACTCCCTGAATCTCAAATAAGGGTTTGTTTCGTCGTGTATAGGAACCGGATGGTTCAGCTTTTTTTGCAAAATGTGCTGTCCGCCCTTTTTGGAATCGGGGCAGGCAAAGAGGAGTTGCCCGTTTGAAACGGGGCTGGTAAACCCACAGTTCGGGCAACTCAGGGTGACGGCTGCTTTCATGACAACCTTTGGTTAAAGTCATCGATAAGACGATCCCACTCATCGACGTAGTTCCTGAGCTTCTTCCAGAAAGAGGGATCTTTTCTTTTGTTGAAATCTTCAATGCTGATGCCCTGTTGTTCCACCCAGGTGTAGTATCCCAGGTTGAAAATGCGCTCCTTGTCCCTGTAGGTAAGTTCCTGCATGTGATCTGTTCCCAAGCCAGCCAGGTACTGACTGTAGATTTCAGCGGCGCAGATGTTATTGAATGGAGCGAATTCCTCCTTGCCGAGAACCTTTTGTTTTTCAGATTGATACATTTCCGCGGAATCGGTGGCAACCGTCATCAAAACATCATCAGAGCCCAACTTATGGTACTTTGCGTATTTAATGGCGGCCAGAATGTTGCAAATAGATGAAAGGCCGAAGTATTTCAAGTCTTCGCAGGTGCTTGCGGGAACGCGTTTGCGTTGTTGGAGGTACTCTTTTCCTGCATCCATGTTGAAGAGTGTGAAGAGGTGATCGGTGTTCTGATCGCTAATGGCAACTACAAAATCGGTGTTCATGGCGTTGTGAACCAGGGGGACGTGTTTATCGCCAATGCCTTGAATGTTATGGCCCCCAAAGCCGTTGTAAAGCAGCGTGGGGCATTGCAGTGCCTCCACCGCGACAATTTGACTGTGGTAGTTCTCTTTCAAATAGTCGCCGGCAGCCAGTGTTCCTGCCGAACCTGTGGCGGAAATAAAGGCTTTGAGATGGAGATTGCCATTTTTTTCACACAGCTTTTGAAAGACGTGTTCAAGGGCTTTACCGGTGCAGGTGTAGTGAATGAGGGCATTGCCGAATTCAGAAAACTGATTGAAAATGATATTCTCAGGACACACATCCAATTGGTTGCATTGATCGTAGATTTCCTTGACGTTGCTTTCACAGCCGGGTGTGGCGATGATGTCTTCCTCTGCCAGACACCAGCTTTTCAGCCAGTTAAAGCGCTCTTGACTCATTTCCTCCGGCAGGATAGCCACACCTCGGCAGTCCATAATTCGCGAGACGGCCACACCGCCGCGGCAGTAGTTTCCCGTAGAAGGCCAAATAGCTTTGTGCTTTTGCGGGTCAAACTGACCGGTAATCAGCCTGGGAGCCAGACAACCGTAGGCGGCCAGTACTTTATGGGCATCGATCATGGGGAAGTGAGCACCCACCATGACCACGATCCTGGCTTCAACTCCAGTGAGTTCCGTTGGCAGTTCAATGGAGTGGGGACAATCGGCGAACCCCCTGCTGTCCGGCCTGTTGTACCAGTGGATGCGATACAGATTCAAGGGGTCTGGACTGTGCGGATCGATATCTTCGAGTCGCTTCACCGTTGCTTCATCGATTAGGCAGGGTTTTTCCAGTTCTGCAAAGGTGGGCAGCTTAATGCCCTTTTTGCGAAACCGTTGAATGGTTTTCTCAAGAACGTCTGCTGATTCAATTGTTGTAGATAATCCTAAATGTGCCATGTTGTTTCCTCTTGTCGATGTCAATCGGGATGGGAAAAGACGGTTTACCTGTCTTCTTTCTTTTCTTCACTTCCTGGAAGAATGCCTGTTTTTCTGAGTGTTTGCGGGGCGTTCACCAAGAGACCGGCTTTGCCTGTCAAGAGAGCCGTAATAAGAGACCCGTAATAATTAGCACTGCAACAGCTGTCATGTGTTTGAAGCGGAAGCGAATGGACGAAACAATGCCAAATGGGGTCGTAATCAGAGCAGCGGTTGTCCAGGTTATTCGTTGTGTTGAAATAGATCTTACCCACTACAAACAGAAAGGGAATTAAAAACATGCCTGCGGTGAGGTGAAACCCGTGAAGATGGAAGCTGTGATCCCGGGAGAAGTGAGCATGAATGTGAGTGGAGTTTAAGCACAGTAAACCTCCGGCGATGATTACGATCAACCCAGTGGGGAAACGCTCAATTCCACCGTCAGTTCCGCCTGCTCCTTTCATTGCTAAACTCCATTTAATTTGTAGTCCTCTTTTTCCTGCAGGAACCGGCAAAGGTTTTTACCCTCAACGGCAATGTGGTCCACAAGCCAGTTTTTCAGAAAAGTAAGGTGATCATCCGTCAGTTTTGTCTTTTCCGCTGTGTGTTTGCCGCTCAGCTTTTTGAGTTCAAGAACAAAATCGGCGTATTTGCTTGAGTGGTCGGTTATGCCTGGATAGTGGTAGCTTTTCATAAGCTCTGTCTCTGTTGCAATGTGATACTGGGTGTAACTCATCAATTCATCGACGACAACATCCACCCAGAGTTCATCGGCGGCTTCATTCCTTTTTGCTTCAATCAGGTCGTTGATGATGCCAGCCAGTATTTTGTGTTGAAAGTCAATGGTTGTGTGACCTGTAATGTATTGATCATTCCATTTAATGCTATTCATGTTTGACTGTTATTTCCTTTCATGACGAGTGTTTAGACTGAGGTTCCACTCGTAATTTCCGAATCTTTATTATGCCTGGATGTGTAAAGTGGGTCAAGCTGTGATCCCAACTCTGTGAACCATTTATCTTCTGGTTCGGTCGTCAGGAATAGCGTGTCAAATCTTTTTTACAAACCACCTTGTTTACGGCGTGAGATGGAAAGATGAGCTTGAGAAAATATCAGGGAAGGGCTAAGATCCATAGCGAGTGAATACAGGGCGCAGTTTAGGAGATGAGCTTGATTGAACACATAGACAGAAAGATCAGGAATAACGAGAGAATTAACACGGAAGAGGCCGCCTGGCTGTACCGCTGCGCGGATCTGAATCAGTTGCGAACATGGGCGGGGATCGCGAGAAGCCGCTACCACAAGAGCAATCGAGCCACTTATTTAATCATGCGAATTGTCAATTACACCAATGTCTGCGTGGCAAGATGCGATTACTGCGCGTTTTATCGATTACCCAATTCCCCTGAGGGCTATGTTTTGTCCCGTGAGCAAATATTCGAGAAAATGGATGAAATCATGACTCTGGGCGGTGATTTTGTCGGTTTTAACGGCGGTTTCAATCCCAAGCTGGATATCAACTGGTACTGCGAACTCTTCCGCGATATACGGAAAAAATACGGTGAGCGCATAGAATTTTATGGCCTGACCGTTGCCGAATTGATGTATGTGGCCAAGAAAGCCAAAATAAGCTATTACGAAGCGGCTGCCACCCTGAAAAAGGCCGGCAACCACTGGATCACCGGCGGCGGCGCGGAAGTACTCACCAACGCGTTTCGAAAGCGGCACAGTCCTCAGAAATACACGGCCGATGATTTTATGGACGCGCAGAAACAGATTATCGAGGCCGGAGTTCAGACCACGGGAACCATGGTCATCGGTTTTGATGAGAGCATTGAGGAGCGCTTGGAGCACCTGTCGCGGGTACGAGCCCTGCAAGATGAAACCCATGGCGGTCTGTTCAGTTTCCTATGCTGGAGTTACAAGCCCGATCACACTGTTTTGGGTGGTGAAGAACTGGCGCGCGAGGATTACTGGCGTCACCTGGCTGTCAGCCGTATCTTCCTGGACAATGTCAAACACATTCGCACATCGGTTCTCACGCAAAACGAGCACGCGCTGACGGGCTTACACTACGGCGCGGACGATTTCGATATTCCCTTTGAAGATGAAGTCACTCAAATGGCGGGAGCTGTCATTAACAGAGATCTCGCGGCCGTCATTCGTCAATGCCGCTCAGAGGGTTTTGAACCCGTGTTCAGGAAAACCGCTCGCGACAGTCAGGCGGACTTCCATCAGAGGGTGGTTTAATGTCCTTTTACCGGCAGCTCAGTGACCATGTCGAATCCTTTGCGGATCTGCCTCCTGAGGCCATTGTCAAACAGGATGTCCTTCGCCTTGGTGTTCGCTTCTCCGAAGCGGCCATGAACATCGCGGCGGGCTTCAAACCCAAAGACTATTTCATTTTTTCCTTTGATCTGATTGAAATTAAAGATATGCAGCGGAAAGAACACCTGCGTGTGCCGGAAGAAATTCGGCTGTCAGGCGGTCCTTTCGCCCTGCGGTCAACGGTGATCTCTGTTCGCATCAATCCCGGCTCACCTTATCACGTGGATCTGGAAGACGGGAAACTGTGCCTTTTTTGTGAAACGAACCGCCTGGCCGATGTGGCTTATCATCCCGTGCCGCCCTTTTATCACGAAAAGCTCTCCAGTGGAAAACCCATGGGTGAAATCGCTCCCGTTCTCGAATGGGGATACCTCATTTACCTGACTGCTTTTAGAATGTGTCAGTATTTCAAAAGGGAAGAGCAGTGCCGTTTTTGCGAACTGAACAGGAATTTCATTCAACAGCGCAAAGCGGGCAAAGTCTACACCGGCATTAAAAATGTGGACGAGGTGCTTGAAGCTCTTGAACACATCGACCGTCTCGATACCGAGGCCAAGGCCTACACCTTAACCGGCGGCTCCATTATCGATACCCTTCAAAAGGTGGATGAAGTGGATTTCTACTTACAGTACATTGAAGCTATTGAGAGCCGCTTTCCCAACCGCTGGATTTCAAAAGCGGTTATTCAGGCCTTTCCCGTAAGGGAATGTGAGCGTTTGAAACAGGCGGGCTTGACCATTTACCACCCTAATTACGAAGTCTGGGGAAAGGAGCTTTTTGCGAAAATATGCCCCGGGAAAGAAAGAGTCATCGGTTTTGAGAACTGGATTAATCGCGTGGTTGAAAGCGGTGATGTGTTCGGTCATGAAAATGTGATTCCCAATTTTGTCGGCGGCGTGGAAATGAACTCCAGGTGCGGGTTTACCGATGTGGATCGGGCGGTTGAACACACGACAGAAGGTCTGGACTGGTTCATGTCGCGTAAAATTATGCCCCGATTCACCACCTGGTGTCCCGAACCGCTGGCCGCGCTGGGGCCTCACGATCCGCCGCCGCTCGCTTACTTCTGCAAGCTGCTGCTGGCGTGGCGAGCCACTTTCAAAACATACCAACTCCCCATTCCACCGGGTTACGGAGAACCGGGTCCGGGTAAAGCCGTCTTCTCTGTCAGCGCCTTCATGGACGTACTGGATGATGCGTGAAACGATGCGGTCGTGTCAGGAAGCCTGTTTATGTTGTCTGCGGTCTCAATCGCTCTTTAACTATAAAAGAATCTCACTAAAAGATGCCTGTTTCGCTGTGAACACACGACGGCAACGCCTGATTGTTTTTCTTTGAATTCCTGGTATTAAGTGGGTAGTCTGGATGGTGCCGTAAAAAAAGCTCGGTGGTGCACCTGGAGGGATTCGAACCCCCGACCCTCAGATTCGAAGTCTGGTACTCTATCCAGCTGAGCTACAGGTGCACTTCAAGCCTAGCCAATCTAACTGATATGCGGTTCTGTGTCAAGTACCGTTTCGGTTCAATGCGGAATTGGAATTGAACCCCAAGGGAAAAGTCCCATGATCGCGGGAATGAACGCTAAAAAGCCATAGATATCACATTTTCACCATCTAGTGCTGGTGCTAACTAGCTTTTTGCATTAGTATTTATACTAAGATAAAATAAATTCGGCACTTGTTCCGGAGGGCAGTATGACGACACCACTTGAAATTCAGAACCATGAATTCAGTACCAACATGAGAGGTTACAACAGGGAAGAGGTCAAACACTTTCTCTATGCTGTTTCGGAGGAGATGGAACATCTTTTGAAAAACAATCAGGAGATCAGCCAGGAGCTGGAGTTTCTGAAGCAGAAAGTCAGGGAAGCCGACGATCGCGATAAAATTTTAAAGGATACACTCATTTCAGCCCAGCAGATTAAGCGCGAAATAAAGGAGAACGCCCATAAGGAAGCCGAACTCATCATTCGCGAGGGTCAGTTACAGGCTGAGAATATTTTTGAAAATGCCAAATCCCATCTGGATGAGCTCCGCGTTCAAATATCGGATATGAAACGCATGAGAGGTGATTTGCTGGCCGAACTGGAGATGATGCTCACCCGTTGCAATCACTTCATTGAAGCGGAGAGAAGCATGGCCATGGAATCCGATAAACTCCTGGCCATTACTCCGCGTAAAAAGAAAAAAAGTGAAGCAAAGACGCCTGTATTGAAAAAGAAGCACAGTCGCGTTGGCTGAAAGATCCATTTTACAAACACAGGTTCTCCTCTTGTAAAAGACTCTTTCCAGGCCGCAAAAGGTTGTGCTGTAACCCTGAAAGAGCGTTCCAGCAAAAATCTTTTTTAAAAAAAACAGGTGATGATACGAAACTGCTGCGTATATTAAAGTGACTTTTGAAAAAAACAGGATGGTCACTTGTCACTTCAATACATTATTAAAGATCAGAATGGAGCAAGCAGGGACTTTGAATCCCTCTACGAGGAATGGTTTCCCGATATCTTCAATTATCACCTGCACTGTGTCGGCAGTGTGGCTGACGCAGAAGATCTAACCGCTCACACGTTTCTCAAAGCGATGAAGAATCTGTGGAAGTATCGTTGGTCCAGGGGGTCCTTCTCCTCATGGCTCTACCGAATCGCGCACAATGAAATGAAATCCTTTTTTCGCAAAAAGCAGCGATTGCGTCTGTTCAATTCAACGCCCATATTGCAGGTAGCTCCTTTCAAGGATGAAATTGAAGAAGCAGAGAGAGTCAGAACCAGGGATCGCTTTTATGTCTCCCTGCAGAAATCGCTCGCTGAACTCAGTCCTGAAGACAACAGTCTCCTGGTACTCAGGTTCTTTCAGGCAAAGAGTTACGAAGAGCTCGCATCGATTTTTAAAATCAGAAAAGGCACCCTTGCCATGCGTATACACCGGGCGTTAAAGAGACTTAGAAAAATAATGGATAAGGAGGGGCTCTGTAATGAAGAATTTAGAAAATGTTTTGAAAACCTGTCAGAAGCCTGAAGTTGAAGTACCGCTTTACAAGGAGCATTTGAGATACCGAATTATTCAACAATATGCCGCTGCCAGTTCCGCTGTGCGCTTTGCTTCACTGGGATTTGCGTTTCTTACAGGGGCTATCTTTGTGTTTGCGGGCTTGTTGACCTTGTTCATTTTGAAACCCAATGTTCCCGGAAAGGTTAATACCTGGTTAAACAACAAGCCTGTGATCAATGGGTTAGAGCGGAAGGCATCTCTCCCGCTGGAGTTGACTCCTGTGCAGCAGGCCTTTTTCTCAGCGGAAAACGATCAGCAGTACGTTCAACAATGGATTCATGCCAATTACCCGAACATGAACAGTCGCATCTTCAAAATAGAGGAAGAGCGCATCGTCACCATCAGACGAATTCGTCTGGAAAACGGACAAAAAGTCATGGTCATGAGTGAAATAGATCCAAAAGACACCAACCAAACAACCAGTCAACTGGAAATCGGAGGCATTTTATGAAACATACTATCTTATTGGTAACAGCAGCAGTTTTGTCTTTTTTCGGGTTTGCCCAGGAAGAGCAAGTCAACAAGAAAAAAGTGAAAATCGTCAAGCGATTGGAGTGCAGCTCTAAGGATGACGCATTCATGGGCGTCACATTGAAAGAAGTGGATCAGGGTGAAGGCCCTAAAGTCGTCATTATCGATGTACTGAAAGACTCTGGTGCTGAAGAAGCCGGATTGAACAAGGAGGATTTGATCATCAAGCTCAACGGTGAAGACATTCAGGATATTGCAGAAATCAAACACATTTTAAAGGATTACGCTCCTGAAGACTCGATCGATATCTTCGTTGAAAGAGACGATGAAATTAAGGAATTGACCGTTAAACTGGGCAAGCATCCCGAAAACTTCCTTGTCAAGAAGCTGGGTGGTAACAAACAAGTGTTTTTTATCGGTGAACCGCAACCTTACATGGGTGTCCACTTAAAAACACTGGAAGAACAGTTGGCAGCGTATTTCGGTGTGAAAGAAGGCGTTTTAATTGAAAAAGTGGAAGAGGATAGTCCTGCCAGCCGAGCGGGTCTTCAGGCCGGCGATGTCATTACCGCACTGGGTGATGTCTCTGTTGGGGAATCATCGGATATGACCGATGTCCTGAGTGAACAGCAATCTGGCGATGAAATAATCCTCACAGTGGTTCGCAAAGGTGAGTCCATCAACCTTCCAGTTACTCTTGGTGAACGCAAAAACGAAAACACATGTATTTTTTCGGGAGAAGACCTGATCAACATCCGCAAGTTGGTGGACGAAAGTGGCAAAATACACATAGAAGTAGATACCAGCATGGAAAAAGAAGACTGAACGCCAAGCCGGCACAGACCTGAGAGCACGGTGTTTCCGCGGGCAACACCGTGCTTTTTTCTTTTCAGCCTTAACATCGTCTTCCCTTCGTGTTGTAGAATGACCAGTGAGTGTCTAGAATAGAACGCAGGGGGCCCTATGCACAGAGACATGCGTTGCAATGCGTTTTGTACAATGCGTTGGATGGTTTTATTTTTCTCGTTCGGCTCCTTATGGGCGGGCGATCCTCCCTCTGTGCGAATTGAATTGACCAGGGAAGAGTTCAGACCTGTTGCACAAGACTGGAAAATTAGTGGAATGGGCCTCACTGAAGACGGTCATGTCATTGTTCCTGGCAAACAGGCTCTCCTGCAGTTACTGAACAGTCTGGATGTTCCCTACAGTTTCATTGAAGAGATATCGGGACATGAGATTGAAGACCTGTCCCATGCGGAAGATACGCAGATTCCAAGCTCTTATTTTGATCCGGACTCCTTTGAAACCTGGGTAACGGATCTGGTCAACAGCCATTCAGCCATTGCCCGACTGATCCAGATTGGAAGCAGCGTTCAGAGCCGGCCCATTTGGGCTGTTAAAATATCGGCTAACTGTGATGTTGAAGAGTTTGAGCCCGAATTGAGAGTGATCTCCAATATTCATGGCGATGAGAAAGCCAGTTTAATGGTTTGCACGGATGTGATGGAGTGGATTTTAACCCAATACGGCAGCAACAGTGTGGCTACCGATCTGGTTGACGGTACAGAGATGTGGTTTGTTCCCATGGTCAATCCAGATGGGAACGCATACGATGCCAATCCCGGGAATCCCGGCTTGGAAGGCAGACGAACCAACATGCACGGGGTTGACCTGAACCGCAATTTCGATGGACCTCAGGGGAATGATCCCTTTTCAGGTGGTGCCTATCCGTTCAGTGAACCGGAAACCCAGGCAATAAAGGCACTTTCGGATTCTTACGACAATGTTTTCCTGCTCGGTTTATCTCTTCACTCTGGAGCGGCTTGTTTTAATTCGGTATGGAACTCCAGTACAACAGCGGAGCTACCGGATCTTGCCAATTTCTTCTCTTCAAGAACCGGTGGTTCACCCTGCGGCAATTCAAGCGGTCATTGTGCTGTTCCGGCGCCTGACAGCCTGGCAGAAGCTTATTTCAACGGGTGTACCTACTCCGGTTTTTGGTATGTTTGCGGTGCTGACTGGTATATTACTTTTGGCGATACCAACGACTGGTCTTACTACTTTGAGTCCACCCTGGATACCACCATTGAAATTACTCAAACGAAAACACCGCCGGCTCATTTAATTCCCGATTACACTCAGCGTCACAGAAATGGAGTTTTAAATTACCTTTACTCGGCTTTTCAGGGAATTCACGGTCTGGTGACGGATCAGATTGACGGTACACCGTTGGAGGCCGAAATCACCGTGACCGAATTTCCCAAACCCGTTCGCACGGGTACGACTCTAGGCGACTACCACCGCTATTGCGTACCAGGACGTTATGCGATCCGCGTTGAGGCTGAGGGGTATCACGATCGTAACATTGGCGGTGTCGCGGTATTAAAAGAGCAAAGGACGCGGGTCGATGTTCAAATGATTCCGGACACGTACAGTTTTGTCGACATAGCGTCCTGCTGGCCCAATGAAGGGCCGTTTGACAGCAATGAAAACGGGCGAGTGGATGTACTCGATCTTATCAAATTCCAGTAGAGGGAACCTTGTCGAAACAATTCAAAATGGTAACAGCATACAATCCGGCCGGTGACCAGCCCAAGGCCATCGAGCAAATAGTCAATTCCATCAACCAGGGACTGGAACACACGGTTTTATTGGGTGTAACCGGTTCGGGCAAGACGTTCACCATGGCCAAGGTCATTGAAGCGCTCAATCGGCCGACACTCGTCATGGCGCCCAATAAAACCCTGGCGGCGCAGCTCTACCAGGAGTTCAGGGGTTTTTTTCCGCATAACGCGGTTGAGTACTTTGTCTCCTATTACGATTACTATCAACCCGAAGCCTATGTGGCCTCGTCTGATACCTATATCGAGAAGGAAGCTACCATTAACAAGGATATAGAGAAGCTGCGTTTAAGTGCCACGCGTTCCCTGCTGGAACGAAGAGATGTGATTATCGTGGCGTCGGTGAGCTGTATTTACGGTCTCGGCTCGCCCGAATTCTTTGGCAACATGAAGGTCAGCCTGGCGGTTGGAGAAGAGTACGACCGTCAACAGCTCCTGCGCGATTTGGTAGGTATCCAATACGTTCGGAACAGCAGCTCTTTTTACCCGGGCACGTTCAGAGTCATGGGAGACACCCTCGATATTTATCCCATATACGAAGACCACGCCTACAGAATCGAGTTTTTTGGAGAGGAAATTGAGACAATCAGGCGTTTTGATGCGTTGACGGGCAAATCCATCAGTGATTTGGATGATTTGAGTATTTTCCCGGGCAGTCATTTCGTGACACCGCAGGAATCCATGAAGAGAGCTGTTGTGGCTATCAGGGAAGAGCTGGATCAGCGCACGCAGGAGTTTAAGAATAGCAATCAGCTGCTGGAGGCACAGCGTCTCTCACAGAGAACCCAATTTGATATGGAAATGCTTTCCGAAACGGGCTTCTGTCACGGCATCGAAAACTATTCCAGACATCTTGAAGGACGACCGGCAGGTTCTCCGCCATCAACACTGCTGGACTACTTTCCGCAGGATTTCCTGTTATTCCTGGATGAAAGCCACGTTACCGTGCCGCAAATTGGGGGTATGTTCGCGGGGGACAGGAGTAGAAAGGACAACTTGGTCAAGTTCGGGTTTCGGCTGCCGTCAGCCGTTGACAATCGGCCATTGAGGATCGATGAATTCTGGTCTCGAACAGGGCAGGTTCTTTTCGTTTCAGCCACTCCGGGTCCTTATGAGCAGAGCGTGGTTCAGGGTGAGTACGTGGAACAGATCATCAGGCCGACCGGCCTGATGGACCCCACGATTCAGGTTGTTCCCACTGAGAATCAAATTGACCATCTCTTCCACGAAATTCAATTGAGGGTTGAGAAAGAGCAGCGCACGCTGGTTACCACGCTCACCAAAAGAATGGCGGAAGATTTAGCGGACCACTTCGATGAACACGGTCTGAAAGTGGCCTATTTACACAGCGACATCGATACCATTGAAAGAGTGGAAATCCTGTTGGCTCTCAGAAAAGGCATCTACGATGTTCTGGTGGGTGTCAACTTGCTGAGAGAAGGTCTGGATCTTCCCGAAGTGGGTTTGGTTGCCATTTTAGATGCCGATAAACAGGGTTTTTTGCGTTCACGCCGTTCTCTCATACAGACAGTGGGTCGTGCCGCCCGCAACGTCCATGGAACGGTTATCATGTACGCCGACAGGATATCGGATGCCATGAGGGAAACCATTTCGGAGACGGAACGAAGGCGAAAAATTCAGCATGCCTATAATGAAGAACACGGTTTGACCCCTGAATCGGTGGTTAAAAGCCTGTCCGCGGCCTTTGATGAACTATCGGAAAGCGATTATTCAACACCGCGAAATGCGTCCCAAGTCCAACCACTTGATCGAACGGCTCTGGTTGCGGAGATTGCGCGAACTGAAAAGGAAATGTATGCAAGAGCCGAAGCACTGGAGTTTGAAAAAGCGGCGGAGCTAAGAGACGAGCTGGCAGTTCTGAAAGACGAACTTCTTAGAATGGGAATATAACACGGTGGCTTTAGCTGATTCAAAATGGAAATCCCAATGCCAGGCGAGAACCATTCCGTGAACGCGCGTGTTATAACCTAGTCTTGAACAAAAGCTATCATCTGGATTTGACTGCCTGCTATTTTCATGTTGACGGGCGTGATATCGAAACCATATACAGTTGCATAAATAAACTTTTCTTTCATGGCGTTTTTCAGTTTCACTGTTTCCGTTGTGTGGGGACAGCCAACTGCAATATTTAAATTGGATTTTGAGTCAAGTCGTCGGTTAATTTCCTCTTGGAAGACATCGAACACGTTTTCGTCTTTATTGATTTTGCGGATTTTTTCTTTTTCAGTTCCATTCCATTTGTAAAGTATGCGCTGCTTGTTGGTACCCAAAAAGCTTTCCGTATTTTGGTTTTCTATCCATAAGAGCTGCATTCTCTCTTCAAGGCGTTTCAGACGTTCTATTAGCAGTTCAACGGGTTGATGTTCCAATGCGAGTAAAGACGCCTGGATGGTCAATAGCCCATAACCAATAGAAAAGGTGGAGGAATGATAGACGTTGGTTTCATACTCTTGAAGCACCATACCATCGATTCCTTGTTCCTTAATTTCTTTCATCATGGGGGCCAGCGTTGCCGCGGTGGGTATGACTTCGGAAGCTGGTGCAATGGTTAAAATCTCGTACTCTATGTTCAATGTTGAGAAACACTGTTTAAAACCAATTGATGTAAAAGGGACAATTTCCGATTGTTCCCAATCCTTGCTTTGATAGTGATAAAAATTCTTTGAGTGAATAGAGCGATTGGGAATGACAGTTTCCCGTGATTTTAAATTTAATGGCAGAACAGAAATTTTGTGCTTGGTAAAGTCAAGTGGTGACAGATCACATGAATTATCAACTAAAATGGTGGTGTTGCGAAGCTTTTCCACAAAGTCGATGACCTTCATGCTTTTCAGGTGATTGAGCAATTCGTAACAGGCAATGTCCGGTAAATTGAGGTGGTCGATAAACTGGTAAACCAGCGGATATCTGCGGATGATTTCAGTGGCGGCTTTGATTTTGGGTTCCAGATTGGTGGAATTGAAAAAGCCCTGACTGAGGATTTTGATTCTGCTGTATTTAGAAGGGAATTTGTGAAAGTTAACCATGAGTTGTTGATTACTGGTGGTTGCTTCTCTTATAAGCTGGTCGAGTTCGATGTTATCGATATTGGGCTCGATATCTGTCATGTTCCTTTGAAAATAATAGGCAGCATCCGCAATTCGCAGACAGCGAAAAAGCGCTTTCTTTCCAATTGTTATACCGTGTTTAGAATAGATGATCTTCCCTTTTTTCAGGTAGATGACCATTTCTTCCGGCGCGTCGATGGTTATTTTTCCGCTGCTGTGCCTTTGAGCCAGCTCGTAAATGAGATCTGTAATGGAGAGCTTGTGAAGCTGACCTGTTATGCCATCGGAGGATGAGTGCAGACCTGGTAAGTGAATGTCTATCTGTTTTTTGATGACTTTGAGAATGTGGTCGTTTAAATTCGAGATGTGCAAGGTGTCAGTGGCACCCTGTTTTGTGTACTTTTTGGAGTCCGTCTGAGTTGAATCTTTTAAAACCACCAAAGGAAGGTCGGAGAATTCCTTTGAAGATCGAAGCTGAGTGATGAAATCGGTTGCATCTCCATCGGGAAGATGCTCACTGCATAAAATCAGTTGAGGAGATATTGTTCGCAGAACACGCTGCGCTCGAAAAAGCGAACTGACCGGAATGACTTCGTAATCGTTTGAAATTAAGAGCAGCGAGAGCTGCTTTTTAATTTGCCACTCGTTTTCAATGATCAGAATGCTGGGAATTTGCATCTTACTGCCCTATTTCCACTGAATATTCAAATCACCTAGAGGACCGAGTAGATAAATGGTCAGGAGAGGACTTGACTGGTGATATTCGGCGGCAATCCAGCCATTTTCATGAGGAATGAAGCCGTAAGATTCCAGTTCACGATTGGTTCCTCTTATTTCAACCTTGGTGCCGCGGGGAATCACGAGGTTCAGTTCACCAATGTCCAAATCGAGTTTAATATCGGTTGAGCAGAGCATTTTATTGCCCATGTTGAGATTGAGCTCGCCAATACCTCCATTGATCCACCACTTTTTGGCTTTTAGATTAGCCAGGCCGTTGATGTCCAACTGTCCGGCTGTGAGGTGGATGTGAGCTGTTTCCCGAATGATTCTTTTGTTAACGGTGGGGCAGTCGATATAGACTTCTCCGAAACGCGCGTCAATTTCAAGATGACTGACGTTCAAATGACTGAAGTCAAACTGTCCGATGCCGAGGTCTACCAATTTGAGTCTGAAATCAACTGTAGACCCAACAGGTGCTTGGACGTTCATCACAGGGGCTGCGCTTCGGATGGCTTTGGATAAATGATTGAAGGAAAACTTCTTTTTGAATTCTGCAGTCACTTCCTGCTGGTCTCTGTCAAATGCCACGAAACCGTTGCCCTCTTGATAGTCTGTTTCAATCGTTCCCGATTGAGAACCGGAAGATGGGGCGGCTTTAAAGATGATATTACCCGAGTTACCTGTAACATGGTATCGAATACTGGGATCCGTATCAGTTATCAAGGTGGTTTTAGACACACCCGGTGTTTGGCTTAGAATAAGAAGGAAAAGACTGTATAACATCAAAAACTCCAAAGCAAAAAAGTGAATATACCAATCGACTGGACCGCAAAGGCTTTACTTTACTACCAAAAGTAACGAGCACCTCAATTCTACAATAATTTGCAGTGATCATCAGTAAAAATGAGGTTTCCCATGAAAAATATCCGTTTAATCGAACTCTTTAGAAAGGGCGTTAATTCGCAGCATGTCATCTCTCAAAGTGATTTTCAAACGCTCCAATTCCTCATCTGTGCATTTTCTGGGGACATGGATCAAGTTGCCGTAGACAATGTGCAGCGTGGTAAAGGGCTTCGGTATGATGAGTCTGTCCCATGAGTTCAAACGCTTGTGATGCTTGGTAAACCAGCTGCAGGGCAGAATGGGACGTCCCGTTAATTTGGCGATACCCAAAACTCCTGGCTTGACTTCGTAAACGGGACCTTTGGGACCATCGATGGTAATGGCGGGATCGGCACCCATTTTAGCGGAGCGCAACAACTCTTTCAGACCCGCGGCACCGCCCCTCGTGGATGATCCTCTCACCGGTTTGGCTCCCAGAAACGCCAGGGTTTTAGCGGCAATGGTGCCATCGGTGGATTGGCTGACCAGCGGAGCCATCACTCGGTTGTGCTTTTTGCCAAAGTAATTGAAAATGGGCATTTGCATCATTGAACGATTGTGCCAGGTGGATAAAACGAAACCTTCGGAATGATTGATGAGTTCGAGGATCCTGTTTTTATTGGTTATTTTCTTTCGACTGGTGGCGAAACAGAATCGGATATAGAGACTCATGAAAAAAGTAAGGATAACAATGGCGATGTACTTGGATTTTGGCATGGGCTTACTTTTTTCAACGGTTTTTTCCTTCATTTGAGGTTGTTACCTTTTTAATTTGTGTTCTTTCAATTTATAGAACAGAGCCCGCCTGCCAATATTCAGCGCACGGCAAAGTTGTTCTGGTGTTCGATTTCCCTCTTCAAGTGCTCTGGCAATGAGAGCGCCTTCCAGTTGTTTGAGGTCCGATTTCAAGCTGCCGGTTCGAGGGAGGGTTGTCTTGTGCAGGTTGTTGGCGTGTGGCGCCTCCAAGTCCGGCAGTTTCCCGTTCATCATGAACATAAAGATCAGGTTGCGCAATTCGTGAAAATTGCCTTTAAGGCCTTTTTCCGCGCGGTTGGCTATCTGCCCCTGATCGAGCGGATAGCCATGGGGAACTTCGCGTTTCAGCTCTGTGTAAAATGCTTGGATCAGTTGCTGAATGTCGCATTTCCGATGGTGGAGTGCGGGCAGTTGAATCTCCATTTCCTTAATTCTAAAGGCAAAGTCTTCTCTGAGCTGTTTTCGATCTAAAAGTTGCTGTATGGATGCAGAAGATGTCAGGATCAGACGACCTTGAAACTGCCTCTCTCTAATATCACCCAAAGGTCTGTAGCGAAACTCTTGAATGAACCTGAGAAGGCCCGCCTGTATTTCATGACCCAGAAGGGCGCAGTCATCGATGCAGAGCGTGCCGTTGGCTGCCATACCCACCAGACCGGGAAAATCTTTCGTGGCATCACTGAACGCGCCTTTTCGATGTCCGAAAATCTGACTGATATACTGTTCGCGAGTCAATGTGGCTGCGTGTTGTTCAATAAAGGGCGCTTTTGTCTTTTCGTATGTAACGGTGTGAACGTACTTCGCCAGATGTGTTTTTCCCGATCCGATAGGTCCGGTAATGAGAAGAATGCGCGCGTTCCTGAAAGTTTGACAAGCGGCCTCCACTTTTTCTTGAAGCCGCTTGTCATGACTGTACAAAGGCATGTAACTTAAGGTTGATGCGCGGCTCTAATGAGATCGTTAACCGTTTTCACAGGTGAAAAGGTGTAGAGCGGTACTTCCACAAAAGTCGTATTCCAATTGGCCATGGAACCGTTCCAGAGACCGGGATGTTCCAATGCGTAAATGGTTTTTCCCTGGATGGATTTTTGACTGATGAAGCATGTCTCTGGATCTCTGAACTGCATCAAATCGTGGGGTTTGCCGTTGGCGTCCTTTAATCCGATCACCAAATCAACGGGGTTGAAGTGGGTTGCCTGTTCAAGAATGGACGCCTGTGTCGGATTTTCCAGGTCAAGCTGATCTTTTTCAAGGATCTGACAGGACTGAAGCTCGCCCTCGGTCCAGAAGGGTCCGCCGCCCGGTTCGCCTTCGTTTTTTACCATGCCGCAGACACGGATGGGCCTTTTGAAAAGGTCGAGTAACAGGCGTACCTGTTCCTCTTCCGAACGAGCCAGGATCTGATCGGTGGGACATGTCCCGCAATAGGTTTTAGCGAAATCCCATATTTCTTTCAGGTTGTAGTTCCCGCTTTTTAGATCTGCGGAATAGATCGCAATTTGAGACTCTATTTTCAACAGTAACCCACCGAGAAGCTTTTTGTAGTGAACTCTCTTGGGGTGCATTTCCTCTCTTCCCACGTTGTCGATGTTCTGCAGGAAAACAATATCGCCATCCAGATCCTGAATATTCACCAGCAGAGATCCGTGGCCGCCGGGCCTGAAAAACAGCTCTCCGGAAGACGTTCTTGCGGCTGTCTGCTTGTCGGTCATGGCGATAGTCTGAGTTGAGGGCTTCTGGATGCTGTGTGTAATTTGGTAATTAACGTGATCTTGTTCGGTATGAGCCTTGACTTTCTCTTCCAGTAATTCCACAAACTGAGGGTCGATGGTGAAGTGAAGTCTGACACAGTTGTTTTCGTCTTTAAGGTAGAGGATGGAGTCTTTGAAGTGCTCGTCCAAGGCGGTGCTGACGTGATCGCTGTAAGCGTGAAAGGGAATAAAGGCTTTGGGGAGTGATTGGAAGTTGAGTCCTTCCAGGATCATTTTGGCAAGTTCACTGGACGGCAGCTCTTCGGGCTTGCCATTGGGGCATTTTGCTGCCAGATCTTTATAAAATGGAAAGAGCTTGAGACCTTTTCTGAGCTGTTTGAAATCAGCGCTGTCTTCACTTTCGCCCTTTGCCGCGTTAAACACGAATTTGAACATGCGTGTGGCTGCCCCTGAAGCGGGCACCATTTTAGAGAATCTGCCTTTAGATTGCGCATCGTTGAAAAGACGCAGAAGTTCTTCGCTTTCTTTTGGCTCGATGGACAGAATGCCGTCTCCAAGCACACAGGCGCGGGCGGCGCAGGCAGGTGAGACCCCTTTTCTCAGTATGTGTAATTGGTTGTGAAGGTCTTGTTCTGTCAGTCCTTCTCGTTTCGCCTGCTGTTTGTCTTCTAATGAAAATTCATGTTCACAACTCATGTTTTCCTTCCTGTAAATTAAGATCGTTCAGTTGTAGATTCCCGGTATGACTGTTTTGCAATCCGGACATCTACCGTCTATTGTAATCCGATTGCGTTGAATGCGATAGCCTTCTCTTTGAATTAATATCAAGCCGCAATGATGGCAAAAGGTGTGGGAGGCATCGTGAATGCGGCAGTTGCCCAGGTAGATATAGTCAACGCCAGCCTGTTTCGCAATCTCTCTGGCTCTGAGCAGCGTCTGATTGGGGGTTCTGGGGATGGTCGATAGCTTGTAAGCGGGATGGAAAGCTGTGAAATGGAGCGGGACATCCGTTCCCAGGTGTTCAACAACCCACTGGCACAGTTTCTCAAGATCGGCCTGTGAATCGTTGTGGCCTGGAATGATTAAATGGGTCATTTCCATCCAGATACTTGTCTCGTGTTTCAGGTACAGCAGCGTTTCCAGGACGGGTTCCAGTTTCCCGGCTGCCATTTTTCTATAGAAATCCGGTTGAATGGATTTTAAATCCACATTGACGGCATCCATCGGCTTGAAAAAATACGGCCTCGCGCGAGCACTGATGTAACCCGCGGTTACGGCTACGGTTTTAATGCCCAGATCGTGACATGCTCGAGCGGTATCGACCGCGTACTCGGCAAAAATAACCGGGTCGTTGTAAGTAAAGGCCACACTCTCACAACCCGCTTGTTCAGCGGTGAAGGCAATATCTTCAGGTGAAGCTTCCCGCGATAAAGTGTGATCGCTCCTGGACTTACTCATATCCCAATTTTGACAGAACTTACAACCGAGGTTGCAGCCAGCCGTTCCAAACGAAAAGACGCGACTGCCCGGAAGAAAGTGATTCAGTGGTTTTTTTTCAATGGGATCGACGGCGAAACCGCTGCTGCGACCGTATGCCGTTAAAACCACCGCTCCATCGATGTTTTTTCGGACGAAACAAAAGCCTCTCTGTCCCTCTTTCAACTTGCATTGTCTGGGGCATAACTCGCATATTGAGACATCGGAAGAATGCCTGGAAAAAAACCGGGATTCCATGGACTTACTCTTCCTGGAATTTGTCGACCTTGAAGCGCCAGATCTTGACGGGCTCCTTTGTTGAAATGAAGGCCTTCTGTTTCGCAACGGCAATTTGATGGTCGATGCTGGTGATGCCCTTTAAATCGGGTAAAAGCACCCCTCGTCTCCCTTGGTGTTCCACTATAACGCCGTAGATGCTGGGATTGAGAAGCGACTGCTTGTCTATCAGTTCAGGCTCGTGAAGAACGCTGACTTCTATGGTTATATCGTCCAGCTCTTCCGCACGAACGGCGTTGAAACGGTGGTCTCTTGTTCCCGCTGAACGGGCATTGGAGGCGATTTCCAGAGCCAGATCATCGTAAACGGGTTGCAATGTCCCTATGCAGCCTCTCAATTCTCCGGCTTTGCTGTGAAGGGTGACAAAACAGCCCGCCTTAAAATGGAAGCGATGTTCAGGTTGATATTTGGTGCGATGATAGAGAAGCGTTTCCAGTGATTTTCTAGCAATTTGACAGTGCATGTTTCCCTCTTGTTAATCTCGATGAAAGGTTGAAACACAATAACCGACCCCGAAAGGGCCTTCGTAGGAATGGAACTCAAAATGGTGATGGTTATAATCAGTGACTCTCCAGGCTATATCGCAAGACCCGATGACGTCTTCACAGGCTTTTGATCTTGAGTTCCCGGTAGCATGAAGGGCTTTTTTGTACTCACCCCGTTTGATGTGGGCGATAAACAATGAGTCGAATTCTTGCCCCATCGGATGGAAACCGGCTGGTGCGCCGTGTTTCAGGCAATGGCTCATATCCCCGCTCGCAAGCAAACCTGTGCGTTGAGAACTGCGGCAAGCCTCTGAAATGGCATTGGCAATGGACTGGTGCTCACTTTCATCCCAGGGTAGACCCAGAACGACCGTTTTACCCTGCCACCCGGCTTCGGCCAGGAAGTGGAGCGGAACCAATGCGCCGTGATCGAGGGATTGGCCGCTGAGACGGTGAATGTCTTGATAGGTTTTTGAAAAAGAATGCACCCAGTGAGGATCGTTTTCAAACTGATACTTCAAGTCGGGGTGACCGAACGCCGCAAAGTCTCCGTGGATCGTTGGCTCTGTCCAGGTTGCAATGCCACAGCGGGGTCTCGGCGTGTGAGGAGAGAGAACGATCAACAGGTCACAGTGGCAAGCCATAAATGCAGAGCTGAATTGACGCATGCTCTCTATGGTTAAACTTGCCTCTGAACCGCGCCGTCCGCCAATCTCCGGCACGATGATAGGTGGATGAGGCGCTAACCCGCTCCAATTGATGGTCATTCAAATTCCCCTGGTGTTGAATTGTTGAGCCATGATCCTTTGATTTGTAAGGCCTCTCTCAAATTATAATGCCTCTTTCTGTTTTAGACACGGTATATTTCTCAGCAAAGTCCTTTCAGCCTCCTGTTTTACCCCTTGGGATATCGGCCTTTCGGTCAAAAAACGATAAAAAGATATTGCGATCCTCCATTTTAGAAAATTCTTGACAACCAATGAACCCAAATTTAAACTCCAATTCCCGGTATAGCTCGAAGCATTTGGGTTGTATTTGCGCTGTTTTTTATCTTGAAGAGGAGAAATTGAATGAATAAGACAGACTTAGTGATCGCACTTGCAAGCGACGAAGGTAATAATATTTCAAAAGCTCAAGCCGCAAGAGCCGTCGATACCATGATATCCAAGATCATCGGTGCTCTGAAAAATAAAGAAAAAGTCACTCTCGTTAACTTTGGAACCTTCTCCGTGGTCGAGCGTGCACCCAGAAAAGGTCGCAACCCCCGAACCAACGAGGTCATCAAAATACCAGCCAAATCCGTGCCCAAATTCAAGCCTGGCAAAGAAATGATGGCGAAGGTCAAGTAATTCATTCAATCGAAAAAGGACACCCAAAGAAAGTCAACAGTGACCTGTCACAGAGAACCAGGTACTCGCTCTCGCTGTACAGTACTACTGTGCATTGGAAACAGAGAAGCAGAAAGAAAAAGAAAAATATAAGAGAAAGACGACGAAGACTTTCATTTGGAATTACGGCCCTTTGAAGATGCCGGATTCCCAGTCAGAGCTCCACTCTGCGGTGCAGTCATTCCGGCATGCCTTTAGGGTGGAAGTACTTGTGAGATCCTTACTGATCTGGAAGTCAAGTCGAAACAGGCTTGAAACCGTGGCACAATGTGACAACTGGTTTTATCGAATTGCCGGGAGAGCCAAAAAAATCATTGAAACCGCCCGGAGCTGATCAGCGACAATTAAAACTACCGGTCGGCGACAATTATTTTTACCGGTTTTAAAAGGAAATGATAAAACAGGCCAAGCAACAAGAAAGGAGGCTTGGCCATGATTACAGAGCACCAATACGTGAGGTTAATTAAATTGAAACAGAAAGAGAATCATCTTGCACTTGCCGCATCCAAGGCTGGGATGTGTGAAAAAACGGCACTAAAAAAATAAAGGACACCCAAGTCTGTAAGGGCAAAACTTGCAGTGACCCCACTGAACAAAAATTTTTTTTATAGAATCCATTGGAGCCTTACGCGCGTATGAGACAGCTTGGATTGGCGACTAAATGCATGAATTGTTGTGGGTGTCCAATAGTTCGATAGTTCGTTTTATTTCGTCGGTGTCGTGTACTGCGCACGGGGGCAACCTTCCCGTCAATCGGTATATCAAGCACACGTTTGTAAAGAAAAACCAAAGCATTCAAAGCCTGATGCTGAGTTGACGCAGCCACTTTTCCGTTGACTGCAAGATGTGAGAGGAACCGTTCGACCTCCTTAGCTCCCATGTTTTCGGGATGGATCTGGCCACCATAAAATTTGATATAGCGAAGAATCCAGTTGCAGTAGCTCTTTTCAGTGGTATAGGCATAGTGATAATAACGGAGAACCTCGCGCACCTGATCCATCAGCCGTGCCTTAGGATGGGGACGGAATCGTTGAGGAGTAGCAATGGATTTTTCCATATTTCACCCCAAATAAAGTAATATGTAGAAAATGAAAAGGCGTTGTTTTTTTTCAACATTTTCAATATCATATAGCGATATATGGAATTTTTGTCCACATATAAGAGTCATATAATGGAAAGTTTCTACTTATTGCACTGTTAACCGATTGACAAAAAAAAGCCTTGCAAAGGTCCATTTTTTGGACTATATTTAGCCCAAAATAAAACCTATTCTAAAGGAGTTCAAAATGGAATTTGTCCTTGCAAAATGTTCAGCAAGCATTTCAGAGTTAAAAAAGAACCCCTCTTCACTTATAGAGCAATCAGAGGGGGAGCCAATAGCTATCCTAAATCACAATA
>PDUC01000005.1 GCA_002747255.1 Acidobacteriota bacterium | reverse complement strand
CAACATAGTCGGTTCTCCCAATGAGAATTATGCCAGAGAAATACTTGAGCTGCACACCTTTGGTGTCAACAATGGTTACATTCATGAAGATATTGTTCAGGCCGCGCGCTGCTTCACTGGCTGGTCGATCCGCAAAGGGAAGTTCTACTTCAATCCTCGTTATCACGATTATGGAGAAAAATACTTGCCCTCACTCAGTCTATATATTCCCCCGGGGGGTGGTTTTATCGATGGCATCATGGTCATAGACGCCCTTGTGGACTCCAGGAATTGTGCCGAATACATTGCCTGGAAACTCTGTCAGCTCTTTATTGGCGACGATCCACCAGCTAACGCAGTGACAGCAGCAGCCACGACTTTCCACAACACAAACGGTGATATTAAACAGGTTCTCAACACCATCTTCAACCACCCGCGTTTTAGAACCGATCAGAACTACCGACAAAATAAAGTGAAAACCCCACTGGAATTCATGACCAGTGTCGTTCGGGTTACTGAATCCACTCCAGCTTTTCACGGCATGGATTTTTATTTAGAAAAAATGGGAATGGAGTTATTCGAGTATCCCTTCCCCACAGGTTTTGAAGAAGCTGGTGATTTCTGGATCAACACCAACTCACTCCTCTTCCGCTGGAACTTCGTTCATCTGGTCACCAGTAACAGAGGAGATTCCAGTAGTCCGAGTATGAAAATAGCTGATTTTATTAACTCCAGAGGCCTGACAACATCCGATGAAGTCATGTCACTGCTGGAAGGATTAACGACTCACAATCGACAGCATGCCTCTGTCAACAGCTTATTGGAAGACTATCTCACCAACCAGGATCCGGGAAATTTTTCAGTTACACCGGAAACCATCGACCAGGAAATCCGCCATACGTTCTCTCTTTTTATGAGATTACCGGAATTCAACAGGCAATAGGAGGAAATCATGAAAAGAAGAGACTTTATGAAAATGCTGGCGGCAGGTTCCGCCATGAGCGGTTTGGGACTCCATTCTCAAGCTGCCCCCACCGCACCCAGAAGCAATGGGAACAAACTTCTCGTTATCTTCCAGAGAGGCGGAAACGATGGTTTGAATACGGTCATTCCAATTGAAGCGTCCCAATACGCGCTCTATCAGAGCCTTCGCCCCAACATCCACATCCCCATGGCCGATATCCTGCCTACCAGTCACAATCATTTCGGCCTTCATCCTCAGCTGGCCCCACTTCAGCCCATTCATGCGGCGGGTCATTTGAGTTTTATTCACTGTGTGGGATATCCCAATCCCGATCGATCTCATTTTGAGTCGATGGCCTTTCTGGAAACGGCCGTTCCCGGGAACACCCTTCTGCAGGGCTGGCTGAACCGGTATTTCCAGAACACAACCGGCCCCGGAGTCATTCGAGGTGTTTGCGTTGGTTCAACATCTCCTCAAAGTATGATGGGCGACATACCCATTCCCACCAGCACAAATTTCGGCACCATGCAAGTAGGAGACGATACGCTGCAGGGTAATGATCTTCCTCCAGGTGACCTTCAGAACATTCTGGAACAAATTCACGACCTGACTTCAACGTCAAATAACGAGTTGCTGTATGATACAGGAGGGGCTATCTTTCAAATGGTAGAAAGCTTTTCCAACCGGAATTTAGACGAATATGTACCCGATAACAATGCTGAATATCCAGATACCACTCTTGGCAGGAATGTTATGCACGCCGCTCAAATGCTCAAAGATACACCCACTGTATTGGATATTGAGGTCGCTACCATCGACATGAATGGCCACGACACTCACGCTCAGCAGGTTAATAAACACGAAGATCTTCTCGCTGATTTAGCCTCGTCTATGGCCGCCTTCTATACCGATATGGGCAGCTTAATGAGTCAGACTCTCGTTCTGGTGATCACAGAATTCGGCAGGAGAGCCTACGAAAACGATTCTGCGGGAACCGATCATGGAACTGGCGGCGTCGCTATGGTCATGAATCACAACGTCAATGGCGATGTCCTGATGGGCGGAGCCTGGCCTGGCCTGGAGGAAGAGAATCTCTACCTCGGTGACGATTTAAACTGGGTAAGCGATTTCAGGGATATCTACTGGGAAATTATGGCCACGCACCTAGGTGTCAGCTCAACGGCATTACAGAACATCATTCCGGAACACAGCTACTCTCCTCTGGGTATTTTTTAACCCCAAAAGTGACTTTAACACAAGCCATCCCGATGGAACTTGTCGGGGTAGCTCTGACACGCTGTTCCAAAACCACCGGGATGCCTGCTGCAGGCATCCCGTTTTTACAGGAATACCCGGTTTTTTGAAAAAAACCAACGCATGGGTGATACTAGCCATAGAATAATGTTGGTTTTCGGTTTTATAAAAACTCTTCACATATGAAATGAACCATGTCAATTGCCAGTGATTCCTTTTTTTCGGGAGGAAATTGGATCGTCGCTCCATTCCTGGTGAAGGCCACGATGGTATTTTCATCGGATGCAAACCCGAAGCGGCGGTCTGATACATCATTTGAAAAGATGAGATCGATATTTTTCTGTTTCAGTTTTAACTTGGCATAAGCCTCTACATTTTGAGTTTCGGCTGCAAAGCCGGCCACAATTTGAGAAGACTTCTTTCTGGCTCCTATGGTTTTCAGAATATCGATCGTAGGTTCCAGTTTAAGTTGCCCGTCAAAGCTGTTTTTCTTGATCTTCTGTTCCGATTGGCGAGGTGAAAAATCCGCCACGGCTGCCGTCAGCACAACAATATCGGCTTGATGTGCGATAGCCAAACACTGTTCAGCCATCTGCCCCGCAGATCGAACCGCAATCAGTTCCACACCCGTGGGTGGTTCAACATGAACGGGGCCATGAACACAGGTAACATCAGCTCCCGCATTCTTGAATGCCTTTGCCAGGGCAAACCCCATTTTCCCAGTGCTCCTGTTGGATAAAAACCGAACAGGATCTATGTCTTCTATCGTAGGACCTGTATTAATGAGTACCTTTTTTCCAAAGAGCTCGGGTATTTTGGGACTCAAAATTTGCTGAATAAACTCGACAATCACTTTGGGCTCTGCCATACGGCCCATTCCAACGTCACCACATGCTAACAATCCGGACTCACCCATGCACATTTGAACACCGTCATTCTCCAGTATGTTCAGGTTACGCACGCTCGCAGGGTGTTCCAGCATAGCCGTGTTCATAGCAGGGCAAGCCAAAGTGGGGCCGCGATAAGCGAGATAAGCTGCACCCAGGAAGTGATCGGCCATACCATGAGCCAGTTTGGAAGCGGTATTGGCTGTTAAAGGCGCAATTACCAGAAGATCCAGCAGTTTAGCAAGATGGATATGGTCCATTCCTCCTGGCTCTCGAGCGTCTTGGTATGAAATGAATACTTTATTACCCGTAAGCGCTTCAAGGGTTAAAGGCCCCAAAAAATCGGTAGCGGAAGGCGTCATGATGGGATAAACGCAATAACCCTGCTTGACTAGTAAGCTGGCTAATTCAGCTGCTTTATAGGCAGCAATGCCTCCACAGACGGCGAGTCCAATAGCTTTTGACTTCTTATCGTCCATCAAACCTGATCAGCTCAATGTCTGCTTGTCGGCGTATTCTTCTATCTCACTGAATCCTATTTTCCCGGCAGCAATTTCTGCCATGGCAATTCGAGTGGGCTTTTGATCGGACATGCCTTCAACTCGCGGTGTTGCTCCCTGTTGTAATTGAGCAACTCTTTTACCTGCCAGTACAATCATTCGGTACTTACTTCTTATTTCGCTTGAAACAATCATGAATTATTCTCTCTTTTACTGTGTTTCGCTGGGCACAAACGTGCGTGGAACCCTTTATCTTACACACTCAGGAATAATTTTCAATCATTCGCTGTATCTTTCTCACTGTTTGTTCTTTTTTTAACCTCGATACCAAGAAAACCGATTTCAGATTGGCATAACACCGATCCAGATCATCGTTAACCAGGATGAAGTTAAAGTCACGAGCCATTTTGAGCTCACTAGAAGCGTTGGCCAGCCTTCTTTCAATAACCTCTGTTGTGTCTTTATTTCTGTTGACAAGTCTTTCTCTGAGAGCCTCTAAACTAGGAGGTACAATAAAGATAGAAAGGGCATCCTTCATTTTTTGGCGAACCTGTTCAGCACCCGCCACATCGATATCAAGAACAACATCTATGCCCTTTTTGATATGTGACATCACAAAGGATCGGGATGTTGCGTAGTAGTTGCCATGCACTTCGGCCCATTCAAGAAACTCACCACGGTCGCGCAGTTCTTTGAATTCTTTCACTGTTGAGAAAAAATAATCCCGGCCATGTCTTTCTCCATCTCTGGGTGGTCGAGTGGTATAGCTTACAGAGAAAATCAAATTATCAATGTCGCGCAAGAGCCTCTTTAAAAGTGTTGTCTTTCCCGCTCCAGACGGGGCCGTAACAATGAAAAGATTGGCTTTTTCCATATCTCAATGCTCCATTTTAAAATTCAGGTATCCACTCCATCGACAACGAAGGTTTCAGTTAAACAACTCCCGTCTTTGATTCCTTGTAATTGGTTTCAAAAACCGTCTTTTCTTCAGATCGAATAAGAGGCAATAAGCCTTCATGCCAAACTCGATCGACCTTAATTTCTTTCATGCACTCATGTGCCTTTGGACACTTCTTGAGATGACAAGGCGAACACTCAACTTCACTTGAAAAATTCCTCGCTTTGCCATAAGTAGAGAATGCGGGATCGGTAGGGCCAAAGACAGCAACGCTGGGTATGCCATAGGCAGCTGCAATGTGCATGAACCCCGAATCGTTTGATAAAACGTATTGACATGTACTTGTCAGTACAATGGCCTGCTTCAGAGAGGTCCGCCCTACCAGATTCAAAGTGCTTTCCGGGTATTTCTGTGCGTTGATAAGTTCTCTATTGATGTCGGCTTCGCTCTGCACCCCGATCAGGATACTGGTGCCACCTGTTTCTTTGTGAAAGCGATCCGCCACTTCGGCAAAACGCTCAGGCAGCCACCTTTTAGCGCTGCTGGAGGCCGCACCGGCGTGAATGAGCAGAAAGGGTGCCTGTTTTCCCCTGATAAACGTTTCCGTAACCTGTTGTTCAAGACCCACAACTTTATTGAGCTTTGGCAGTCTGGCTTGACTGATATCGATTTGATCTTTCTTCAAAAGTTCCAGGTACATGGAAATAAAGTCGTCTTTACCCGCCGTTGGACTGTTGCGTATTTCATGGTCCGTATAAAGGAAAGAAAAAAAGGACTTTGCATAGCCAATTCGCACGGGAACTCTGCCCAGCCACGAAATGAGTGCCCCTTTGATATGGGAAGTAAAAATAAAGGCTTTATCGTATTTCTGGTGTCTCAAATTCACGGCAAACGAAATGAGTTTGTTGACGGGACGAAGTTCGCCTTTATCGTCAAATTCGATGTACTGATCGTAGAGATCCGATCGAAAGATACTCAACTCGCGTAAATAGGGTCGACCAATCCAATGAATCTCCGCTTCCGGATAGGTCCTTCGTATGAGTTCCGCAGCCGGTATATTCATAATGAAATCGCCAACCCAATTTGACATTCTGATTAATATTTTGTTTTTTTTCATGCGATTACCCCGTGTCTCCACATGCCAAGACGATTCGATCAAACACATCTTTTGGCTTGGTGAAAGTCTGACAGATCAATTCTTTGCAAGAACGATTCCTACAAGGGGCACAAGGGACATCAGGAACAAAAATAGAGGATCGGGGGTGAGCGTTTTTATCTAAAAGAGGTTGGGCTAAGACGGGATCCGAAGGTCCCATCAGAGCCAATAAAGGCACGCGCAGAATGGACCCAAGGTGCATAGGACCGGTGTCGCAAACAACCACAAGCCTTGAATGGGTCAAGGCCTGTCCAAGTTCGGGGATACTCAAGGGGGGAAGTGCCGGAGGATCTCCGTTTAACAAGCGGCTCAAGCTTTCCCGATAGTGATCATCAGCAGGACCAAAAACAAATTTAACAGGAAACCGCTCAATTAGATTTTTGTACAACATCGCCCACGATTCAGCCGGCCATTGCTTGTTTCTGCCAAACATGGAGGTTCCCGGAATAAGCAGAAGAGGGTTTTCCTTCATCATGTCGGCAATCCATTGATGAGTCTCGTCGGAAAGGCTTAGAGAAACACTTTCCAACTGAATGGAAGGGTCATAGGGTTCCAGCAACTTCAAGTTGCGTAGATAGCGTGATATTTGATGATTTTCTAAAGGAACACGATGTGTGTAAAAAAAATGCGCATGTTCTTTACTGCCCTTAGGTAAAAAACCAATACGAATGGGAATACGAGCAACATACGGAATTAACGCACTTTTAAGAATACCGTGAAAGTCCAGGCACAAATCAAAATGTTGAGCTCGAATCAATTTGACGATCCTCGATATTTCTGCCAGGACAACCAATGGATTTCTGGATTTCAGTTTTTTGCGGCTCAGTATGATCAGCGGAATATCTTCAAGCGCGGGAAATAAGCCCGCGGATGAATCTTCAACCAGCCAGGTGATCCTTGAATCGGGATAGGCTTTCTTAAGCCCTAGAATTGTGGGTGTCGTACGGATGACATCTCCAAGGGCGGAGAGACGAACAACAAGAATATTTTTACCTTTAAATTCCATAGTGACATACCCATAACACAGTCAACTCTACAAATGGATTCCATCTTCACAGAGCAGCTGATTGTTCACACTATAACAAATGTTTGATCGTGATGGGTATTTAAAATCAGTAATTCATTGACTTACACCCGAAAATTGAACAAGTGTGACCTCGGGTGCATGAATAAAAAAAGGCTGTCAAACGTTATATGACAGCCTTTTTTGTGTATCCAGTTAGCTCAACTACATCCCGTTGTCTCACCACAGGTATCGCATTTCTTACAGGTACCGTTTCTCACAAGTGTGAAATTCCCACAAGCTGTGCAGGCATCGCCTTCGTAACCGATGAGTCTGGCAATTTCACTCGGGGACTTCTTTGGAGCGGCAGAGGTTTCAGCTCCATCCTTCGTCAACTCCTTCTCAGTCGACCTCATCACCTGAGCGAATTCCAGATCGGTGAGATCGAGATGAGCGTTTTTTTCCGGAGGTGCGGGTTTCTTTTCCGGCTTGACATGGGCATACTGCGTTCGTGCCAGATAAGTCAAGCCAACCTCACGGAAAACCAGATCGATCACGGAGTCGGCAAATTTGATGTGATCGTGACCGGCAACAGGACCAGATGGTTCGAATTTTGTAAAAACAAAAGCATCGAGGAATTCTTCCAGAGGTACTCCGTATTGAAGACCCATTGAAACGGCAATGGCAAAGCAGTTCATGACACTTCTAAAGGCCGCCCCTTCACGGTGCATATCCAGGAAGATTTCACCTAGCCGGCCATCGGGGTATTCACCCGTTCGAATGTAGAGTTTGTGCCCGCCAATGACCACTTTTTGGGTGTAACCCGTTCTTCGATTGGGTAACTCCTCTTTTTCAGCCCGGCTGCGTACAACCATCTGCTTAGCAGTCTGCTTGACCTTTTCGCTCATGGATTCGGGTTCCATATTCTCGAGTTCCATAACCTCTGTATCAGAAACAACAGAAAGCGGCTGGCTCAATTTGGATCCATCCCTGTAAAGAGCAATGGCTTTAATGCCCAGGTTCCAGGCCTTTTCATAGGCATCCTGGACATCCGTGACACTGGCTTCATTGGGCATATTGATGGTTTTGGAGATAGCGCCGGAAAGGAAAGGCTGAGCGGCGGCCATGATGTTCAAGTGACCTTCATAGGAAATAAAGCGCTTTCCTTTAACACCGCACTTATTGGCACAGTCGAATACAGAGTAGTGCTCTTTAATTAAGTGTGGAGCACCTTCGATGGTCATGGTTCCGCAACAGTAGTCATTGGCTTCCTGGAACTGCTCTTTGGAAAAACCAAGATGCGAGAGAAGATCGAAATTCCAATCACTAATCTGTTCCCTGGTCAACTTCAAAGTCTTGGCCAGGAAGTCTTCTCCTAAAATGTGGGCATTAAAGGCAAAGTTAATATCAAAGACACTTGGCAGGTGTTGTTCTAGTTTGTTGAGCACATCATCTGTGAAACCCTTTTCTTTAAGAGAAACGTGGTTGATATGAGGTGCCCCTTTCAGACTGCCAGTTCCTTTACAGTAATTGGTAATATCGACAATTTGCTTTTCGGTGTAGCCGAGATTCTCAAGAGCTTGAGGAACCGCCCGGTTAATGATTTTGAAATAACCGCCACCGGCTAGTTTTTTGAATTTGACCAACGCGAAATCGGGTTCGATACCTGTGGTATCACAATCCATTACCAGACCAATGGTTCCTGTGGGAGCAAGCACCGTTGTTTGAGCGTTTCGATAGCCGTACTTTTCACCACCTTCCAGAGCGCGATCCCAGGTTGATTTCGCCGCCTCCAGTAAATAGGAAGGACAATGTCCTGAATCGATACCAACCGGCTTGACTTCCAGCTTTTCATAGTCCGCTTTATCGGAATTATAGGCCGCTCTGCGGTGGTTTCGAATAACGCGAAGCATTTCCTCTTTATTGGCTTCATACCGTTTGAACGGGCCGTGTTCCTTGGCAAGCTCGGTAGATGTCAGGTAAGCGGTGGAGGTCATAATGGAAGTGATCGCTCCCGTGATGGCATTGGCTCGATCAGAGTGATAGGGAATTCCCTGAACCATTAAAAGAGCGCCAATATTGGCGTAACCAAGGCCCAGTGTCCTGAAGTCAAAGGACTGCTGAGCGATTTTCCTGCTGGGGAACTGAGCCATCAGAACAGAGAGCTCCAACACGGTCGTCCATACTCGACAGGTGTACTGAAATTTCTCAACGTCAAAGCGTTTTAACTCTTTATTGTAAAACTTCATCAGGTTAATTGAAGCCAGATTGCAGGCCGTGTCATCGAGGAACATGTACTCGGAGCAGGGGTTGGAAGCGTTAATACGACCATCGTTGGGGCAGGTGTGCCATTCGTTGATGGTAGTGTCAAATTGAATGCCGGGATCGGCACTGCTCCATGCCGCCAAAGCGACGCGGTCCCAAAGATCCTTGGCTGGAATGGTTTTAAACTTTTCACCCGTGGTTCGAGAAGTCAAGTGCCAATCGCTCTCATTGTGGAGCGCGTGGATGAAGCTGTTCGGCACTCGAACTGAGTTATTGGAATTTTGCCCGCTGACAGTCGCATAGGCTTCCGATTCCCAATTGACATCGTACTCCGGAAAGTGGATGTTTCTAAAGTTTTGCTTTGCCAATTGAAGGATACGGTGGATGTAGGATTGAGGAATGAACTGGGAAATGGCATGGTTAATAGCCAATTTGAGTTTGGGGTTCTTCTTGGGATCGATTTCGGCATTCTCTTCCAACCAACAGGCATCGAGAACCCGCTTGAGTGCTTTCTTGCTGGCACGACTTCCAGCAACCATGGCAGCAACTTTCTGTTCTTCGTTCATTTTCCATTCAATGAAGTCCACGATATCAGGATGGTCGAGATCCAGGGAAACCATCTTGGCAGCGCGTCGGGTGGTTCCGCCCGATTTAATGGCGCCGGCAGCGCGATCACCTATTTTAAGGAAACTCATTAAACCAGAAGAGAAGCCTCCTCCCGACAGCGGTTCAAGTGCCCCGCGGATTTTACTGAAATTGGATCCTGTACCTGAGCCGTATTTGAACAGTCGAGCTTCCCGCGTCCACAAATCCATAATTCCGTTTTCATTGACCAGATCGTCTTCGACACTTTGAATAAAGCAGGCGTGTGGCTGAGGATGGGTATAGGCATCGGTTGCTTTGGTCAGCTTCTCGGTCTTTGGATCGACGTAATAGTGGCCCTGAGCCGGTCCATTAATTCCGTATGCCCAATTTAAACCGGTGTTGAACCACTGTGGAGAGTTGGGTGCCACCATTTGGGTTGCCAGCATGTAACACAATTCATCGTAAAAAATCTTTGCGTCTTCTTCAGAGTCGAAGTACTTGTGTTTCCAACCCCAATACGTCCAGCAACCAGCTAACCGGTGAAATACCTGCCTCGAATCGGTCTCCGAAATGTAGCGCTCAGACTCTTTCATCTTCTGTAATGCCACATCTTCAACTGAAGACCTTCGCAGCCATTTTGGAACGCCTTTCTCTGAAATCTTTTTCAAGACAGCAGGTATACCCGCTTTGCGGAAGTACTTCTGTGCCAGAATGTCAACCGCTACCTGTGACCACGATCGCGGAACACGAACATCCTCGGCTCTGAAAACAGTGGTGCCATCCGGATTTCTGATTTCCGACGAGCGGGATATAAAGGGAATCCCTTCATAGGGCGATTGACCTTTTTTGGTAAACAGACGCTGGAATTTCATAAGCTGACTTTTCTCCTCAATCTAAATAAATAAAATACTGCCAGATTGAATTTAATATATAGTATGAAAGACGGCAGGGGCTCCTTGATCATCGAATAAAAATACGCGAAAATTATATGGGCGCTTGATGGAGTCTATTCCCATATCTAGTGGTTGTCAAGTTAAAAAAGCACAACATATTGTGGTTTGTGCCACAAAAACGCTAATCCCTATATTTCTGAAGGAGTTAGAAGTTCCCGTTTTTTTTATGGCTTTTTTTTTAGCTGTTTTTGTGAGAATTCTTGTATTGCACACCTGGCTATTAATGTCATAATAGTGTATGGCTTCAATGGGTTCCTGTAGCAAGCGGCCACAGCACTTGCGGTCACCGCTGTTTGTTGGGAACCCTTGATACCCGGTTTATTTGAAGCTGAAAAATGGATCGGCCAATGACATGAATCCACGAGAATTTGAGGGCGAATGGACAAGAAACACACTGATGTTAAACTGACAAATCGAGTAACGGGGAAGAGAGGCGACAAAGTCAATTACGATGAAGATGCCATCAAAACACTCTCCTCGCTCATACACATCCGAACCAGGCCAGGCATGTACATTGGACGCCTGGGAACAGGCAGCCATCCGGACGATGGCATTTACATCCTCATTAAGGAAATAGTGGACAATTGCATCGATGAATACATCATGGGACACGGGAAGCGCATCGAGATAACCGTTGATAAAAGTGACGAAGCGAAGGACCGGGTCAAAATTCGCGATTACGGACGCGGGATTCCCCTGGGGAAACTGGTGGATTGTGTATCCATTATCAATACAGGCGGCAAGTTCAACGACGATGTCTTTCAGTTCAGTGTCGGTCTCAACGGGGTAGGTACCAAGGCGGTCAATGCCTTATCAAGTCGTTTTCTGGCCCGCTCAACCAGAGACGGTGAAATGAATGAGGCCATTTTTCACTACGGCGAGCTTCAAGGCAAAAAAAACACGCGATACAAGAAAACCGATGAACGCAATGGTACATACATTGAGTTCGACGTCGATCGAACCATTTTCCCGGAGAAAGTCAAAATCAATCTCGACTTTCTCAAGAAAAGAATTCAGTATTACGCCTATTTGAATACCGGTCTGACATTGATTCTCAACGGTGAGCGTTTTTATTCAAGGCACGGACTCAAAGATCTGCTCGAGGCTGAAGTGGGAGATTCAAGCACCTATGAACCGATCTACTACAAAGATTCGACCCTGGAGTTTTCGTTTTGCCACACCCCTTCATACGGTGAAAACTTCTTTTCGTTTGTCAACGGTCAGCACACCCATGACGGCGGCACGCATTTATCCGCTTTTAGAGAGGGTTTGACCAAGGGGATCAACGAGTACGCGGGCAAGAGTTTTCAGGGAGTCGACATTCGGGACGGCATGGTGGGAGCCATTGCCATTAAAATCAAAGAGCCGGTATTTGAATCGCAAACAAAAAACAAGCTGGGCAACACCGATGTCAAGAGTTGGATTGTCAACGCGGTTAAACAGGAAGTTTCGGACTTTCTGCACAAGAATCAGGATGATGCCAAGGCGCTTATCGAAAAAATCAGCAACAATGAAAGACTGAGAAAACAGCTCCACGCTGTCAAGCAGGAAGCTAAAAAGAAGGCTAAGGCCGTTTCCATTAAAGTGCCGGGTCTGAAAGACTGCAAATACCACCTCGGTGACAAGAAATACGGCGAGGAAAGCTGCATTTTCCTGACAGAGGGGCAGTCTGCCATGGGCAGTATGGTCAGCAGCAGGGATGCCCGCGTTCAGGCTCTCTTCAGTTTAAGGGGTAAACCGCTCAATGTCTTTGGTTCCAAAAGAGAGGCCATTTACAAGAACAACGAGCTTTACAATGTCATGAAAGCACTTGGCATCGAAGAGGGCATCGAGTTCCTCCGTTACAACAAGGTCATCATCGCAACGGATGCGGACGTGGACGGACTGCACATCCGCAACCTGCTCATCACTTACTTCCTGCATTTCTTCGATGAACTTGTCACCAGCGGACATCTCTACATTCTGGAAACCCCCATCTTCCGGGTACGCAACAAGAAGAAGACCCTCTACTGCTATTCCGATGATGAGCGTGAAAAAGCGCTTCAAGTCATTAAGAACCCTGAAATTACCCGCTTCAAGGGTTTGGGTGAAATTTCACCGAAAGAATTCGGTCAATTTATCGGGCCGGACATGAAAATCGTACCGGTTCAGGTCGACCACCTTCAAGATGTGGATCGTCTGTTGACCTTCTACATGGGCGGCAACACACCCAAACGCCGTCAATACATCATGGATCATCTCATTTAGGAGGCAAAGTTGGGCGAGTTCTTAAAATCACTGCTTAATCAAAACTACCTTGAATACGCCAGTTATGTCATCAAGGAACGGGCCATTCCCCATATTGACGATGGTTTAAAGCCTGTACAACGCAGAATCCTGCACACCATGTCTGAATTAGATGACGGCAAATTCAATAAAGTCGCCAATGTGGTTGGCCGCACCATGCAGTACCACCCTCATGGAGATGCCTCCATTGGGTCGGCTTTGGTTGTTTTGGCCAATAAAGATTACTTCATCGATAAACAGGGAAATTTTGGAAATATTTTCACCGGTGACATTGCGGCCGCGCCTCGTTACATTGAGTGCCGTCTGACCCCGCTTGCAAAGGAAGTCCTTTTCAATAAAGACATTACAGAATTCATTCCCTCTTATGACGGCCGGAACAAAGAGCCGGTCACACTGCCCTGCAAGGTGCCCTACCTGCTTCTGCATGGTGCCGACGGTATTGCGGTGGGAATGGCAACATCCATTCTTCCTCACAACTTCATCGAGGTTCTGGAAGCACAAATGGCCTTTCTGGAAGGGCAGCCCTTTCAACTGTTTCCCGATTTTGTCCAGGGCGGCACCATTGATGTCTCAGAGTACGACGACGGCAACGGCAAGGTACGCGTAAGAGCAAAAATCAATGTACCTGACGACAAACACCTGGTTATCAAAGAGATTCCCTATGGAACCAACACTGAAAAGCTGATCGCTTCCATTGAAAAAGCTGTCAAAAAGGGACGCATCAAAATCAGTCAAATCCAGGATTACTCCTCGGAGAAGATGGAAATTGAATTGAGTCTCCCGCGCAACGTCTATGCGGATCAAGTGCTGGACGCGCTCTATGCCTTCACCGACTGCCAGGTTTCACATTCGCTTCAACTGCTTGTTATTAAAGACAACAAACCCGTGCAGTTGAGTGTAACCGATGTCATTAAACACAATACCCTCAAGCTTATGGCTGATCTGCAAAGGGAACTGGAAATAGAACTGGGCAACCTGCAGGACAAACTTCATCAGAAAACACTTGAACAAATATTCATCGAAAATCGCGTTTACAAGCAAATTGAAGAACAAACCACCTATGAAAAAGTAATCTCGGCGGTTCACCATGGACTCGCTCCGTTTAGAGACCAAATTCTCAGGGAAGTAACAGATGAAGATGTGGAGCGATTACTTCAAATCAAAATTAAACGCATTTCCCGATTTGACATCAACAAGTACAGAAAGGAAATTAAAGAAATTACGACCCGAATAGGGGAAGTCAAGAACCTCTTGTCCAACATGACCCGAACAACCATCCACTATATATGCAACCTCTTGGACAAGTACAAAAAAGGAAGAGAGCGCAGAACCACCATAGAATC
This sequence comes from Acidobacteriota bacterium, assembly GCA_002747255.1. GTDB lineage: Bacteria > Acidobacteriota > Holophagae > Acanthopleuribacterales > Acanthopleuribacteraceae. Next base: position 21,077 of record PDUC01000005.1, on the reverse strand, counting down.
CTTTGATGTGGTGAAGAAGAGTCACGTCGCCAATCGCAACATGAAACTCTCTTACGACGGCGAAACGGGCTACCTCGGTACCAACGTGAAAGGAGAACAATCGATCTCTGTTTCCAATCTGGACAAAATTCTCATCATCAAAAATGGCGTTTTCCAGGTCATCAACGTGCCGGACAAACTGTTTGTAGACAAGGACCTGTTCCACTTTGGCGTTGTCAACAAAGATCAGATATTCAATTGCCTCTACAGAGATCAGACCACCGGCATCGGTTACATGAAACGCTTTAAGGTTGAAAAGTTCATCATGGAACGGGAATACAGCTACACGCCTGAAAACGCGAAAGTCCTCATGATGACGCCCGATCCCGCACCGATGGTTCGCGCTTACTATGTCAAACTGAAGCGTGTGCGTGTAACCTACGAGGACAGAGACTACAGTCAGCTGCTCGTCAAGGGCTATTCTTCCAAGGGCAACCGGGTCTCGACCAAACCCATCCGGAAAATCAAGGTTCTGTCTCAGAAGACCCGTCAGGAAAACGCCGGTGAGTAAAGGCAAGAAAGTGCGGGCGATGTTCGATGCCATCGCCCCGCGGTACGACCTCATGAACAGGCTCATGACCTTTGGTCAGGATCAGAAATGGCGCAAGTTCGTGATTCACAAAGCCAAAGAGGGTGTTCCTGGCTCCGCTCTCAAAGTACTGGACCTGGCAACCGGTACAGGTGATATTGCCGCTCTTTTCAAGCAAAAATGGCCCGAAATGGAGGTCGTAGGCGGAGACTTTTCACAGAACATGCTCAACCACGCCCAAAAACGCTTTGAAACACTGGCTATTGAATGGGTAACCTGTGACGCCAACGACCTTCCGTTTGAGGACAACGCCTTTGATGCCGTGACCTATGGCTACCTTCTCAGGAACGTTGAAGAGGTTGCCCGGGTTCTCAAGGAAATCAGACGCGTTCTCAAATCCGGCGGCATGATGGTCTGCCTGGATACCACTCCTCCCGGTAAATCCTGGCTCTACCCTTTCATCAAATTGCATTTCGCCATGGGAATCCCTCTTCTCGGACGGTTGATAGCAAAAGATAAAAGGGCATACAGTTACCTGACAGAATCAACCCGGGGCTTTATTCCGGCAGATCAACTGGAAAAGGCATTTCAACTGGCAGGCTTTACTCAAACAGGTTACAAAAAGTTCATGTTCCAAACCATCGCCGTTCACTGGGGAAGAAAGTAACTCATTCTGATATCTGATAAATCCTTATATGGATCCATTTTGTAAAAACTCAGACCACTCGTCATTGCAAGCGAAAACAAGTCCATTTTAAAAGATCATACCGTGTCTTGCTGCATGTCTGACCCGCGTTGAAAATCAACTGCCAACCACTATTTTGCCACAGGTAAAAGTATCATCAAATCACAAGCAGCTAGAGTCCTTTTATTCTTCTAACATGCCCTGCCATCTAGATATCAGTATTGAACAACGAAGCATAAACGCTTTATTTTTCAATTGCTTCAGGCTGTATGGCATTTATAGTTCAAGGTTTATTTTCGTACCGCCGAAATACCAAAACAGGTGGTGTCATGATGAAAACCTTTATCTCGCTTCTCTTCTGTTGTCTTTCAGTGCTCTTTATTTACTCCGCAGAACAGGATTCCCCTACCTCTACCAGGCAGGCAGGTTTGCTTTGGCAGGGAGCTGACTTTGATCAATGGGATCCCAATCAGAGTTACAGCTTCTCTAAAGCAAAAGTCGATTTTGGTGATTATCCCAATTTTTTCAATGCGCCGCTTCTTCCTTTCAACACCTATCTGGCCCAAATGCCCGATAAAGGCACCGTGATGAGAGTGCTTTACCGGGAAGGGCTTTACTCCGATACAGGTTCCGGGGCCATTTGGCGTTCTGAATTTTCCAGTTCCCACAGCGAATTGGTGTTGGAATTCGACGCGTATTTTGAGCCGGGTTTTCAATTTGTAAGAGGTGGTAAGTTTCACGGTCTCTGCAGCCGTAACTGCTATTCCAACGCAGACCCCGTCCCCGGAGACGGCATGAGTGTGCGTTTTATGTGGCGTCAAGCCGACGACCAAAATCGCGCCCGCATTGTCCTCTACGTCTATCACACCGATATGCCTGGAGTTTATGGCCAGGATCTACCCTTGCTGCAAGGCGGTCCCAGAGCCCGGATTCAAGCGGACTCCAGTATTTACTTTCCAGATATCGATGAAACCTTCACCCTGGGTTACGAAGATCGCGACTACGTCGGTCCCTGGCCGGTGATTCGGTTTGAAGACGATCGATGGTATCGATTGAAACTGCGGGTCAAGCTCAACGATCCCGGCCTTCGCAACGGTGCCATTCAAACATGGATCGATGATGAATTGGTGCTGAACATGACCGGTTTTGAATTTGCCATTGCCGGCGCAAATCCCGATGATTACCTTCTAAAGTACTTTTTGTTTCAAACTTTCCACGGTGGCGGAGACGACAGTTGGGCGCCCTCTGAGGATGTTTACGCCTATTATGACTCCTTCAAGGTTGAATCCATGGATTGTGACTCACTGTTAGCTTCCCAAATAGAAGACTGGAACGCCAAAGGAAGCACCTGGAACATCCTCAACATGATTAAATCATACTTACCTCTTTCCTGGTCTTGTGAGTAGCGCTATTGCAACGACTCTGAACGCGGATCGTTCGTCGCGAACTTCAACTTAATGGTAAAAGCATCGCTGTTCAGAAAACCAATTTCAGAATTCGATTAATTTCCTGCTCTTTCCCAGGTACGGACCAGTTTTCCAGGACCTGACGGGCCGCAGTAAGCTTTTCTTCCGTTTGCATCGAAATAAGGTACTCGACCAGTTGACTGGCTGCGCTGAGCGCATCCAGATCCACCGATCGATTCAGCTGGATTTGGAGTCTTGACTCAAGTGTGTTGATATCCTGGACAGGCGCTCTATGTGTCAGGTGCAAATTTCCCGCCAACACATAGGCCAACCCCTCATCCAACCAACGCGGGAGGATCCTGTTTTCATCGCTTTTCACAAACTGGTGGTTCAACAAATGGATGTATTCATGCTTAACCGTATTTCTGAAAACCTGAATATCTCCTTCCTTTAAAAGAGGCAGCAAATTGATGAAAATGCGTCCGTTGTAAAACGCGCCTTTCATGACATCTTCCGCCTGCTCCAGTTCAGCCAGGTACACTTCGTAAAACGGGACTGCATGCATGTAGCTGTTGAGTTGGTTCATGGCTTTAAAAAGCGTATCTCTACAGAGTCCGATCCACTTTAAATCTGTCGCGGGCGGAAAGAACAACTTAAACGCACTGCAATGATAGCTGTGCAGAGGTGTCTGCTCGATAGCGGTTCTGCCCGGTTCCGCAAAGACCAGGCTTAGAGCTCTCATGGCCTGATGCTTTTTCCGATAGGATTTAAACCAATTGAATAACGCGGGATGCTCCTCACATTCCATGCGTGCCGCCTGAAAGACATTGTCAATAAATTGTGGATCGACTTTTTCTTTGGTCAGGTAGATCAGTAAAAAAAGGTAATCGGAAACCCGGTTCTTTTTGATCGGTTCATGACACGAAGAGCCAATACCCCGACCTGCATGAAACACACTCCTGATCCAGCAGCTTTTCTTCTGAAAGTAACGGGCAAAGAACATGGAGTGGGCAGGTTCCAGAACAAGAGCCATTTTTTCCAAATATTCTATTTCCGCAGAATTGTTCCACGAGCTGTTTTCCAGCTTGTGACCAAGAGAGGAATTGGTTTCGTAGTATAGAGTGAAGTCCTGCCATTCAAAAAAAGTGCCGGGGGACAGACTGTGCCTCGTTCCCGTTTCACTCTGTAAATGCAGAGGAGCATCGAGCCGGGTACTGGAAACAACCCATGATCCGGGAATATCCAGCTTCTGACGATACGTGTTGGGTTGAATGGGAAGAAGTCGGTCCTTTGCAAAGGGAGTGCAGATCAGTAAGACAGCGTTACCACCCATCTGGAATATCCTGTGATTCAAAAGAACCCGAAAACGTCAAGCCCTTCTCCATTCCAGTCCGAAAAATGATTTGAGGCTGATAGTTCTCATCCTTGTCCAGACCTAATTTGGTCTGCAGTCGCTCAATAAGGGCTGACCTGAGTTCTTCACTGTAGGGTTTCCATCTGGTTTCGGCCTCAAATGGCAGAACAATCACGATGGATTTGAAATACACCTCTCGAAACATCAACTGCTGTGCGTTTTTTTTCACAAAAGCAGTCAGACTTTCTCCTATTGCTTCAGAGGAAGTTGGATCTTTGCGCTTAAAGAACATTCTTTACTCGTTCAATTATGGCCGGTTCACAAGAACAAAGTGGTCCTCATGGGACCACCTTTTTCGATACTTATTTAAACCGGGAAAAATACTACTTCTTTGAGTAGATAACAGCAATGCGATTTTCGTATAAGAACTCGTTATTGGTCTGTCTTAGTTTCAGGGCATCCTTTTCGGAAATAACCAGGTTACCAGCTTCGGTAATCTGCTTGACTTTAATTTCCAGAGGAGAGTCTCCAATACGACCGTACTTTTTAGCCAGCTTTTTATCTTTTTTAAAGAGGTTCCAGGTTCCATAGGTAATTTCCGTATTGGCGTATTCCCAATCTACAAAACGCGTATCCCATACGGTTTGGCTGGAAGGTGTCTTGATTTTCCAAAACTCTGGCGGATCCCACTTCAGTCCCCTGATCTTGAGCAAAACTCCCGTGTATTTGCGGTTTCCTTTCTTCCTGGGAGGATTGTTAACTTCAAAAGACTTTCGCTCCTTTACTACGGCTGGTGATCGAAGCATTTCCTCAATGACAGGCATCATGATGCCTCCCTGCCCATGAAGCCGATACACCAGACGGACTTTGGCCAGAACTGAACCGTCATCCAGATCGGTCACATTCTCATCCAACACTTCCGCGTTCTTAATCATGCCCTTGACCCTGGTAACGATAAAGGACCATTTAAGCAGCTCGTCTTTGTAGATGGTGTTACTGGTCATTTTAAGACCTTCTACCGTTTCCATCAATTTCTCGTAAGCCAGAGCCCGAGCCGTTTTAAGAGCCAGTGTCCGCGCGTGAGCCTGGCTGAGTACTTTTCTGGGATCAGCCGCGCCTTCGGCTTCCACCATCACGTAATCGTGGAGGTGATCAACCCTTGATCGGTAATTGTCTTTCTTGACTATTTTAACAAAATTCTGAGTTTCTTCGGTATGCGCCCAGGGGTCGTACTGCCCGAAAAGTGCCGTTGCAGATAACAGAAAGCCTGCCAGCATAAACAGGATCGGGTGCGTGTCATTTGTATTCTTCATGGAATGTCCTCCTTCTCACCTCGGTGAGATTTCTCAATGGTTGCCCTTTTTTGAATCCCCACATTGGGAGTTTCAATAGAGTGATGTTCCCATTTAAGAATGCTTACATCATTTTATAAAAAAAATGAAAAATATTGTACTCGTTTTGAGGGTTAGAGCCTTTCACAGGCATTTTTTATGGTTTTTTTGGTTTGAAACGGCACCGAACTGAAAATAACACCCTCATTTCAGAATCCAAAACACCCTGCTAGAATAGCATATCGACCAAAGTCGACCCTATTTTACGTACGAGGCGTTTTATGATTCAGTGGAACCGTTCAAGCCATTCTGAGATAGAAGACAGTATTTTTGCCATTATGAGTAAGTTGGCCTTTCAACACCAAGCCGTCAATCTCGGCCAGGGCTATCCTGATTTTGATGGACCGTCGTGGGTTAAAGAAGCAGCCTGTAAGGCAATTATGGAAAAGCCCAATCAATACGCCAACATGGCGGGCATTTATTCGTTGCGATGTGCTCTTGCCGAGAAATACAGTGTACTCTATGGCGTTGATTACAATCCGGACAGCGAAATTACCATCACCAACGGAGCTTCTGAAGCTCTTTACCTGACGCTGTCTGCCCTTTGTAAACCGGGCGACGAAGTCATTATTTTTGAACCGGCATATGATGTTTATGCGCCTATTATTCGAAGGGCAGGCGCTACACCTGTTGGTGTTCAGCTTCAACCGCCATCGTTCAGTTTCTCGGTGAACAACCTGGTTTCATCGCTTTCAAAACGAACCAGAGCCATTCTGATCAACACACCTCACAACCCGACAGGACGCGTTTTCAATAGTGGAGAGTTGACAGCCATTCAAAAGATGTGTGTTCAGCACAATCTCATTGCCATTACAGATGAAGTCTACGAACATCTCATTTTTGAGGGTAACCACATCAGCTTAGCTTCTCTGGATGGAATGCGAGAACGCACGGTGACAATTTCCTCAACAGCTAAAACCTTCTCAATGACCGGCTGGAAAATCGGCTATATTCTGGCTCCGGCTGAAGCGACTGATCTCATGAGGAAACTCCATCAATTAGTCTGCTTCTGTGTGGCAAAACCCCTTCAGCATGGCATGGCGGAAGCAGTCCAAAACTGGCAGCGAGCCGTTACACCTCTCATGAAGAAACTGCGACACAACAGGGACTTACTCGTTCAGGGTCTTGAAGATATAGGTTTTGAGGTCTACGCGCCGCAGGGGACATTCTTCCTCATCGCCAACTATGCACATCAATCCAATATGAAGGATAACGATTTCGCGGTTCACTTGATTAAACAAACTCAAGGTGTGGCCACCATTCCGGTATCCGGGTTTTACCTGAATCCCCAAAAGGCACCGCAAACACTGTTGCGTTTTTGTTTCGCAAAGGAAGAGGAAACTCTGGTCGAAGGTCTTGCCAGGTTAAAAAAGATCATGAAATAACACGAACGAGGATACGCTATGAAGATCGCACTCCTTCAGACAAAACTCTTTTGGGAAGATCCGGCAAAAAATTGCGAACACCTAATTGCCTTATTGGCTCAATCGGCTCCATGCGATTTGCTGATCATGCCGGAACTTTGGGCTTCGGGGTTCACCATGAATCCCGACATCCACCAAGCGTGTACAGACGTATCTGATTTCCTGGGGCAACTGGCTGCTGAAAGAGACCTGTTCCTGCTTAGCGGGATTCCGGAATACAACCGGCAAACCCAAAAGCAGGAAAACAGGCTGGTTCTATTTAACAGAAAGGGTGAGAAAGTCGGCTTTTATTCCAAACGCAAACTGTTCACCTACGCCGGAGAACACAAGTCTTACGGTCATGGAGATCAACAGGTCATATGGCAGATTGAGGACTTCAAAATCGCACCTCTGATTTGTTACGAACTGCGCTTCCCTGAACTTTGCCGTCAAGTCGCGCCCAAAGCAGATTTAATGGTGTTTTCAGCTAATTGGCCCCAATCAAGACAAAGCCATTGGGACCGGCTTTTACCGGCACGTGCCATCGAAAATCAGGCTTTTGTGGTTGGAGTGAACAGGCTGGGACTCGATGCCAATGGATTGTACTACAGCGGTCATTCGGTCGTTTACTCTCCTCAAGGAGAGCTGCTCCTGAACTGTGAAAGCAAAGAGGGCATTTTTTCCGTTGAGATTGATGCATCTGTCGTTCACGAAACGAGAAAAAAGTTTCCCTTTCTGGATGACATGACTAATTAACCCGACACATCCACCACTTGTTTTGTCCTGAACCAGGCAGTTATACCTGGATGGTGCTCTATGCGATAAACTGACTGCCAAAGGCCACAATCAGGACAGAGAAGGTATGTAACAAACTACAACTCATAACGCTCTGTGTGCGTTCACGGACAATTCCATAAGCTAAACCAGAAATGAAGACTCCCAATAGACAAATCACTTTGGGTATCGGAATTAAGCTGCTAATAAGCGGGTTACATTGAAAGAGGAGACCCATCGCCAAGACAGCCAAGAGGGAGGAAACCACAGTGGGTCCTGACAGAAACCACCTGCCTCCATGACACATGGTGTAGTGGGATTTAACCAGCATACCGTGAACCACCCCTCGAAACAGGAATTCCCAGGCAAAAGGCGCGGTTACAAGCAGGCCTGTAATCAGCGCAGCACCCTCTATTTGAAAGGGATATCGCGGAATCATTCCATTTAAGACCGAGGCCCCAACTGTTAAAGGAAGAAATAACAGCCACCAATTGCCCCTTATAGGTCCGAGCCCAAAAAACTTGAAGGCGTAGTTTCTATCCAGGATCATGTAGAACAGAGAAAGGGCCAAAACGGTTAAATTAAAAGAGAGCAGTCCTTTTACATGGGTGGTTGCTTCAATCTGCCATCCTGCCAGAGTGGGATAAAGAAGATGGGAAATAGTAAAAGCGGAACCAAGAATGACAAAGGCCAGACTCGTGGACCAAAAAGTACCTCTCGCTCTTTCTAAAAAACTCTGTTTATTGTATACCCACTGACAAGCCTGTTTGATTTTTTGAATATCAAGTCCTGTTCCCACACCTCTCGGCGAACCTCCAATTTCTTCAGAACCGGCCCAGTTCGCTGATGAGGATGTGTTGGGGTCCAAAATATTCAACCTGTCATACAGGCGATTGAGGTTGGTGGGCAGAAAGGGATCAACTTGCCTTATGGTATAAGTATCTTCCGATTTTTTAAGGAAAATCAAGCCCAACCTGGAGCCGTGGGTCTTTTTTAACATTTCTTCTGTTTCATAGATCCCAAACTCTGAAGAACAAGCGACAGCTATTTTATCGGACCCAATTTTGATGCGAAAGAGCTCTTCAACCTGCCCAACTCCATCAAAATGTCTGGAGGAATAAACGCTTTCATCCAAAGAGCGTAGAATCGAGCTGACATATTCCAATTCATTGACAGTTGCCCATTTGCCCTCGCTCTTTAACTCGAGTTCGCTCTCCCGCAGTTTTTTGATCTGTTGAAGGGTTGTTTCTTGCAGGTCATCGGGAAAACCTGTAAATTCCGTCATTTCAAAGCCGTGACTGTCTATAATCCCCTGCAGTCTCAGCAGCGGTAGAAGTTCTTTTCTAATTTCAGGATCTTCTCCCCGAACCCTCATGTGGTTCAAAATCAGCCAAATTGCCAGAACGGTGTCCAGGTCGGGTTCATTGGCATAAACACACCAGTCTCCCACTCCTAAATCCAATCCCTTCATAATGAGAATGAAGGCCTGTTCACAGGTGGAAAGCGTAAAAGCTCTTACACAACCTTCGTGATGGTCCATGTTGTATATTTTTTTCTGAACATCCAAAAACGGCTCTCCCTTGGCGGCCCCATCCAGAAAAATGCTGCCCTCGGGATACTTCTTTGCAGCGGCATTGGTAACGCAAAACTGCCTGTCAATAAAAACTCTTATATTGGGTGACTCAACACAAGTGAGATAGGATTCTTTGCCTGCATTCTTGATGTTGTATCGTTTGGGCAGGATTTTCAGAGTTTGAGAAAGTGTTGATACTGCCTGTGGCATTTTTTTTCGAAAAGAAGGTAGTTGAGCTATGCGAGTACCCAGTTTATGACTTGTTTCAGGGTTGCCATCGGCTTGTTTATTCGAATCGTGTATCATAGTGTAACTATCTCACTTCAGATTCCCAGTTATAACTTTAAGCCAAACGAAGCATTTGTGCAAGCTCAAAGGTCATGGAAAAACACAGTTAACAAAGACTTTACAACGTCATATAGCGTTTATTTACTTGCAATTGTAGTAGATATGACAAGACACGAAGAAAGCACCTGATTTATTTAAACTGACGATAGCTTTGGTTTATGAAATAATAGTTCAAGACTGAAAACTCAACAGTTGAAGGGAGATGTCTACACTGATTCTCCGTTTGAACTGTAAATTGACAAATTAACGGTAAAAGGATTGACACATGGATAATGACCTGAAACTTGGCATACTGAAAACCATGGTAACGGCTCGCTGTTTAGAAGAGCGAATGATTAAAATGGCCAAATCATCGGATGGATATTTTTGGATTGGAGGAACAGGAGAAGAGGCCGTCAATGTACCCCTGGGTTATCTGGCCAAAAAGGGCTGTGGTCTGGATTACGATTATTTTTATTTCCACTATCGAAACTCCGGAACCATGTTAGCCATGGGAATGGATCCAAAAGATGAAATTCGTCAAATGAACAACCGGGCTACGGACCCTTTTTCCGGTGGCAGAAATTTCTGTAACCACTATGCACGCAAAGACTGGAATGTCATGCCGGTATGCTCAACCATACAAACCCAATGCTGCATTGCACCAGGCATCGCACGCGCCCAGAAACGGCATGGCGGCGATGGCATAACCATTGTGACAGCGGGAGATGCAGGTACAGCGGAAGGCGACTTCCATGTCGGCTTGAATTGGAGTACGCTGCCAGAGTGGGAACTGCCCATTCTCTGGATCATCACCAATAACGAATACGGTATCTCCACCAGCTTTTATGAAGTAAGAGGCGAACCGCCCATTGCCGACTACGGCAGAGCCTATGGAATTCCGGGCAAGAAGGTGAATGGTTTTGATGTGGAAGAATCCTATTACGCGCTCAAGGAAGCGATGGAGTTTGTACGAACCAAGCGCAGACCCTTTTTACTGGAAGTCAGCGTTGCCCGTTTATTCGGTCACTCTTCCAGCTCTGGCGCCAATCGAGTCCCTTCAGAAGTTGAACCGGATCCCCTGGAATTATGGATGAAGCGCTGTATTTCTGATAACCTCATCTCTCGTGAAACTTACGACAAATTATACAAGTCAGAAACCAAACGCATGGCCTCCATACTGGATGAAGTCAAAAAAGAGCCGGCACCAGAACCGGAATCCATCTACAATCATATTTTCAGTGAGGGGGAATAGAATTATGGCAAACATGGCACAAGCAATTCGATTGGCTCTGCACTACGGTGAAACACACCTTGGAGTAACAGATATATTTGGGGAGGATGTTGGCGCCCCTCTTGGCGGTGTCTTTACCTGCACGCAGGGTTTAGACAAAGCATGGAACACCCCGCTTGATGAACGGGGCATCATTGGCAGTGCCATGGGCCTGGCTTTAGCAGGTCAGAGACCCGTATGTGAAATTCAGTTTGCCGACTATATTTTCAACACCATTGACTTGATGAAAATGGTCGGCAACACCCATTGGAGCACCAATGGTGAGTTTAAAGTACCGCTGGTCTGCATGACCCCTGTTGGAGCAGGAATCCACGGCTCTATTTATCACTCCCACAGCTTTGAATCCATGGCCACGAGAATTCCGGGTTGGAAAATCGTGCTGCCCTCGACACCCAAGGATGCCTATGGTTTGATGATTTCGGCCATGGTCGATGACAACCCCGTGCTCTACCTCTACCCCAAAGCACTCATTCGCGTCAAGGGTAATGAAAAAATACCGGGCGTCCCCGATTACCGTACCCTTAAAAAGACCATTGACGCGCCTTCCGGAGCCACTCTGTACGACATCATCAAAATCAGAAAGGACTGGAAACCCCAATGGCCGGAAGGGTTGACCGACTATCGGGTTCCCATTGGCAAAGCCAAAATACTCTGCGAAGGAAAAGACTGCACGGTCATCACTTATGCCAGACATGCTCTCATGGCAAAACAGGCAGCCGAACAATTGAAGAAGGAAGGAATTTCCGTTGAAGTCATTGATTTGAGAACCATTTATCCGTGGGACAGAGAAACGGTTTTCAATTCAGTTAGAAAAACAGGTCGCGTTCTGGCACTCAACGAAGATACACCTGTCACCAATTTCGGTGAACACCTGATCCGTCACATAACCGACCGTTGTTTCTACGAACTTCTGGCCAAACCCAAGCTGCTCGCCGGAGCCGATGTACCGGGTGTCGGACTTCATCCCAATCTGGAAAAAGCTTCCGTTCCTCAACTCTCTGATGTCATCACAAGCATAAAGAGTCTGGTTTCAGAAGTTCCCTAAATTCCACTCCAGACAAAATACTGTTAGGCTTGCGCCTATTAATGAGTATAATCACAGAGATGTACCGCTCCTTTAAATGGGGATGCTCAGTCTCGATCGGGAGCGGTTCAAGAATGGAGGCATTATGAAGTGTCCATATTGCGGACATCTCGAGGACAGAGTGGTCGATTCCCGGGAAAGCAAGGAAGGCGATCATATTCGTCGACGACGGGCATGTCTTGGCTGTGAAAGACGATTCACCAGTTACGAACGCCTGGAAGAAATTCAATTCATGGTTGTCAAAAAAGACGGTGAACGGGAACTCTTTGATCGACAAAAACTGCTCAGCGGCATTATGGCTGCCTGTCAAAAAAGACCCGTCCGACCTTTAGACTGTCAAAATATTGTCAACGATGTTCTAGCCAGCCTGTATGAAAAATCCGATAAGGAGATTTCAAGTAATGAAATCGGTGAAATGGTCATGAGCAGGTTGAGAGACCTCGACTCTGTCGCCTATGTCCGATTTGCCTCTGTTTACCGGGAATTTAAAGACGTAACCGAATTTATCGGGGAACTCAAGCCCCTCATGGAAAAGAAGTAATCCTTTATAATTAAACATTTACACACCATACAGTACAACGTTTCAGAAAGGTAGAACAGAAACACCTTGCTTGTTCTTTGGTTTGATTATGCAGGAATCCTTTGTTGAACAGAAGCAGCGTCAATTGCCCTTGTGAACAGTACCAATTCACGGACCAACCTGTTAAAATAGCCAGCTACCGCCAATTCAAACCTCAATGGGTTTGTCAGTCACCTGGACTTGGAGAAGACACACATGACAGCAAAAGAATCCAATAAGGAATCCGGTATCGAAAAAGAAATAGAACAGGATCTCAGTATCCCGGAGATATTACCCGTCATTCCCATAAGGGATTTAATCGTCTACCCCTTCATTATTGTTCCTCTTTCAATAGGCAGAGAGCAATCTGTGGCAGCCGTTGAAGCCGCTCTCGGTGATCACCGGAAAATCATATTAACAGGACAAAAAGACGGTTCTAAAGAAACTCCGGAAGAAGGTGATTTGTACGAATACGGAACTGTTGCCATGATTATGCGCATGCTCAAACTTCCAGACGGGAAGATGCGCGTCCTGGTTCAAGGTCTCAGCCGGTGTAAAATTGAGTACTTCACCTTAAAAGAACCCTTCCGTGAAGCAAAAATAACAGTCCTGGATGACGAAATACCGGAAGACGGTAATCTTGAAGTTGAAGCCTTGATGCGGCATGTTAAAGATATGCTGGAGAGAAGCACCTCTCTCGGCAAAACCCTCTCATCGGAAGTCCTGGTGATCGCAAACAGCATGGAAAATCCCGGACGATTGGCGGACCTTGTAGCCAGTAACATCCAGTTAAAGGTCCATGAAGCTCAGCATATACTGGAAGAGCTTCAGGTCATCAAACGTTTGAAAAGAGTCAATGAATTGCTGATCAGGGAAATATCCCTGCTGGAAATACAGCAACAAATAAGCAATCAGGCGCGTGGTGAAATGGATCGCTCCCAGAGAGATTATTACCTTCGTCAGCAGCTGAAGGTCATTCAGGAAGAGCTGGGAGAGGGAAACGAACTTCAAGAGGAAATCCAGTCTTATAGAGAAAAAATTAAGGATCTCAACCTGCCGGAGGAAGCAGGAAAAGAAATATCAAAGCAGCTGCGCCGCTTGGAAAACATGCACCCGGACACAGCAGAAACCGCTGTGATCCGCACTTACCTGGACTGGATGACCGAGCTCCCCTGGAACAACCATACAGAAGACAACCTGAACATCAAAAACGCATTGAACGTCTTGGATGAAGATCATTATGGACTGAAAGAAATCAAGGAACGCATCCTCGAGTTTCTCAGTGTTCGAAAACTCAACCCTGAACTCAAAAACCCCATCCTCTGTTTCGTGGGTCCTCCGGGAGTGGGTAAAACCTCTCTGGGTCGTTCCATTGCCCGTGCTTTGGATCGAAATTACGTTCGGATCTCACTTGGCGGTGTTCGGGATGAAGCGGAAATACGGGGACACCGCCGAACCTATGTAGGCGCCATGCCCGGAAGAATCATTCAGGGCATTCACATTGCCGGCAGTAACAATCCCGTCTTTGTCCTGGACGAAATTGACAAAATGGGCCTGGATTTTAGAGGAGATCCCAGTTCAGCCTTACTGGAAGTTCTAGACCCAGAGCAGAATATTAACTTCCGGGACCACTATCTCGGCGTCCCTTTCGACCTGACCAAGGTGATGTTTATCTTGACGGCCAATACCCTGGATACGCTTCAGCCGGCCTTTCGGGACCGCCTGGAAATCATCGAACTCGGCAGTTACACCCTGGAAGAAAAACTCAAAATAGCCAGACGCTATATCATACCTAAACAACTCAAAGAACACGGTCTTACAAAAAAACTGCTTCACTTCACCAAAGCAGCTTTAATCAGCTTGATCTCTTCTCACACAAGGGAGTCCGGTTTGAGGCAAATGGAACGACTGATTGCCAAACTCTGCCGTAAAACCGCGCGAAAAATAGCCGATGGGGCTGAAAAGAAAATAACTGTCTCCAAAAAGAACCTGTCCGATTTTCTGGGGTCACCCAAAATCTTTCAAGATCAGCGTTTGAAAAAACATACCGAGGGCATCGCTGCTGGCCTTGCCTGGACATCAGTTGGCGGTGAAATCCTGTTTGTGGAAGCCACGCTTCTGGAAGGGGGAAGAGGAGATCTCAATCTCACAGGTCAATTGGGTGATGTCATGAAGGAAAGCGCTCAAATCGCACTTTCACTCATTCGATCCCGAGCAAAGAAGTACGGCATCGCAGAGGAGAAATTTCAAAAATTCGATATCCACATTCACTTTCCCGAGGGAGCCATACCCAAAGATGGTCCGAGCGCCGGCATCACCATCGCCTCTGTTCTGAAATCCGTCTTCACCGGAACAAAGGTCCGCTGCGATGTGGCCATGACAGGTGAACTGACACTGAGAGGTGAAGTACTTCCCATTGGCGGCCTTAAAGAAAAAGCGATGGCGGCCATTAGAGCGGGTATCGAAAATGTCGTTTTCCCACACCAAAATCAAAACGACATAGAAGATATTCCCGAAGAAATCCGGGAAAGCTGCCACTTTATTCCTGTAAAAGATATCGATGATGTCTTTAAAATCGTCTTTAATGACAAGTGATAACCTGAAGAAAAAACCAAGGAGCAGACATGCATTTTAAAATGGGTGATTTTTCCATTGCCTATGATGACATTGGACATGGACCAGAAATTATTTTTATTCACGGGTTTCCACTTTGCAAAGCCATGTGGGGGCCTCAAACAGGGACTCTGGTCGCCAGCGGCTATCGAGTCATCACCTTTGACCTTCCCGGTTTCGGTGATAGTGATCCCATGCCGATTTCCAAAATGTCTGATTACGCCGAAGTCCTTCTCAAGCTGATGAACCACCTGCGCATCCCAAAGGCCATCATTGCAGGCATGTCCATGGGAGGTTATGTTTTACAGGAGTTCATGGCTCGATACCCCGAGAAATTCGAAGCGGCACTCCTGATTGCAACTCGTGCTCAAGCTGATGATGAAGCCGGCAAACAAAAAAGATCCGATCTCATTACGGCAGTAAAACAGGGTCAAAAAGAAAAACTGGTATCGGCTTTTGAGTCGGTCTTGTTTTCAGATGACACGCCCAACAAGAGTCCAGATCTGATTCAACTTGTCCGAAACTGGATGCAGCATACCAGCGACCAGGGTCTCATTGACGGATTGAATGCCATGAAAATGAGAATGGAACGCTATCACACCTTAAGTGGCTTTGCCTATCCCGGCTGGATCCTTCACGCGGACGGTGATAAGGCCATCCCTCTGCAGTATGCTCGAGAAATAGAACAAACGATGGGACATTGCCGGCTCGACGTCATCCAGGGAGCCGGTCACATGGTGAACATGGAAAAGGCAAAAGAATTCAACCATCTGTTACTCAAGTTCTTAGGAGAAATTTTTGGACTACAATAAAGAGAACACGAAGCCGTCTACCCTCTCGGAAAATGTCACCCTGCTCGAGGCGAAGGGGAAAACATACTACATCATCGGCACAGCTCACATCTCGCAAAAGAGTGTTGACGAAGTAGAACAGCTTATTGAACAAATTCAACCCGACTCGGTCTGCGTCGAACTCTGTGAAATGCGCTACAAAGCCATGACCGATAACAATCAATGGAAGAACCTGGATATCTTTCAAATCATTCGCCAGGGGAAAACGCTGTTTTTGCTGGCCAATCTCGCACTGTCTTCCTTTCAAAAGAAAATGGGTGAGAAACTGGGTGTCAAACCCGGTGCCGAAATGAAAATAGCCATCGAGAAAGCGGAAAAAATAGATGCCGAACTGGTCCTGGCAGACCGCAATGTGCAGGCCACACTGAAGCGCACCTGGAGAAATATCCCCTTCCTGAAAAAAATAACCGTTCTCGGGGGTCTATTCGAGAGTTTTTTTGCCGATGAGGAGCTATCGGAAGAAGAGTTAGAGAAAATGAAAGAAAAAGATCAAGTCTCTTCCATAATGAAGGAATTCGCCAAAGAACTCCCTTCAATCCAGGAACCCCTGATCGATGAACGCGACCGCTACCTCATGGCGAGTATCGAAAAAGCCAAAGGACCGAAAATCGTCGCGGTGGTTGGCGCGGGGCACGTTGAAGGCATGACCTCCTATTTCGGTAAAGATATCGACCTGGAAGAACTCACAGTCATTCCACCACCTTCCAAATGGCTGGGCTTACTCAAATGGATTATTCCAACACTGGTATTGCTGGCCTTTTCCTATGGTTACTTTAAATACGAAGACAGTACTCTGGTTGACATGTTACAAGCCTGGATCCTGCCAAATGCCATCTTTGCAGCTCTTTTGACACTCCTGGCTGGCGGAAAAGTTCTTTCCATCATCACCGCCTTTTTCGCTTCCCCTGTCACCTCTCTGAATCCCATGTTAGGTGCCGGTATGGTTGTCGGCCTTGTAGAGGCCTGGCTGAGAAAGCCTAAAGTTGAAGATTTTGAACGTGTTAATGACGATGTCAAGGATATCAAGGGGGTCTACCGCAACCCTGTCACACGAGTGCTGCTTGTGACTGTGGCGTCGACACTCGGTTCAGCTCTGGGAGCCTTCATCGGTATTTCCTGGCTGGCTACTTTTTTTGCGTGAATAATGTCGGGAGCTCATTTTGGCTATCAAGAAAAAGGTTTACCTCGTGCAAATGCCTGACGGCGAATTGAGAACTTTCTCCACCTGGCCGGACTGTGAAAAAGCAGTCAAGGGCACACCGCTGAAATATGCCGGTGGGCTCACTTACGAGCAGGCATTGAGTAAACTGCGGCGAATGAAAGCCAACAAGCCGACCAATAAAGAGCAATGCAGGAAACCTGCTTTTTCAGGAAAGAAAGGCGACTACCCCACAGAGGGTCTCTGCTCGGATGGCGGAACAAGAGGTAACCCCGGCCAAGCTGAATACCAGGTATCCGATATAATCGGCAACACCATTCTCCATAAAAAACTGGGTGTTCACTCCAACAATTACGCTGAATTGGCGGGCATTGGCGCCATGGTCAAATACGCCATCCAATCCAGGGAAACCCACATTCTGTGGACGGACTCTAAAATAGCCATGGGCTGGATACAAACGCTTCGGATCGGACAAGCTGTAAGAGAGCGAGCCATGATTGTCAAAATGGCAACCATAATTAAAAACATGTTACAGCAACACCCCGAATTACAGCTTAAAAAATGGAAAACCCGCAGCTGGGGCGAAATACCCGCAGACTTCGGGCGTAAAAGTTGATGACAAACGCAGGCGCGTTTCAAACAGGCAACATAAGTCATAATGAACATGAAGAACACTGCTTTTTCGTTTCCTGCTTAAACAGTTCGACCCCATTCAATCATGCCATGAAGCCGGTGGATGTGGTTATGTCATCGATTTTGGATAGACTGCTATAAAACAAGAGTCTACAATGGCAATATTTTAAAAATACGGTGTCCGCTGTCTCCGCTCAGCGGATTTGTTTCACTCGCCGATCAACTCTGCGTTAACCTGACTGAGATTATGAAAAAAATGGACAGAGAGACAATTACAAAACTTGAAAGTCTTCCAAATGTCGGAAAAGCAATAGCAGCCAAACTTCGGTTAATTGACATTGATCATCCAAAAAAGTTGATAGGAAAAGACCCCTTAGAGTTGTATGATCAGCTTTGTAAACTAACAAAGAAAGGGCATGACCCTTGTGTCATCGATACGTTTATGTCTATTGTTCATTTTATGGAAAATGGTGAGGCATTGCCATGGTGGACATTCACTGATGAAAGAAAAGATCTTTTAAAGGAAAAGAGTCAATAATTGAGCTATAGCGGCACGAGCCGCAATGGCCAATTTGGGACACTTAAATAATTCTTCCACGTTTTGCCACATTCTGAGTGAGTGGAAAACTGAAAAAAATTTACAGCAAGGAACTCAGGGTGTTTTCTTCCAAAACCGGGTTTTGTTGATTGTTGACAGGCAAATTATTTGTTTTTCCGATGCGAATCAAAATGGAGATGGGATGACATTGGTACAGAGCTAGCAGAAGCAGGCAGGAAAAGTAAGGTCGCTGGTTGCCCCGGCGGCCTGGAACAGCCTGAAAGTTTAATTAGGATTGTATGGTTTAGGGAGAATTGTCCCCTAATATACTCTTTTTGTGTTAGTTAGAAAGGATATAGGCAATTTAGCATGAGTAAAAAGGGCCTTTTCATTTTCGCGTCTCTTTTTATCCTGCTCGCCTTGGCCCTCAAAAAAAGAAAGGGAACGACTTCGAGTTGAACAATCAGTCCACCTCTGTTGGCCTGAAGCCCGACCTGTCTTTTTTGAAAGATTTTACTTTGAGTGAAAGACCAACTGGTCTGCTTCCACATCGACCAGAATGACCTGTTCATCACTGAACTGTCCCGAGAGGATGGCTGTGGAGAGCGGGTTCAAGAGTAATTGCTGAATGACCCTTTTGACAGGACGCGCTCCGAAGGCGGGTTCAAAACCGCGATCCGCGATGAAGTCGATGGCTCGTTCTGTCAACTCGAGTTTCTTCTTTCTCTGTTTGAAGCGCTTGTTGACCCGTTCAATTTGAATGCTGACAATGGAGCGAATCATGTCTTTAGTCAGGGTTTCAAAGAAAATGGTTTCATCGATCCTGTTGAGGAATTCAGGTCTGAAGGAGCTCTTCAGAATGCCATTGACCGCCACGCGCTTGTCTTCATCAGACAGCGACGCATCCTGCAGGACTTCCGTGCCAAGATTGCTGGTCATGATGATGACGGTGTTCCTGAAATTCACGGATCGTCCTTTCCCATCTGTCAGACGCCCGTCATCCAGGATCTGCAGCAGCACATTGAACACATCCGGGTGAGCCTTCTCTATTTCATCAAAGAGAATGACCGCAAAGGGCGACCTGCGGACACGCTCGGTCAACTGGCCTCCCTCTTCGTGACCGACATAGCCAGGAGGTGAACCAATGAGCCGTGAGACGGCATGGCGCTCCATGTATTCGGACATATCGAGGCGGATCATTTTCTGCTCGGAGTCAAAGAGTAAATCCGTCAGTGTGCGCGCGAGCTCCGTCTTCCCCACACCCGTTGGTCCCAGAAAGAGGAAACTGCCCATGGGACGATCGGGATCCTGTAATCCCGACCTGGAACGGCGAATGGCATTGGAGACGGCCTTTAACGCTTCATCCTGCCCTACCACCCGTTGATGCATGCGGTCTTCCATGTGAAGCAATTTCTCTATTTCCGACTCGAGCATTTTCTCCACGGGAATTTTGGTCCAATGGGCGATGATCTGGGCCACATCGTTTTCCGTGACTTCCTCTCTCAACAGGCTGCCCTGCTTCTGAAGTTCCTGCAAGCGCTCTTCGGCCGTTTCCATCTGCTTTTCCATTTTCGGCAGGCGATCGTACTGGATCTCGGCAGCCAGTTGAAGATTGCCATCGCTTTCAGCCTGCTTGGCTTGAACTTTCAACGCCTCTACCCGCTCTTTCATGTCCCTCAATTGCTGGATTTGCTTCTTCTCGTTTTCCCAGCG
This sequence comes from Acidobacteriota bacterium, assembly GCA_002747255.1. Lineage (GTDB taxonomy): Bacteria > Acidobacteriota > Holophagae > Acanthopleuribacterales > Acanthopleuribacteraceae. Next base: position 1,152 of record PDUC01000005.1, on the reverse strand, counting down.
GTGTTTCAGCACAGTGAGCTCTTCTCTCAATTCAGCCATTTCCCTCTCAAGTTCGTGCAGACGCTCGACGCTCTCCGGACTGTTCTCCAACATGAGCGCGGCTTTTTCTATTTCTTTCTGCCGCTCCTGCCGCACCAGGGTATCGATCTCAATGGGCATGGAATCGATCTGCGTTCGCAAGGTCGATGCCGCTTCGTCTATCAAGTCAATGGCCTTGTCCGGCAGGAAACGATCCGAAATGTACCTCTGGGAAAGATGAACGGCCGCAACCAGCGCGCTGTCGCGAATGGTAATGCCGTGGAATAGTTCGTAGCGCTCCTTCAACCCTCTGAGAATGGTGAGCGCCGCCGTTTCATCGGGCTCCGCCACCATGACAGGCTGGAACCTGCGCTCCAAAGCGGCATCTTTCTCGATGTGTTTCTTGTATTCGTTGATGGTCGTAGCGCCCACACAGTGCAGTTCCCCCCGGGCCAGAGCGGGTTTCAACATGTTGGAGGCATCCAGTGAGCCGCCCGTGGCTCCCGCTCCGACGATGGTGTGCAACTCGTCGATAAACAGGATGATTTCACCCATGGACGAGGTGACTTCCTTTAAAAGAGCCTTGAGCCGCTCTTCAAACTCGCCTCTGAACTTGGCTCCTGCCAACAAGGCTCCCATTTCAAGGGAGAGCAGCCGCTTTTCCTTCAAGCTCTCCGGTACATCGCCATTGACAATACGCTGGGCCAAACCCTCCGCAATGGCCGTTTTCCCCACTCCCGGTTCACCAATTAAAACGGGATTGTTCTTGGTCTTTCTGGAAAGAACCTGAATTACCCGCCTGATTTCGGATTCCCGACCAATGATGGGATCCATCTTGTGGTCTCTGGCTCTCTCGGTGAGATCGGTGGTGTACTTCTCCAAAACCTGATAGCCGTTTTCAGGCGACTGGGAATCGACAACAGCCTTTCCCCTGACTTCCTTTAAACTCAGCAACAGACTCTCTTCCGTTAAACCGTGCCTTCGCAGCCAGTTGGCGAAAACACCGTGCTTCTGCGCGGTAAAAGCCAAAACCAAGTGTTCGGTGGAAGTGTATTTGTCCTTCATTTGCAAGGCTTTCTTGTGCGCCTGACGCAGCAGTTGCGAACAACTCCTGGCCAGGGCCGGCTCGACATC
>PDUC01000004.1 GCA_002747255.1 Acidobacteriota bacterium | reverse complement strand
AACCACGAATGAACACGAATGGACACGAATGTTATTCAAGACATCCGTTTTGAGTATGGGACACCCAGATAAAGGTTTTTTATTTAATGAATCATGCACCGAACCTCAAATGCATTACCCATGTTTCTGTGCGTGGCTTCCTGCTATACAAATCTGTGTTGATCTGTGGTTTCTTTTTTTTAACCACAGATGGACACAGATGGACACGGATGTTTTTAACCACGAATGAATCTGTGGCACCCAAATAGAGGTTTATTAATTAAAGATTGAGCGAACTATTGGACACTCACAACAATTCATGCATTTAGTCGCCAATCCTAGCTGTTTTATATGCGCGTAAAGATCTAAAAAGATCGGACATCCATCCGTTTTCTTATATTTAGACGCCATTCTTCTGATAGAACGAATATAAAGCGTTATGCCTGTCACGCAAGAGCCTGATTTCAGAGGAATGCCTTGGAAAAAAATCTGAGAAGCACCATCGTGGGTCTGCACGTCACAAATTCAACAATATGGGTCATATTTTCATTTGAAGAAACTTGGTTAGATGAAACGTGTATTGAGTGTTTTCGACCTAATGCTACATCGGATTATTTCGTTTTTGTGGAGTTTAATTTGAAAAATAAAAGTGTTTCAAAAGTCAGAGTTTTCAATGGGTTTTAGGCGTAGTCATTTCACAAGGGAAGTGGAAAGGGCATGAGTAAGCTTGGGGGTGGAGGAAGAAAAGCTCGTGATTCTGGAAAAAATGAACCTTATGTACAGGCCGATCAACGTCACCGTAAAAAAAAATAAAGGCAGAAGACGCCTTATTTGCACACTAAAAAAAATAGAGGTACACTAAGCTTTGGCAAAAAAGAAAAGGAACGAAAGCACAAAAATAACAATACTGGACGTGATATCGAAAAAGGTCACCATATACAAAAGACAAAGAAGGAAAAAATGATTCCTGTAATAAAGATTGGCATAGGTTTTGGGGATATTCTATTTGGATCGAAAATGGAGGAGGTTAGGTGTTGTCTAGGTAATCCAGAACAAATATCCAATAACGGTGAATCACCAAATAATGTAATTGCTTGGCATTATTGGAGTCGAGATTATTCCATATACTTTGATGAAAGTGAGAATTATGTGTTCAGTTCAGCTTCTGTTGACAATTGCAGAGCCATCCTGTTTGGAAAGAATATTTTTAATTGCGGTCTTAACAACATGAAAAAACTGTTTCAACGCAATGGGTATACAGATTTTTTAGAAGAAAAGGATGAGGATGGAAGTATTGATCTAACGGTATGGGACGCAGCTTGTGTGGCTTTCTTTCACAACAAGGGGAAACTGAATTCATTTAGCTGGTTTACTTTTACAGACGATGATACAAATGAAACCATATGGCCTGATCTTCCCAAAGAATAAACAAGGAATAGAGGATTCAAGGGAAGGGGGTTTACTCATCAATTTAAATTTACAAAACACGAGATTAAAGCAAATGGCAAAAGGTTTCAGAATTTATGTGTCTTAATGTGAACGTCTTAGCTCCTAAGCTGTAAGAATGCCTTTGCGATCGGCTTCGTGCCAAACCTTTTGTCGACAAAGGTGTTTCTCGGTTCCTAGCTGAACAATACCGGCGTGAGTCATCTTCTTGCAGATACGGCTCAATGTCGTTTAATGAGGCATGGGCAAATTTCTAAGCAGCCGGTTAAGGATATGATCATTCCAAACTCCCAGAATGCCGGTTATGTTTTCTGCCCCGCCAATGATGCCAATAACCGCCATAAAAAGGATGTTCATGGGACTGTATCTTGCATTACAAGCGGACTGATGCCCTAGCTCATCATTAAGAATTTGATGAAACCCGATGCGATTTAAAAACGGCGCGGCTGGAATCAGACCTGCTTGGGAGGAAACTCTCTTGTTTTCAGTGATATTTTGAAGTTTGAGGCTGGATTAAATTGTTTTTTTACTGTATTCTTTTTCATGAAAGTGTGAAATTTTCCTTTTAGTTAATTAAGATCTAACTTAAAGTAAAATAAGACGTTTATGCCTGTTTTAGTGTGTGTATGGCATTCCAGTATGTCCAGAAAACAATATCAATAATACGCTGGAGCTTTTAATGAGTAAATTAGATTTGGTTGTACCATTTGCATTTATTAATCCTCGATTCTCCTTGTCTTGGAAAGAGTGCTTGTTTGGATACGGTGAAGGTTATTTGAGCGCAAAATCTGTTGTCAGCATGGCTCAAGCTGCGGTTCTATCTCAAGATTATCTCGATTCCGCTATTTTAGAGTTGGCTGCCTTAAAAAAAGGGAAATCCCCGCGAGGTCTATTAGAGGAAGCAGCCAGCCTTGAAGCTGATCAATCAGTTGATGTTACCAGGGAGAAGTGGCTGTTTATTTTATTGTCTTGGCTGTTTGAAGAAAAAGACAAAAAAAGGAATCCTTTCCTTGACCTTGAGTACATTTATTACCAGTTCGATTATCCGCCGTGCATGAAGAGTTTTATAGAATCTGAGCCATCGAGAACCAGTTGGATGAGGACATCAAAGCAAAATAAACAAGTGTTGATTAAAAAATGGTCTGAATTCTTAAAGGAAAACAACAAATATAGCGTTGCCCTTTCCAAAAACTCATCAGGGAGTGAGTTTGAGGTAGTATGACCAGGCAATTTTTGAGAAGGCAATCGTATTTCTTCAAAAAGCAAACCCTGTTTTTAATGGAAACATGACCTTTGATGAAGTGTTAAAATTAGGTGAGGGTGCATTAACGGCCCTCAATCATATGGCAAGTGAGGAAACTATTCCAGCAGATTCGGTGGCACCAAAACGGAAGTTTTAATTCAGTTCGAGGGGAAGTAAATATGAGTGTTTTTCTGTTGTTCTTGTTTCTTAATTCAGATCCAAGTGATGCAATTTCGAGAGCTTATTCGTGTGCAATCTTGTTGGTGGATTGGGAGTCGCAAAACTCGATCTATCAATTTGGAAATGAATGGGATCTGGAATTAGCTATTCCACCTGATACAGATGTTTTTTCAATGAAAATACTAGACATAATGGCGATGATGAAAAAGACTAAACCTCAAAATGTTGATACCTCATCTCTAGGAAAGAAATACAAAGGGCATTTAGCTACTAATGATTGCACAGGAAAATTTCAAGTGACTGGAAGCATAGTAACTTGTCATACAAACGCTGAAGGAACTTTGGTTGTAATATCACTAGAGAAACGGACTTTCGACAAGAACTGTACTCTCTATCAAAGAATAGAAGGTGGTCCCGATTTTTTTGTTTTGTTACAAATTAACTCGTCGGGAGAAATAGTAAGAACAAAAGTTGTTAATGGTTTCAGTTGAATTTGGTTTGGCTTGCAGTGAACTCGTTTATAGCAATTGTCACACGTCTTGTCCGGAAGGCTGGAAAGCACAACGAAACACTGATATCGTAACTCCAAAGCGTATTCCAGTGAAAGAGAGCTACTCATTCCATTGGCAAGAGAACCACTTTTTCCAGTGGAAGCGTCAATTTAAAGTCCACTGTATGACGTCAACTCTTTTTTCCCTTTGACCGGATCTTCCGGAAAAAACAGAAAAAGATCGGACATCCATTCGTTTTCTTATATTTAGACGCCATTCTTCTGATAGAATAGAGTCAACAAAACCGTTGATTCTCAAAAAGCCCTTAATGGGGGTGTATCAAAATGAAAAACTCGATCGTATCCATCGCTCCATTATAAATTAAACGAATATAAAACGTGATGTCTTTCACGCAAGATCCTTATAGTAGTACGATTTCAATACAGAGATTATCCACGCTTCAAAGACCACGAACACGATCAGGATTCCAGTTTAAACTACGGAAGGCCGATTCCAGCCTGGTGTATTTTGGTCTATCGGGATTTTAAGGGTAATCCGATTCACACTGTAACAGGATCCACATAGGCACTGATAGGCAAGTTTCAGAAGTTCCTGGTCTCGGTGGTGTCCAAACCGAAGTGTCCACCTCTTCTCCTGAAGAAGGTTGTGCCTGCTATTGTGGAATAGTATGATGAATCGGGAGATCCAGTTGAAAAACCAATAAAACCTGAGTCTAATGAGAAGGGAAAAAACATTGTTAGAAGGTCCAGAAGATACCCAACAAAAGAAAGAGCAAAAAAAGTATTGTTATTTGTTATTGAAACACATATTGTTTTCACAAAGGTAATTGTGATTATAAGACCTGAGAAGTTGAGGATTTATTGATACGTAGTTTATTTTTTGAGTAAGTTAAAAGAAAAGGAAGCATCGTATGGAGAATGTTGTGGTTAAATTAAGGCAAATGTTTATTTCAGCATTAGTCATTGTTTCAGGTGTTGTGTATTTATTTGGAGGCGAACCACTGATGATTAAAACGGGAATGAGTTTAGCTCATATTCGTACACTTGTTTCCTGTGGTGATGAAGAATTAATGATGGTCGGCCCTGGACAGATGCAATCGTCATTTAAAATAGAAAATGCCTATAAAACAGTATTTTATTTAATCGTTAATGATGACCTTACGTTATCGAAGATTATATGTAGTGATCCTAAATTTAAAAAGAATGGATTGGGGGTTGATAGTTCCTTTTCAGATATTTTAAGGTCTTACGCAACACCAGAGGTTATTTATCTTCCAGGTTATGGTCGAATGGTAAAAGTAAACAGGGATCTAACATTTGGTTTTGCATGGAACAATGAAGACTCCAGAAAAGAAATACTGGAAACTGAAAGAGTAAGTTGGGTGGAAATGAATGAGCTAATTTTAGAAAATGGCGCTTCCCAAAAACTCATCAGGGAGTGAGTTTGAGGCAGTATGACCAGGCAATTTTTGAGAAGGCAATTGAATATGCTAAAGAAAAATACAATTCTCCTGATGGTATTGTTTGTGACTTCCTCGTGCGGGTTATATGAGGATTATCGAGATGAAAAAACGAGAAGAGCGAGACTTGCTACGTACTATGCATTTGACAAGAGTTCGGGTCTTTCCTGTGAAGAACGTATTCGAAGTTTAATTCAATCTGGCAATCAATGCAGGCTTGATGTGAATCCATTGGACAAAGAAAGAAATTTAAGAAATGCTGCCCCGTTTTTGTTTTTCCTGGCAGATTACCTAAACAAAGACTACGCCAGTGCGATAGATTATTTTCGAGAATACGAAATCAACCAATCAGATCCCTCTGTAAGTGCTGTAACAGGTGGTCCCCATGAGGCCATTACTAGCCTATATATCATTTGTTTGATTTTGAATGGAAATAATGATGATTGTGCGGAAATTCTCAATAGGTTAGAAGAACATGATACCTATAATGAAGAAACCCTGAAGCAGCAGTTTTTGTACAATATGAACAGCACTAAGTGTAATGAAAAAGACAAAGTTGAAGAAAGTCAAAAAATCACATTGTTTTTTGAAAAATACAGAGCGGAAATCGATAAAAGGAAATTGAACTTACAAAAAAAGGACGAATGACAAAGGCTAACGATGACTTCCAAAGAACGACAGGATAAACTCGGGCCTGCTTGGGAGATGCCTTGGGTTCTGTTTTTTTAACGAGTTTTAGTCTGCATTCAACTTGTCGTTTCACTGTAACCGAGGTTGGCAATGTCTCTAAAGGCCTTTCAACCTCGATATCGGATGAAACCCTTTCTCACTGCCTCCTGAACAGCCCATAAATTAGGGAATGACATTAAATCCCCATCAAACAACCGTAATGGTGGTTTTTATAGAGTTGAGACAGACAGGGTGGAACCCTTTTACTCTGGCGAACACCGTTGGGGAACCTATGGTTCCCCGTTTAGAATGATACAGCTGCCTTTAGAGGTGACCCTTTTGCTCGCAACACGGCCCCATTCCGGGTGATTTGTTGCCTCTATGACCAGCGACTCGATAATGAAGAGATCGCCTATTGTTTCAGCTCGCCAAACAGAGAGGGGCTCCGTTTTCCAGTTAACAGTCTGAGCGTAAGAGACATTGCGATCCAGACCCTCGCTGAGATCCCAGACCCTTGCTGACAAACCGCTGCGAAATGTTTTTCTTGAAAGGCCCTCGGAATGGAAGAAGCTGGTTTTGAGCATTTGTCTGGTGTAATTAAAATGGGCCAGGCCCATATTGAGCAGAATGACGGAACAGAACAACGCCATGATACTGGTGTAGGCTTTGCGATTATTGGACTGTAACATAGTTGCCTCCTTCCATATCGCCAGTGGAATGCAGCCGCAGAGCCGCGCCCCCTTTGGTTTGTTCAATGACTTCAAATCTGTTCAGATGCTGAAATGAAGAGCGGCTGCGCTTGCCCTGCCAACCATCGGAATCGCAGACCCAGGGTCTGTAGATGAGTTTGTGATCGTAGTTTTCAACGGGTACCAAGCCCACATGAGTGACGGATAAGTGTCCCAGCAGGATGATTTCGGCAGTTGAATCGAGCGTTTCAGGGATAAGCCACGGTTGGTTTTCTTTTGCCGCGAAAAAGGGAACCCCTGAAATAACCTCTGAAACCAGGATGCAAAAGTGACCACCTGGCTGATTGACCAGCAGCACGCTCATGGAGTCGGCCTCGCTGCTCAGCCCGGCGGGAATGGTGGGGTCCGTGGCCTGAAGTGAAACACTGGTGGGGTAGTTATTGGTTGTGATGCGATAAATAAGAGCTTCGTTTGCCGGCTCCATATCGTAGTAAACCAGGCAGCCGGAATGAGATTCATCCGGACATTCCCGCGTTAGAAAAAGCTGGTTTTTCTGATAATCGCATGGGTGCACGGCACTTTTTGTAACGGGAAACGATTCCCAAAAGGAGTTTTCCCTGAAGATCATGGTGTTGTCCAGTTCCTCGGCACTCATTTCCAGGTTGGTTTGCCGCCTTTGATGACTTTTGTTTTCCAGGTGATGCCCTGTTCCCGTTTGAATCATTTGCAGTAGAAAACCGATGGAGATAACGCCGATAAAAAGGCCGGTCATGAGTTCGGTTAAAGAATAAGCCTTATTCATAGTGGTCCACCCATCTGGTAGCCTGGATACACAATTCTTCTCCCGTGATGGATTGGAACTTCAATGAAATATCGTAACCAATGGCGTGACTTGAGCTTTTTTTGGAAATATCCGCATGGAAATATCCTCCGCTTTCAGTTTGCTCCCCTGAGTAGGTGAAATCCATGGAAGCGTTGTTCTCGAGAACAGAGTGGGGAATTTGTCTTAAAAGCCGCATAATTTCCCAGGCGCGGGTCTTTTCGATAACGGATGTTTCCGCTTCTTTGGCTCGCTTGGAGAGCAGCAAGGCGCCCTGGACAGAAACGACAATAATGAAGGCGGCCAGCATGCCGTCCAGTAGGTGAAATCCTCTTTTCATGATTCGATCCCTCTTTCCGTCAGGATAACGCGTTCGGGTTAAGCGAAGCGCGTTCCTTCAGATGTTAATGTCAGGAATGACGTTCCCGAGTTTCAACAAACCGCTGAACGACATCGCTTCCATGGTGAGCTCGTTAGGCGTACTCATGCGCAGCTTTTGGAGCGGCATCATGCAGTGTCCATTGCGGGAAATTGTGATTCCTGAATCTCTGAGTGCAAAGGTGCTGCCAGCTCAAAAGGAAGAGGTGACTTAATGCGGAAAATAGTGGATGTTAGTTGACCTGTAAAAAAAGAGGTTCTTTCAATGTCTCGCGGGTGTTACACCCTTTTGAAAAAAATGGCCGTGAAAGTCAAAACCAAGCTGGTTTTACGCATGTGAAATACCCACTTCAACCACTGTGGGGTTGAGCAGCTTGATTAAGTCGTTGGGGGTGAGCGAGACCAGAAAGCCTCGCTTACCGCCGTTGATGTACAGGGTGTTCAAATCCAGTACGCACTTTTCCAGGTAGACGGGCATGTTCTTTCGCACCCCGAAAGGCGACGTTCCGCCTACCTTGTAGCCGCTGTGCTTTTCGGCTTCCCCGGGATCGCAAGGAACCACTTGTTTGACGCCGAGCCTTCTGGCGAGTGCCTTGGTGGATACCTGCTTGTCTCCTGTCATCAGTACAATGAGCGGTTTGCCCGTTTGGTCCTTGAAAATGAGCGTTTTCACGACCGAACTTTCGGGGACGTTTAACTGACGTGCAGAGACTTTGGTCCCCCCTCTTTCCCGGTAGGCATAGAGGTGCCTTTCAAATGGAATGCCCTGCTTTTTGAGGAACCTTATGGCTGGAGTTACGGGATATTTCATGGAGTGGACTATTTTACGACGGGGTTCTTTTTCTTCATCCAACCCTTGATGCCGCGTTTCATGTTGGTGATGGATTTAAAACCCTTGTCAATGAGTATCTTGGATGCAACCGTACTCCTGTTTCCCGAGGCGCAATAGATTAAAACAGGTTGGTTTTTGTATTTCTCAAGTTCACCCCAGCGCTTTTGAAGTTCCTGGACAGGAAGCAGGATCGCGCCTTCAATATGAGCTTTCTTGTACTCGTTCTTTGTCCTGACATCTAAAATCAGGAGATTGTCTTTTTTAATAATTTTCCGACACTGCTCGGTATCCCAGACACGGTAGCCTGGTCCCTGAAATTCGATGACGTTGATGGTGCCACTTTTCCTGCCTAACGTGAACGCGTAGGAGCCCACCTTTTTCATTTTAAAAAAGGGCGCTTCTTTCATGGCTTCGGGCAGTTCTTTCTCAATTTCCAGTGCTGGCACCTTGAAAAGCAAGTCTCGCTTGTTGTGGTCGATCTTGATGTAATCGCCTCGATAGACCGTGACCTCTTTACCGTCTCTCATGTTCTTCAGACTGAGTACGCGGTAGCCGTCTATGATTTCTCCCGAAATGGTCGTTGCTGCCATGCTTATACAGGTACTTAAAATAAGCAGTGTGAATATTCTTATGTTCATTATTTGTTTCTCCATTTATTCTTTCAAGCCTTTTGCATTGAAGAATTGATTGTCTTTGCCAATAGTCCCCAAAAGAACTGCACTCGGTAAAGCAGTTCAAGACTATAGTTATTAAGTTGTGTAAAATTAGCAGAACTCACACTGTAACTCAAGTGGGAAGATGGGGGTAACGATAAAAAAAAGCCCCGGAAAATCGGGGCTTTTGTGTTTTGACGGTGTTTCTTTGGTTTAGGCGCCAGCTTGTTTGGCCACTTCCGCCGCGAAATCGTCTTCGCGTTTAGCGAGACCTTCACCGAGTTGGTAGCGCACGAAACGGCGAATGGACATTTTTTCACCGATGGTGGCGACTTTTTCATCAACCAGTGTTTTGATGGTCTTTTTGCTATCCTTAACCCAAACCTGATCCACCAGGCAGTTGTCCTTGTAGTAGCGTTCCAGTTTGCCTTCGACGATTTTTTCGATGACGTTTTCCGGTTTACCGGAATTCTGCATTTGGGCGCGAGCGATGTCTTTTTCTTTTTCAATGACATCTTTGGGTACACTGTCTCTGTCGATGTAGAGAGGTCCTGTGGCGGCGATATGCATGGCGATATCTTTTGCCAGTTCCTGGAACTCATCGTTGCGGGCGGTGAAATCGGTTTCACAGTTGAGTTCTAAAAGAACACCAATTTTTCCACCAGCGTGGATATAGGATGTAACGGTTCCTTCTGAAGCGATACGATGTGCCAGTTTTGCAGATTTAGCCAGGCCTTTTTTTCTAAGCCAGTCAACGGCCTTTTCAATGTCTCCATTGGTCTCTTTCAGCGCATTTTTACAGTCCATCATGCCCAGACCGGTTTTGTCTCTGAGCTCTTTCACGGTTTTTGCTGAAATACTCATTTCATTCTCCTTGGTTGGCTCTTTTGTGGCGAGCCTTTACTCGATTCCCCCGGACAGAACTATCCAGGGGAGATCATTGACTTTGTTTTATGACTTCAATAGCGGTTCTCGAGCTAACTTGGTATTAGGCTCTAGCTTTTTTTACTTCTGGATCGAAGTGGTAAGCTCCCTTGCCGCCATCTTCCGCGGGAACCATTTCCTGGTCTTCCACCATTTCAGATGCCTCTTCCTGAGCGGCCGTTCGGTATTCAATACCTTCAAGTACACAGGAGGCAATTTTATTGGAAAACAGCTTCACCGCTCGAATGGCATCGTCATTGCCGGGAATGATGTAGTCAATGGGATCTGGATCGCAGTTGGTATCGACGATGGCCAGAATGGGGATTCCCAATTTTTTGGCTTCCGCTACCGCGATTTTTTCTCTCTTGGGATCGACGACAAAAACCAGATCAGGGAGTCTTTCCATGTCTTTGATACCGTCAAGAACGCTTTGCAGTTTATCTCTCTTCTTTTCGATGTTGACGATTTCTTTTTTGGTAAACTTTTCATAACTTCCATCAGTTTCCATTGCTTCGTATTTCTTCAGCTTGTCAATGGAGCGTCTGATGGTTTTAAAATTCGTCAGTGTGCCACCCAACCAGCGGGTATTGACATAGTGCATACCGCAACGCTTGGCTTCTTCCTGAATGGCATCCTGGGCCTGCCTTTTTGTGCCCACAAATAAAACGCTACCGCCTTTTTGCACGGTTTCGGTAACGTAATTAGAGGCTTCCTTGAACTTCTTCAGCGTTTTCTGCAAATCGATGATGTAAATGCCGTTTCTGCTGCCAAAAATGTACTTTTTCATTTTTGGGTTCCAGCGGCGATTCTGGTGACCGAAGTGAACGCCAGCCTCAAGAAGTTCTTTCATTGAAATATTAACCATTATTCCATCCTTACTTCTTCATTTTACACTGTGCTATCAGCTTGCCCTTTTACTCGCCGGAAAACATGTATCCGGCAGGTAACTTGATGCTGACAGCAAGACAGTTGGATTAACGTTTAGAGAACTGGAAGCGTTTACGCGCACCGGGTTGTCCGGGCTTCTTCCGTTCTTTGACGCGTGCATCACGAGTGATAAAGCCAGCTTCACGGAGTTTCTTGTTGAATTCCTGATTGAAGCCTACCAGCGCACGAGAGATTCCGTGACGAATTGCTCCAGCCTGACCGGAAGTGCCGCCGCCTTTAACTGTGACATAAATGTCGAACTTTTCTTGTGTTTCAGTTAAAGTCAGGGGCTGTCTGATGATCATCTTCAGCAAATCGGAACAGAAATACGTATCGATGGACTTTTTATTCACAGTGATCTTGCCATTTCCGGGCTTCATGAAAACCCTGGCTACACTTGCTTTACGGCGTCCTGTGCCGTAGTATTGAATATCGGACACGACATTCCTCCCTTATGATTGAACCGCGAGGGGTTCAGGTTTCTGGGCTTCGTGAGTGTGTTCGCTGCCAGCGTACACATGAAGCTTTTTGTACATGGCTCGACCGAGCTTTGTTTTGGGCAACATGCCTCTAATTGCCAATTCCATGGGACGGATTGGATTGTGCTTGAAAAGCTTCTCGGCGGTAATTTCTTTCAATGAACCGGGTCTGCCGGAGTGTGTGCGGTAAACCTTTTTGGTCATTTTATTACCGGAGAAAGTCGCTTGTTCCGCATTAATCACAATCACATGGTCTCCCATGTCTACGTGTGGCGTGTACTTTGGGTTGTATTTACCCATGAGTACCTTTGCAACAAAGCCGGCCACTCTCCCAACGGGAAGCTCGGCTGCATCAACTACATACCATTTGCGCTTCACGTCTTCCTTGCGGGGAAAAACAGTGGTCATGCTTATCTCCTATGTTTTTGCTATTTTTGACTTTTTTGCCTGATCAGAATGACCCGGAAAAAAGCCTGTTTCGTGGGTTTCCCCGTTTGCAGACACAGTCCGGCAGGAAACCGCACGAGCTGACAAGTTTACATGAGCGGCGCATGAAGGTCAATTAAATTTACTGTGTTTTTATGACTTTAAAAAGCCCGCAGTGAACTGGAAGGTGCTGCCGCTTCGATTCCCGCCGTCTCATGGCTTCTATTTCCGCTTAAAAGGCCGCCATTTCCCCTGGAATTCAGTGTGCCGCAATCAGGCCTCTACAGAGACAACCAGCCGCCTTTCCTTGATTCCCGAATGGCCCGGGAACCCGTTTCCTGATAGAACAGACGCTCTCATGTGCGCCGCAGGGGAAAGGCTCTCCTCCTGTTCAAATACAGTACCAGCAGGAAGCTACAGGTTTCCTGCCTTTGTAGGACTGTTGATCAAACCGCTCTCTTCAAATTCACACAATGACATGACGAGTCTGGTTCAGCACGGGACACTGCAGGGTGCTCGTTCGTCTTAAAAGAACCTCGATTCGCATAATCAGTTCATCCATGTCGAAGGGTTTCATAAGATAGTCATCCGCTCCCTGTGACAGATTTCTAAGACAGGAATCCACATCTGACTTGGCCGTTACCATGATAATGGGGTTGTGCACCCCGGCTTTTCTGAGCCTTTCTGTCACCTCTCTACCGGATAATCCCGGCAGCATGAGATCGAGGACGTATAAATCAAAGAACTCCGCGTTTTGATGGTTGATCAGGTCTTCACCTGATGAAAAAGGTTCCACAGCGTATCCCCGGTTTTCGAGGTTGATTTGAATCATGGAGCGAATGAGCTCCTCATCTTCCAGTATGGCAATGTGGGCTTTTACTTCTGGTTTCATGCTTGTCTCCCGGAAAAGTCAATCCCAAGTTTTCTGATTGATTGTTTTCATGCCTTTAGCCATCCACGGATGAAAGGGTATCGAGGGTCAAGTGTCACTATGACCAATGGATATGCGGTATGGCTAGGGTGTTTCATGGGGTTTCAGTAAATTTTGGCTCTGACGTTCGTCCGCCAGATCAAAATGATGCAGGTCTTCGGGTTTCAGGTTGAAACAGGCTGGGTAGTCACCTGTGAATTTGGCGTGAATCCACTTGCCCTTCCCGTTGTCCATGCCGACAAAAACGGTCCAGGTGGAACCGGACTTTATGGCAAGCGATCCAAAAGCCGTGTGACATCCGCCCTCGTAGGCAGCCAGCAGGTTTCTCTCGATGCTGATTGCCATGGCGGTGGTTTCGTGGTTGATCGATGCGGCTTCTTGCTCCATCGAGGTATCATCTTCTCTAATCTGGATAGCGATGGCTCCCTGACCCGGTGCCGGCAGCCAGATTTTAGGATCCAGCTCGTACACGCGAAGCGGATCGAGATCGAGGTTCAGTCTTTCAACTCCTGCTCTTGCCAGAATAATGGCTCCGTACTGTCCCTGGACGCATTTAGCAATTCGATTGGGCACGTTGCCCCGCAGGAAGCCGGGCTCAACGTGCGGCGCAAAGGTTTTGAGCAGGCATTGTCTTCTAAGCGAGGTGGCCCCGACCTGACAACCGCTTTTCAGGTAAAAAGGTGCCTGGGGATCGTGCCAGTCGGGGTGGACGAGGAGCAGATCCGAGCAGGCAGCTCGCCGAAGATAGGCACCTAGAGAGAGACCTTTTGGGTTTTCTGTTGGCAGATCTTTCAGGGAATGCACGGCAACATCAATATCCCCTGCCAGCAGCTGCGCTTCAATTTCCTTGGTGAAGAAGCCCTTGTCCACGCGGCCCTGCAGGGGGATATCCAGGAATCGATCGCCCGAAGTTTTAATGATTTTCACTTCCGATGTTCTGGTGAACATCCTGGCTGCTTCCCGCGCCTGCCACAGTGCCAGGTCACTGCCCCGGGTTCCAATGACAATGGTTCTTTCAGTCATAGTTCACGCCTCCATACGCGTCAATGGCCTCAATCAGTGTACCGTGAATATCTCGCGCGTAATCATTGATAATACTTTTCATAAAGTGCTGAACCTGCTTTTTTTGCTGTTTGTCCAGGTTGACCAGGTGTGCTTCAACCATTTCTGGAATGCGGTGGTGAATCATCTGCTGTCGTCTTTCATGCAGCTTGGAAATGATGGATGTCATTTCCCGTTTTCTTTCAACGCAGAAGCGGGTGAAAGCGGTCATTTCCATTTGTATTTCCGCGTTTAACTCGGCCAGACCAATGGGCTCCTTTTCCTGACGACCGGGTAAATCCATAAGCTGGTCGATGTTGTTGTAGTCAACCCAGGACGCTTTTTGCAGTGCTTTGTCAACCTGGAGAGGTATGCCGATATCCAAAATAGTCATCTTCTTTGCTGTGAGTGCCTTGGGAAGGGTTTCCGTGTTCAGGACTGGAACGCCCGAGGCTGTCGCCATGACAATGGCATCGCTTTGGGAGAGGTGGTTCTGGAATTCCTGCAGTGGAATCCATTTACCCTTCTGTTTGGGGTGGATGGTTCGGTTGAAACGCAGAACACGAATGGATTCGTCTTCTTCCAGCAGATCGGCCGTCTTTCTCCCGATACTTCCCATGCCGAGAACCATTATTTGATAGTTCGCGGCGTCCTTTTTCTTCAATTTAAAGAATTGAGTGACCAGGCCATGGATGCCCATTTTCTGGTTCGACCGGAAACCGGTGCGGTGTCCTGCCTTCGCCAGGCGACCGGCGGATGCCGCCACCTTTTTTAAAATGGGGCCGGTGGTTTTTTCTCTGTCTGCTTCTCTGCAGCTGTGGTGGAACTGACCGGCGATCTGTGCTTCACCCATTGCCAGTGATTCCTTTCCAACGACCACGTCAAAGATGTGGCGAATGGCGTCTTCACCCTCGAATACGAACGGTTCCGGTCTTTTGCTCTTGGGTACCTTTTTGTCTTTCCACATTTTCAGGATGCGGGCTTTCAGAATTTCGCCCATCCACCGCGGTTCATCCGTGGCTGCCAGCCATTCAACCCGGTTGCATGTCTCCAGCGCCATGAACTCCACCCCGGAGTCTATTTTTTTCAGGTCACGATACAGTTGTTCTCTTTGCCCGGCTGTCATGATCAGCTTTTCTCTCAGGGAAGAGGAGGCGAGGCGAAAGTCAATGCCCACCACCATCAGGGGTACTTCTTTGAGCTTGTTCTGAACCTGAGATTGAGACAAAATCACGGTTGAATCTCCTGTGTGGCAGACATACTGTTTAAAATACAATCGGCTACTGAAATGCCATCGTGCCAATTGGCTCTGGTACTCAAGCCTTCGTGCCTGCACATGCTGTTTTGTATGTTCCTCATTCTGGAAAGATGACCCAGCGTGTATTGAGGGATGGACTGATGATGTCGGAAGAGGTTGCGGAATACGGGGTCGCCTTTGGTTCCCAGGAGCTTCTGAATGTCCCGCGAGACTTTTTCTACAATGTCCGAGTCGCTCCAGTTGACCAGTTGCGGGCAGGTGGCTCCACCGATAAAGCAGGTAAACAGAACGCGGTCGGGATCGGGTGTTCGATCCGGGAACATGGTGCTGGAGAAGAGCACACCCAACAGACCGACTTTTTCTTTTCTGGGAACAAGACAGCCAAAGCCGTTGAGCGGATGCCGAACGGCCTCTCTCTTGAAACCCAGGTGGCAAACAGCCAGAGGAGCATAGGCAATTGCCGATAGATCCGGGGGCGCTCCCCAGGGGTGCATCAGTTTTTGCACAATGGGTGCAGGGGTCGCCAGGACGATGTTTTTGGCGCTGTATGATCCGGCATGGGTCTGGGCATGCCAGATCTTTTGTTTGTCGTCATGCTGAATCGCTTGAACTTCCTGAGAGAATACCAGGCTGGAACCCAGGTGTTGGGCAAGGCGTTTCGGCAGTGTTTGCATGCCGCTTTTAAAGGAAATCATCCTGCCTTTGATACGCCCTTCGGGGCGGTCAATTCCGGTTACCATGGCCAGTGCGCCGCGTATCAAAGAGCCGTGCTTTTCTTCAATCCGGTAGACCTTTTTGGTTGCGGCCCTGGCCGACAGCTTGCTGGGGTCACCCGCGTAAACGCCCGAAACAAACGGGTCAATGGCGTATTCATAGAACCCGGTTCCCAATCTTCTTATAACAAATTCCTCTACGGTTTCTTCAAAGTCCACCGGCTTGATCCAGGGCTCTTTGAAAAGCCGCAGCTTGTCTTTTGTCGTAAAGAGTTTGGTACTGATCAGTGAAAATGGGGAAGTGGGCAGTGCGTGAAGAGCTCCGTCACGCAGAATAAAGCGATTCTTGCAGACGGGACTGGCCTCGATCATTTCATCTTGTAAGCCCAGTTCATTGAAAAGATCCAGTATTTGCTGCCGATTCACCAACAGGGAGTTGGGACCTTCTTCAATTAACCATCCGTCTACTCTTTTGGATTGGATATTCCCGCCCGGAAAGCTGCTTTTTTCAAGTATCCTGATGTTCTGACCCGCTTTTGTGAGGCGATAACCCAAGGTCAGGCCCGAAATTCCGGCTCCAATGATGATGGTATCCAGGAGTTGCTTCATAAAACCACTCCCGCTTGATCACGGTCTTTTGCCGTCTGTTTCAGCTCACTCTTGCAGCCTGCCTGTTCCAAAACACGACTGGCTACCCAATCGACAAACTCCGGGTTGAGGTTAAGGCAGTCAAGTGTGTGGAAAACAGGTGTGGAGGCAAAACAAAGCGGACCTTCAAGCTGTGTTTCCGTGTTGTCGGCCACAAAACCGATGGGGTAGTAGAAAATGAGCTTTTCTCCCTTCTGTTCCAGCTCCCTGCTGAGGTCTTCCATGTCCGGTTCCGTCCACTTTCCGCCTCTCTTGTGGTTGAGCCAGCCGTAGTGGATGCTCTTGAAGACTGGCTCCAGCTCGGCTTTAACCTGGTGAATGTGGTTTTCTGTTTGTTCAAGCCCGTTATCGAGCCCTTCAGGTGGTTCAACCAGCGTGCCGTGGGCTCCCAGCACCAGTGACGCGTTTTTGAGTTCCTCTCGCAGAAACCCCTTTTTTTGGGCTTCAGCCAGAATGTGACGGCTCACAATTCGGGCGAAATGGTCGTCGCTGGCGGGTAACGGCACCTGAACCGGATGCGGAATTTTAGAGGCATTGGCATTTTGCAGCCTGTATCGCGCGACATCTTTTTTAGAGAGACCGGATGTGAACGTGCTGTCGGCCAGGTAGAGAGGCACTAAAATGATTTGATCGGGAGGGTTTTCTTCACAGCTTTTGAGGTGATTGATGAGAAAGGGTTTTCGGAATTCGTAAATCAGCGAGACTCTGTACGGGTCTTTGGTGGTTTTGCTTAACACACTTTCCAGTTGTTTAACGAAGGCCCTTGAAATACTCTCAAGAGGTGTTTGATAGTTCAGCTCCTTTTGCTGCTTGCACCGTTTTCTCGCTCTTGTTGCCGATATCAGCGGCAACAGCCATCCCGGGATGGAAGCAACCTGGCTGGTGAGGCGTTTCAGTATGGACAGCGAATACCGGTATTGAGCCAGAAAATCAGGCTGAGGCGGCTCGCCGTAGGCTAAACAGATAACATCAATCAAGGCACGCCCTCTATACCGCCCTGGAGAATACAGGGCTTTTTCCGGAATGGTTGAGGTAGCTGTCAAACAGGACGGCAATGTTTCTGAGAAAGACACGGCCCTTTTCGGAAACTCTCAATCCACACGCTTCAAATTCAATCAGTCCATTTTCTTCCAGTACATTCAGTTCCGCTTTCACTTCTTCCACGCGCTCAATTATTTCCGATGGTTGAATGAAGGAAGGGGGTTGATAACTCAAAAAACCGTTGCACATCAGGGACTCGATGATGTGCTGTCGTATGCGGTCCTCGCGATTCAGGATGAGGCCTCTCTCGATGGGGAGGACACCATTTTGAATGCTTTTTTTGTATGTGGATAGCTTTTTGACGTTTTGACCAAATCCACTTTGGTAATCGCTGATGGAGGAAACGCCGAAAGAAATCAGGTCGGTTCCTTTCAAGGTGGTGTAACCCATGAAGTTTCTTCTCAAACTTCCTTCCTTTTGAGCGATGTTCAGGCTGTCCTCTTTGAGGGCATAGTGATCCATGCCGATGAATACCCAATCTCTTTCCGTTAAACAATCGTGGGTTTCAATGAACATATCCAGCTTGGTGTCTGGAGAGGGCAGCAGAGATCCGTCCAGGAACTTCTGGTTGCGGAGCTTGTCGGGTAAGTAGGCAAAATTGTAAAGGGCAATGCGATCCGGTCTCAGATCGATGATGTCTCTGATGGTGTTACGCCAGTTTTCCACGGTTTGACGGGGTAAACCGTAAATTAAATCGATATTGACGCTGTTAAAACCCACTTCCCTGGCCGCTTGAACATTTTTAAATGTAATGTCACGCGTCTGTTCGCGTCCAATGGCCTCCTGCACGTCTGCATTGAAATCCTGAACACCGAAACTGATGCGATTGAATCCGTGATCTTCGTACAGAGCCGCTACGGTTTCGGGGGTCACGGTTCTTGGATCTACCTCAATACTCAGTTCAGCGTCCCGGCCAGGTTTGAAATAGGCCTGAATGGATTTCATCAAGTAACTCATTTCCTCGCTTGAAAGGAAACTGGGGGTCCCGCCGCCTAAATGCAGCTGTACCATGGAGGACGAACCAATCAGCCGGGCAGTCATTTCAATTTCACGGGCTACCAGCTCGAGATAGGCCTGCGCAACGCCGGCCTTTCTGGTGACAATGGCATTGCATCCGCAAAAAAAACACCTTTTCCCGCAAAAGGGGATGTGAACGTAAATGGAGAGCGGTTTTTGATGGCGTCTCGTCTGCTCCAGATGCTCACACCACGCCGCAGCATTGATTTCCTCTTTCCAAAAAGGAGCTGTCGGATAAGAGGTGTAGCGAGGGATTCGTTGATCGTATTTTCTTATTTCCTCCGGTCCGATCCCCAACGACTTCAGTGTCTGACTCATGCAACCTCCAGAAATCATCATACACCAATTACTGTGGGGGAATGAGTCAGAAAGGGGTTTGTCAGTGTAACATTTTTGTAACGCTGTTTGGCTGTAACATATTTTAAAAGAAGGAAATAGTGAAAGATTGACAGTTTAGTCCACTTTTACGCCGGTATTTCTGTGTGGAAAAGGTGGTGTCGGGAAAGGAGATCGGTTGTATTTTTTGGGAAACGCGTCTGGAATGAGCCGTTTTTGAAGTCGAGGCAGTGTGAAAGATCCGTCAATTTAACATTTTGTTCACATCTGGTTTACCGGGAAATAGCTGAAAATAGGCAATCAGGCCTGACTTTTCACGAGTTTTATCAGGGCAATGTCCATTGGGTTACTTAAATGACGAGTCCATCACTACATGGCAGACGAATACTGATGACGAGGCAGCACCGTTCACGCTGTTCCCTTACCGATAGACTGCAAGCCAGCGGTGCGGAAGTGTACTCGTTGCCCTGCATCGAGAGGCGTGTGCTTATCAACAGGGAAGAGCGCCAAAGGTATCTGCGGAAGCTGGCGGACTTCGATTGGCTGGTCTTCACCAGTCCCTTTGCTGTTCAGGTCTTTTTTGGCAATGAAAGGGTCAGGCTGCCGGACACACTCAAGGTTGCGGTGGTCGGTCCGGCTACGGCCGAGGCACTCGTGCCGTATGGGGTTCCTAGCGACCTCATGCCTCGTGTTTACAAGGCTCACAATCTTGTCTCCGAGATGCGGCCGCTCACCGGTAAACGGGTTTGTGTACCTCGATCCAAGCGGGGTAATCCCGCTTTTATATCCCAATTGGAAGCAGCCGGAGCTGTTGTGACCGAAATTTGGACATACGACACCTGGTCTTTGACACCCGACTCTTTTTTGTTAACTTCGCTCATGAAAGAAGTCGATACAATCGTCTTCATGAGCGGGAGTGCCGTAAAGGGTTTCGAAAGCGGAATCTTTCCCTGTTTTCAGAACAAAGGGTGTTTTGGGTTTCCGCCAGGCCCCGATGTCCCCCCGGAAATGTTTGCAAAAATCAAGCTGGTGTGTATCGGGCCTTCAACTGCCGCGGTCTGTGAGCGGCTCTTGAAGAGGGTAGACGCGGTTGCAGATCCCCATACGGAAGAGGGTATCTTCCAAACGTTAATTCAAATGCAATATAGTGGAGCTAAAACATGACATCATTCCCAGGAATTTCACACACGTTCAGACCCAGAAGACTTCGCGTCAGTGAAAATATGAGATCGCTTATTCGAGAAAACCATCTCCATATTGCCGATTTCATCTACCCCCTTTTCATACGCTACGGAGAGGGCATCAAAAGCCCGATTCCCTCCATGCCCAATGTCTTCCAGTTCACCGTAGACAAGTTGGAAAAAGAAATTAAAGAAATTGTCTCTTTAGGCATTCAAGCGGTCATTTTATTCGGGATCCCGGAGGAAAAAGACCCTGTTGGACTGGACAATTTCGATACCGACGGGGTGATTGCCCGCGCCATTCGCGAAGTGAAGCGAGTTGCCCCTGAATTACTGGTGGTTTCAGATATATGTCTTTGCGAATACACCGATCACGGGCACTGCGGTCTTCTCAATGAAAAGGGAAGCGATCACTTTTCACCTCATCAGGAAGAAGGCTATGTTTTAAACGATCAAACGCTGGATATACTGGGCAGAGTTTCAACCGTTCACGCCGAGGCCGGTGCCGATATCATTGCTCCCAGCGGGATGATGGACGGCATGGTTGAAGCCATTCGTTACCATTTGGATGACAACGGGTTCCAGCACATTCCCATTATGTCTTATTCCGTAAAATACGCCTCTTCCTATTACGGACCCTTCAGGGATGCCGCTGACGGCGCACCTAAATCAGGAGACCGCAAGAGTCATCAAATGGATCCGGCCAATGTCAGGGAAGCCCTCAAGGAAGCGATCATCGATCGGGAAGAGGGTGCGGATTTTCTAATGGTCAAGCCGGCACTGGCTTATTTGGATGTGATCCGGGAAGTCCGAAACGCGATCCCCGAATTGCCCATGGTCGCCTACAACGTAAGCGGGGAGTACGCCATGGTCAAAGCCGCGACGGCCAATGGCTGGCTGGATGAGAAAAAAGTGGTGCTTGAAACCATGCTGGGCATGAAAAGAGCCGGCGCCGATCTCATTATTTCCTATCACAGCAAAGATGTCGCGAAGTGGCTGAGAGAAGAGGGTAAATAATGAGTCTGGACCATTCGCCCTTTCTCAAGGCTTGCCGCAGGGAGGAAACACCCTATACTCCCATTTGGCTGATGAGGCAGGCAGGCCGATATATGAAGGTCTATCGCGAGATTCGGAGCCGGTACACCATGCTTGAAACCGTTCATCAGCCCGAACTGGCGGCAGAAATTACCCTGCAGCCGATTCAAGCCTTTGATCTCGACGCGGCCATCATTTTTTCGGACATTTTACCGCCTCTGGCAGGTATGGGTCTGGAACTGGAATTCATCAAACAGGTGGGCCCCAGAATTCACAACCCCGTTCAGACTGAAAGGGATGTCAAGGCGCTGCAAATACGACCCGCCAGGGAAACCATGGCGGGCACACTACGGGCAATCGAGTTGGTGCAGGCGGAACTGACACCCAGGGGGATTCCGCTGATAGGGTTTGCAGGTGCTCCCTTTACTCTGGCCAGTTACGCCATTGAAGGGGGCGGCTCTAAAACCTACCTGAAAACCAAATCACTGATGCTCCAGAGACCCGATTTATGGCATCTTCTCATGGAGAAACTGGTGGCCGTTCAGGCGGAGTACCTGCTGGCTCAGGCCGCATCCGGAGCCTCAGCTCTTCAGATCTTTGACTCCTGGGTTGGAACGGCTTTAAACCAGCAGGAATTCAAGGCCTTCGTGAAACCCTACAACGCGAAACTGATCAATCTCATTAAAGTATCAGGCCTGCCTGTTATCAATTTCTGCAAGGGTACCGGTCTCTACATGCGGGAAGTCACCGACTGCGGCGGCGATGTAATCGGTGTTGACTGGCATCAGCAGCTGGATAAGACGTGGAAGGAAATCGGCTGTCAATTCGGTGTTCAGGGCAACCTGGATCCCGCCATGCTTTTGGCTCCCTGGGATGAGCTCAAACTGCAGGTGGACGCCATTCTCCAGCAGGCAGCGGGGCGTCCGGGCCATATTTTCAATCTGGGTCACGGTCTTTTCCCCGTGACAGAAGAAGAGCAGGTTCGCAGACTGGTGGACTACGTTCATGAAAAGACCCGGAAACAGAGACAATAAACTCAACTCATCAGGACAGAACAGCGTTGTTATGCAATGATAAATAGAAATCACTCAGGTATGGTAATGAACGGACTGAGTATATGAAAAGGAACAAGGAGATCTGTTATGAATCATCGACAATCAGAAGCGCAATTTGATCGAGCCAACCGTGTTTTTCCGGGAGGGGTCAATTCACCCGTCAGAGCTTTTAAAGCGGTGGGAGGCAAACCGCCTTTCATTGAAAAAGGCTTTGGTGCGCATCTGGTTGACGTTGATGGCAATCAATACATCGACTACGTCCTCAGCTGGGGCCCGTTAATTTTGGGTCACGCCCCTGACAATGTGGTTGAAGCCATCACCGAAACGGCAAAAAAAGGCACCAGTTTTGGCGCGCCATGCCCGCTGGAGACGCAACTGGGTCAAAAGGTCGGGGACATGATGCCCCAGGTTGAAATGCTGAGATTTGTCAACTCGGGAACGGAAGCCACGATGAGTGCCTTGAGGCTGGCAAGGGGGTTTACAGGCAGAAATAAAGTCATTAAGTTTGAAGGAAACTACCACGGACACGCCGATGACTTTCTCATTAAAGCCGGATCTGGCATTGCCACTTTGAGCATACCGGGTTCTCCCGGTGTCCCCGCGGAAAGTGTCATCCACACGCTGGTGGCCGACTTCAATGACCTCTCATCCGTTCAAAAGCTCTTTGATGCCTTTCCAAAGGATATTGCCGCGGTCATCATTGAACCGGTTAGCGGAAACATGGGCATGGTTCCGCCTGAACCCGGCTTTCTTGAAGGTTTACGGGACATAACCGCCAAGAACGGAGCCCTGCTCATCTTTGATGAAGTGATGACAGGCTTCAGAGTTCACCTGGGAGGCGCTCACACTCTCTACCGTATCAAACCGGATTTAATTACCCTGGGTAAGGTCATTGGCGGTGGACTGCCTGTGGGTGCCTACGGAGGCAGGAGAGATATCATGCTGAAAATGGCTCCAGAGGGTCCTGTCTATCAGGCCGGCACACTTTCCGGAAACCCGCTGGCAATGGCAGCCGGTCTCGAAACCCTTTCCTCCATTCAATCGGCAGAGGTCTGGCGGCAGTTTGACGAGCTGGGGCGCAAACTGACTACCGGATTGAAGGAACGAGCCCGGAAACACGATATCAACCTGCAGGTATCTCATTTGGGGTCGATGTTTGGCTTCTTCTTTTCAGATCAACCCGTCAGAACCTGGAAAGATACCGAAAAACTCAAAGGACACCTCTTTTCAAGATTCCATTCTGAAATGTTGAAAAGGGGCGTTTACCTGGCGCCGTCTCAGTTCGAATCGGGCTTTCTGTCCACGCAGCACAGCATACGTGAAGTGGAAACAACCCTGGTAGCTGCCGACGAAGTGTTCGGCCTCCTGAAAGATAGCTAAAGAGGGTTTGTGTCATCGCGGGCGAACCCGAAATCCGGAGCGTCAACAAAAGAAGTAAACTGCGGATCACATGCGTCCACTTCCACGGGACAAGTATCAAACCATCTGATTTTATGACTTCAGGCATTGATATATCGCCAATTGTCATGAAGTATCCTCCCGCTGGCCATGTGAGCGCATGTTGCTCTTCTCTGTGGTTCCAAAGCGGTCAGTTGGAAAAGCGTGAAAAGATGTGGACATGACGGGAAATAATTAAAACAAAGCAAGTTACAAAAGTGTTGCATCCTGTGTGTCATTTTATATTGGATAACCGCATCCGCTATGTTAGCATCACAATGAGATTGAGTCTCAACTGCTTTGAGGCGGTTCGTACGCAACTGAAGTATTGAGTTGGAGGATCCTTTTTAGGAAGCGGTCGCTTGATTTGGGGCATCGGTTGAGTGGGGGCTTCCCCTGTTCAGTGGTTATAAAAAAAGAGGGAGGCAGCGGAAGCTTGGATGAGCCAATCTGGCATCACGGGCTCAAGTCCACAGAGTTGTCCTCGAGGTTTTAATTTACGAGAGAAAAAACACGCTGTTTGGATCTGTATTGTGGAAAACAGCTGGATTCAAGCAAAAAAAAGCGCTGACAATCAGTGTTTCAACGCTGCTTTGGTTGAGGAGCCAGAGCCGTTACAATTACCTAAATACTTATGGAGATTTTCATGTCAAAGTTCAAGTTTATTTTAATATGTTTCGCTGCCGCATGTGCGGCAGCCACAGGCGCCAATTCGCCCACAGAAAACGATATCTACGGAACGGTTACCAACAGAGAGGGCAACCCCGTTTTCAAGGCTGCAGTGGAGTTAATGGGTACGGATTATAACGTGCTTGCAAGTGTGAAGACCGATAAAGGTGTCTTCCTGTTTTCGGATGTCCAGCCCGGTGAGTATCGGCTTGCCATTACAGCAGAGGGTTACAAGGGTCATGTCTTTTCCGTTAACAAGCAGAAGGGAAAGGCACTTGACGCGTCTACCGTTTTAAGCCTTGTCAGCTTCAAGGAAAAAATGACGGTTCTCGGCACACGTGCGGAAATGGAAGTCGCCGATTATCCCGGTTCGGTAGACACCTTGAAAGGCGATGAAATGATCGGTACTTTCGGTGCTATCGAAGGCCTGTCAGAGATACCGGGTTTTGAAACGGGTGGCGGACATGCCAGAAATATCGGTCAGCAATTTACCATTCGCGGTTTTGGCTATCAGTCAGAAGAGCGTGTCATTATCAAACAGGACGGTGTACGGCGTTCAGCTAATTTGTTCTCCAATCACATATCGTCGTTTCGAACCGAGCCTGAAATACTGAAACAAGTGGAAGTTGTCAAGGGTGCTTCTTCCGTCTCTCACGGTGGCGGTGCCATCGGCGGTATTGTCGGGATGACCACCAAGGACGCTTCGGATTACGTTAAGGGCGATGACACCTTTGCCTTTAACGTCACAGCCCGTGCGGAAGACAACAATCATCAAAGTCTGTCGCTGACAGCTGCCGGGAAAAATGCCGACCGGCGTTTTTCCTACATGGTTTTCGGTAAATTCTCCAAAACAGGCGATTTGGAGCCCGCCGACGATGAAGCTGATCCGGTAGAGAATGACGAAGATATTACCACGCTTTTCGCGAAAATAGGCTTTCAGATCGATGAATACCAAAACCTGGTTTTCTCCTATTTTGATATGAAAGAAGAAATTGAAACGGTTTGGCAAACGGTTTATCACGGCCAATATCCAGAAGACGGACCCGTTATTGGTGAACTGAGGCAGAAAGACACCGTTTTAACCTACACCTACCAACCCGACTCGGACTGGATCGACTTCTCAGCGAAGTTAAGTGCTTCAGAGGGCTATTACGACCGAACGGCCGACTTTGCTTCCTACAACATTCTGGTAGACTACAAAAACGAAGACAAAACACAGGGTTTGAGTTTGAAGAACGTATCCCAATACGTTGGCAACAGTGTTACGCATCGCATTATTGTGGGCCTGGACTATGATAAACGCCAGGAAGATGCCATCTACCGTCGCAATGGCGAACTCTCTGATTTTGGTTCCATGCCAAATGATTACAAGGACCTGGGTCTGTATTTCCAGGATGATATTTTCCTGTTTCAGGAACGCCTCATGCTTCTCCTGGGCGGCCGCTATGACAGCTTTGACCGCAGTGTCGATCATCAGGAAGGCAGTTATGAAGAAAGCCGGTTCTCTCCGCGTGTCGGTTTGTCATTTGAAGCCGTTGAAGGACTCCGGCTGCTTGCCAACTACTCAGAGGCATTCCGTGCTCCTACACCTCATGAGACATCTTCCAACGGACCTTTGAACCCGCACTACTGGTACTTGCCCAATCCCGATCTCAAGCCGGAAACAGCCGGCGAAATGGAAGTGGGTTTTGCCTATACCAACAACAAGTTGCGCGGCGGAACTTCCGGGATCATGCTGAAGGGAATGTATTTTGATGGTGAAATTGACAAAATGATTGCCTTCCGAACATTGCCCGATCTGGGTGAGAGTCCTCAGGGTAGTCCTTATGGTACATTCCAGAACGTGAACAAGGCCGAACGAGACGGTTATGAATTCTCTGTCAATTACTACGTCAACAACTGGACGGCTAACGGTTCTTTTGAACACCTTGACATGGTTGATTCCGAAACAAAGGAGAAAGTGCCAAGCGCGTTCGCGGACAAGGCTCGACTTTCGCTATCCTATAAAATACCCCAAATCGATCTTCTCGTCGGTGGAAACTTCAGCCACTGGTTCAAGCCGGATCAAAATCCGGAGAGTTTCTGGTTCAGAGGTACAGAATACTTCTATGTCAAAGACGAGTTCTCAATCAGCAATCTCTGGATTCGCTGGAAGCCTGAGAGAGTCTTCTCTTCCTTCTTCGATCAGAGCTTTGAACTCCATTTTGGTGTCAAAAACCTTTTAAACGATACCTATATCAACGCTCGCAACGTGGAAACCACCTCGCGCAGCGGAAAAGGTCGCAATGTTTGGATGGCCATTAAGAAGACTTTCTAAACAGTCAAACCCCTGTCGTTAACAAGATGGTGCCCCATGGTTCATTTTCCGGTTTTTTAAACTGGATTCGCCGTGGAATGAGAAGTAAAATACATTCCTGTAAGGGCACCATTAACCCTTGATAAAGTGGTTTGAGATTTAAAGACAATAAAGGAGGGTCAATATGAGTACGATTGGCTTATTTTACGGCACAGAAACCGGCAACACCGAGAGCGTTGCTGAAAGAATCGCTGAGCAATTTGGCTCTGGCGTCGATATCCACAATGTGGCTGACTGCAGCAAAAGTGATGTTGAACAGTACGACAACATCATCATGGGTATTCCCACGTGGTACGATGGCGAAATAACAGGGGACTGGGAAGACTTCTTCCCCAACCTGGATGACATCGATTTCAGCGGTAAAAAGGTCGCTCTGTTTGGCTTGGGCGATCAGGAAGGCTACGCGGAGTACTTCCTGGATGCCATGGGCACTTTGTTCGACAAGCTCGTTGAACAGGGAGCGGAAATCGTGGGTCAGACCTCTACTGACGGTTATGACTACGACGAATCCAAGGCAGAGCGCGATGGACAATTCGTCGGGCTGGCATTAGACGAAGACAATCAGGATGACTTGACCGACGAGCGCATCGAAGCCTGGGTCGAGGAATTAAAACCAGCTTTTTCCTGATCCTTTTTTAATGATCGCAATAAAAGGGAGTACCGCCTTGGGTTGTACTCCCTTTTTTTCATGTCCGACCGCTCAAATAACAGTGCGGTGTGTGTTGAAATGTGAAACACTGTTTGAGATGGCTTTTGCAACCATCCATCGCTTCACGCCCGTCACAACAGTCCTTGTCTTTGTTCTCCAGATGGAAGAAACTCGGTTCGCCGTATCGCGGTAAGCTCTGTGTGCTCCGCGCTGCCTTGACTTTCCCGTTTCTGCGTTCCCCCGCGTCAATCAAAATAATAGTTGACTGAAATGTCTAAATAAGGTAATTTGTGCGAAATTGAGACTCAGTCTTCAGGGAGGGAAGTCTTCGCGCTTGCAGTGGAAGTAAGCATGTAGGCGGCATGACCGTTCAGTGGTGATAAACCGCTTCTCCGCCCATGAAAAATACAGGAAAAAACATGAAAATACTAAAAATAGCAATTGTTCTCATCGTCATTCTAGCGGGTGGTTTATTCATACGTATGAAGTTTTTCAGCCCCTTTGATCGCGATATCGTCATGTCGTCGCAATCCGGGGAAGGGAGTTCAGCCAGGCGGAAGCTTGTTATTGCGGGCCCTTTCGCGAGCGTATCGCATCCCCTGGTTCATATGATTCAGAGCGGGAAACTGGGGAACGAAGATGTCGAGTATGAATTCAGAATGTGGAAAGACGTGGATCAGCTCCGTGCCATGTTATTGGACGACCAAATAGACTTTGCAGCCATCCCAACCAATGTGGCCGCCAATTTGTACAACAAAGGCCTCGATATTCGGCTGGTGAATGTCTCAATTTGGGGTATTCTGGGTATGATGACACGCGATGAAGAGTTGCGCACTTTAAAGGACTTTAAAGGCAAAAAGATTGTTGTGCCTTTCAGAGCCGACATGCCGGATATCGTTTTCAGAGAGTTGATCAAAGCCCAGGGCATGGATCCGGACAAAGATTTTGAGCTGTCCTATGTCAGCAGCCCGATCGACGCCATGCAAATGCTGATGATGAGACGGGTGGATCACGTCCTGCTGGCTGAACCCGCTATCTCCATGGCACTGAGAAAAAGCGGTTCCTTCCCCTTGAAAGCGGTTGCTCCAACCCTGTTCCGATCCACCGATCTCCAGGAGGAATGGGCTCAGACTTTCAACACAGACAGCAATGTCCCCCAGGCTGGCATGGCTGTCATTGGAGATGTGGACAGCAGTACCATCGAGCGTTTCAACAAGGCCTATTCGGAAGCGGTACAGTGGTACCTCGACAATCCGGCAGAGGCGGGCAGGCAGACAGCCGAGGTCTTTACCATGCTGAATGCCGAAGCGATTGCCGATTCCATTCCCCATGTGAAGCTGAAATCAGTTTCAGCGGCAGAGGCGCGCGGCAAACTGGAAGAGTTCTTCCGGGTGCTCTACCGTGGCGAACCCAAGTTAATTGGCGGTAAATTGCCGGATGCGGATTTCTATTTCGGCGTTGAAAAAGAGGAGGCGAGCGCACAGGAGTAGTGTTCGCGCAGGACCCCGATCATGAAAGTTCTCTTTAAGGTTATGAAAGATTTTCCCAGTTACCTGTGGAGTGGCTGGGGGGCTATCTCTTCCATTTTCGTATTCATTGCCTGTTGGGAGTGGGGATCGCAAGTTTACGGTGAACTGGTGCTGCCCGCACCCATGAAAACCTTTACCATTTTGGTGGAACTGCTCCAGACACCTTCAGTTCTCGAGCAAATCCTGCTTACTACCCAGCGGGCTATCACGGGTTTCTTGATATCCATGGCCGCCGGCTCCGTGCTCGGTTTATTGGCGGGGCTATTTTTAACCGCTTCCATGATGAGCCGACCTCTGGTCACTATTTTCATGGGTATGCCGCCCATTGCCTGGATCGTTTTGGCCATGATCTGGTTCGGCATGAGTGACAGCACCGTTGTTTTCACGGTGGTTGTCTCCTCCTTTCCCATTGTTTTTGCGGGCGCCATTCAGGGGACTCGCACATTGGAGGGCGACTTGAAAGAAATGTGCGACAGCTTTCACCTGCCCGTTCACATGAAATTCACCCAGCTCTACGCGCCGCACATTTTCTCCTACATTTTTCCCACATGGGTGTCGGCACTGGGTATGAGTTGGAAAATCGTCGTCATGGCGGAACTGTTGGCATCCAATGACGGGGTGGGCGCGATGCTGGCGACAGCCCGGGCTCATCTGGACACCCCAACGGCCATTGCTCTGGTGGTGGTGATGGTTGGCTCGCTGATGGCCATTGAATACATCATCCTGGAACCGTTCAAACGCGAGGTGGAATTATGGCGCGACTGAAAAAAAGCAATCACCTCAAGGTGCAGGGTCTCAATCACAGGTTTGGCTTTACGGAAATACTGAGAGAAATAAACTTTGAACTGCATCCCGGTTCGGTCTTGTCCATCGTGGGACCCAGCGGAAGCGGGAAAACCACTCTCTTGCATCTCTGTGCCGGGCTGCTGGATGTGGAAGAGGGTTTGGTTGAAAACGGTTTCCAAACCACGGCATTTGCCTTTCAGGAACCCCGGCTGCTGCCGTGGAAAACGGCACTGGACAATATCATGCTGGGGTTGCTGGCTCGCGGTGAAAAGAAGTCCAAAGCCGCTAAGCGGGCTGCGGAAATGGCTCTGAAACTGGGGCTTGAAGAGCTTGATTTCACCAAGTTCCCAAAGGAATTGAGCGGCGGAATGAAGCAGCGTGTTTCTTTTGCCCGGGCTCTGCTGGTTCAACCGCAACTGCTGTTTCTGGATGAACCCTTTTCCGCTTTGGACATAGGCTTAAAACAGGAACTTCAAGCTCACCTCATCGAGTTGATCGCGCGCGATCAGGTGGCGGTCCTTTTTGTGACCCACGATCTCATGGAAGCCATTCGGCTGAGTGATGAGATGATCGTTCTGGACGCGGATCCCGGCCGGATTGCCAAAACCTTTGCGTTCGACATGCCTCGTGAACAGCGCGAGGACGAGTATGTCTATCACCAAACCGCTCAACTGATGCGCGATCCAACCATTGTCACCACCTTTGAACTCAATGCAGGAACCTTGTCATGACGGAAGAAAAAAAGCCTCAGGCTCGAAATGCAACCAAACACTACCTACACTACCCCAAGGGCCGGTTCCCACCCCATCTTGCCTATGGGTTCAGACCTGTCTTCCTGCTTCTGCCCGGCTACATGCTGCTCAGTATCATCATGTGGGGGTTGAGCTTTTCCGGTGTGCTGCCGCTTATGTTCATGGATCATCCCCTGGAGTGGCACGGCTTTGAACTGTTGTTCGGGGTCGGTATCGCGGGCATTATGGCTTTTATTCTCACCGGTTTGCCGGAACTGTTTCCCGGCGTGGTACCCATCGTCGGGAAGCGGCTTCAATTCCTGGTGGGCTTGTGGCTGCTGGGACGCCTGAGTTTTTGGCTCATCGACTGGATTACGGTCTATCCGGTCGCTTTAATCAACCTGGCCTTGTTTGGCATCATTCTGGCCTATGCTTTCAAGCCCGTCATCCTGGATCCCCTGCAGCGCCACGCCTCCATTGGCTACATGCTGATAGGTCTTTTCCTGGTGGAAGGCTGGTTCTTTTTGAGCCTCACCGGAATCGTCGAAACCAGTTCCTATCAAGTAATGAAAATAACGGTCGGTGGCTTTATGCTGCTGGATCTTCTGGTTCTGCGAAGGGTCAACATGGAATCCATCAACGAAATACTCGAAGAGGAAGAGGCCGATGAGACCTTCTTCGCCAGAGGTCCGCGTTACAACCTGGCTTTTTTCGCCGTGCTGCTTTTCACCCTTGTGGAGTTCCTGATGCCGCAAAACACGGTGCTCGGCTGGCTGGGTCTGGCAGCCGCTTCGGCGATTTTGGGTATTCTAAGTGATTTTGTGCTGGACGATACGCCGCTGCTCACGCGCCCGTTTGTCATGTTCATGGTGTGCATCCTGCTGTTCATGGCCAGCGGTTACGGCATGCTCGGCTGTTCCTACCTGTTCTACGAGGGACTTTGGTTGAACCATTTCCGGCACTTTCTGACTACGGGCGCCTTTGGCCTCAGTTTTTATATGGTTATGGTCATCATATCCTACGTTCACACCGGCCGCAAAATTGAAATAAACATGAAAATCACCATCAGCGTTCTCTCGCTGATTGCGGCAACGCTGTTGAGAAGCCTTATTCCGTTTTTTGCCGAATACACCCTGCAACTCTACCTGATCTCCAGCTTGGCCTGGTCTTTGCCATTCATCCTGTACATGGTTCAATTCTTCCCCTACTTGCTCGCCCCGCGAGTGGATGGCATTCCCGGTTAATCCCGAAAAATACATGGCGAGAAAAACAGCATGTGGCGTTCTTCTTTAAGTAGAACCCTGAGCCTTGGTATTTCGCTAAGATGCTGTTTTGGTGAAGAAAACATTGTTTGATACGGCATTCTTGGATATAGTTTATCTATGAAGGATCCGTTTTTTCCATATGTTTGAGCATGTCATGAAGTGAAAGGCAGACAATGACTATTTATGAATTTTCCAATTTTTGTTTTGATACAAGTACTCAGGAACTTCGAAATGACCTGGAGGAAATTGCTCTGCGCCAAAAAGCAAGGGATCTATTGCAGTTGTTTTTGGAGAATGCCGATCGCATTGTGACGCGCGAGGAAATTCAGGAGCAACTATGGGGCGAGCTGAATGTGGATCCCAATTCATTATCTCAACTCATTTCGGAGTTAAGGCGGATCTTTCGAGACCACGAGCAGGACACCCTTTTTATCAAAACGATTCCCAAAGTGGGTTACCAATGGGTTTTTCACCCTACAGTGGTGCACCAGCCACAGGAGAGGAAGCTGATTGATCCCGGGTCACAGCGATTGAGCAGACGTTGGATTTTTGCCATAACCGGAATGCTTTTGCTTCTGCCGCTTTCTTTTATTTTGTCTGATTTGCTTCAAAAGAGTGAACATCGTCAGAGTGACGAAATCAGATTGCTTTTGCTGCCGTTTAACAACCTCACAAACAAGTCCGAATTGGACTGGTTGGAATTAGGTTATATGGACATGGTCGCGAGGGATCTAAACAATCAACACGGGGTTGAAACGATACCTGTCTCCGACCTTATGGCTCGCTGGAAGAAGGGGGATCTCAGGTTTAACAAGCGTGAACTTGACGCAGAACGGATTGCCTTGATTTCCAATTGGTTCCCCCACACGTTTTTAGTACACACAACCATCGAATTTGAGAATAATACGGTTATTTTTGAGTTTCACACTTTCGAGAATGGCAAATTCCTCAACAAGCGAAGGGTCACTTCGACAAATCCTATGGAGGTTGCCAGAGAGGTTTCCCAAGTTTTATACTCCGAATTGAAGTTGCAAGCGGAAGCCGTCTTTGGCTCGACTGTCTACCACGATCAGGGGTTTATCAATGAGGCCTATGCAAAAGGTCTGCAATGGGCCTATTACGGAGAGTTTCAAAAGGCGCTCCACTACTACGACATTTGTCTGCTTCACGACCCGACCTGGCGAATGAGCCGCTTTTCCAAGGCATCTGCCCTGCTCACTTTGGGAAGGCAGGCTGAGGCCCTAACAATTGCCCAGAGTCTTCTCAACGATATTTCAAATGCAAATACAGGAGAAGCTGATGCGTATTTGGAGTCTTCGATTCAAAAAGGAACGGCCCATTACCTGTTGGCCGATATTTTAGTTGGAATGCGAAATCCCAAGGAAGCTGAAACCCATTTCCAATCAGCCTTGAACTGCCACCTGCCTCCCATCCAGAAAGCACGCCTA
Organism: Acidobacteriota bacterium; assembly: GCA_002747255.1. Lineage (GTDB taxonomy): Bacteria > Acidobacteriota > Holophagae > Acanthopleuribacterales > Acanthopleuribacteraceae. Next base: position 2,509 of record PDUC01000004.1, on the reverse strand, counting down.
CACGTATTGGGTGGAAAACTATACACCCTCTTGGGTGACATGGAGGCCAGTCTTCGGGAGTATCAGAATGCATTGGTCTTGTATGGAAAACTGGGTTCCGTGCAGGGAAAGGCGTATACTCATTTAAACCTGGGTCAGCTTTATCTGCGAATGAACACCCAAATATCCAAGGCAGAACAACACATCAACAAAGCCGTTGCTTATGCCAGAACAATGGATAATCGCAGTATCCAGGCATTTGGGCTGGTGCAACTGGGTGGTCAGCTCGCCTATGAGAACCCCCAAAAGGCAAAAAGCTACCTTGAAACGGGTCTGGCCTTGAAGCGCGATCTTGGAGAGGAGCGCGGAATCGCCATCGCATTGGACTATCTGGCAGACACCTATATGCGCTTAGGTGAAAAACACCAGGAATCAGTCGCTTATCTCATGGAGGCCTATTCAATTTGGAGTGAGGTTAAAGACCCATATAATCTGATCAATAATCTGCTCCTCCAATCCCAGTACAACCTGCTTGCTAAAGATTACAAGCAAGCTCGACTGGTTCTCGACGAGGCTCAGACTGTATGCCGTGAACAGCAAGACTGGGATGGTGTCATTTTATGCTTCCTTGGGTACTGGGAAGTTGCGTTTCAACAGGGCAACTTTGAAGAAATTCGAGCTCTTCACACTCAGATTGACGAACTCCTGCCAAAAGTTTCGCCCTATATGATGTACCATGTCGATTGTTTCCGGGCGGCTTACTTTTACAAGGTGAACCGTGTTGAAGATGCGATTACATTACTTGAATCGGTAAAGGAAAAAATGGGACCAAGTGATTGGAAGGCCATGCACCAGACCTATCTGGATATTTATTTAAGAACCGGAGAAACTGGTATCTATGTGCAACTTCCCATCGAGAACAACCCGCTCGACCGCCCCTACTGAGAGCGGGAACAGGGTTAACACCTCAAATGTTTCGCGCTACCTATGATAAAATGAGCATGTAATCCTTCATTTTTGCACGATTGCACCCGGAAAGTTTCGATTATAAGTTACAGATAAAAAACGATTTGAGAAAAATTTTAGCTTATTTTAGTTGTTATAGGAGTCCTCTCAGCCTATTGTTCCCATCAGACCAGGATAAACTGGAGCTGGATCAGGAGGCCAAACGTGAAACTGTTATTAAGTGCGATTTTTGGATTATATGGACTGTTTCTGTGGGGTCAATCTGGAATAACGGGACAAGCGGCGGTTTACCTTGCCGACGGGGGAACCATCTGTAACGGCGCGGCCAGCATTGTTGAAGTTCGAGTTGATGTCACAGGGTTGACAGGCTCCAGTGGAGAGCCAGCAGGTCTGAATGGAGCGGAAGTGCATTTGACTTTCGAGACAGGAGCCCGGTCATGGTATGCACGAACACTTTCAGGACAGATAGCTCCATTATGGGGTTTTTGTGCGGTCTCAACTCGTACAGACCAGGTAATTGCCTCGGGAACCATTAAGGTGGTTGGATGGGAACCGGGTGATACGCCAAACGGTGATTACCTTGTTGCCAAGCTCGTTTTCTCAGGTCCAGGTTCGGCTGCGTCTGGCTCGATTGCCATCGAGTCCACGGGAAGTCTGGCTTCAAAGTGGTGGGATGATGGATCACCTGATGGCGATGGGCCAGCTGAACTGAATTTTCAGATAGGTACCGATCTGAGTATATCGATTCCAGCTTGGAGTGGGCTAAGCCTCCATGAAGGCTGTTCTTTCTGGTTAAACTACGATCTCACCTACGATTTCTCCACTCCAGGCGACAGGGTTGATGTCAAAGATCTTGTTGAATTGGTCAATTGTCTTCCCTATTGAGGGGGCGGGTTATGCTTCAAGTTTGTGCGATCCTTTTATGCCTCTCTGGCCAAAAAGCAGTTCAGGTCGGTGCGTTTGGTGCCTCAACCTTCTGCTGGGTAAACACACAATGGACCTCTGTCAAAGAATCCGGGTTTGAACGCGATACCGCCATTTTGATGTATTGTTCTTGCAGTGAAGAGGTAAAGCCATCGCAAATAGTTGGAATAAGCGATCACTGTATGAGTTTGAACCTGTCGGGGTGTGAACGCTATGGCGTTGTCAGTTCAAAAACCTACTTCGACCATGACCGCAGCCTGTACATTGACAAGGAATTGGATGGCATACCTGTTGTTTTGATGGGGCATGCCCCTGTGATGGTGCGCGGCCCTGTTGAGATTGGCGATTTCATTGTGCCTTCCGGTAAGAACGATGGAATGGGCGTCGGCCTCCCCGTTGCGAATTGGAGCCGAATGAAAACAAAGCCCCGTGTGCTTGGTATGGCTCGTTCCTCTCATCCATTTCACGGGGTGCACCTTGTGGATACCGCTTTGGGCTTCTGGGATAAGAGCCTGATTCAATTTGTAAACCGCAGCCTGGCAAAACAGGCTCATACGGAAATAAGGAGATAAAAAGTGAAGAGATTCATTCTGATTGTGTTGATTGTAGTTGTGTTGCTGGGCAAGGGCCTGGCTCAGGA
>PDUC01000084.1 GCA_002747255.1 Acidobacteriota bacterium | reverse complement strand
TATACGCAAAATCACACACCTGCAGTGTTTCACGGACATTGTGGTCGGAAAGGAGAACTCCCAGCCCTCTGTCCTTGAGGCTGAGGATCAGTTTCTGCAACTCCTGCACAGCAATAGGATCTATTCCTGCAAAAGGTTCATCAAGGAGGATAAACTGCGGGCGGGTGGCAAGGGCGCGCATGATCTCCACCCGGCGCCGTTCTCCACCGGAGAGACCATAACCTTTGTTATGACGGAGCTTGGTGATGCCCAGATCCTCCATCAGCTCATCAATCCGCATATCTATCTCCCGCCGTGAAAGACCAAGGGGTTCAAGAATGATACGGATATTGTCTTCCACCGAAAGTTTTTTGAATACTGACGGTTCCTGTGCCAGATAAGAGATTCCTCGCAACGCCCGTTTATGGATTGGCAGAGACGTGATATTCTCGCCGTTGAGAATGATATTTCCGCCGTCGGGATGGATAAAGCCGGCAATGGAGTAGAAGGTGGTTGTTTTCCCCGCACCATTGGGACCGAGCAGACCAACAACAACACCGGTATCTACCTGCAGGCTGACACCATTGACCACTGTGCGACTGCCGTAAGTCTTGACAATATTTCTTGTTTCAAGGGTTGCCATAATTTAGCCCGAATTTCTTATGAGTTTTTTTGTTTTATATTCAACTGCATGATTTTATTTTGCATATCAAAGTTTATTAAAAGACAGTCTGTTTCTCACAAGGAGAAACAAAAAACTCCCCCTTGGGTGGGCGATTTTTCTGCGAGCCTTCATTACAAGGTGCTCCATGTCGTTTACGACAACAAAACGCCTTGTGCCTTGGCCTGCGAAAAACTTTGCCCATGAGAAATCCGGGCTAGTTCTGCAGAATTGTCATCTGAACGCGACCGCCCTGTTTTTTCCCTCCTTTGCTGCCAGTGGAGTTGTCGCCGGTGACTACTTCCGAGCGGCCTTCATCAAGATAGTAGACAATTTTGTCGCCGGTGACCATATTCTTGTCCTGCCAGACCTTGGCATTTCCAGAGAGAACGACTTTGCGTTTGCGCTCAAGGTAATCACATTTCCCGAGAACGTGACAGTGTTCTTCTTTTCTGTGGCGCTCATACGATCTGCAGCAATACTGATCGGCTCTTCTGTAGCGTAAGCAAAACCGCAGCCCAGCAGCATAGCGAGAGAAACAAACAGACAAAAACAGCTCTTTATATTTGAGTTCATATCAGCACTCCAGGAATGAAAAATCTGTTAAACCGATTATAAAGCTGACACAGGCTCCACAATCGTTACGAATTTGTATCTACATTATAAAGGCAGAGAGGAACAGAGAAACCTCCGGATCCATAGAGCAACATGATAACAGCTCAAAAGCTCCATGCCGACAAGGAAGCGGACCTTCTCAAATCCTGCCGCTATCCTAGCTCAAGCCTTGAAAAAAGTAAAGAAAACCTTATTTGATCAGTAAAAAAACAGGGAGATACAAAGAGGAAGTCAGTGTAGTTGATTTTTATAGATACGATACATTCTCAAAACCTTACGAACATAGTTCCTCGTTTCAGGGATGGCGGGAATGCGCCCAATGCGTTTGACCAGCGCAGGGCCGGCATTATAGGCGGCAAGAGAAAGCGAGATATTGCCATTAAAGTTATCCATCATTTTACGGAAATATCTGGTT
>PDUC01000083.1 GCA_002747255.1 Acidobacteriota bacterium | reverse complement strand
CTTCATAGGCAATCAAGGCACCAACGCTGTGACCAAACAGTGCGTAAGGTTTGTTGAGGTAGGGTTTGAGAGCTTTGCTCACTTCATCGGCCAGTGGTGCCATCGAACGAAGGGCCGTCTCGGCATGACGGCTGCCGCGTCCGGGAAAACTCAATGCCAACACCTCGATATGTTCCGGCAATTGCTCCGCCCAGGCCTTGTAACTCTGGGGACCACCGCCACCGTGAGGGATGCAAATCAAGCGCACAGTCGCATTGGGACGCTGGACATAACAAGTTATCCAGGGTGATACGATATAGTTTACCGACACAGCTTGCCTGTCTCCTTATGGCACCAAGCGGCAAAAAATAAATAGTAACTAAGTTGTACGCATCGTTGTGATATTAATTGATGCGCCTGAAGTGAAATTGTTCAAAGCGAACCGGGTTTCTCGTGCAGATAGAACAAATATGAGTCGCATCAGGTTCAAATGAATAGAAATGCCAATCTTTTTGCTGGCGGCCGGCAATTGACAGTTGCGCACGATGGTTGTCCAGGACGCTGACGGTAAATGACTGCATCGACCGATACAAACCGGTGCCCAGCGCCTTTAAATAGCTTTCTTTTAGCGTCCACAGCCGGTAAAAACGTTGCCACAGTAAACTCTTCCTACCGTTTTCCAAATAGGCCATTTCCTCGGCGGTAAAAAGACCATCAAATTCAATGTCACGGCGGTTAACCCGCTGTTCGATATCGATACCGACGGGCTCGCCATCAACGGCACAGACGACCCAGGCCCCCGAGTGTGACAGATTAAAATGTTGCCTGTCATTTGCCATCAAAACCGGTTTGCCAAATCGAGTACGTTCTATGTGCTGATCAGCTTCAGCGATACCTCGTTGCTGCAACACCTGTTCTAACAATGATTCGGCCAGCAAGCAACGCATTTGATCATCGTCTTTTCGATAGCACATAGCGCGTTTTCGGCGCTCGGGGGATGCCTGCTGTCGCCACACCGCTAAAACAGATTGCCTGACAGGCATCGCTATCTTTAGGAAGTATCCAGAAAACATGACCAGTTGCCCTCTGTGACGGTTCTTTACGGACTTTTGCGATTATCCACAACATACCATATTTTGCCATATTGATCTGGCGATATATTTACCCAATAATGTTAAGAATGGACTCCTAATATTTTTAGGGATTGATGCCCAATGTTTTTATTTTAATATTTTTTAATATATTTCAGCATGTTATATAAAACAATAAATTCTTTACTATGATGTATCCTGTAATGTGAAAATTCATCGACATCCGAAGCATTATAAGCATCAGGCGTCAGCCTCCCATCAGAATATCGCAACATACTTGTTAAACGGAGACTGTTCGTTTAGTATAGTATTATTTCGTTGGATTCAGCCAGCGAAAGAGGCTTGCCGTAGCGAGCGATACCCCTTGTTTCGTAGGGTACCGTTAAAAACACTGCGTGCATCTTCAATTCACTATGCCGCCTTTATCTGTTATTGCGTTTGTCAGGCGGTGGATTTTTCTCTTTTTCTCACTAATGGAGTTTGAACATGAAAAGATTACTGGTAATCGCTGTACTGACCGTCTTCGCGCTGGCAGGCACCGCCCAGGCGGAAACGTTGAAACTGTT
>PDUC01000082.1 GCA_002747255.1 Acidobacteriota bacterium | reverse complement strand
AACAGGAGCAGCGACGCCGTTTATAGGGCTTTTTGGCACGGTCTGGGGGATTATGGCATCGTTCCATGATATCGGTCAGCGGGGTTCTGCCTCCCTTGCAGTCGTTGCACCGGGGATATCCGAGGCGTTGATTGCCACGGCAGCCGGTCTTGCCGTAGCCATACCTGCAGTTATTTTCTATAATTTTTATGCGAATAAACTTGAAGCCGCAGAAGGCGAGATGGAAAACTTTGCCAATGATTTCCTCAATCTTATCGAGCGCGACTTCCTTAGCAAGGTGAAATAGTATGGGCCCGATGCAAGGACGAGGAAAAAAAAGGCTGGTTGCCGATATCAATATAACGCCACTGGTGGATGTTATGCTGGTGCTGCTTATTATTTTTATGGTTACCGCACCGATGATGACTGAAGGGGTAAATGTTGATCTGCCCGAAGTAGTGGCGAAATCACTTGACCAAAGCGAAAAGTCAGTAACCATCTCTCTGGAAAAAGATGGCAAGATCAGCATCAACAATATTACAATGACCAGGGAAATAATGCTCTCCAGGCTGGAAAAAGAGTTTAAGCTCAATAAAAAACAGACTATACTGCTTGCTGCCGATAACAGTGTCCCTTATGGTCATGTCGTACAGGTTATGGCCGATGTCAAAGCCGCTGGTTTTGAGCAGCTTGGAATGATTACTCAACATCCGGAGAAAGAATAGTTACTATGGAGGTGTTTGGTCGACCGGCAGGATCTCTGTATAAAACGCAATGGAAGATACCTCTTGTTTGCGCAATCTTTCTTCACGTTATTATTTTTGCAGGCGTTTTTTATTCACCGGAAATATTCAGAACAAAGCCAAAATTCGCAAAAATTCAGACGGTAAGTCTTGTCAATCTGGCGCAGCCTGCAGCCTCTGCCAAATCGGCTGCATCCGGTAAAAAACAGCCGTCTGCACGTCCACAAAAAAAGAGACTTGCAAAGAAGGCGCCAGTAAAAACGAAATCTGTCGCTAAAAAAACGGTAGCTACGTCAGTAGCAGATGACGCTCCGCCAAAGGCAATCTCTGTTAATCCCAAAAAGAAGAAGATTAAAAAACAGATTACAGAGACGAAAAAAACGGTAGATCGCAAACAGGAACAACTTAAAAAACAGCGGGCACAACGTAAGGCACGGGAACTGGCCAGAAAACTCAAACAGGAAGCCCGGCGGGAAGCTCAGCTTGAAAACCAGGCGCTGCTGGCAGAGATCAGGGCAAAACTGGCAGAACAGGC
>PDUC01000085.1 GCA_002747255.1 Acidobacteriota bacterium | reverse complement strand
ATTAACTGGAGCGAAAACAGCTGGCATTTCTATCCGGCATGGGAGCATCTGCTTGACGCAAAAAGTGTAACCCGTACCGGTTTCCCCTTTATGAACAGCCATGGCCGGCGACGTATTGTCTATGACAGGGATGCCTTGCCGCAGAGTGCTGCTCTGCTTGAACGCACGCTGGTATATCCGGTTAACCTGAAAATGAGTGAAGATCATTTTACCCGGGTAGAGGCGGCGCTGAAAAAAGCCGCTAAAGTATAACTGTAACACAGCGGCAAAACCATTGCCTTGCACTGTTGGTTTACTCCTTGCAAGGCGATGGTATAGTTTTTAGTATATCTGTAAGTTACTGCAAAAAAGAGCTACTTCTTTTCTCCATTTATATAGTCGCGCAGCGCCGCACCAAGATCAGTATAGGTAAAATTGTATTCATGCTGGAGCAGGACTTTGGGCAGCGCCTTGGTTCCGGAAAGAAGCAGCTCTTTTCCCATCTCCCCGAAAATCATCTTTACCACAAATGCCGGCATATTCATCACCGCTGGAACTCTCAATTCTTTTGCCAGGGTACGGGTAAATTCCTTATTAGTCACCGGAGTGGGACTGGTTATATTGACTGGACCGCTTATCTCATTATTGCGCAGAATAAACTCAATAATTTCAACCACATCATGGATGCTGATCCAGCTGATATACTGATCTCCGGAACCAACAACTCCGCCCACCATTTTGCGAAAGGGAGGCAGCATCTTCTGTAAGGCGCCGCCATTTGCGGCGAGAATCATGCCAAAACGGAGATGCACCACCCGTATTCCCCACTGCTCAAGGCGTTTTGCCTCTTTCTCCCATTTCTGGCAAAGGTCTGAGAGAAACCCTGAGCCGGGAGAACTTGTCTCATGTAAGAATTCCTGATTGCGGTTGCCATAGTAACCTACGGCGGAGGCAGAGAGAAAAATTTTTGGTTTTTCTTTCATTCTGGCAATATAGTTGACCAGATCCTGCGTTCCTTTAATCCGGCTCTGGGAAATGGCTCTTTTCTTTGCCGCATTCCAGCGGCCGGAAGCGATATTTTCCCCGGCAAGGTGAATCACCGCCTGGAAATCATCGGTGAGTTTTTTGCTATTCCAGAAATTTCCGCTTGCCGCCGGGAAATCCTTGTTATGATGCAGGGATTGGAGATGATAGCCTTTGGCAAAAAGGGAGCGGGTAAGCGCATTGCCAACAAGACCGGTGGAACCTGTCATAAGAATTTTCATGATTCAGCTCTTTTGGGGTTTGGTAAAAAAAATGGCAACCTGACG
>PDUC01000027.1 GCA_002747255.1 Acidobacteriota bacterium | reverse complement strand
ATTAGTGGCTACATTCAATATATGAAAAATAAGGATAAAATATATTATTTCAAATAATTAGATGGTATTTTCATGCCTTTTTTTCCGGAAGATCCGTTTGAAAACTGAAAAAAAGAGCGTTTCAATGAAATAGAGGTTTGACAGAGAGATGGGCTGCTTTGGAAATATGGGAGCACCTGCAACTGATTGGCAATCAGCTTTTAGTTGTTTTTTGCGGAATGTCAAGGCGAACTCTTTTCTTTGCGTTAGAGTCAAAAGGTTATCATTTGTTTTTCCAACACTGAGCTATGTATCGAAGAGCCTGTTGACCGAATAGTTTAAACAACCCTTTGCCATCGATCACCTGTAGTATTAGAATACTCTTTATCGTATCCCGCTTGGAATGGGTATTTGATTTGTAAATGATGTTTTTTATAAAGAGAGGCTTTTTATGTTTGGCTGGAATGAAGATGTAACAAAAATCAATATTCTGATACAGAAGAAAAAATACAACGCGGCAATAAAATTGCTGCGCAAAGAATTGCATAAGTCACCAGACAGTCAGTTTATGAAACAGCAGCTTGCGGGCTTGCTTGGAAAAGCGGGAAAGACCAAGGAAGCCTTGCGGATTATGAACTCTGTAGCTGAAAAATACACACAAGATGGCTTTTTAACAAAAGCCCTGGCTATGTACAAACAGATGGAGCGCCTGGATCCCGATCAATTTTGGATACACGAAAAAATAACCGACCTTGGGCGGCAGCATCGCGGTAAGTATGACACAGACCGTCTGCAAACGCCTTTTGCAAAAGATAAATCATTTGAAACTGTTTCTAGCCGCGGACAGATGACTGATGAAGGCATCGAGGTCTCCAGTGTAGAAGAAGACCTGGAGTTCGATGTTCAAGGTGGCAGTCTTACCGAAGCAGAGGTAGAAATAAATACCCTCTTCGAAGAGGAAAGTGAACTTCAAGTTGGGCCTGACCCTATTTATGCGTCTCCTCTTTTCAGAGATATTTCCGAAGGTGATTTAAGCGCTTTCATTCATGGTCTTGGTCTTCGATCCTATGAACCTGGCGAGATTATCTTTACAGAAGGAGAGCCCGGTCATAGCCTGATGGTTCTCGCCAGCGGCAGTCTGCGTGTTTATGTAAAAAACAAAGACGCTCGCAACGAACAGGTACGCACTCTTGAAGAAGGGGCCTTTTTCGGAGAAATAAGTTTATTGACCGGGAAGCCCAGAACGGCAACGATTATAGCCGGGTCTTACACGGAGCTTCTTGAGCTTGACCAACCCACTCTAACGCGTATTTCAGAAAAACATCCTGACGTTCAAAAGGTTTTGCAAGAGTTTTATCTCAAGAGGTCTAACTCGCCCGAAGAAAGGAAAGCCCGAAGTTAAGTTTGAATCTGGAAAACAAGTCCGCTGGAGTTGGCCTATGCACTGAAGTTTTGACGATTCGCGACATTTCTTCTGCGTCACTTTTCTTCAGTAGATAGAAAATCTTTTATTATCTCTCTGTAACCCTTTTGGATTTTTGTCAATTTAAGGCCTACATGGTATACATCCGCGCCCTGTTCCACCCAGACAACATGACCGAATACGGCAATGATCCGATCCACCAAAGCCAGGCGCACTCTAATGCTGGTACCGACTTCCGGCTTAACGGGCAGTTCAAGCTGGATGCCGTTCATGCTGAGATCCAATTCAACAGCCATTCCCGAATTGGTAATTTCAAGTTCATTATTCAGAATTTCATAAGACGCAAGGAATTGCTTGTCAACTCGCTTGTACTTTCTTTTGTCTCGCATGAAAACCTCCCTGGTTTGAATACTTGTCTTTTTGGCTGGAACGATTCATTGAGGCAATTTGCTCCACTACCACTTTTCAATAAACAGGCAACCGGTGTCAAGAAAAAAAGGATTCAGTGTGTATCTTCTGCTATGAATTTAATCAATGACTGGTCATAATAAGCGGTAGTAACAAGGGGAAAATAATGGATTTTGAAAACAAGATAATTCAGTTACTTCGAAGTAAAGAAGATCCGGTTAGTATTCACACTTTGCTAAAGGGATTGGGACTTCCGAAGAACGAAAGGTCACACTTGCGTTCGCAGCTCAGAAACATGAGTCGTAAGGGTCAGGTCGTCAAAAAGGGCAATAAGTTCTGGATACCGGATGGGAAAACGGTTACAAGGGAATTAAAGCGAAAAAAACACGTGCGCGTGCAGGGAAAATTAGCAATTACTTCCAAAGGCTTTGGCTTTGTCAAAATCGCCCAAGAGGGCTTGTCCAGAGATTGGATGATTTACGAAGAAGATCTCAATGGAGCCAAACACGGGGACAGGGTACTGGTTGACTGGAAGGGTGTCAGCCGCGGCAGAACACTGGGACGTGTCGTGGAAGTGGTCGATTTTGGCAAGAAGCATCTATTGGGATCGTTTGAAATGGAGTATTCCCGACTGGTTTTCCAGCCTTTCAGTTTACATGAAGCCAGCATTCCCGTTTCACCCGAACATGCTGCCGGTATTCAACCGGGTACGGTTGCTGTTTATGTCCGAAATGACAAAGGCGGCTGGTCTTTTGAAAAAACGCTTGGCCGTTTAGACGATCCGGCTATTGATGAAGAGCTGGTGCTGGCAAAGCACGGGATCCCAACTCAATTTCCCGAGAAAGTCGTTCAGGAGGCAGAGGGTATGGGATCTTCGCCTCAGGACGAGGCCATTAGCAGGGAGGATTTTTCCGCGCTCAATGTTTTTACCGTGGACGGTGCCGATGCTCGTGATTTCGATGACGCCATTCATGTGATTCCCACGGAGTCGGGTTATGAGTTGGGTGTTCACATCGCTGATGTGGCCCATTACGTCAGAAGGGGTTCCGCTTGTGACAAACACGCTCAATTTCTGGGTAACTCAACCTATTTACCACATAAAGCTTTTCCCATGCTGCCAAGGGCTCTAAGTGAGAATCTCTGCTCCTTGAATCCTCATGTTGAACGTTTGACATGTTCCGTTGTCATGCAATTGGATCGGGAAGGCAACTTGATGGACTTCCGCATTACCAAAGGAAAAATTGTCAGTAAACACAGATTGACTTACAGCCAAGTCTACAAAATGGGAATTGAAAAGGACGCGGCGACCCGAAAAGCGTTCAGCACCGTTGTCGAGGATATAGATATCTGCTTGAAACTGGCGGAACTTCTTCATCAACAGCGCATGGAACTGGGTGGCTTGAACTTGCAGACCTCTGAACCCAGGATGACGCTTAATGAGGATCACACTCTTCTCAAGACCTGGGCCGAATTTGGTACCCCTGCCAATCGAATGATTGAAATGTTCATGTGCCTGGCTAATCAGGTCGTGGCCACTTATATGGCTTCAAAAAACAAACCCATTCCCTATCGCATCCATGAACCGCCCGATCAGGATAAAGTGGCCCAGTTTCTGGAGTCGCTCTCGGCTTCGGGTATCGCTGTACCCATGGACATGGATCTCGACACGGGTCATTTTTTGAATCGCATCCTCGATGAAATTCAGGCCAGAGCATCCAATGAGAATCTCTTTGTATGGCGAACCCTTCTTTTGAGATCCTTGAAAAGAGCGGAGTACCATACTGAAAATAAAGGACATTTTGGGTTGGGACTGAATTACTACTGCCACTTCACCAGTCCCATTCGCCGTTATGCCGATCTAATTGTCCACCAGCTCTTATCAGATATGCTGGAAAGGGATGTAACAGAGCCAGGCTCAGAAGAAGAGCGTGTGGATGATTCTGCCCGCGCCATGGTATCCCATTCCAAAAGTGTCCTGACAGATATCTGTCAACATCTGTCTGAAAGGGAAAGAGGCAGTGATCTTGCCGAGAAAGATTTCTTTAAAATGAAGGTATTGCGTTATTTGCAGCCTCGATTAGGGGAAGAATTTGAAGGTGTGATTGTGGATGCCCGACGTTTTGGACTGGTGGTGGAGCTTAAAGATCTCTTTACTGAAGGTATTGTTTCCATTGAAAAACTCAATGGTGATTTCAGGTTGAGAGGTTACTCTCTTGTCTCACAGCGAAGCGGCAAGACGTTCAGGGTAGGGGATCCCGTTGCGGTTATTCTGGAACGCATTGACCTCCAGCTGCTGGAAATGGATTTGGGGCTCAAAATGGCTTCGGCGTTTCAAGGCAGGATGAACTCCAGCAAGGGAGGACGGACCAGGATGCGACTCAAATCGCGTTCCGCTCCCTCTGTCTATCGAAAAAAAAGGAAGAGACGAAGCTAGTGATTGTCGATAAAAAGATGAACTGTCCCATTTGTCGTGAATCGGCATCATTTTGGCGCACGCTCAGTGATCGCACCTATGAAGTGACTCGGTTTGAGGCTTCTTATTACAGGTGTCCCTCGTGTCATGTGGTTTTTATGCATCCCGTTCCCGAAAGAAGTGAAATAGAGCGGTTTTATCCCACAGGATACTGGCAAGAGGGAAGCTCTGATGCGTTTTTGACTCGTGTTGAGCGCTTTTACAGTCGCACGATGCTTCGTCTCGACTTATTAGCCTGGCTGAAAAAGGCATCCAGAGGCATGCCTTCTCATCTGTCCTATTTGGATATTGGGTGTTCCAGAGGCGAGCTCCTTCTTGATGCCTCAAAATTGGGGTTCCATGTTACAGGACTCGAGGGAGATAGCCGCGCTGTTCAATTTGCCAGGGATCAATACGGTTTGGATATTATACACGGAGATGTGGAGACGTGGAGACCTCGTTCATCATACCACTTGATATCTGCCTTTCACGTACTGGAACACTTGAGAGACCCCGCTGCTTTCCTCCGTCAGCTTCATGGCTGCCTGCATTCACAGGGAAGACTGCTCTTGCGTGTACCCAATATTGACAGTTGGCAAGCTCAGGTCATGAAAGAGAAGTGGAAGGGCTTGGAAGCGCCCCGGCACCTGTCTCACTTTTCACCTCGCGGGTTGGTCAGGTTGTTGACAAATTCCGGGTATAAGCTGCTTGTGCAGTCAACCTGGTCTTTACGAGACGGTCCTCCCGCCTTGACATCGTCTCTATGCATGAGTGGAGAACCGACCTATCAGGCCATTACCGGGAAAAAAAGTCTGTTCTTGAAACTTTTCTACCTTCAATTGAATTGGGCCTTAACGCCTATTGAACTGATAGCTTCCCTGTTTGGTCAAGGCGGGATGATAACGATAATTGCCGAAAAGCAAAGCTGTTCAAATACAGATCGCGATGTAGATTTTGACTTGATGACGATGAATGAGACAGTTCAAAAAAACTCTGCAGAAAAAAACACAGGAGAAAAATGAATAGCCCACTATGAGCAGGTGACTGCATAGCCCCGGCTGTGTTAATGCTTGGCAGCTTCTGTGGTGAGAAATCAGTCAAGTTGTGTTCGTGGTTTTTTATATCGGCTTTTACGTAAAGGCATGCCAGGTGCCTCAGAGGGGAACAGGTACACCACCATACCCGTATAGCATAAAGACGTCGACAAGGCACCTTCTCTTCTGTAAAACCAGCTTTAAAAGGTGCCTGTCCGTTTTATTCGTTTAGTGGATCGCGGTTTCCAATTGAGCACTCCGTGAAACAAGCTCCTGTTACCGTTGCAACAGGGATGTTGGTTTATCACCTTGGAGGTTCTATTGGCACGAGAACCTATTCTTCGTAAAATCCGGCGATTATATCGGCGTATTTTTTGTTGACGACTTTTCTTTTCACTTTCAAGCTGGGTGTCATTTCCCCATTTTCCTCGGTAAGGTAGTTGGGCAGAATGGCAAATTTCTTTATTTGTTCATAGCGGGCAAAATCTTTCTGAAGCTTATGGATGTCTTTTTCAATGGCTTTATAGAAAGAACGGTTTTTCGAGAGTGCAACAGGGTTCGTTTCCCAATTGTGAAGGGGAGCCCAATCTTCAATCGTTTCCCAGGGAGGAATAACAAGAGCGGAAATGAACTTTTGGCCATCTCCAACAACCACGCATTGTTCAATGTACTGAGAGAATTTCAGTGCGTTTTCAAGCGGTTGAGGGGCTACATTCTTGCCGCCCGAGGTAACGAGAAGTTCTTTTTTGCGATCGGTGATTTTCAGATAACCCTCTTCGTCGAATTCACCGATATCGCCTGTGTGGAACCAGCCGTCTTCCGTCAGCACTTCTCTCGTTCCCTTTTCGTTATTGTAATAGCCCAGCATGATGTTGGGTCCTTTAACGATAATTTCACCGTCGTCAGCTATTTTAACCTGAACATCTTTTATGGGAGGACCGACGAATCCTGGTTTAACTTTTTCGGGCCTGTTGACGCAAATAACAGGAGAGGTTTCCGTTAAACCATAACCCTCTAGGATTTTCAAACCAATTCCCAAAAAGACTTCCGCGATGGATTTAGGTAATGCAGCGCCGCCTGAAACCATTATTTTCAATCTGCCGCCTGTCCGTTCTCTTATCTTCCCAAATACCAGTTTGTCTGCAAGTTTATATTGTGTTTGTAAAAGGAAAGGAAGCGGTTTGTTTTCAATGAGATAGGGAAGCGACTTTTTAGAAATGCCGATAGCCCAATAAAAAATCCTTTTCTTGATAAAACTGCCTTGTTCAACCTGATTGATGATTCGGGCATAAATCTTTTCAAATAATCGCGGTACTGAAACCAGGATGGTGGGCTTAATTTCAGCCAGGTTGATACTGAGGGAAGGAATGTCTTCAGCGTAGGCAATCGTTATTCCGGCAGCAAGCATCATGTAATAACCGGCCATTCTTTCAAAGACGTGACTTAGAGGAAGGTGACTGAGACACACATCTTCACTTTCCCATTTGGTGATAGCCAATGCGCTTTCAACATTGGAAATGAGATTCCCGTGAGAAAGCATGACTCCTTTTGGCTTACCTGTTGTTCCACTGGTGTAGATAATTGTCAGCAAATCACTTGGGACGATTGGTTTCCAGCGCTCTTTGAGCTCGCCTTCGTTGTCAGTCTCCGATCCTATGCTTTCCACGTCAGAAAGAGAGTAAACACCTTCAATTTTCTCTTCAAACTGTTCCATACAGATAATGAACTTTAAATTCGGTAATTTATCCCTGATTTGCATGACCTTGTTCAGTTGGTCAATGCTTGAAACAACAATTCCCTGAGCTTGACTGTCTTCGAGAATGTAAGAGACATCTTCGGGATTGAGGGAGGGATAAAGAGGCACAACGACACCGCCTGCACTCAGTATGGCCATATCGACAATAGCCCACTCGAAACGCGTTTCAGACAGCAGCGCAATGTGATCGTCTGCATCCATGCCTATGGCCATCAGCCCTCTTCCCAGATTGGTAACCCGCTGTTTAAAAAAGTCGTGGGAGACGGAAATGTATTTCTCGTCTTTCTTGTACATGACAGCGTTTTTTTTGTCGTACTCTTTACAGACACTGAAGAAGAGATCGGGTATACTTTTGTAGTTCATTTTTCCTCCACGGCAATTGACTTTATTCCTGGACAGGTTGTTTCCTTCTGTGTGAAATGCAATTATTTTTTTACATGCTATTTCGTCAAAATAAATATATGAGATTGTATCCAAGCCAACATATTGAAATGAACCTGTTGACTTATTAGATTAACCCTTACGCTCGTTAATTTCAAGTTCTGATTTGAGGATGTTTTTTTATTGCCCTGTTTCCTTAAAGCAAACTAACGCCTCAAGGTCCTGAATGGCCATTCCTGGATTTTTTGGTTTACCTCGGTTTTGTGGTAACCCGCGCGCAGCAGGACCTCTTTTAAAAACAGACGGCGTTTTTGGAGTTGAGCAAATTGCTCTTCATCGATAATGGGAATATTTTCCCTGCTTAAATGTTCCGCCCATAGACCGGAGGCGTTGCTCACGGTTTCGTCAGCGAGAATGAGCGGAGTTGTGTCTTTGCCGCAGGAGGGCGATCGACTTTTGAGGATGGCACCGTGGATCTCACCAAGAGGCTGCTGCTCTGCAAAACGCGAAATAGCCGAACGTATTTTTTCGGTTACATCGCGCCTGCTTTCCACTTCCACCACCAAAACGGACTCCTTTTCCGAAACCAGTTCGATGGGAGGACGCGGTATCCCCAAGCCGGCTTCCACTTCAGGGCAGAGTGGAACTAATTGGCTCCATCGGGAAAGGGCACTGATGATGAAGGGATTTTTCTTGTGGCTTCCATCGTACCGAACCTCTTCACCCATGAGGCAGGAAGAAATCAGTATGCGCGGTTTGATTATGTCGTTCACGGGATGCCTCCACTCAGATTTCTTTCCAGCTCTGTGCAATTCTATTTCATCATAACTTGGATCATTCCGGAAGGTCAGTATTTGTTTTAACGCTTCAAAGGGATTGGCTGCGCGGTTACTCTCATCGTAAGACCAACCGGACACAGACCTTTAGAATCTCGCTGTCTCATGCTAGAATATCGCCCTCATGTAAAAGTGATCGCGAAAAAGTACAGTTTTCAAGGAGAACGAGATGGAATTTGTCAAACTAGAAACAGAAGATCGAATCGCTCTGGTGACGATCAATCGGCCAAAAGCACTGAATGCTCTGAATAACCAGGTCTTTATCGAATTGGAACAGATTATCGATAATCTGGAGGCAGACAGGCAAATACTCTGTACCATCCTCACCGGTTCGGGCGAAAAAGCGTTTGTTGCCGGAGCGGATATCAAGGAATTGGCCACGCTCAGCGCCTTCGAGGCCACAGAAGTTGCCAAAAGGGGACAGTCTGTTTTTAGAAAAATTGAAAACTCCAGAATGCCCTATATTGCAGCTGTCAACGGTTTTGCTTTGGGCGGTGGTTGTGAACTCGCTTTGGCTTGTTCATTTAGAATTGCCTCTGCCAATGCCCAGTTCGGCCTTCCGGAAGTTACCCTGGGCCTCATTCCCGGTTATGGTGGAACTCAACGGCTTGGTCGTATTGTAGGCAAGGGTCGCGCTTTGGAAATGACTTGCACAGGTGGATTTATACCTGCCCAGCGTGCATGTGAAATGGGCTTGGTCAATGAAGTCGTGGAACAGCAGGAACTCTTGGATGTGTGCCGGAAAAAAGCGCACAAAATCATTAAAAATGCCCCTATTGCCATTCAATACGCGTTAAAAGCCGTTAACAAAGGGCTGGAAATGAGCCAGGATGATGGGGAATTGTTCGAGAGTTCACTTTTTGGCGTGCTGGCAGGAACTGAAGATGCAAAAGAGGGCTTGAATGCCTTCATAGAAAAACGAAAAGCAACCTTTAAAGGTCAATAAGGAGATAAAATGCTAAAAGCAATTTTTGAAACATCAAAAGGAACCATAAAACTCGATCTGTTCGAGGATAAAACACCCATTACCGTGGCCAGTTTTGTCAATCTTATTCAACGGGGTTATTACGACGGTCTCACTTTTCACCGCGTCATACCCGATTTCATGATCCAGGGCGGCTGCCCCAACGGAACAGGTACAGGCGGTCCAGGCTACAACTTCCAGGACGAATTCGTTCCCGAGTTGAAACACGATCAACCTGGCATCCTGTCCATGGCGAATGCGGGTCCCGGTACCAACGGCAGTCAGTTCTTCATCACACACGTTCCCACCCCGTGGCTGGATGGAAAGCACAGTGTCTTTGGAAGCGTGGAAAGCGACGCGGATCAAAAAGTGGTCAATGCCATCGCAGGCGGCGATAAAATCATTAAAGCCAAGGTTGAAGGGGATACCACTGAACTTTTCGCAAAAACAAAAGAACATCTGGACCAGTGGAATTCTGTTTTGGGTTAATGCTTTTGCGATTCGCTTCAGTGATTACCAATGAATCCCCCGTGATCAATTCAACGTGAGAGACATATCCAAGCACGTGTTTTGATACTGCTTCTTCAAAACGGGCGACGTCTTCAACAGTTGTCGAAGTTTTTGAAAAAGGACAAGCCCAAAGAGGACTGAAGTCGATCGCCATGGGGCAAAGGTCTTTCCAGGGATTCCTCATATGCTCAAAAAAAGAAGCCGGTTTGATGTCCGGCTTCTTTTTTTTAAACCAAATTTCATTCAATAACGTCTCATAGGGCGAGGAAGAGTGTAAATATGTTAACTGACATGCAGTGTGTTGAAAACATCTTAAATGGAGACGGCAGACACTTCGATGTGCTGGTAAGACGGTATCAGCAGCACGTCATGAGCCTGATCTTTAAACATGTCAGAAATCAGGAAGCAGCACGGGATTTGACTCAGGATGTCTTTTTTAAAGTCTACCGCAAGCTGAAAAACTTCAAAGGTGAATCCAAGTTCTCCAGTTGGTTGTACCGCATTGCTGTCAACGAATCCATCGATTATCTCCGAAAGCAGAAGAGACAATCAGAAGACTCCCTTCAAACCATATTGGAAAAGGGCCTGGAGCCAAGAGATCAATCGGATTCGGCCGATATCCACGGTATCCACGCCAGGAAAATGGAAATCAAACGCGTGCGAAAAGCCCTTTCCGGCATTACACCCGAAATGAGAAGCCTTATTGTCCTCAAAGTTTACGAAGAAAAAACTTTCGATCAAATTGCTGAAATTCTCGATGTCCCACTCAGTACAGTCAAATCAAGATTGTACAGGGCACTCAGTGAACTAGGCAGAAACTATCGAAGGCGATCAGTTATAAGAGAAGTAAAATGAAACATTTAAGTGATGAAGAGTTACTGGATCTGCTTTTTGAAGAGCCCCAGTCAGAGCGATATCTTGCCCATGTCGAACAATGCCAAATATGCAGGGAAAAACTCGACCTTTTAGAAGATGGTTTGGCTGTCGCCAATTTGGCACATCCAAGCGAGGTGGACACACCAATGCCGCCCACGAAAGTGAAGATAAGTCATTGGAAAAAAATTGGTTACATCGCTGCGGCCGTATTCATTCTTTTCTCTTTTCTGGGAATGAAAATCGAGATTCATGAGAATCGATTCTCCGCAGAGTTTGCTCTCATTGATAAGCTGTTTGGTACGGATCAATCCGATATGGTTTCCAGAGAGGATTTCGAGGCATTGGAAGAGCGTGTAATCGGAGCACTGAATGATCATTCGCAAATGACCGCTTCGGAGATGAACCGTCACTTTGAGTCCCTGCAGGAGTCGCAACATCGGGAATTAATGGAACTTTCCATTCAATGGAAAGACAGCTTTATTTCCTCGGAACTGGAAACAGGGGAACAGCTTGCTATTTTGAACAGGGACCTGAAAGAGTTGAAAAATGGTGTTCAATCAGGAGAACGGCAATGAGCAGTCTGTTTTGTCTCTTTCTTCTGCTTGGAGCGAACCCTGAAGCCAAACTGGAAAAACCGGCGGCAAGGCTCTCGCCTTGGGAGGCCGTTTTAGCCATGGAAGAGCTGCTTTTCAAAGAACTGAACAGTAAAGTCGAGGGAATCAGAATTCAGTCCTGCGACCCTGTAAGAGGCTACATGATCGGAGACAGTCAGATGGTTCTGATCGTGCCTGTACATCACAGCAATGACAGGAACTCCTTCACGGGCATTAGAAGAGAAAAAAAACAGAAAATGACGCCTGTCGTGGTTGAAAACCTGAGAGACCACCAAAGAAAAGCACGTGCATTCAACGAGGAGCTCAATCGTAAAAGGGTCATCAGAGAAGCTAATTTTGAGGCATTTATCAGAGAGATCAAGGCGTTCTGTACTCAACTGAAACCAAAATTGAAGGATCTCAACCCGAAAACACACCTTCAAATAATAGTCGAAGAGAGAGATCGTTTGTGGATTTCCAGTATTCACACAGGTGAGAGTCAATTCAAAAGACGGGTGATTACACTGTCGATTCCGGAACTTCAGAGCTTTTCCGGTTCAGAAAGGGATATCAAAACCATCCGTCACATCAGAACCATTAAACCAGAGAGTGTCCTGAAGTCTTTTTAGGCCAATGGTCTATTGGGGAAGCACAAGAAGATCGTGTAAAAAAAGTTGAATCATCCTTTTGGGCATGGATGTTCTCAATTTGGCTAATAGTTGGAATGACGCCCCGATTGGATGATCAGCTCTTTGATATCCGAATTGAAGTCCACGGCTTTGAGCAGGTCTTCCAATTTGAGATGCATTCTGTATTGCCACTGCTGAGTGGGGTTGCCTGGATCGTATACCTGCTCCTCATGGGGATGGTCGCGTCTCAGTTGGTGATTGATGGCCAGTAGATCCTGAAGAGGAAAAATCGCCCACATGGAAGGAGCGTGAAGGTGTTGAGCGAGGATCTCTTTACAGAGCCAATCCTCTGCAAACCGGGGCGCTGGCCCGTGTTTTCCCAACACGGAGTGATAAAACCGCTGAGCCTTCTCGCGATCACTTTCCCACCACAATCGGATTGGTGCCATGTCGTGACTTGACGTTGTGCAAACGGAGAGATAGGGGTAGTCAGCCGGGTGTGCAAACTCGATTTGGCTGTCGGAAGGCATGCGCTGAATGCAGAGCTTCAAAATATTTAACTCATCCATGACGGCCGGTACACATTGGGGAATCGTTCCGGCAGCATTTCCACAAACAAGCATTTCAGTTGCATATCGGACAGCCTGGAGTTTCCACAATCCTTCCAGTCGCCAGAAATCTTCTTGTCTGGAGTTGAAATAATCGGCATGCATTTCTTTTAAAACCGCTTGTGAATGGGCATCCAGTTCCCTGAAAGAGCGGGTTTTCATCAGAGAATGTCGCGGATGAAAGTATGAACTGTCCGAGCCAGGATCCTGTATGAAAAGGACTTCATCGTGGAGATCCATTAAAATGTTCTCAAGTATTGAGTCAAAGGGGTCTTGTGATTTTTCCCTTTTTCGCTTTTCAAAGAAAGCTTGAATTTTTTTCTGTGTGTCAAAGTTGTTTTTGAAATTGTAAACTCCGGGCTCGATTTCATCGAAGAAGTATTCGGAGACTCCCTGCTTGCGCCAACCCAGAAGAGCCTGGAGTATGTGTTCTCGTATGTAGGGTTTGCAGAAACGTGTGTGGTCAAAGTTCAACCCTTTTTCTCTCATTTCATCAATGTGGTAGGGAATTGTCTTGTTGTAGATACCCAAAGTACCGTGAACGGCTTCTTTTGGAACTTCCCACGTGCGAAAGAAATCGGGTATGCGATCAACGCAAAAGAAATCAAAGTATTGCGACAGATGAATGAGACGGGATTTCCACCAGGCAAATTGATTGTTTCGCATTTCATCCCAGTTGAAAGTGGCTGTTTCCCAGCTCTGTCCTTGAGGAGCGTCATCATTCGGCGGTGCACCCGCATGCACTCTGGTGTTAAAGAGCTCTGGATAAACCCATGTATCCACACTGTTCTTTGCGACATCCATGGGGATATCGACCTTTAAAACGACGTGCTTTTGTCTTGCATACAGAGAGGCTTCCTGGAGCTGAATATGCAGGTGGTACTGGATAAATACCCAGAATGCGATCTCTTTGATGAGCGGTAGATGCCGGTTCCACTCCAGAACGTGGAGATTGTGTCTGAACTTGGCATTTTTTTTCCATTGTTTGAAGTTTGTGTGGCCGTATTTTTCACTGTATACGCGAAAGAGAGCGTAGGGATAGAGCCAGTGTTTGTTTTCATTGAAGAAGACCTGGGTGCTTTTGGCCGTCATAAAGGCTTCTTTCTGCTCGTTGTATAGCGTTTTTAAAATCTTGAGTTTGTTTTCGTAGACACTGGCATAGTCCAGGTTCGGGTTGGACTCAAAAATACGACGAAGCTGCTCCAGTTCCCTTTGGCTGATGTAACGTGAGCCTTTGGCCGTTGCTTGGATGTTCATGTAAATGGGGTTGAGAGCCGAGCTTGAAATAGCCGAGTAGGGTGAGCGGTCGGACAAGCTTCCTGTCCGGTTGGTGTCATTAATGGGCAGCAGCTGAATGATCTTCATGCCGCAGGCTTTCGCCCAATCCACACATTTCTTCAGGTCGAGAAACTCTCCAACACCCATGGAGCTGGATGTGCGCAGGGAGAAAACGGGAACGGCAACGCCAGCACCCTTCCAGTTGCCAATGGGGTAGGAAAGCGAATAGTCTGTCAGGATAACCAGGCTCTTTTCGCTTGCAGGAGGAATCCAGAGCTTTCTGTTGGCACCCTGTTCGATGGTTGTTATTTCGCCAGAAATAGAATTGCGAATGCCGAATTTGTATTCCAGCAATTGAGCCTTTTTTTTGGGAGAGAATTCAACTTTCCACAGGGGAAAATTCTTTGAGTCCATTTCCAGGGCTTTTTTGGGGTTCCAGTTTCCCAAAGTGTAGTCGGAGCCAAGTACGCAAACATGGTCGGTTTTTTTAACCCGGGGAGCGTAGACCTGGAGTCTCAGAACCCAGTCTGCATGGGATATTTTCGCTTTTTTTTTGGGCTTTTTTCTAGCCATAATGTTTTTGGCAAAAGCGGCCGTGAACAGTGTGTTTCTGGGGTCACAACTGGAACGCCAATAATCTTGACATTCAACGTGTTTCAATGATCCCTTGGCCTGAAACTGTCTGTTCTGACCTTCTTCCCATTCGAGATGCTCTCCGTGAAAGATGACATACTTGTAGGTGAATTTATAGTGCGACCTCTGTGGAAGTTCTAAGTTGGCAACCCAGTAGCCGTGGTCGATATGACTCATAAAAACAGCTTGACTGGGGTTCCAATTTCCCAGAGCGTCACAATTTCCCAAAATGGCGAGTTGTTGGCCAAAGTGTGTGTTAAAGTGAATTTTAAAGGTTATTTTCATGGCGGATCCCAACCCCGGTGATTTACATTGAAGTGGCGTGTATTTTTTCAAGGACCGATAATTATTCTATCAGTTTCTTCATTTTAAACATAGAAGGGCTTGCCTGCTCGTCTTTAGTCAATGCCGGATCGCGTTTTGAGCCTAATCCTGTTGGTGTTTAGAAGTCGCCATTGAGAACGCAGTGAAGTGCTTCGGTACTTTCTTTGTATATAAATCGAAAATAAGTTGTACGGCATGAGTGAGAAAGCAGGCGCAGGTTGAGAGCTCAACAATGGTTATTGAGCAAGTAAGTGCGATTGTGGTAGTGTAAAGGTCTTCTGATGTTTGAGGATAAGAGGGTACGGTTTTGCTTAAAAAATACATCTTGAGATTGGAGAATCAAACAATTACGCCATTGGCCTACATACTTTCTGTTTTTTCAATTATTGTCATACGCATGATTCTTGAATCGGTAGTTTACCTTGACGGCGTTATCATTCACCCCAAGAACTTTCTATTGCATTTCATGTTTTTCTATCTGGTTCTTTTTTTGTTTCTAACCTTTGTGATGAACTTCATTGTGAGGGAACCCATTGAAAAAACATCCAAGCTCCTACTGATATTTCTGCCCGTAATCTGGTCTCCGCCCATTATCGACTTCTTTTATGGAAAAATAACAGGGACACCCATTTCCAGAATCTTTTATGTCAAAGGAGATTTTGAGTTTTTAGTGAGACAATTCCTTACTTTCTATTCCGGAATGAATGGGAAACTACCTGTCGTTGGTTTGAAAACAGAGCTTCTTTTTATCATCGTCGGGATGGGAGTTGTGGTTTGGATCAAGACCCAAAAGCCCTGGAAGGCCTTACTCGCTTCCGTGTTGGCTTATGTCCTTATTTTTTTATGTGGCAGCGTACCTGAATTGTTAATTAACCACAAAGCCTTCTTCAACGAGTTCCAACACCGATCGTACCTCGATATTCGAAGAAACAGAGCGGCTTTTTTTGCTATTATACTCTTTTTCCTGCTCTGTTTCTGGTACTGGCGTTTTGACTCGGTTAAATTAAAATCCATACTTGGAAATATTCGGCCTTTTAGGGTTACGCATTACCTGGGTATGCTGGGTTTTGGATTGTATCTCGGTTTTTTGCAGTATGGCTTCCCCTTTGAAATGAGCGACGTATCGGGCTGGTTGGCTTTGATTTTGTTGATTATTGTGGTCTTTTCGCTTTGGATGAGTTCGGTTTTTTTAAATGATATTTCAGACTTTGAGGCCGATAAGCTCTCAAAACCATACAGACCGCTTGTGCAAGGTCAATTATCCAAGCATGATGCCCTTCATATTGGCGTTGCTTTCAGTCTTTTTTCCCTCTTTTTTGCCGCAACTCTTTCGTGGACATCTTTTGCTCTGACATTGGCGTGTTTGTCGATTAGTATGATTTACTCATTTGATCCATTTCGTTTGAAACGTCTGCCTTTTTTGGCGACGTTATCCATTGCTTTTGGGTCCTTGTTGGTGCTTCTAATCGGTTATGCCAGTATAACTCATGGCTATTTTGTGATGAATCAGATGAGATCGGGTAAACTTTTTGCGGGTTTTCCATCTACCATTTCGCTCATGATCTTACTTTGCTTCACCCTTTCATTTACCACGAAAGATATAGCCGATTACAAGGGCGATCAGGCCACGGGTACATGGACTCTGCCAGTGCTCTTGGGAGAAAGGGCGGGGAAACTCTTTACAGGTGTCCTTGTTCTGCTGTCGTTCTGTCTTGTGCCCTTTATTCTGGGTATACCGTTGCTTTTACCTTTTGCGGTTCTGGCAGGAGCTTTGAATTTTTACATCATCACCAGGCCCGTTATTAACGAAACACATGTTTTTATTGTGTACTATCTGTTCATGTCCATTGTGGGCGTCTTCGTTTTTATGGACCCAAGCGTTTTACTTTAGGTAGGTGTCAGGTATGAATATTTTGCTGATCTTTTTAATCAATATGGGTGTCTGCTGCATGGAAGAACCCAATCGAGTTCACCCCAGAAAACGCTACATTCAGTGGTGGAACCAGGAGACCATTTTGCAGCATCTGGATCTCGAAAAGGATGTTGTTGAATCCCTTCAGGCGGTCTTACAGAGGTATCAAGTTGATTATTGGACCATTCAGACGGCTATCAGACAACAAAAAGGTCTCATAAAAAGGAAATTCCTGGAAAAACAAAACAGTTCAAAATCGATTGAAAAGGACTGGCGTGAAAAGCTTCGACCCGAGTTGAGAAAAATGGAGAACTTGAAGCTGGAAGCTTATCTGTATGTAAGAGATGTCCTGAGTGAGAAACAACTGAAGAGCTTATTGGATGCGCATCCGAAGTTTTTTGAATTACAGTGGTTTAAAACTGCCAAGATGTCGGTGTTCATGGGTAATGTAGAAAAAGAGTAACGGCATTTGAAATAGGAAATGTCACAAAAAAGCAAAGAAACGATAAAAAGTATTTGGGTATCACTTTTAAATATAGTATAAAGGGGTCTGGTATTAAATAAACCAAAAGATTTTTATTGTCGGAGGGCAAGATCAATGAAAAAAAAGCTTTTAATGATTGTTGTATTATCTTTGGTGGGTTTGGCAATCTTTGGTCAAATTGACCGGGAAAATAGAGATAACTATGTAAAAAGAGTCAAAATTACGGAATTACCCGATCGGGCAGCGGATGACATCACACCAACCTTGGCTCCTGTTGTTGGTCAGGGCATTCTTCTTCACCATGTGTTGAGTGACACCTATGGCGCCTTCAGTACAGCAACCTATGCATCCACTATGTTTGGCACAGAGGGCACTTTTTTTTCATCGTGGAACAGTACTACTGTAGAGAACACCTCGAAAGCACTTTACGTTTTTGATGTATCAGAACTGACATCTGCTTCGGGAATGAAATTGGTGTTTGATGGTAGTCACAACAGTCCATCACCCATTAACTTAGCTGTCTACGACGCAGAAGATTTTGGTTTACAAAAGCTTCCACCTTATACGGATGCAGATGCAGAATCGGCATTCACTTCATCGGGAACCCCCCTTGACACTCAATCTTTTCCTCCCAGTGGGTCAGTGGTGTTTAATGTTGCCAGCGCTGTCGGTAGTGATTTAGGTGGCGGGCTTTCAGGGTTCTTGCTGGATATCGTTGAAAGCAATTCAGGTCAACCCATGTATCAATGGTACGGTTACAGTGCGGCATTGACAGACAGATCCTTTGTTCCCACCTTGGGGCAGTTTGGTTTAATTATTTTTGTCGGTATGTTCATTGTCGCAGGAGCATGGTTCCTTAGAAGAAATCGCTAATACAGACCTCCTGATATTATTTTAATTATTTTATAAAGAGCTGATTGTTTATAATCAGCTCTTTTTGTATAGGATATCAATATGATTCCCGCTCTTGTACTCTGTTTATTTGCTTACCGCTACGACTATTTGGAGTCTCCCAACGATCCGGAAAAAGATCTGGCGTTGCTGCGAGATCAGTCCAGGTCTGAAGAAGGCATATCTTCTGAATTCTGGGAAAAAAAACTGGCAGTTTACACCGAAACAGGAGAGCTGCAATCTGCAAAAGATGTTGTTAAACGTCTCTTAATGATCGAACCCGATAACAAAGTGTTCTGGGAAGCTCATATTGTGATTCTTGGTGCCGATCAAAAATATGAGGAAGCTTTGAGACAGGGAGAGCGTTTCCTAGAGCGCTTTCCGGAACACCCTACCATTCGAGTGAATTTAGCCAGACTCTACTCCTCAACAGGAAGGCACGGGAAAGCAATCAATATATTGCTTGATCATCTTGAGTTTCATGCGCTTAATGATTTTGGTTGGGAAATACTGCTGGACTCCATCCATAAATCGGGTAAAAACCCTGTTGAAATGATGGAGCGACTGAATAAAAAAATAGAGGCGTTTCCCGGCCTGAACTCTTTGAAGAAGGTTTACTTTGTTCTGCTTATCCGCTTTGGAGCTTACGATGAGGCTTATCAATGGTTGACAACCTATCCTGAACTAAAAAAAGGTCAGGACTTGGACAATTTTTACAAGACAATGAGAGTGTTCCATCAATGAAATTGAAAGTAGTTGTGTTGTCCCTGATTATCAGTATTTTCATGACCCTGGTTACTTGTTCAGATTCCAGCAATCAAAAAAAGGACATTATCTTGATCACGATTGATACAACCAGGGCCGATGCCATTGGTTGTTATGGCAACAAACGCGTTCATACGCCTGTTTTGGACTCTCTGGCAGCCACAGGGAACCGCTTTGGAAACTGTATTGCACAAGCGTCCATAACACTTCCTTCCCATACAAGTATTCTCACAGGAAAAATACCACCGAACCATGGCGTTCACAATAACTCCACCTACCGATTGAGTGAAGACGTTCCCCTTATTTCCGAGTACTTTAAAAAGGCGGGCTATCAAACAGGAGCCTTTATTGGGTCGATTATGCTCTTAAAGGACTATGGTTTAAACAGAGGCTTCGATATCTACGATGACGATATCATTCACTATAAAGAAAACAAAAATAAAAAGGCAATTATCACGCGAAGAGCGGGTGAAACCATCAACCGTACCTGGCAATGGTTAAAAAAACAAATGGGTCCCACTTTTACATGGATCCATTTCTATGACCCCCATTGGCCTTATGATCCACCGGAACCATTTAAAGAAGCCTATGCCGACAACCCCTACTTTGGTGAAATAGCCTATGTTGATCTCCAAATTGGCAAACTGATCAAGCAGTTGAAGGATCAGGGGCGCTGGGAGAACACACTCCTTGTTGTTACGGCGGATCACGGTGAATCGTTTGGAGAGCACGGAGAAAGAACACATGGCTTCTTTTGCTATCGAAGCACGACCCACGTTCCACTGATTTTCTCCAAACCGCTTTTCAAGAGCCGGGGTCGTGTTGTAAATAGGTTGGTTTGTTCGACAGACATTATGCCTACACTCTTGGAATATGCTGATTTACATGTGCCTGAAGATATAGAGGGTGTTTCTCTCTATCGTTCCGAGGAACGAATTGCCTATTCTGAAACCTACATTCCCTTTGAGAGTTTCTACTTGTCTCCGCTTGCTTCCCTGCAAACAGATACGCACAGCTTTTATCACAGCTCTATTGATAAATTCTATGACCTCACAAACGATCCAGGTGAACTGGAGGATATGTCAGCAAACAGTGAGGATCCCGAATTGATCTCTTTGAGGGACATCATGCAGGATATCGAGGAAAACGCCAATCAAAATTCGGAAAATATTCAACTCGATCAGGAAATGATTGAAATGCTCGCAGGGCTTGGCTATGTCCAGGGCGGCGGCACTTATATGGATGACACTGGCGATCCTTATCTCTTGCCCTCACCGCTGGAATCCGTTGAGCTTTATCGTGTCATTCAAATAAACAGACAATTTGAAATGCAATTTCCCTTTAAAGTCATTGAAGCACTTGAAGACTTAAAAGACAAATACAGTGATCACATCATGCTCTATAAAGAGTTGGGGATTGTTTATTCTCAATTTGGCAAACCGGAAAAAGCCATTGAGTACTTTAAAAAAGTCATAGCGCAACGTCCCAAAGATCCCCGCCTTCACAATTTCCTGGCTCAAGCGTTGTTCGTTGCAAAACGATATGAAGAGAGCCTGGCTGAGTTTGAGATGGCTCTTGAATTGAATGATAAACAGGTCGTGGCACTCTATAATATCGCCAGAGTACTGATAGAACTGGGACAAATCGATCGTGCGGAAAAAACGCTGAAGGCTGTACTTGAAATTAAGCCGGACGATATATATGCACTGAACAATTTGGCATATATTGAATTGGAATTTCACGATGATCCCAAAGAAGCCTTGAAATGGATGAATGAAGCTAGAAAACACAATTCCAAACACCCCTTGGTAAAGAGAAACTATCAATTAATTTTCAATCGTGCCAATTAGCGTGAACCCGTCGTGTGCGGATCTGAATGGTCGAGCCCCCACAGCCCGGGACAGTCAGTAAGCCTGGCGTCATGTGCTTACTTGGGAGAAAAGTCCCTACCAGGAAAAGTGCTTGGTTTTTTTATAGTGCTGCTGAATAATGGCCGCGTACATGATGCCTCGCAGAGCTGAAAGAGAAGGGGCACGAGAGACTTCAGCGAAAAAACGCACAATCGGGAAGTTGTGAAACTCCAATCCGTCCATAATATTGCCTATGCAGTGGAACGCCTCGTTTTTAAAATTAAAAAAGGTCAGCGGCATCATAAGGTGCGACCTCTTTCTGGATGGATGTTGTCGAACAAGGCGTTTAAAACCGCGAATAAGACGGTCGTCCGATTGATGGATGGCTTTGGAAATGAGTTGGCCCGCAATTTTACCGCTCCAGACAGCACCGTGCACTCCGCCCTTCGTGAGGGGGTACGTGAAACCTCCCGCATCACCCACCAGAAGCGCTCGTGGGAAGACGATTCTGCAAGGTTTCTTTAAAAAAGGTATGGGACCGCCCTCTTTTTTGATGGCATCTTTTGGATCAAAGCCCATTTGCCGACAAAACGGGTCGAGCTTTTGCTTGAGGTGATGAATGGAGCCGCCGCCAATGGCCACCTCATCACCTCTTGGAAAGACCCAGGCGTAT
Organism: Acidobacteriota bacterium; assembly: GCA_002747255.1. Taxonomy (GTDB): domain Bacteria; phylum Acidobacteriota; class Holophagae; order Acanthopleuribacterales; family Acanthopleuribacteraceae. Next base: position 140,579 of record PDUC01000027.1, on the reverse strand, counting down.
CCTCCGGGGAATGCCTCTGAATGATAAAAATCCAACCAATTGGAATGAACATGGGGGTGCTGCTTTGCTTTCATTTTAAATTTGTACTGATAGGCAGGAAGAAGAGGATGGCGTTGACCTAACGAGACCGCGACCGGACATCTTGGTCCCCCGGCTCCCACCAAATAGGAACTGCGAAACCGCTCGGTTTTTGTTTTGACTGTCCAGCCATCGGTCTCGCGTTCTATTTCTGTGACCTTCATTTCTGTTCGGATTTCAGCGCTCGCATCAGTAGCTCTTTTAAGAAGGTGGCGATCGAACTCAGGCCGGTTAATGCAGAATCCTCTTTGTTTGAACGTCACAGATGTGTCGTTTGAAAAAATAAGCCGTCCTCCGCTCACTTCATTGACAATCCAGGGCATATCTATAGAAAGATTGAGTTCTTGCATGCAGTTACTGGATATGCCCTCCCCACAGTGGTTTGGACTTCCAACCATTTGTTTTTTGTCTAATAAAAGTGTTTTGATACCGCACTTAGCTAATTCAAAAGCGGCACAGGACCCAGCCGGTCCTGCTCCTACAATGATGACATCATATTGATTCAATTCTTCTCGCCCTTCTTTTCACTATGCTCTAATTCATAGGTGGAACACCCTATTCTATAGGAACATGCTTTTTAAGGGCAGTAAAATATGGATTCTGATTGCGAAAATTAGAACTTGAAGCGGGATTGGCTGGTGGGATGCTAAATAGGGCTATATGTGGTAGTATGTTGCGATGCCACAGCAAATTGAGGCATCGTTATCAAACATGTTACCGTCATTCGTTATGACAAACAGATTACAGGAAATGGATAAGAATGAACAAAAGAGCAGGTACCAAGGAGCTATCAACGGACTCTGTATTAAACGACAGCATAGGTTGGGTTTTGGTTATCACAGGCGTGATGACCCTGTTGGCCTTCATTTCCTATCACCCCGCTGACCCCTCTTTTTTTCATCATGGTTCATCTGGAAAAGCACTCAACCTCCTGGGCAAAATAGGAGCGAATGTCTCGGCTTTTTTCGTTCACTTTACAGGGGTAGCCAGTCTTTTTCTGCCTTTTGCCGTTCTTTTTATCGGCATACAAACGGTAAGAAGGCGAGTCAACCCCAATTGGGTTTTTGGGTTCTTTGGTGTTTTGACCATGCTCCTGTGTCTGATGGCTTTTGCCGGAAGTCTCGGTGATACATCCTATAAGGGGTATCCCTTCCACTGGGGTGGCCTTATCGGACAGTTTCTCTGGGATACGCTCTGCAGTAAACTCAATACTATTGGCAGTTACCTCGCTTTACTCTTGATTTTAGGCTTATCCATCCTCATTACAACCCAACTGAGGATTATGCAGGTGATCGGTTTTTTTGTCAGTCTTTCTACTTCGGTTCTCGTGCAGTTCCAAACTCTGTTTAACAAAATATCGCAACGGTTACAGGCAAATCGAGAGAAACGTGAACATCTCAGGATACTGAGAGAGGAAAGGAGAAAACACTCTGTTGACCTCAATGAAGAAGAGGGGTTGACCCAGACGGTGAAAAAGAAGACCAAAAAGAAAGCCTTAGAAAAGAAGCAGGTTCAAGCGCCCAGTGTCGAGTTGCAGGAAGCGCCGACAGAACCCGGGATCCCCGACCACGAGGTTGCTATTCTCGAAGGAGAAGCTCTTTTTGTGAAACCGGAGGAAGCGCTTCAGGAAGAGATCCCCTTTGAAATAGAACAGGTGAAATGGAAGTACCCCAATATCGACTTTTTCGAACCACCCCATGAAGGCAATGAAATTGACCGGGATGAATTACATGAAAAAGCGCTGTCTCTGGAAGGGAAACTGGGAGAATTTGACGTTACAGGCACCATGAAAAACATCATTCCGGGTCCCATTGTGACTACGTATGAATTTAAACCCGACCCGGGTATCAAATACTCCAAAATAGTTGGATTACAAGATGATTTATGCCTGGCGCTCGGAGCGGAATCAATGAGAATCGACCGCATTGCGGGACGTTACTCTATAGGCTTTGAAGTGCCCAACAACAAAAAAGAGACCATTTTTTTCAGAGAGATGATTTCCAATGACCATTTTAGGGATTCTCCCAGCAAACTCATGTTGACTTTGGGAAAAACCATAGAAGGGGAACCCTACTGTTCAGATCTTGCCAAGATGCCCCATCTCCTTATTGCAGGGCAAACGGGGTCAGGTAAGTCGGTCGGTTTGAACGCCATGGTGTGCAGTATTCTCATGAAAGCCACACCAGATGAAGTCAAGTTCATCATGATTGACCCCAAAATGGTTGAAATGGTAGCTTATAACGATATTCCGCACCTGATAACACCGGTTGTCAACGATTGTCTTGAAGCCGCTTCAGCCCTTAAATGGGCTGTACTGGAAATGGAAGTGCGATATAAAAAACTCGCTCGTTATATGTGCCGTGGAATCGATCAGTTTAACTCCGAATTCATTAAAGGACATTTATCTCCCGAAGAAGGTGATCAGCTGGATATCATGCCGCGAATCGTGATTATCATCGATGAGCTGGCCGATCTTATGATGGTCGCACGCGGCGAAGTGGAAGAATCCATCGCGAGACTTGCCCAGAAATCCAGAGCTGTTGGTATTCATCTCATTCTGGCAACTCAACGACCCTCCACGGATATCCTGACCGGTTTAATTAAGTCCAATCTGCCCTGCAGGATGTCCTACCGGGTGGCACAGCGCAACGATTCCAGAATTATTCTTGACAGCAATGGAGCTGACCAGCTCCTGGGCAAAGGTGACGCGTTGTTTCTGCCTCCCGGCAGTGCCCGTTTGATTCGCGTCCACGCGCCCTGGCTGTCACCGCGGGAAATTAAAACACTCACCAGTTTCCTGAAGAAGCAGGCCAAACCCGACTACAATACAGCGGTCGTTCAAGATAGCGAAGAAATGGATAGTAAAACGTCGGGTGGCGCCGCGGCCCAAAAGACGGATGCCATGTACGATCAGGCCGCCAGACTGGTTGTTAGCAGCGGTCAGGCCAGTGTTTCTTATTTGCAGAGGAAACTCAGCGTGGGATATGCGCGGGCGGCTAAATTAATCGATATGATGGAGCAAGATGGCATTGTAGGGCCGCATCGCGGGTCCAAAGCGCGCGATATTCTGGTTTCTCCTGATTATTTTGATCCCATCGACAACCAGCTTCGTTAAGCTCAGAACAAATCAACATAGAGGATGTCGCCATGAATACGGAGATAGATCTTGCCTTTATCAATTGTGTTATGGCAATAGGACGCTCAGCGGGTGCTGTTTTGAAGAAGTATGCCAATTCCTCCACCAATCAGGTGTTCACGAAAGAGGACCAAAGTCCGGTGACATTGGCAGATCGCGAATCAGATGCCATCATACGAAAGCAGCTAAAAGCCATGTTTCCCAATATCCCAATTATCTCCGAGGAATCCTCGCTGCCTCCATACAAAACGCGCAGTCGATATCCCCTGTATTGGCTGATTGATCCTCTTGACGGTACCAAAGAGTTCATTCAAGGTCTTGAAGAGTCCTGTGTTTGTATGGCTCTGATTGAAGCGGGGAAAGTGGTTTTCAGTTTAATTGATGATCCCTTTCGGGAAGTTCAGTACTATGCCATTCAGTCTAAAGGGGCTTTTAAAGCCGAATACGAAGGCCCGACAATCTCCATTGAGGTGCGGAAACACTCCGGCAAGCAGCCCGTTCGAATTCTTCAAAGCCGATCCAAGCCCGTTGTCGAAGGAATGGAGCTGGAGAGCTGTCCCATTACTTGGGTTCCCAAGGGAAGCGCATTGAAATTTTGTCATTTGGCCGAGGGAAAAGCGCATCTTTATTTTAGATGGTCGCCCTTTCGCGAATGGGACGCGGCCGCCGGTCACCTGATAGCTGAAGAAGCCGGTGCTCAGGTGACGGACCTGGAAGGCAACCCTGTGGTTTATGGCTCGGAGTCACTTCTCTTGAAGGGCATTGTTGTCGATGCCAAACCCTGGAAACTTTCGTCAGTTCTGGCTCTGAGAGAACGGGAGTCACACTGACTACCCGGCTTGTCGCCAGTTTAACTATAAAATGCAGTTGTACAGGATTTTCGGCGGATTGCCTTGGTAACGGCATCCTTCGGTTCTAAAATGGAGTGACTTATTCCGCTCTTCGTCTGATGAGCCGGAAATCAATCTCATGTCGTATTCAGAGGAGCGCAAACCCTCTGCTCTCCCCTGAGTTGAATAACTATCCGTTTTTCCCCATTATCTGCTCGTAAGATTGAAATCCCTTTACAGAGCCATCTTTCAGAGCTTCCTTGGGTCTGTGGAATTTTACACTGTCGTAGATGTGCCTCAAAAGATCCTCTCTCGCGTCGGGTTCCGCTAAATGAGCAATACCAACGGCATGCTCTCCTATACTCAATCCGCGTGGGTCAAACGCGCCGTGTTCCGTGACAATAACCACCGGGTCGGCTGCAATGGCAGTGGTTGTAATGCCCTCAGGACATTTATCCATAATTTTGGATTGGCCGTTTTTAGTGGAAGACTTCATGGCAATAATCGGCGTACCGCCTTCAGAGAGATAGGCTCCCCTGATAAAATCTGCCTGACCGCCAACACCGCTGTAAACCTTGCGGGCAAAAAGGGAGTCGGCCCATACATTGCCGTGCAGGTCCACGCCTATCGCACTGTTGATGGACGTCATTTTGGGGATCATAGCCAAATTGATGATGTTGTTGGTGTAATCGCAAGGTCTCGACTGAACGGAAGAATTGAAATCGAGCCAATCGTATCCCTCCTGGTCACCGGCCAGGAAAATGGAGCCGATGGAGAAGTTGTTTTTCATGTATTTGTTTGTGACAACTCCTTTCTCAACAAGGCTTCTCATGGCGCAGGCGAATAGCTCCGTAAAGATGCCCAGATCTTTGGTGCCTTTGGTCAGGATCGCCTCTGTAACGGCTTCGGGAACTTCACCAATACCGTATTGCAGGGTGGCTCCATCGACAATGTAGCGTTCAGCGATGATTTGACCTATTTTTTTTGCCCTTTCATCGGGTTTTTGCACGGGACTGGCGGGCATGGGATAGTCGACGTCGATTAAGTAATCAATCATATCACCGGGGATCGTAGTGCCAAGTACAAACGGCATGCGAATATTGCGTTCGGCAATAATGACGCCGCCTTGTCGCTTAGCTGCTTGAATGGCGGCATAAACGCCTTCAACGGTGGTCCCGAGGCTGAAGTTACCTCCGTTATCCGGTCCTGAGACCGAGAGGAAAACGGCATTGGGGTTAAGGTGCTTTTTCACTTGCCTTGGAATATCAGACAGATGCATGAGCTGATATTTTGCAAGACCGCTGTTCAACGCTGCACGTGAATGGGGACCGCTAAAAATGACACGATGAGTTATGCGCTTACATGTCGACTCAGAAAAAAGACCGCTTATTTCGCCTAAAAGAAGAACACTGAGCACTTCAATATCGGAAATGCTGTTGTCGTCTATGAGTTGTTGAATGAGTTTCTGCGGGGTAGCGGCATTACCCTGGATGTAGAGCTTGGTTCCAGGTTTCAGAACACTGGAATTAACGGCTTCTTCAATTTTTTGAATGTATTGCATGGTTAATCTCCCATTTTAAGTCAAGATACGTCGTTCAATTGCATACGAGCCAATTTATCCAATAGTACCGGACTTGTCAATCGGGAACTGCTGGTTTTTTTTAGCTCAATCCGACAAGAATCTTCAAAATGCGGCTGTATGACTTCGGTGAAAAAGTGGCTTGAAAGTAAATCATGTTGCGGGGTCGAAAACCAGCAGAAAAAGGGAGTTGTTGCCGCTTCCATACGGGATCAGATAATAAAAAACCACGCCCGGTCAAGGCGTGGTTTTTTATTGTTGAAATAAAGCGGGTTCTGTTGGAACCTCAAGTCAGCAAGTGAATTAATCCACTTTAAACAGATTCATGTCCAATTCAGAATTGAGCTTAATTTCATTGAGTTTAATCTGAAAGAATTGTGGACCCTGTTGCATGAGCATTTCAGAGGGAATCATGACTTGGTCAATTTCGCGGTACTTTCGGATATCGATGACAATTTTCAAGGGACCCATTTGGGATGGTCGTTCCAGGGTGGTTCTCAACTTCTTGAAGGTCTTCATCTCATAGAAACACGTTTGTGTTTGCTCTTGAGGATCAGTAATGACCACCTTATAGGCAGGTTGACCGTCAATTTCCTCTGCTCCTGAAAGCTCCATCTTGTAGTTCTTGTCCAACCAGAAGACTTCGGGGAAAATGGGCGCTTTATTTTTCATTGCCTCGATCTCTTCTTTTGAGAGATCTTTCCGGTTGCCCATTTGAATCATGTAACCTTTGTCCCCATTTAATACCTGCTTTGTCATAACTTGACCATTCATGGCAAGACTCATGAAACTCTTGTCTGGAAGGACTTTAGCCTCCATGTAGTCCAGGCTTTGGCCGGGAACCAGAAAGGCACCCTTTTGAACACAAGAGGTGATTTTGTCGAGCTTTTCACGGCCGCCTAGAAAATTGAGATAACCTTCCAGTACGCCCTTGGCTGTCATGCCTTCAGGGACTTTAATATCCAGCTTGACTTCATTGCCGTTGATGTCGACCACGGTAATTTCGCCAAATTCCTTCAGTGACGCACTCAGTTCAGCGGCGTTGCCAACGGCGATAATGTATCCGTTGTCGATGTGAATGTGTTCCTGTGCCGCTTTCTGTATTTGTTCAGGTGTCACCAGGCTGAGGTTCTTGAGATAGTCGTGATAGAAAGTGGGCTTCAAACCGTATATAGCGGTATTGATGGCAAATCTTGAAAGGGTGCGGGGCTCTTCCAGTGATCGGGCAAAAGAGCCGGCCAATGTGGCTTTGACACTGTTGACTTCCTCTTCCGTTGGTACGTCTTTTCTGATTTTGCCAAATTCCTCGAGAAAAGCTTTGACGGAACCGGTTGTTACATCGTTTCTCACATTGGCTTTAGCTTGGAATGACCCAATCAGTTGATCTGCGTTCAGACGGCTGTAAGCACCGTAAGTAAAGCCCTTATCTTCTCTCAGGTTATTATAGAGCCGACGTCCGGCACCGCCACCCAGGGTGACATTCATGACTTTGCCCTGCAGATAAGTGTCATCTGACATGCGGTAATCGGTCAGATTGATCAAGGCCAGGTTCGTTTGTACGGCACCCTCCTTGTTGACGAGGATGACTTTGGTTTTAGCGGGCTTTTCCGGCTGGGTATAGGTTTGTTGAGGTACATCTTTTTTTTGCCAGGAACCCAGGTACTTTTCGGTGAGTTCTTTAGCCTGTTGAAGAGTTATATCTCCAACGATGGAAAGATAGCTGATGTTGGGTCGGAAATAGGTTTGATAGTATTCGATACAGTCCTCAACCGTAATGGTGGCAAGGGTCTCTTCTGTCTTCAGTTCACCGTAAGGGTGTTTTTCACCGTAAACGGTTTTGCGCAGGACGCGACTGAGAATTTGTGCCGGATCGTCTTTTGCCGATTGCAGCGACGCGGACTGGAGACTCTTGACTTTTTCCAGCTCCTCTTGAGGGAATGAGGGATTTAAAACAATGTCTGAAATGATATTGAACAAGGCCTCGCGATGCTTGGAAAGTGACTGAGCATACAATCCGTCTGAACCGGTTGCAACTCGTGCGCCCAAATAGTCAATTTCCTCGTCGAGTTGAGCTTTAGTGCGGTTCTTTGTGCCGTGCATGAGCAGCTCACCTGCTATTTCAACATAACCGGCACGCTCTTTTTCCAGGATGGGTTTGACATCCACTCTGAGGGAGACGGATAGAGTAGGCAGTTTGTGGTTTTCAACGACAAAAACTTTCAGGCCGTTTTCAAGTTCAAAGGATTGCACTTCACCGATTTTGACTTCGGGTGCCGGTCCGGCTTCAGGTGCTTTTGTACGGTCAACTTTTGCTGAAAATAAAGGGGCAATTAGCAGTAATATCCAGATCCTCTTCATTTTGACTCTCCTTTCTTTTCCTGCATGGCTTTAGGAAGATAATAAAGTACAACTCGACTGTTCTTTACCAGGTACTTCTTTGCTACCTTTTGAATGTCTTCTGCCGTTACTTTTAAATAGCGATTGATTTCAGTGTTGATCAGGTTGGTATCACCAAAATACATGTGGTAGTTTGCAAGGCTTTCCGCTATTCCTGCCACCCGATTGTTTTGTGATATAAATGATGCTTCTATTTGGTTTTTTACTTTCTGAAGTTCTCTTTCAGGTACCAGTTGATCTTTTAAGGCGAAGACTTCTTTGTCTATGGCCGCTTCAAGGTCTTCCGCAGTGGTGCCAGGTGAGGCAATGGCAAACATGATGGCCATTCCGGGATCTTCTGTTGGAAGAGGGAAGGCACCTGTCATGACGGCTTTCTGCTGCTGGTCTTTAATGACTTTATTCAGTCTGGAACTCTGACCATTGGACAAAATACTGAAAAGCACTTTCAGCGAATAATAATCAGGTGTGCCCTGAGCGGGCATTTTATAAGCCTGCACAACTCCTGGCAGTTGGATATTGTCGTAAACAATGTCTCTTATCTCTTCTTTTTGAGGCGGTTCTACTATATTGGGCCGGTATATTTCGCCTTCTCCACGGGGAATATCCTTGAAGTACTTTTTAATGAGTTTTTTGGTTTGCTTGATGTCAATATCGCCCGCAATGGAGAGTACCGCGTTATTGGGTACGTAGAACTCTTTGTAGAAAGCAATGAAATGCTCCAGTTTGGCGTTGTTGAGGTGTTCCATGGAGCCAATAGTGTGCCAGCGATAGGGGTGGACTTTAAAGGCGCGCTTTTTCAGCTCTTCCAGAATCGTGCCGTAAGGCTGATTATCCATTCTCTCCCGGCGTTCTTCCTTGACCACCTCTCTTTGGGTATCCACTCCTTCCTGCAGTATTTTTGCGTGAAGCAGGCGTTCCGATTCAAGCCAGAGTCCCAACTCCAGGTAATTTGACGGCAGGACTTCGTAATAGTAAGTGCGGTCATCAGTTGTATTGGCGTTGTTGAATCCGCCGGCGTTGTTGACATAATCGTCGAACTCACCTCTTTTGATGTTTTCAGAACCTTCAAACAGAAGATGTTCAAAAAAATGGGCAAAACCCGTTTTGTCAGGGTCTTCATTTTTTGCACCCACATGGTACATGATGGAAACAGCAACGATAGGTGTTGAGTGGTCTTCGTGTAAAATGACATGCAGACCATTTTTTAAGTCGTATTCAACGAAATCGATTTCTTTAGCATGAGCACTTATGGTAATAAAACCAATTATACCCAACAGAATCATTATTTTTTTCATTTTTGATCCTCCACAAAGTAAGGCTGAACCTTTAACGAATAGTAATATACGCTGAGTTCAAGGGATTGCTGATTAATTTTCTTTTATTTTCAATAGTTTTACGAAGCAGGAAGAAAAACAACCATTATGGATGCTGTGACATCAATTGCCTTTAACCCGGGATCGTGATAAAAAACAAAATTGATCAAACCATTCGTTTCTCTTTAAAGCCACTTTAGGGTACAATAAACCAAATTGTGAGGTTTTTACAGGATATGAAAACACAGGTTTTGAGAGGAAAACTTGAACCGTTGGGCCTGATAAAGGTACTGGCCTATATTTCGAGTCTACAAGAAACGGGTTATCTCAGAGTTAAGCAGAACGACATTGAAAAAACTCTTATTATCAAGAAGGGTGAGATTATTTTTGCGAAAAGCAATCTGCCTATTGATCGCCTTGGCGATATGCTGCTCCATCGCGGGATGATAACACAGGAGCAATACACGCAAGCCAGTCAGCTTATCGCTGAAAAGGGTTATCGTCACGGTCGATCTCTGGTCGAAATTCGGGCAATTACTCCCAAACTCCTGTGGGATGCAATCGAAAAACAAATTCGAGCTATTGCCTATTCGGTCATTCCCTGGGAAGAGGGTGAGTTTGAGTTTGTTCGACAACAACTCAAAGCAAAGGAAAAAATAACCCTTCGACTTTCCATTCTCGAAATAGTCATGGATGTGGTGCGGCATTACGACAGTCGAGAGGTTTTCCTGAAAAAATTCCCGGATTTGAAATCAATCCCGGTGGTTTTGGAAATCCCCGACAGGCACATTGCTTTAGAAGCTCATGAAAGGCACATTTTAGAATTGATAGATGACAAAACCTGTTTAAGTGATCTCTGCGAGTCGTCGGATTTTGGTTTGGAAGAGGGACTTCGAACGGTTTTCTTGCTTCAAATTCTTGGTATTGTAGAGCTCATATCCAAACAGAAACCGCCCCATGTAACCAAGCGCGAACAGATGGTTGAACATTACAATGAAATTTATGCTTATATTCATCGCTTTCTTGCTCAGCATATGGGGCATGTCGCTCACACACTCTTGAAAAAATACTACAAAGACGTTCAAATCGCTCAAGAAGCGGTATTTGGCCTTGTGGATGTTAATGATGATGGCACCTTAAATGCCCCGAAACTGGTTTCCAACCTGGAAAAAGCACCCATTGCACCCGACTTTTTGGATAGTGCCCTACAGGAAGCCCTTGAGGAATATCTCTACTCCGGTATTCTGGCACTCAAGCGCACTCTTGGAACAGATCAGGAAACAATTGCCCTCAAACAAATTCAAGAAATGCAAGAGCAATGGTGAAAAAAGGGGAACCTGATCAGCAAATTCTGTTTCTCAAACGCTGGATCGTTTTCCTGTGTTTTCTCGTGGTGCTGTGGTGTTTAAAAAAGATCCTGTAATTGTCTTGTTGGGACCAACAGGTTCTGGAAAGTCTTCCATTGCACTCGATCTTGCCGGCATGTTCCCCACAGAACTTGTTTGTATGGACTCCATGCAAGTTTACAGTGAGTTGAAAATAGGAAATACAGCACCTAAACAGTCAGAAAGAGCACTGGTTCCACACCATCTTTTTGGACATGTCAGTATCAGGGAGGACTACTCATCCTTTCGATGGCTCCGTGAGTGCAGGAACACCATAAGCCGCATTCAAAAGAAAGGAAAGATTCCGCTTTTGATCGGCGGAACAGGACTCTATTACAAATTGTTCATGGAAGGCATTTCTGCGGTCCCTCAAACTCCGCCCTCCATTCGCCAAAGGCTGAACAGGAGAATAGAGGAAAAGGGTTTGTTGTCACTCTACAGATTGCTTCAAAAACTGGACCCTAATGTGGCCGCTACCCTGCACCCAAATGATAGACAGCGTATTCAGCGTTTCCTCGAAGTACGCCTCCTGACAGGAAAATCTATCAGAGACTTTTGGAATACAGGCCGGTCAGGGGCCTCTTCTGCTCATGTTCTAACGCTTGGAGTCAGGCGCCCACGCGCTCTGCTGCGCCGGCGAATAACCGAAAGACTCAACAGAATGGTGCTTGAGGGATGGCTGGATGAGGTTAGCTTTTTAAATAAAAAAGGATTGCGACAATTTGTTGAAGAGAGAGGTCCCATAGGATACGGCATTTTTTTTCGATATCTCGACGGAAAAATAGCAACTCACTCTGACGCTATTGAGCTCGTTGATGCCGCTACGAGAAAATACGCCAAAAGACAAATGACTTGGTTTCAGACCTTTTCTAATATAGAATGGATTGAAATCCAGGACGAAATGCGATACAATCAGCGGGACGTCTACAAGTGCATCGTGGAATTTTTGGAAAATGGATCGCATAAATCTTAGGGAGGAATCGTCGCCATGCCAGAAAAGTCAAATGAGTCAACAAACATCAATATTCAAGATGATTATCTCAACAAGGCAAGAAAGGAAAAAATAATCCTTGCGGTATTTTTCACAAATGGCAAAAAAATAATTGGCCGTGTTCGAAATTTTGATCGCTTTACCATTCTCCTCGAGTTGGCGAACAGACAGGACCAGCTCATCTTTAAACACGCTATTTCTTCAATGACCCCGGCAAAATTCCTAAAAAATCGGATGCATTTCTCCTTGGATTGAGCTAAGCTTTACGAGTTATGCAATCAGCTAACAAACCAATGCAACAGATAGAGACAAGATGAGTCTTTTGGGAGTCAGTCCCAGATTGGCAAATCGATATCTTATGTGTAGTTTTGAAGTAAACCTTATATCCGTGAGACATAAATTAATTGCAACCCCCCGTTGGCAGTTATCGTGTTATAACAGGTGACAAAGGGTACGGAAAAAGGCCCACAAAAGACGAGAGTCAGTTAAACTGGATTCAGAAGTGATCTTCTGGAGGTAGAAAATGGATTTAGAATTTTTTAGCAGTGTACCGCTATTCGATGGTTTCGAGAAAGAGGATCTTGAACGAATCCTCAAATTGACAAGTAGACGTGAATACAGCAAAGACCGCATATTGGTTCACGAGAATGATTCAGGGGAGTCGTTTTTTCTCATTCTGAACGGAAAAGTAAAAGTAACCGCAGAAGGGCAGGATGGCAAAGAAGTCATTCTATCCTTTCTTGGTCCAGGCGAGTTCTTCGGTGAACTGGCCCTCGTAGACGATGAGCCAAGATCTGCCAACGTCACAGCTGTTGAACAAACGACAGTCCTGATTCTGCATCGAAACGATTTCCTGGCCCTGTTGGAGACCAACGGTCAAATGATGAAAAAGTTTATGTCCATTCTCTCTAAACGACTGCGACATGCAAACGATCAGATCAAAAGCCTGGCCCTTCTCGATGTACTTGGCCGCATTGCAAAATTAATGCTGGATATGGCGGAAAAGGAGGGTGTCAAACTACTCGATGGAAGCGTTGTTTTCAGGCGGCCCACTCATCAGGAAATTGCCAGTATGGTTGGCACCTCCAGAGAAACAGTTTCAAGAATGATCAGTGAACTCAATAAAAGTCGTTTTATTACTATTTCCGGTAAAGACATCATTGTCAGAAAAGAGATGAGAGAAGAGTATTCCTGATTTTTTTTAAAAAAGCCTCTTCATAGAGTGGACATGCTTTAAAGGCGGGAAAAGAAGCTGCTGTAAAAGCCCGTTCTCCGACTCTGAGAACCCTTTGACACACTGATGATGGGATGAATTTCGATCTAAGCGCGTTATTTTCTAGTCATCACTGAAGCATTTTGATAGAATGCGATGTTTCAGTTTGTGAATGCTCACGATTGAAAACTATATCAAAGAAAGGTGGTGAAGTTATTCATGCCGCTTATTCACGTCAACAGCAACGATCCTATTGACAAGGCACTTAAGCAATTCAAGCGAAAGTGTGAACGCGCTGGTCTGTTTTTTGAGATCAAGAAACGCAAACATTTTGTCAAACCTTCTGAGGAGAAGAGACGTGCTTCACTGGAAGCCCGTAAGAAACTGCTCAAGAAGCTGCGAAAAGAGCGCCAGCATATGAAGCGTTTTGAATAATCCCACGAGGTGTGAATGCCTCAACTTTAAGCTTTATTGATCCATTTATATCGACTTAAAGGAATAGAAACCCACAGTTTAACGACTGTGGGTTTTTTCATATTCTTGATTATCCATTACGGTTGGTTGTTATGCTTGGCAGGTTAACCTTTTGTAAATCGCCGGCATTCCACATCGGTATCCAATGGGAACCGCGGCTCACTCCTCAACGTCTACCCAGATGGTGTTGTTTACAATCTTTGTCTTGTATACAGGTAGATCAAAATCATCACCTGTAAGACAGGAACCGGTTTTGTAGTTGAATCGCCACGAATGAAGTGGGCAGAGAATGTCATCGCCCTCAATGCAGCCCTCAAAAAGAGAAGCATCTTCATGGCTACAGATATTTTCCAGGGCATAGACTGTACCCGAATCGTAAACGATTAGAATGTCCAAGCCTTGAATGCAAACAAGTGCCTTCTTTCTTTCCTTCAGCTGATCCAGTGTCGCCGCCTTGAACCACGTCATTTTAGCTTGAAGCTCCTGATAATTCCCTGCCATCGATTGTAGAGTGTGAGGTAAGGCGGGGATAGACAAAATCCATCGTAATTTCTATCCAGTTGAAAGAGTTTCTCATGCTTCTCGTCCACAACTAACATCAGGGCTTGCTTTTTTAACTCAAGCAGAACCCAGTAGGTATTGCCCTCAAGGTGAATGTCTTTAATGGGGTCTTGAGGTGTGGGATAACCCTCGAAGCCCCTTCGCACGGGAATACTTATAGAATCGCAGAATTCAGATGACGTTAAAACGATCTTTTTCAGAACCGTTGTGTGTTTGTCAAAATGCCAGATAACGGGGCTGGAGAAAGCAGCGAAAACCATATCCCAATCAGTGGTGACGCAAGCTGCTCCTCTGAATCCCCAATCGGCTGGATCGCTTTTCCGACTATGCGAGTTGGGGCCAAAGGCATAGTGAACCCGTGTTTTTCCTTTTGAGTCCAGGCGTCTCAGGAGTTGCGGCTGATGGTGATCAATGACCAGGTATCGACGTTCTTTTTTTCCTGTCTTTGTGTGCCAGGGTGGTACAGGAACAGGGTTCCTGATTTTTTTGAGTTGATCGTAGTCCTTCAGCTCGCCATTGAAATCAGTTATGAAAATTTGACTGTCCAGCATATCGGCAATATGTAGTTTACCGTCCATTGCCATCATCGTGTTAGGCATGTGAAGCGGCAGACCGTTGCCTCCTTTTATTTCCGGCCCGAAAAGAAGTGCCGGCTGGTTATCTGAAGAATATCTAACGACAAGACCCAATTGAGGGTAGCTGACAAAAAAGGAATCTTTGACACGCAGAACGTGGCCAATGAAGCAGGTCTTGTCAAGATGATGTCGGTAGCCCTTGATTTCAAAATCGAGTTCAGCTGGAAGAGGTGTTGGAGGTATGGAATCGAGCTGGATGGTTTGCTTCGGAATAGAAGCAATTTCCAAATTCTGTGAGATGGAAAGGGGGAAGGTAACGAGCAGGATCAGGGGGATTGTCACAAGAACCTCACTTTAGCGCGAAAAACGCAGTTTGAGCGGAGCGAGATATCAAAACATATCATTAGAACGGAAAGACCCTCACGCTGCCACCGCATTCTTCTTATTTGATGACCAATACGAAGGCAAAGGATGGCCTTGCCCTTCTTATTGTAAACGAAGGAGATCACAAAGACCACGTTGAAAGGGCGGTTGCCTTTCATAATTTGTGAAATCAGTGCCGATCCAATTTCATAACGCAATCCCTGTTCTGCACTTTTTGGGATAATTCACAATCGGTTATCCTTTAAATAAGCTAGAATAGAACGGAAAGGATCTTATTCAGGGGGAATGATGAAATTATTCACTAAAAATCAAAAAGAAACTTCTGTCCGGCCCATCGTTTTTGTCGATATTCAGTCCTGGAAAGAGATGGCGAAGGGTGTTAAATTAGAAAATGAAGCCACGATCGCTGATTTTTCCGGCAAAGGCGGTCAAATTCTCAAGACCATAGATCAGAAAGGCCAAATAGAAACAATATACGCAGGCACCTCTTTCAAAGATGAAGATCCTCGAAACTGGATCACCTTGTTTGCAAAACTGTCGAGTTCGCTTCCAGAAGGAACCTACAAGCCCGAGGGCTGGCCCGATGACAAGTGGTATCAGGCTGGTTTGGGCTGGGGCTTGGGCCGGTATGAATTTGATCGGTACAAGAAAGAAAAAAAAGAACTCCTGAAAAAAATATTGCTCGTCCCGGAAGAGGCACCCACTGAGTTTTGGCAAAACAGTTTGAATTCGGTTGTACTGGCAAGGGACCTTATTAACACACCTGCCAGTGATATGGGCCCTGAAGATTTAGTCAGGCAGGCTGCTGAAGTTGCCAACAGGTTCCAGGCACAGCTGAGAACAGTTCGCGGAGAAGACTTGTTGCTTGAGGGCTTTCCGGCAGTTTATGCGGTGGGAAAGGGCAGTGAACGCGCGCCTGTTTTAATGGATCTGCGATGGGGTCAAAAGGATCATCCCAAACTCACTCTGGTCGGAAAGGGGGTTGTTTTTGATACCGGCGGATTGAACTTGAAACCGGCCGCCGGGATGCGTAACATGAAAAAGGACATGGGTGGAGGAGCTGTTTCTTTGGCTCTGGCATCGTTAATTATGGCTGAGAAACTGCCCGTCAACCTGAGACTTTTAATTCCGGCAGTAGAAAATTCACCTGGCATGCGTGCCTACCGACCTGGAGATGTTCTCGAAACCAGGAAGAAGATAACAGTGGAAGTGGGTAATACCGATGCGGAAGGCAGACTTATTCTTTGCGATGCGTTGACTTGTGCCGCTGAAGAAGAGCCCGATTTAATTTTGGATTTTTCCACTTTAACCGGTGCTGCCAGAGTGGCTCTCGGTCAGGATTTGCCCCCATTCTACACTCCCGACTCTAAAATCGCACATGAGTTGTTTCGTGCCGCTGAGATTGTAGGTGATCCCTTGTGGCAAATGCCGCTGTGGGGTCCTTATCGAAAATCTCTCAAAAGTGACATTGCCGACTTGAGTAATGTCTCCAACTCTCCTTTAGCGGGTTCCATTACGGCTGCTCTTTTTCTCTATGAGTTTGTGAAGCCAGCGAAAAACTGGGTGCATTTTGATATTTTCGGTTGGCGCAACAGTGCCATGCCCGGATTCCCAAAAGGTGCTGAAGCCAATGCACTGCGCGCTGTTTTCAAGTTCCTCGCCAATCGCTATCCTCACTAAATGAATCGAAAAATGAGTTTCACGACAGTGAAACCCGGAAAAAGAAGAAGGAGAACAAATGACTCGAGCTGATGTTGGAATCATTGGAGGCAGTGGCCTTTATCAAGCCCATGGTTTCTCCAAAGTGGAAGAGGTGGCTGTGGAGACACCTTTTGGTGAGCCGTCTGACCATTTTGCCATTGGAATCCTGTCGGGTAAAAAAGTGGCGTTTTTAGCGCGTCACAATCGTCAACATACTCTTTTACCGCACGAGATCAACTATCGCGCGAATATCTTCGCTATGAAAAAACTCGGTGTCAAGTACATCATTTCGGCAAGTGCGGTCGGCTCGCTGAGAGAGCGGTACCGGCCAAAGCACTTCGTTCTACCCGATCAGTTTATCGATCGCACACGGCATCGCTTAGATACTTTTTTTGGAGAAGGTCTGGCCGCTCATGTTGAATTTGCGGAACCCATCTGCCCCTATTTAAGAGGCGTTTTATTCAAGGCGGGCCGGAAAGCAGGTGTGCAATTGCACAACGGCGGAACATACCTCTGCATGGAAGGGCCGCAGTTTTCCACTAAGGCGGAATCGATGATGTACCGTTCCTGGGATGCCGATGTAATTGGCATGACGAACCTCCAGGAAGCCAAATTGGCTCGCGAGGCTGAGATAGCCTATGCGAGTATCGCGATGGTGACTGATTACGATTGCTGGCACGAAAAGGAAGAATCGGTGACTGTTGAAAGTGTATTGGCTATCTTGAAGCAAAACGCCAATGCAGCCATCGAGACCATTAAACTCGCACTGGAAGAACTGGATTTAAGTCGGGAAAACCCCATACACTCAGCGCTTCAATTCGCCATTCTCACACCCCAATCCGCGATTCCCAATAAACGGAAGAGTGAACTGATCCCTATCATCGGGAAATACATGGAGGATTAAATGTCGATACTTACTGTCGGATCAGTGGCTTATGACCACATCATTACACCTTACGCAGAACGCAAACGTTCACTGGGCGGTTCTGTGGTTTATTTTTCACTCGCTGCCCAGCATTTCTCGGCTGTGAATCTTGTGGCCGTTGTGGGCGAGGATTTCGACCAAAAAGATGCCGATATTATGACATCCCACAACATCAACCTGGATGGACTCGAAAGAAAAGCCGGTAAAACCTTTTTCTGGAAAGGGGAGTATCTTGAACATTGGAATGATCGCATCACTCATGAAACGCAGCTCAACGTGTTTGAAACATTCAGCCCGGAAATTCCTGAATCTTACAAAGACACGGAAGTTGTTTTCCTGGGTAATATAGCCCCTGAACTGCAAAGCCAGGTACTGGACCAGATGAATCAACCCAAAATGGTCATTCTGGATTCTATGAATCTCTGGATTTCCACGGCCAAACCGGCCTTGCTTCAAGTTCTGAAAAGGGTTGACCACCTTCTTATCAATGATTCCGAAGCTAAAATGCTTGGCGGGAAAGAGAACTTAATGGAAGCCGCCAAGGTGATACGTGAAATGGGTCCGACGACGCTTTGCATTAAGAAGGGTGAGCACGGTGCCATGCTGATTCACCAGGATAAGGTGTTTATCGCGCCCGCTTTTCCCTTCTGTAACGTGGTGGATCCAACCGGTGCGGGAGATTCATTTGCCGGAGGCTATGTCGGGTATCTGGCATCGGCGGGTAAAACCGATTGGGAAACGCTGAAGAAAGCGGTTGTCTATGGCAGCATTATGGGCTCTCATACGGTGGAGGCATTCTCCGTGGATCGTTTGGTGGAACTCAATCAAAGAGGTATCGCCAACCGTTACAAGCAGTTTGTCAATATGACCCATTTTGATTCAGAGGTCTGAATTTGATTGTTTCTTGCATCTGTTTGTGTATCTTGTTAAACAGTGAGATGGCTTCGGAGATTGAAGAGCTTCGGAGTCATATTGATCTGATCGATGCCCAGCTTCAGCGGTTGACTAAAAGAGAAAAACAGGCGCAGACACGCAAACAGGAACTGATGAACCGCCTGCCAGCCATTGAACTTGAAAGAGCGCGTTTAGGTCAGGAAAAGGAGAAAGTGACGTTGCAGCTCAAACTGGTGCAGACTAAGATGCAGCAGAACAAGCAGAACCAGGAGGCGGTAAGAGAAAAAATTATTCAAGTTGAAGAGCAACTTTCTAAACGACTTCGTGCACTCTATAAAAAGGGGCCTCTGGGCTATACTCAGGCACTCCTTCAAGAAAACGAACTGGAAGATCTCGTTTCTTCCATGTATTACATCGAACATATGACCAAAAAGGACAAAGCTCTTTTTTTTGATTTCCTCAAATACAAAAAACAGCTGCAGACAGCTGAAGAGGAGTTGGTTGATCTCGAAAACCAGGAAAATGAGAGATTGACGCAGTTGGAAGAAAAAAAGAAAGAACTCAACGACATTCTAAAAAAACGCAAAGTGGAAATAGCTGTTTTATTTAATAAATCGAAAGAGCGAAAACAACTTCTGAAGAGGCTGGCAGAAGAGAAAAGGGCATTGTCCGAACTGATAGGGAAATTGCAGAGTGGAGAACAGCTAAAGGGGGAACTCCCTCATATTCCCATCACGCATTACAAGGGCAGGCTGGATTGGCCTGTAAAAGGTATCCTGCTCAGGCATTTTGGGGTTTTCAGGGATTCACAATTTTCCACTAAGAGGAAAATGAACGGCATTGATATCGGACTCAAAAAGGGTCAGTCTGTCAAGGCGGTGTACGGCGGGAAAGTCATTTATGCTGATTGGTTCAAAAGTTATGGCAATCTGGTTATTCTAGATCACGGAAATCAGTACATCACCTTTTACGCTCACAACGACACTCTGATGGTGTCCAAAGGCGAGATCGTAGAGCGAAATCAGCAAATAGCCATTTCCGGTGACTCTGGATCGCTTGAAGGTCCATTCCTTCATTTTGAAATTAGAGAAGGTACCAAAGCGGAAGACCCTGAAAAATGGTTGAAGAAAAGGAGGCGGTGATCGAACACACAGGTGATAGTCGTAGAGAACTGGTCTTTGAAGCGTTGGATGACGTTTCTCATATTCGCATTGTGGATGCTCTTCCCCAGCGAATTCGATACCTGTATTTTGAGCACAGCATACAAGGTGAGCTGTATTTAGATCGTGTTTCAGATCCCGTTCTTGAGTATATTGGTCTCATGCTGGAGGGGATGGCCTATTGGAAGCAGGACATCCACTCGATGTGTATGGGCGGCCTCGGTGCTGCTGGTCTATATCACGCCAGTCGGGCGAGATGGGGCAGGGACTTTCAGCTCGATATCATTGAAAACGATTCCAGAATGGTAGAACTAGCTCAAAATTACTTCCAGTTTCCCAAACAAGAGCCTGTTATTCTGAATGATTTTCGTGCGTACTGTGAAAGGACGAGTCAACGTTATGATTCCATTTTCGTCGATTGTTATTCCTCGACATCCATCCCGCCACACCTGATGACCTCGGAATTCATGCAGGCACTCAACGCTTTACTCCGTCCGGGAGGTGTCATCAGCTTCAATTTGTGGAGCGCGGAAGCCAACAGTATCTGGCGTGAACAGTTAAAAACCATTTATACGGTCTTTCACTCAACGGCTTTGGTTCAGTGTCCGGACGACCAGAACCTGATTGTGTACGCATCCAATGCCAATCTGATCACTCCCGATGCACCTTTTTGTTGGAAAGGTAAGCACTATCCCGTGCGAATGTTAAAGCCAGCCAAAAAGCACTTCTTTCACGTTATTCTCAATGAGGTTGAGGTTATCCGCGATCACAATCTCGCAGCGCTGTTGGAACAACACGCACTTTCCATGTAGCGTTTTCTCACGGGGCTTCTGGAGTATGAAAGGGTCGTCGGAAAAAAAGATGTTATGAAAGCAGCTTGGTACCCAGCTGGTCTTTCTAAAAGTAAAGGTCCCGCACGCCGTCGTCTGAAATTTGCTTCATTCTTTTGATTACCTTGGCTTTTATGGCTGAGGAATCGTCAAGCTGAGCCAGTTCCCGTTCGAGGCATTGCAGACCTACTTTTTTGGTTTTATCCGAAGCGTAATCTTCCAGGTACTCCAGTAAAGTCAACAGGCCATTGGGTGTACAGAACTTTTCAATAAATCCCGGAATGGCAAACTCCATGAACTGCTTCCCGGTGCGGCCTTGTCGGTAACAAGAAGTACAGAAACTGGGCAGGTAGCCGTCTTGCAGCAATTCCCGCATGACCTCGTCCATGGGGCGCATGTCGCCCAACTCGAATTGCTCCTGCTCCACGTTCTGATCTTTGTTTTCAGAGGTGTAACCGCCAATTTCCAGGCGCGTTCCGGCATCAATTTGAGAGACGCCATAAGACATGATTTCCCTGCGTATTTCCGGCTTTTCCCGGGCCGTGAGAATCATGCCGGCGTAGGGGACTGCCAACCTCAAAACGGCGACGAGGTGTTTAAACTCCTCGTCGCTTACCAGGTAATTCGGGTTGAAAGCGGTTCCAAAGGCGGGCTGCATGCGCGGGAAACTCAGGGTGTGAGGTCCCACACCGAAGTGTTCGTGCAGGTGGGTGGAGTGGGCAATTAACGCCAAAACTTCAAACCGCCAATCGTAGAGACCGAACAGGACACCCAGACCCATATCGTCACAGCCGGCCGTAAAGGCTCTGCTCAAACCGTCGATGCGATAGTCGTAATCGCCTTTTTGCGTGTATTCAGGATGAACCAGCTTGTAGGTGGGGCGATGGTAGGTTTCCTGGAAAATCTGATAGGTTCCTATTCCGGCATCGTGGATGCGTTTAAAACCCTTGACATCCAGAGGTGCCGCGTTGATGTTGACCCGCCTGATGCTTCCCATGCCCTTTTTGATGCCGTAAACCGTTTGAACGGTGTCCGCGATGAAACCCGGATCGTACGTTCGGTGCTCACCAAAAACCAGAATGAGCCGTTTGTGACCCATGTCCTCAAGGGATTCAACCTGTGAAACCAGCTCTTCATGGGTCAGTGTTTTGCGGAAGGCACCTTTGTTGCTGACACGGAATGAGCAGTAGGTGCAGTCATTGACACAATAACTGCCGACATAAAGGGGTGCGAATAAAACAATACGGTTGCCGTAGACCTTCTTTTTGAGCTCTTTTGCGGTTTGCCAGATTTCCTCTTTTAAGGCGAGATCCTGGACATTGACCAGGACAGCCGTCTCTTCAATGCCGAGAGGTTGGAGTTCCATGCTCTTTTGCAGTACATCTCTCACTTGTTGAGGTGAGGGGTTCACCGTTGCCATTAATTCTTCAATGCGCGCTTCGGGAATAAACGGTTTGTAGGATTCCGAAAGGATGTGATTTTTAAACCTCTTTTTCTTTACAGTTGAGTCAGTTGAAGATCCTCGCATAATTCATCCTCTGTCTTTATTTCATTTTTTAAATACACCGTGAAGGTACTGCCAATGTCTTTTTGGCTTTTAACATCAATTTTTCCGCCGTATAGACGCGTTAGCTTTTTAAGTATGGAAAGACCAAGACCGCTGCCTTCTATGCCGCGGGTCTGTTCGTTTCTGATGCGGACAAACTCCCCAAAAAGCCTGTCTTTTTCTTCTGGTGTCATGCCGTAGCCTGTGTCTGCTACTTTCAGCACAACGAAATCGTCCTCGAGCAGGAGCGTGATATTTACGGAACCACCGTCTTTATTGTACTTGACGGCATTGGTGATCAGGTTGTTGGCAATGATCCCCAATTCATTGATATCGGCGTGCATGGTGAGGTTCTCGTCGCCATCGATGTGAATATCGATGCCCCGCTCTTCGGCCTTGTTGGCCACGGTTTCGACTGCCATTTCAATGGCTTCCATGATCTTGACTTGTTGAAGATCCCGTCGTTTCTGCCCCGATTCAATTCTCGTTAAATCCAGCAGGTCGAAAATGAGCTTCCTCATGCCTTCAACGCGCACCAGCGAGCGCCTGATGCATTTATCGTACATTTTCAAGTCGTCGCCAAGCGCGTGATCTCTCATGCTGTAAAGGTAGCCTTCCACAGCCGCCAGGGGTGCTTTGAGTTCGTGAGAAAGGACCGAGAGGAA
Organism: Acidobacteriota bacterium; assembly: GCA_002747255.1. Classification (GTDB taxonomy): domain Bacteria; phylum Acidobacteriota; class Holophagae; order Acanthopleuribacterales; family Acanthopleuribacteraceae. The sequence continues at coordinate 117,942 of PDUC01000027.1, read as the reverse complement.
CTGGAAACGCATGCGTTTCTTCTCCTCCGCCAGTTGCTGGGCTTTTCGCATGGATACCAGCGAGTGAGTGGCTTTCGTGATGACGGATCTCAATTCTTCCGGGCTGAAAGGTTTCGCGAGAAAGTCAAAAGCGCCGTTTTTTGTGGCGCTGACAGCCACTTCCAGCGAGGCATAGGCGGTCATCATAACGGTCATGGGCTTTCCTTTCATATTCTGCAGCTTTTGCAGAATTTCGAGGCCTGTGGTGTCCGGCAGTTTGTAGTCGAGCATGAGCAGATCGAACTTGCTGTTGTCCAATTGTTCCCAGGTGGTTTTGCCGTCTTCCGCCGTGGAGATATCGAACTCAATGTATTCATCGGTTTTAGGCATTCGTACTTTGTGCTTTTTCAGCACACGTGCCGCGCCTTTCCTCATACCAGGTTCATCGTCGACGATTAAAAGCTTTAAACGACTCATACGACCTCCCTTCCGGTCAATAGGCCACTGTGTCCCTTGAGAACTGTATTGGAGTTTCTTCTGGGTAAAACGACCTGGAACGTGGTACCGGTTGGCCCCTGTTCAGGATCGTCATTGGATGTCACGGTTATCTGACCTTTGTGCATTTTGATGATGCCGTAAATCACAGCCAGCCCGAGACCCGTTCCTTTGCCAATCTTTTTCGTCGTGAAAAGGGGTTCAAATATCTTTTTAATGACATTCTCGGGTATGCCGGAACCGTTGTCCTGTACTTCAATGTGAAACTTGGTGTCGTGTTCCGTGGTGCGTATACAAATGGTACCGCTTTCGCCAATGGCTTCCTTGGAGTTTTTAACCAGGTTGGTCAGCACCTGAACCATCTGATCGGGATCCACCTCCACCATCGGATCTTTCAATTCGTGTTGAATGACCAGCTGAATGTGGTCGGGTATCTGGAAAGCTCTGCTGCAGTTATCGATCAGATCACAAATGTTCACAAGCTGATGAGAGACTTTATTCTTCCTGGCAAAATTGAGCAGCCCGGAGACAATGGTTTTGCAACGCTCGGCCTGCTCGATAATCATCTCCAGATCTTCCCTATTTTCCGATTCCGGATCCATTTCATCCAGAACCAGTTTCCCGTAGAGTAAGATGACACCCAGCGGGTTGTTTATTTCATGAGCAATGCCGGCGGAGAGTTGGCCCATACTGGCCAGTTTTTCCGCGTTTAAAAGAGCCTGCTGGGCTTCTTCCAGCTCGTGGTGACTGACGTTGAGATCATCCAGTGAGCTCTTTAATCTGTCAATGGTAAAGGGAAGACACATCTCTGTTTCAGCTAAGCCTTTTAAAATGGCAACGGCATGTTCACGACAGGTAACGTAACCGCAGGCACCGCAGTCCAGCTCATCTTCCGGGCGGGTTTTGCCCATGTGTTCCAGTACTTTATCGATTTCTCTTTTGGAGGGCAGAGGCAGTCTGCGATCGTCGGGGTTAAAGGTAATTCCCAATTGCACTTCGGGCAGTGTTTGCTCGCGACCTTCTTCCTCGTTCAGACGCTCCACGGCATAAGATCTCAACACACCTCTTCGACCGAAAAGCGAGCCTTTGCTGGACATGCCCGGACCCATGATGCAGCCGTCACAGCACAGGACTTCCAGTAGCTTGACATCCAGACTGCCTTCGTCAAATTCGTGGATGGCTTGAACGAAATTGGCCTTGCCGGAGGTTGCCAGTACGTCTTTACTGAGCAAGTCTTCCTGTATACCAGCGGTTTGAAGCATGCCTCCGCCAATGGGAAACAAGACGCCTTTGCCCGGGTAAGGGGCATCGAACATGGAAGGTTCAGCTTGAGAAACGCGATCGGGATAATGGCCCAACAACTCCCTTAATTCAACAAAGGTAATGGCCGCGTCGATGGCATTTTCGGTTTCCGGCCAATAGGACTCGCTTTTTTTTGCGATGCAGGGCCCCATAAACACTATTTTGAGATTCTTCCCATACATTTCCTTTAACAAACGCGCGGTCACGACCATGGGTGACGCAATGGGAGCCAGTTTCTCCACTAAACCGGGGTGATATTTTTTGACAAAGGAAACAACCGCCGGACAGGAAGTGGCTATGTAGTTTTTGTCTTCTTTCAATAGCTCTTTATGCGCCTGCGCTACCAGATCGGCTCCAGCCGCTACTTCACATACTTTGTCAAAGCCAAGCGATCTTATTTGACCCACTGTTTTTTTATAGGGCTGATCCTGAAATTCTGCCGGGAAGCTTGGCGCGATGATGGCGGCACAGGGGTCGGGCCCTTTTAACAGCTTGATAACGCGATTGACGAGATTCAGAGGTTTCTTGGCTTTTTGACGGCAAACTTCAACACAATGACCACAGGTAATGCAGCGTTCGTGAATGATAAGGGCTTGTCCGCCCGTGATCCGTATGGCCTTGGCAGGACAGTCTCTTACACAGGTATAACAAACCCGGCAGAGATCTTTGACGGTGGATATGGGGGCGACAGAGGATTTCTTCATGCTATAAAACCTGCTTTTCCATAAGTTGCTCCTGGCTTTGTTTCGATAGAAAGGCGATTTTTTTCAGTATGAGGGAAATGTGATTATCTTCAACACATACCCAGGATGGAACCGCCAGCCTGACAGGTGCAAAATTGAGGATACCGACAACGCCGCCGCTAATGAGCCGATCGGCCAGACTTTGTGCTTCCGAAGCGGGAACCGCCAAAACAGCCAGTTCGATCTTATTGTTATCGAGATAATGCTCCAGTTCAGAAATGTTCATACAGGGACAGTTCTTGAAAGGATGACCTGTTTTGCGTGTATCACAGTCAAAAGCTGCTTGAACGCTGAAATCGGTATGTGTTTCAGAAAAATGGGAGATCATTGCTTTACCAATATTGCCAAGCCCTACCACAATAAGACGGCGGGACGTACCTGTTTCCAGGACCCTGCTCAATGTGGACAAGGTGAGTTTAATATGATAGCCCTTTCCCGAAGAGCCGATACATCCCGAAGACATCAAATCACGGCGCACCTGGGCAGCCGAATTATGGGCTCTCCTGGCCAGGTCATAAGAAAAGAAATGGGTTGCCCCTTCTTTAAACAAACCTGAAAGCACCTTATGGTAAACAAATAAACGTTCGATGGTTGGAATGGGAAGTATCGTCATCGCCAAACAGCCTCCAATTCAATTCGTGAAGAACGGCAAGCTGTGAATCATTTCACAAGGGGATTCTAGCATATTTGACAGCGGATGCAATAAAAATTGACTAATTAATCTGTTATTTTACCGGAAGAAAATGGTATATTTACATTGGAAGTGTATCGCACTGCGGTTCATTTTGAGGCCACTTGTCAGAGTTAACAAAAAAGAGCTTTTTTCAATTAAAATGTAAGAATCACATTTTTCCCGGGAGCCGCACAAGCTGGGTCACTCACCCACTGAAGTGAAGAGAGAGAGGATTGTGTTATGCGTAAAACACCCAAAGGACTTCGAACCCACATAGGCTTGTTCGGTCGCAGGAATGTGGGCAAATCAAGCCTGCTGAATGCCTTTACCAGGCAGAATGTCTCCATCGTGTCAAAGTGGGCGGGAACCACCACCGATCCGGTTGAAAAGCCCATGGAGGTTCTGCCGTTGGGTCCGGTTTTATTTATCGATACGGCTGGCATTGACGATCACGGTGACTTGGGCAATCTGAGGGTGGAGAAGACCAGGAAAATTTTTCGCAGAACGGATCTCGGATTAATTGTAACCGATGGTGAGTGGGGTCCCTTTGAAGACAAGATCTATCATGAACTCACATCCAGAGGGGTCCCCATTCTGGTTGTACACAATAAATCGGATCTTCACCAGCCTTCAGCGGAACTCTGCCGGGAAGTTGAAAAGCGTTCGCTCAAAATGATCAAAACAAGCGTGCCGCAGCAAGAGGGCATTTTGGAGTTACGCCAGGGTATGCTGGACAGCATCCCGCAAGAATGGCTGGTTGATCGTCCTATTTTGGGCGACTTGATTCAAGCCGGTGACCTGGTCGTCTTTGTGGTTCCCATCGACAAGGAAGCCCCGCGCGGCCGCTTGATTATGCCTCAAGTTCAGAGTATCAGAGACACGCTGGATCACAATGCCATCAGCATGGTTGTCAAGGAAAGCAAACTGTCTCAGGCTCTGGATATGCTGAAAAAGAAACCGGAATTGGTTGTCACCGATTCTCAGGCGTTCCAGAAAGTGGCCGAAGATACGCCGAAAGATGTTCCCCTGACCAGCTTTTCCATCCTCTTTTCGCGTTTCAAAGGCGACCTTCTCACTCAGGCACACGGAGCCAGGTACATCGATCAACTTCAATCAGGCGATCGCGTACTGATTGCTGAGTCCTGTTCACATCACCCCATAGAGGAAGACATCGGCCGTGTAAAAATTCCTCGCTGGCTAAAGCAATACACGGGTTGCGATTTGGAGTTTCAGATCACCCAGGGTCACGATTTTCCGGAAGACCTTTCAACATACAGCCTGGTTATTCAATGCGGCGGCTGCAAGTGGAATCGCAAGGAAATTCTCAATCGCATTATGGCTTGCCAGAACCAGGGTGTCGCTATCTCCAATTACGGTCTCATTATCGCTCAAAGTCTCGGCATACTGGATCGCGCTCTCAGTCCTTTCCCTCAAATTACGGAGGCACTCGATCATGCTTTCTCCTGACATGAGCAGGCGCGATGTGTATGACTGGCTTGTTGAAACAGATCCCGGGAAACTAGAGCAGCTTTATCAATACGCCAATGACATTCGCGCTCAGTATGTGGGAGATGAAATTCACTTGAGAGGGTTGATCGAGATATCCAGTTACTGTTCCAGTCATTGCACTTACTGTGGTCTCCACGCTGGCAACAGAAAGGCTCACCGCTATCGCATGAATAAAGAGCAAATCATGGAAGCGGTACTCCTCTCTTCACAAATGAACTACGGTTCAGTGGTTCTGCAATCAGGCGAAGATTCGCAAATAAAAGGGGAGTGGCTGGCCGATGTGGTTCGGACCATTAAACGGGAAACTCCGTGCGCCGTGACACTTTCAATCGGAGAGAGGAATCCCCGCGATTGGAAACTCTGGAGAGAAGCCGGTGCCGACCGCTATTTACTGCGCTTTGAAACCAGTCATCCTGAACTTTTTGGAGCGATTCATCCCCAAAAGAAAGGCGATCTCAGCATGCGCACCTCCAAGCTGCCTCTGCTAAAAAAGCTGGGTTACCAGGTGGGCAGCGGCGTCATGATTGGGTTCCCCGGTCAGACATTCGACATCCTGGCCGATGACTTGATTCTTTTCCGCAAGTACAACCTGGGAATGATCGGTGTTGGTCCCTTTCTCGTGCATCCTGATACCAAACTGGGATCCGGATGGACGCCGCGCCGGGCTCATCCTGACGATCAGGTTCCCAGCAACGTGGAGATGACCTGTAAAGTCATCGCTTTAAGCCGCATTTTAAGGCCCGACTCCCACATTCCCGGTACCACAGCCCTGTCGGCTCTTGGCGGTATGGAAGCCAGAATTAAAGGGCTCAATTGCGGTGCCAATGTCATCATGCCCAATGTGACGCCGAAGTTTTTCAGAGAAAGCTACACCATCTATCCAGGCAAAACGGTGCTGATCGAGTCTGTGGAAGCCTGTCAAAACGAATTGCTGGATATGATGAACCAAATCAACCGCCGACCGGGCACCGGTCCTGGCCACTGCCACGGTGTGGTGTAAAAGAAAATCAAACCGGTACAAATACAACGCCATGATCATACATCGTCCTGTTGAGATGATAAAATCCGAAGGTATGGCGCAAAAAAGAGCAGGGTGAAATCCCGACATTTATGTTTTGGAAAAGACAGTCGTGAAACATGGCTATCTCATCGATCCCTTGCCCAGAGCTTCAATATGGAGTTGATAACAACGCTTGTCGTAAAAAAAACGGCGAGCGTTGGATGTACTTAACAACACTCTTCACATATCAGGTTCTCAAGGAAACGATCGCTTTGGGAGTTTTGAATGTACCAAATTGATTTAACTCTCACAATACAGTTTTTCTACTGCTTTCAAGCCGTGGTCATTCTGGAATCTGGTCTGCCGCTATGGCTTTTGCCGCTTCCAGTAAATTATCAAACCTGGCTTCAGGGATGACGGTTTCAATTGGTCCAATTTTTATGACACGTAAATGACGGGCTCTTCCCGCTAGCAGGTCTGTATCGCTGTCTCCAATTAAGTATGAGTTTTTAAAATGAACCGTTGAGACCTCATTCGCCTGATCGATCAATCCGGCTTTTGGTTTTCTGCAAAGGCAGTTTTCCTGGCGGTCATGCGGACAAAAATAGAATTCATTTAATCGCACGCCATATTGACGAAGTACCTGATTCAGGTAGTCATGTATGTGTGCAAGAGTTGAAGCGTTGTATAAACCCAGAGCAATTCCCCTTTGGTTTGTAACCACGACTATTCTGTATTTTGCATCAGTAAGGATACGCAATGCCTCCGGGACACCATCCAGGATTTCCAGCTCTTCCTTACATGTAACATATCCATCCATAATGCGCCTGTTAATCACGCCGTCCCTGTCTAAAAACACCGTTTTAATCCCGGTATTTCCATTTTTATCCATTATTAACCTCGTTTGTGAGTTTCCACATCTTAACTCAAGCCGTTTGTAAATGAAACACGATGTTGTGCTTTTCCCGGCCTGGTGAGATCCGGGCTGATTTTAATCGTAAACACGATAACGCAAACAAAGAATTTTGCTTATATTTGCTTGTCGGACTCAGCTGATCACCCCACTGGATGAGCGTACAAACTTTATTGTACTTTTTTCTTCACTTTGTGCTCATCTTCATGTAATCTTTTTTCTTAAAGGTGCATATTTGATGTATACATCACCCAAATAATAAACCGAAAATGATGTCAGGGCCATGCTTAAACTCATATTAGGAAAACGCGGAAGCAAGTTGACTCAAGAAGAGATTAAAGAGCCCTTTTTGCGTCGAGTCGAACATGCCATACAGCAAGAGAACTACCACTCAGCTATAGCGTTTCTGTCTTCTGCTATAGAGCTCCTTCCTGAAGATCTCAGTTTGTATTTTCAACGCGGTCAAATATATCAACTGGGACTCAGGAACTATTGCTCAGCTCTAAAAGATTACCGTTTCATTTTGTGTTTTTTGCAGCATGACCATAGTCATCCGCTCTACAAGGAATGCAAATCGGCCATGATATCAATGATGGATGATCAAACTGCCCCCATGAAGGTATCTCGTTTTTCGATTTAAGGAATCATTTGATAAACAGGTAATGCAGGAAAGGACATTTAATGAAAGTATGGACCTTTAAGAGTTTAATCTATTGGGAGAGGTTAATACTGCTCTCAATTGTTCCAACCTACTTGATTCTCTTCAAGGTTGCGGCCTCAACAATGTATGCTGCCGATGAGATCACCCCTGTCTGGCCTCCTACTGGTCTTGCTGTCGCTGCTTATCTTGTTTACAAGAGGCGAGCCATACTGCCTTTGCTTGGGGGTGTTTTACTCGGTCACTTTTTGGTGTCCAGGGCTTCGCCGCTTCAATTGGTTTTTTCAATTGCCGTCAATGTGGGGGTTCCTTGGTTAATTGTTCCCTTTAAAAAACACATCCTGCCCAAGGAAGTTATGTTTCAGAATTCCATTGACAGTTTGAAAAAGCTGCTTTTATTCGGTGCGGTAATATGCCTGTTGAGTGCCTTGATAGGCGTGACATACTTGACTGTTGAGGACCCAAGTCGTGTGCCCGACTTTTTCCCCGCGCTTTTTCTCTGGTTTCTCGGGAACTGGTTTGGCATCTTGATTTGTTCACCTGCTTTCATCACGCTCTTTTTATCTTTCAGGAGACACTTAAAGCTGGGTTTGGACCTAAGCATTCCGATAAATAAAGAAATGTTTCTCTGGGTTTTGTGCAATATCCTGTCTTTCGTTGTCCTCCATTATTACAGTCAGCGCGTTGGTCTCCATGCTGTTGTTATGGGGTTCATTCCCCTTGCACTGCTTACCTGGAGCGCGATGAGGTTTCAGCCAAGCTTTACAAGCTTTGCAATGATGGTGACAGCTCTTATCTTTTGGAGCATTCTAGGCAGAGGTGCCGCTGGTATCCTGGCTAATTCTTCTTACATGGAATACAGTATCATCTTGTTGTTGATGGGTACTGTGTTCTTTCTGCCGTTGCTGATTGCTCTGCGAACAGAACAGAACCTGCAATTGAGAAACAAGCTCCAGATTCAGGCTCATCGCGATGCGCTTACAGGGCTTCTGAACCGGCGTGGATTTGAAGAAGCGATCATGCAGCAATTTACCACTGTTCGTAAAAAGCCTTCTTCGGGGATGATTTTTCTCAATGTCGATCGTCTAAAAGTGATCAACGATGCTTGCGGTCATCTTGCCGGAGACCGTCTCTTGCAGCAGATAAGCATTTTGCTCCAAAATGAATTTAACGAAGAAACCATTATCGGAAGATTTGGTGGAGATACATTTACCGCTTACATCGTTGAAACCACGTCAGACGATATAAAGAGCCAGGCGGAGCATATAAGACAGCGAATCCAGGACATAGTTTTTTCATGGGAGGGGCAGCAATTCAATGTGAGTGCCAGCTTTGGTGTTTTGTATATCGATTCTCCAAGATCGCTATCTTTCCTCCTGGCCAAAGGTGATATGGCCTGCCACATGTCCAAGGATCAAGGTGGAAATATCGTTACCTATCTTGAGTCGGAAGATCAATCTCTGGTGAAAAGACGGAAGAGCTGGTCCTGGATTGCTCAAATAGAAAAGTCCATTAAAGAGCAAAACTTCGTGCTATTCGCTCAGCCTATTTGTTCCCTTCAAGGAGAAGAGGAACCTCTGCACTATGAAGTTCTTTTGAGGATTCTTGAGGATACAGGTTCCCTGCTGGAGCCTGGAGACTTTTTGAATGTGGCTGAGAGAAGACATCTCATGACGGAAATTGACACTTGGGTGGTGAAACGAACGATCAGTTTACTTGAAAAATATCCATACTTAGTCGATAAAAAGTGCATTTTTACCATTAATCTTTCAGGGCAGTCCATTAACAGTACATCTTTTCAAGACAAGCTCATATCCATTCTATCCAATTGCACTCTTTCAGGATCCTGTATTTGTTTCGAAATAACGGAATCTGCCGCCATAAAAAATTTAAAAATGGCAAGGCGTTTTATTTACAAGATGAAAACATTTAACTGCCTTTTTGCCCTGGATGATTTCGGGAAGGGGTTCTCATCGTTCAATTACATTAAAAACCTGCCTGTGGATTACATCAAAATTGACGGTGCTTTTGTGAACGATGTCACTTGTTCCGCTCTCGACCGGGCCATGGTTCGGGCTGTAACGGATATTAGCGGGGTTTTCAATCTCAAAACCATAGCCGAGCATATTGAAAACGAAGAAACCAGGAATGAAATTAAATCATTTGGAGTTGACTTCGGTCAGGGAACTTTCCTCGGAAGTCCTGTACCTTTGATTGAAATTCTGAAAAGAGATTGAGCTGTTTTTCGGGTTTCGTCGTTTTTGCTTTCAGGGATACGCATTCCATTGCCCACTGCTGCCATTGAGCAAAAAAGAAAAGCGCTCCAGAGCGGGCATGAGTCAAAAAGAAGGCTTTTCAACAGCCCTCTTTAAACCGGATGTTATCTGAGCCTGCTAAACCCGAGTCCGGCAGTTGACACTGGGCGGGTGTTGCCCACGCACAGAAGAGCCCCAACTGCCGGATGGAGTTAAAACGCCTTAAAATTTCCCCAGGACAATCTTGGCTATGGTTGAAAGCTGCATGAAGGAAGTACCCTCATAGATTTTCCCTATTTTGGAATCTCTGAAGAATTTTTCGGCGGGGTATTCTTTCGAGAAACCATAGCCGCCGAAAAGTTCCAGTGATCTGGAGGTCACGCTTTCAGCCATCTGGGAAGCCTTGTACTTGGCAATGGCGGCTTCCTTGATGAAGTTCTCGCCAGCGTCTTTTAACCGGGCGGCGTTATAGATCAACAGACGCGCGGCCTCCCATTCGCATTCCATGTTTGCGATTTCATGTTCAACAGCCTGAAACTTGGCAATGGGTTTACCGAATTGGGTGCGTTCTTTGGCATAGGCGATGGCGGCATCCAGAGCTCCGCGAGCCAGACCGAGCATTTGAGCACCGATTCCGATGCGTCCTTCGTTCAGCGTTTCTATGGCCACTTTGTAACCTTTACCCACTTCACCAAGAACGTTTTCTTTGGGCACTTTCATGTCATCGAAGGAGAGTTCCATGGTGGAAGAGGCTCTGATTCCGAGTTTGTCTTCTTTTTTCCCCTTCGTAAAACCTTCAAAGCTGGATTCAACCACGAAAGCGGTAATGCCCTTGTACCCCAATGCCGGATTGGCATTGGCGATGACGATGAAGATATTGGCTTCTTTGGCATTGGTAATGAATATTTTACTGCCGTTGAGAACGTAGTGATCGCCTTTATCCACAGCGGTAGTTTTAAGCGCAAAGGCATCGGATCCCGAGACGGACTCAGACAAACCGTAAGCTCCCAATTCCTTGGAGGCCAATCTGGGCAGGTACTTGGCTTTAAGTTCATCACTGCCCCAGCGAAGGATGGCGTTGTTGACCAGGGTGTTGTGCACATCCACTAAAACACCGCAGCTGGCATCCACTCTTGAAAGGGCCTCAATGACCAGGATGGCCGAAAAGAAATTGGCACCCAGTCCACCGTATTCCTCCGGTATTTCTATTCCCATGTAACCGCTCTCAAAGAATTCCTCGATGAATTCCGGCTTCATGGTTTGTGTTTCATCCATCTCCATGATATGAGGTTGGATAGCCTCTGAGGCATACTCGTAGACTGCATCGTAAAGTAACTGTTCATCTTCTGTTAAAATGGTAAGAGGTCTTGACATAGCGTTTTTCCTTAATTTAGTTTTGAATACCAACCCATTGTAGCAGGTTCATCGCGACCTTGAAAGTCTCCAGAATAAAACGTGTTATGATATGCCGAGATCGGAATCCGAGGTTGTGCCGTGAAAATGAAACGCATTTTCTTTAAAAACAGTTACCAAAACTACGCCACGGTCTTTTCCTGTCAGCAGAGCGGCGAGGCAGTTGTCATAGACCCTTTTCGAGCTGGCGAAGTGGCGCACTACCTGCAAACCAGCGGTTTAACCTTAAAAGCGGTTATCAACACGCACCGGCATGCTGATCATACGGGTGGCAATCGCGCTCTGCTGGAAAGCTGGAAATGCCAGGTCTGGGCTCATCCTGACGCTGATGCGCCCGGTCAGACCCATGCCATTCAGGATGGCAATGCTCTGTACTTTGGTGCGACAATGGTCTTTAAACCGAAGTACACACCTGGACATACCATCTGCTCGCTGTGTTTGGAAGTGAATGACACCTATCTCATAACCGGCGACACACTCTTTCATCTGGGTTGCGGGAATTGTAAAAATGGTGGCGATGTCAACACACTGTTCCACTCGTTTAAAAACGTCCTGGCCAGCATGCCCGGTCATTTAGTGGTGCTTCCAGGGCATGATTATCGAGCTGCCAATGCCCGGTTTCTCAAGTCACTTTCCATGGCTACGGGAAACGATTCAACCCAAGAGGAATCCATTCTGTTGAGCCAGGAAAGAAAGCGAAATCCGTTTTTGTATTTAAGTGATCCCAAAAGTGACAAGTACTCCAGAGAGAAATTCCTGGAGATGCGCGCTCTCAGAGATACGTGGTAGCGGGTTCAAAAGTGATCTGGTTTCAGGTGGGAATTTTGCTGCATGCCAGACCGCAAAAAGGGGATAAGCATGCTGTCTTTCCTCTATTGGCGAGGATTGAGAATGAGCTGTTTTCTAAAATAGAAATCGTTGTTTTACCTGCTTCTTTCTGATAGAGTCTGATGGTGATCATGCGACAGAATGATGATGTTTTCAGGCAGGTCTTGATCTGGACAGTGAATCATGATTCACCCAACACGCACGCCAAAAATCGTCAACGCATTTTCAAATAAATACGGGGGATCCAATCCAGCACCATGAATAAAATTATCGGTTACACAACGGGCGTTTACGATCTTTTTCACATAGGCCATCTGAATATTCTTCGGCGTGCCAAAATGGGCTGTGACTATCTGATTGTCGGTGTTACGACCGATCAGCTCTGCCTCAAAAGAAAGAAAAAGAAGCCAGCTATTCCATTTGTCGAACGCATGTCCATCGTCGAGGCGATTAAGTTCGTCGATGAAGTGGTACCCCAAACCAATATGGATAAATTCGAAGCCTGGAAGAATATCAAGTTCGATCGCATGTTTGTAGGCAGTGATTGGAAAGGCACCGATTCCTGGAATCGACTGGAGGAGCAGTTTAAGCCCGTCAATGTGGAAATTGTCTACCTCCCTTACACCGAACACACTTCCAGCACGCTTTTACGTAAAGTGCTTGAAAAACTTTAAAGAGATTTTCCAACCATGAAAGTTTTTTTTGATGTCAAGGAACTCTACTACACAACCCAGTACCTGCCGGTTTTTAAGGAACTCAAGAAACGCGGTGTTGAATGCAAGTTCGGCGTGTATCGAAATCCAGATTTCAATGATGTTCTACAACAAGTCGTAGAAGCAGAAGGCATCGATGCCGTATGGATTGAGAGTGAAAAAGACTCTCTGGCCATTTACGTTGACAACGCGCCGGACTGGATTTTCTTTGGTAACAGTTATCCCTGGCTGAATCAGTTGCCGGGCAAGACGCGCAGTATTCAACTGGGTCACGGTGTGGGGCCGAAAATGAGTTACTACACCAAATCCGATACGCCCATGGACGTTCGGTTTGTGGAAGGGGATCGCCGATATCAAAAATTGCAGGAAATGTATCCCAAAGATACGTTTGTCCAGGTTGGGTTCGCCAAACTCGATCCCTTGATCAATGGCGACTTCACGCCCTTTGATCTGCAAGCCAACGGTCTGGATCCATCTAAAAAAACACTGCTCTACGCGCCGACTTTTTACCCCAGCTCGCTTGAATTGGTTCCCAGGAGCTGGCCTGATGAGTTTGCTGAATACAACCTCATTGTGAAACCCCATTTCTTTTCCATTGCCAAGGCCAGGTATGCGGCTCAACGGGAACGTATCGATGAATGGCGAAAGGCATCGAATGTTTATATAGCGCGTAAAGACGAACACTCTCTGCTGCCTTTCATGGCAACGGCGGATTTGCTCATTAGCGAAGCCTCTTCATCGCTCTTTGAGTTTGCCGCGTTAGATAAGCCGATCATCTGGTGTGATTTCCTCAAACTGCGCTGGACTTATCGAGGTCCGCTTCGCTACCGTTTCGAGCGACGAATGGACCAGGATATCAAAAATTATCGGCACCTTGGAGCTCATGTCGGGCACTACAGAGAGTTAAAAAAGACCGTTCGGGAACAGCTGTCCACGCCTGCCATGTTCCACAAGCAGCGCCGCGAGATTACAGCACAGCTGGTAGGACGTGTGGACGGAAAGGCCTCCAGCCGGATTGCCGATTACCTGCAGGCCAACAGCTGAGATGTTGTGATGCGCTACAAACATCTGGTGTTCTTTGCGAAACGGTTCTTTCTCAACTATCTTAAAGTCTATTTATTCTTATCCTTGGGTGGCCCTGATTATAGTTTCAGCAATCTAGCTCATAACTCCAAAATGTTGTAGAATACCATTGATCACTGTAAGGAGAGATGCATGATTAAAAGCTATTTTTCTCTTATTCTGTTGCTTAGTTTCACGGGCCTGCCCGCAGTGATGGCCGGCAGCGGTGAATTTCACAAAAAGGCCAGTGCCCAGCCTGAACTGGTTCAGACAGGAACCGCCAGAATGTGGTGCCCCGTATGCGGTATGAACCTGAAGATGTTTTACAAAACATCGCACGTGGCTCAAAATAAGACCACCGGGGAACACCGACAGTACTGCTCCATGAGATGTCTATTGGTAGATATGGATCAGCAGCCTGGCCTTCTGGAGGGTATTCAGGTTGTGGATGCAGCCAGTGAGAAACTGGTCGATGCCGCAGCCGCCTATTATGTCCTGGGCAGTAACGTGCCGGGAACGATGGCGAAAAGAAGTAAAATCGCTTTCGCAGAGAAGGCAAATGCAGAGGCTTTTGCTGCGAGTATGGGTGGAACGATTGTCGATTTCAAAACAGCATTGGATGCGGCGAAACAGTCGCTGGAAACCGACATTGCCATGACCAATAAAAAAAAGCAGAAGAAGATGTATCCCATGGGAAAAAAGATTTTTGAAAGTCTGTGTGATCCATCCATCGATCTCAAAAAGTACCGTCAAATCAATGAGTTGAAAGCTGACATTGCTTCCAAAAAACTCTGTGGCGAGTTAAACCCTAAAAAGCTGCAGGCTGTTTGTCTTTATTTGTGGGAAGTGAAAAGAATGGGCCATACACCTTCGTCCATTGCAAGTATGAAGATCACCAAAGATGAAAAATGTCCGGTTTGCGGCATGTTTGTCTACAAATACCCAAGATGGGCCGCGCAATTGCAGTACAAAGACCACCAGGGTCACTTTTCCTTCGACGGTGTCAAAGACCTGCTGAAATTCTATTTCGAGCCTGAGAAATGGAGTTCCATTTCAGCCGTCAGTGGTCAAGCGGATTGTGTCTGGGTGACGGATTACTACTCTCAGAAGACCATCGATGGCAAGCAGGCCTATTACGTGATTGGCAGCGATATTCTCGGCCCCATGGGTCATGAACTCATTCCGTTTTTGAATAAACACGATGCGGCTACGTTCCTAAACGATCACAAAGGCCGTGACATACTGACCTTCAACCAAATTACGCTCGAAAAAGTGGTGAAGCTTGACCGGTAAAAAAACAAGGTGGTTTTTTGCGATCTCACTCAGCTTGATCACTATACTGATCTTTGAGGTCCTGCTTCTTCAAAACAGCGGGCATGATCAAGCAGAGCGCGCACAAAAAAGCACTTACATCCAAATCGTTTCGCTCCCCGACCTGGCCTTTTCCGGGGAAACGCGCTCCATTCGGCATAGAAGTTTGAGCGACTCTTTTTCCATCTTTAACGAAGGCCCGGAAATTAGAGATTTCTTCACGGCCTCCTTTGTCTACAGCCCTTCTTTCATTGTCAATAAACAACCATCGAGGATGAAAATTGAACAGTAAACTCTTTGAATTTGCGATGTGCTCCTTAATGAGACGCGGTTCAAAAAACATCTTCCTAGGTGTTATTTTTACGCTGCTGATCTTTCTTCTCTCTTCTGTTTTCTTGATCACCTCTTCCATTAAAAGTGAGCTCTATTCCACCCTGGAGGCCTTACCGGAGGTTATCGTTCAGAAAATTGTGGCAGGAAAACAGCGAGATATTGAAATGGAGCGGGTCGATCGCATTCTCGAGATCAACGGGGTTGATGATGTGATTCCCAGACTGTGGGGCTACTATTATTTTGAACCTGAAGGCGTGAACTTCAGTGTTATGGGCATCGACATCTATGAAAACCAATACAAAGAGTCGTTGGCCACCATCGCGGATCGGTTTTCAGGCGAACTCGAAGACGATCAACCCTCCATGATCGTCGGTGCCGGTGTCGAGGACATCTTGAAAAAAAACTACTACGAAGATTTCTTCTATTTCGTCAAACCCGATGGTGAAACCAAAAAAGTTGCCATAGCAGGTGTTTTCAAGGCTGCAACCAGTTTGGAATCAAATGACATGATTGTCATGAGTCAAGATCTTGTGGCGGAGATCTTCGGCCTGGACGATCGGCTCGCCACCGATTTGGTGGTGAAAATACCCAATCCCGAGGAAATCGATACCGTCGTTTTAAAGATCAGTGAACTCTATCCCGATACACGCATCATCACCAAAAAAGATATCAAGGTCAGTTATCAAAATCTGTTTGACTACAAGAGCGGACTCTTTCTGGCACTCTTTGTTTTGGCCATTTTTACCTTTTTCATCATTATTTACGACAAGGCCAGCGGCTTGAGTTCCGAAGAGAAGAAGGAAATTGGCATCTTGAAAGCCATTGGGTGGAGGATGGCGGATATTCTGGCCGTGAAATTCTACGAAGCACTCATTATTTCAGTGACATCATTTTTATTGGCGGTGGTGCTTTCACTGGCCTATGTTTACCTGCTGCAGGCGCCCTTGCTCAGGGATATTTTCACAGGCTATTCCACCCTTAAACCGGATTTCAACTTGCCATTCGCGCTGGATGGTCAGGTTTTGGCACTTCTGTTTTTTGTAACCATTCCCGTTTTCATTGCCGCTACCATTATTCCTTCCTGGAAGGCAGCCACACTGGAAGCTGAAGAGGTGATTCGATCGTGATACAAGTTGTGGATGTCAAGAAAGTCTTTCACGCGCGTCAAGCCAATGAGCTGGTTGCCCTGGAGGATATTAACCTGACTGTGGAACAGGGCGAATTATTGATCTTGAAAGGAGCCAGCGGCAGCGGGAAAAGCACACTTCTCTCTCTGATCGCGGCACTCAGTAAACCCACCTGCGGCGAGGTCGTGGTGGACAATCAGCGCATATCCAAACTGCCCGACAACTTTGCCGCGCTCTACCGGCGCAACCACATTGGTTTTATTTTTCAAAAATTCAATCTTATTCCCACCCTGAATGTGTTTGACAATATCGCGGCGCCTCTGCTGCCATCCAACCTGAGCCTGGCGGAAATTGATGAAAAAGCAGAGGCCGTTATGGAGCGGTTTTCCATTCTTCAGAAGAAAGAAGCCAAAGTCGGTAAACTCTCGGGTGGGGAACAACAGCGGGTGGCTATTTGCAGAGCCCTGGTCAATGCTCCCAAAATCATCCTGGCCGATGAGCCCACTGCCAACCTCGACGCCAAGCTGACGCAGAACTTTTTATCTTTTATGAAGCAAATCAAGGCAGAAGGCAAGACCCTCATCATCGCTACCCATGACCCCGTTTTCCATAACCTGGATTTTTCCGATCGGGAAATAGCTATAAAAAACGGAAGAATTCAATGAGTTTAACCACACCCGATGTCATTGCCATCCTGCTGCTGGATGTTCTGTTTGTGTTTTTCGGGTTTCTGTGTTTCTTTCTGTCTGTCGGGATTGTCAAGAACTGGAACCTCGAATCCACATCCACCGGGCAATATCGTCTGGAGAAACAGAGTTACCTGGTGGCAACCATGATTAAATTCCTTTTCGCTCTGAAACTCCCACTCATTATTTATTTTATTTTCACTCTGGATCTCGTTGCCAATGTCATTCCCGGTGCCATGTGTGCCGCGGGTGTCGTCAATGCGACGCCCTACGGGGTTTATCTGCTCGTGTTAAAAATAGTCAACCTCTATCTCTTCGGATTCTGGTTGGCCATTCACGTTTACGATATGAAACACCCCGACTATCCCTATACCCGACGGAAGTTTGCCCTCTTTTTTCTGGTTTTTGTTCTGTTTCAAACGGAGATTGCACTGGAATTTCTGATGTTTTCAGCCATCGATCCGCACGTTATTGTCAGTTGTTGCGGAACGCTTTTCAATGCGGTCAGTCAATCGCCAATCGCTTCATTTACGGCCTTACCCGATGCTGTTATTCTGGGCTTGTTCTACGGTTCTTTCGCGGTGTTGATGGTTTGTTTCTTCTTGAGACGGGCCGCACTCTTTGCGCTTTCCAATTTGGGGTTTCTGCTTATTGCCATTTTGTCGATTATCGGCTTTTTTTCCAGTTACATCTACGAATTGCCCACGCACAACTGTCCTTTTTGCTTCTTTCAGTCCGATTACTGCTACGTAGGCTATTTTCTCTATTTGACCCTGTTCGCGGGCACCTTTTTCGGAATCGGTTCCTTTGTTATACAATACGCCACCAAAGAATCACCCGCAAAGTGGTTCGTGACTTCCGTTCTGTTCAATACAATTTACCTGATTGCCATCACACTTTACCCAACCGTCTTTTACCTTAGAAATGGAGTTTGGCTTTGACAATGATTACGCGTTACATCAACACACTGATTCTGTGTGCGGTTTTGCTTTTATCCCTCTCGTGCGACAAGGGCAAAGCCCTTTCAACGGGCAACAGGGAAAAGAAGCCCGTTGACTTTGAATTGGGCGTGCCCATTTGTCCTGTTTGCAATATGAATGTGTTTACTTTAAAACACGCCGTTGAATTGATTAACGAACAGGGTGAAACCTATCTTTTTGACGACGTCGGCTGCACAATCCTGTGGATTGACGAACAAAAGCTGGATTTGGAAAAGGCGGTTATCTGGATTTACGCCCAGGATACCAAGCGATGGATTGACGCTAAAAAAGCTCGCTACTCGTTAATAGACAACACGCCCATGAGATACGGCTTTGCAGGTTACGAACACAACCGCGAAAACTTCGTCCCTTTCCAGGAGATGCGTCTCAGAATGCTGAGGGGCTTAACCCTGAAAGACCCCAAAATTCGCAAAAACCTGCTGGGTAAATAGAACGTGTGAAGGGCGAAAAGGGTGCTTGTGTTCCGGAAAATACCAGAGGTTTTTGATGGCGTTTTTTACCTGTGCCTGGGAACATGAAAATCCGGGTTGATGCCCATGCTGGTTTTTATTCACCGTCATGGTTGGAATTCCAGGTCTCCAGCTTGCGTTGAAGCTCGGGATCGCCATTCCCGGGCGTGTTACTTGGGTCCGTTCTTTCCCTTTCCAGCTCGAATACGTATTGAACCGCAGCTTCAAAATCGATGATTTCCTCTGCAGCGTGCTCCGAGGCCTCTTCTTTTTTAATGGCACCCAGACGGTAATCCATGGGCGTAATTTGGTCTTTGACAAACAGGGCGGTTTTAGCTGCCAGCCATTCTCCGGTTTGATAGTGATTGATCCAGATTTCTATGTTTGGTTCGTTTTTCCACGCCTGCTCTTCCAACCACAAAATGGCACAGCCAAAATCATCGAAATAATACACTTTACTGCGTTTCCCGGGCAAATTGGCTCTTATTTGGGTGGAGAAGGTCTTGTCGCTGACGGCCATGCGGCAGCGGGGACATACCTCCCGATCCCAGTGAACCTTGGCTGGTCCGGTCTGATTCCCGCTGGAACAAAACTGGAGTGCAAAAAAACAGGAGTAGATGAGGAGCAAGCGGCTCGCGATTTTCATGGTGGTGTTCTCTTTATGGCGGCGTTCTTGAAACTAAAGGGCGAAATAAGCGGTTTCGGCTGGCAAAGACCGCATTTTTTGCCAATGCCCGCACAAAACCAATCACAGGCGATTGTATCGAAAAACAGAACTCGAAACAATGCCTGGCTTGAGCCTGTTCCTTATAAACCCGGCAATTCTTTTTTTTGACTCATAACTCAGAAAGTCCGGTTCCCACCACGGTCAGTACAGCAGGACAATCAATTGTTACTCAAGTTGACGCAGATTACTTTACTCATAGAATTGTATAAGCCTGATTATTGTGTTTTGTTACAATAAGGGCATGATGAAAATGAGAGATAAAATCGTTAAACGAATAGTTGAAGTTTCTAAAATTGAACAAAGCAGAAAGAAAAGGTTGATTTCTTTTATTCCCCAATTTGCATTTTTTATCATTTTTATTCCAATCATCCTTTTCGTGATACCTTATTTTCTTTTTGACAAGTGGTTTGAACTTGATAAGATACATTTACACTCGGGAATTTATTTTTTAATTTCTGTTCTAGCTTTAACGGGTTGGGCCTTTGCTGTTTGGTCTATTGTTGTTCAATATAAATTTGGTAATGGGACGCCTATACCTGTAATGGCAACACAAAAAATGGTCGTAAAAAAGCCTTTTTCTATTTGCCGAAACCCTATGGCGTTAGGGACAATTATTTTTTATGTTTGTATTGGCATTCTCATCGGTTCGGTCTCAGCGATTGTAATGTCTATCATATTTGCGATGATCTTGTTGACGTATATTAAAGTCATTGAAGAAAAAGAATTGGAAATTAGGTTTGGGCAAGATTATGTTGATTACAAAAAAAAGACGCCTTTTTTATTTCCAAAGTGGTTTTAATTCTCTGCAGCTATTCGCATTTAAGACATCGCACAGAGTTCACCGGCGAGAGGTGTGTTCGAAATGCTTATTATAGATTTGGAGGTGAAAGTCCTAACCTGGAGCCTTCACGAAGGGAACCCATCACTTCGAAAATCACACTAACCACCCTTTCCCATAAGAACCGGATAGCCATATCGCTCAGCTATTGGCTATGATCAAAGCCAAATAGGCCAGTTAAAATATCGCTTACGCTAATTCCACTGTGAAAGTGCTCTTTGTTGTAATAATTGACAGCCGAAGAACGGCAGCAGGCCGTGGCAAACCTTTTGGCCTGCCAGACGATAGCGCCATTTTTTTTGTTTGGCAGGGAACGGCTACTTTATTTCGTTTAATACGGATTCAAGTGAGTGAATTTGCTGGATGACGCGCTCACAATATGTCCGGGGCGAACCATCCCGGTTGAGAATGTAGAGGGACATTTCGGCCACCGCGTCTTCAACACGTCTCAGCTGTTTGAGGTGGAGAGAGGCATCGGTAATGACGCCTTCAGGTCCTCTGGGTAATTTGTGCAATCGATCGATCAGTAGCCCGATTTTCTTTTCAACCTCGAGAAATTTCATGGCCTCATCCGGACCCTGCTTTTGGCGAACCTCTTTTCTGAACGCGGCAATAACGGAGGGCCATTTGTTTGCCTCCAATTCAATGGTTTCTATGTGTTTTTGATGTGACGCTTGTGTCGCTCTGTCCTGTTTGCGTTGTTTTTCCTCAGCTTTTGACTTGACGCCAGAGCGAAGGAGTTTCAGAAGAATCAAAAGGACAACGACAGCGAGCCCGATCCACCAGATCCCATGCATCGCGAATTTTGAGGCAACTTCTTCGGCCATCTGTCTGCTTGTCTGGACATCGATCACGCGTAATCTCACTTTCAGATACACCCATCCCGGCAGAGAGAAATTGGCTTGAGCTTTGGCAACAAACATGAAACGGGCGCCTACCAGTCGACCCATCTGAACCGCTTTTTCCGGATCCACGAAAGGAGATTCGTTGAAAAGCTGTTCCTTGCCCAGCGTATCCATTTCCTCCCTGTTGACCAGCATGTAGTTCGAGTGATCCAGAATGGCTTTTTCCAGGGCTCTCTGAATGGCTCGCTCCGAATTGTCGCCAGACACTGCCGGCACCATCACCGCGCTGCCCGGATCTAACTTTTGCGCGCTTTCAAAGAGTGAAGTGGCGAGCGCGAACACCTGTGTTTCGTAGAACCCCCCGTTAGAGGTGGGTGTGGGCTTTTTATACTGCTTTAGTTCTTTTCTCCACAGTACGCCTCCCGATGAAAGGCTGTACAGCCAGGCTTCCGGTTTTTGAGGTGTTCCTTTTACCAAACAGAGATGAGCCACGGCCTCCCTGGCTGCATCTTTGTACGCAGTCATAACGAGATCAGAGGTTGAAGGATCTGATAACTCTGCTATGGGAAAATCCTCCAGAAGCTCAGGGCTGACAAGGTTCAGCTTCTCTTGTTGGAGAAGAGACTTGACCTGTGTTTGAAAAGCGGATTGCGATAGGCCCTGATAAACAACGACCACAGACTGAGGACCGTGTTTGAAGGTCAATGGCTCCACATCGGGAGTGGAATCACCTTGAAAACCAAAACTGCAAAAGGAAATGACAAAAAATAGAATGGGACAACATGTTTTGAATTTGAGTGTGCCGTGCATACTAACCTCCAATATGAACTTCAAGTGACGTGCTTCCGAGTTGGAGAAGATCTCCATGCTTAAGAGATGTTTTACCTGAAAAAAGCTTACCGTTTTTTACGGTTCCATTGGAACTTTTCAGGTCAGTGAACCAGAATTGACCGTGTTCACAGGTAAATTCACCGTGTGCGCACCCGGAAATGCTGGCAGTGGGTATGACCCAGTCATTTCCCGCGTGGGGCTTGCGCCCCACCGTCAAAGTGCGGTCTTCTGTGAAGAACCACTGCTCGAGTTTTTTTTCACAGTGGTAAATTTTCAGGCAATGACAGGTCTGGCTGAAGTTTCGCTGGCTGTCCTCTTTCCAGTTTTCCGGTTTCACCCCGGCACTCTTGCTGTAGTGCCAATTCGTGCCCTCGATGTGAAGTGGCGCGTTTTCTTGAAACAGGGATGTCTCTCCGTTTTGGAAGTGACCAAGCAGTTTTCCCCCGCCGCTCTTCACCGTAAGTTTTTTTGTTTCAGGTGGAGGCATGCCAGGCCGTACGTCTGCAAAACTGAGAAAATACCTGGACATGCGTTTTTTGTGCGGTGTGAAGAACAGTTCACTATGAGCTTGATAGTTGATGACCGTTGATTGATTGCTGTCCACATCGATGAGACGCAAGGCCAGGGGCTTTTGAGCGGATTGAGATGCCGCTGCAGGCATTTTCTTGAGTTTGGATACAAAGTCCGCATCCCAGAAATGTTTGATGAGAGGTTCAAGCTCAGGATTGATGGCCAAAGCGCCTCCGAGATACTGGTCTGCTTTTTTCTTGCTGCCCTGATGTCCGCAGACAAGAGCCTTCATCAGATAGGCAATGTCATCTCCCTGCTTTTTGAAATAGGAATGGATTGATTTCTCCGCTGCGCGAATATCGCTGATAGCCAGATAACCCATGCTTTTCAATGCGTTTCCATACGGAACAGCGGCCAAATCGGTTTCTTCGTTGAGCGCTCTCAAGCCGCCAGTTTCATCCGCTGCGAGAAAATGGATGAGTACCAGCAGTGTTCGGGCGATTTTGATTTCGGGGAAGGCTCGTATGAACTCGGTGCATTGACTGATTGCCGGTTTGTACTGTCCGCGATCGAGGAGTTCAAAAATGGACTTGAGAGCCTGATCGTGTTTCCGGCCGACGGAAAAAGCCTGCTGTTCCCAGTCCAATGGCGTGTCCTCCGGCAGCTCAAGAAAATTTAACACCGTTTTAGCGACTTGGGCTCTGGGAGAAGAAACCACGATGATGCTGCCGGCTTTGACTTTCTCATTTTTAGAGAATTCAACTTGAAAGGATCCTTTTGTGATGTAATTGCGCTCATCCGCAATCTGTTTCAGGTGTTCGAGGGTGTCTTTTTCTATTTCATTGAACAGGGGAGACAGCCGCTGATAGTCTTCCGCGTGCAGGTAGACTACATAACATTCATGAAGGTATATTTTATCCGTAGAGACAATGACCTTTTCCTGTTCAGCTGTTTTCCCGACCTGTTGCACCATATCGATACCCTGAAGCTGTCCGGAATGATCTGAGTAGTCAAACACAAGATGGGGTACTTTTTTCTCGAGGAGGTTTTCAAAGAACCGATTGACGGCTTCAAGATTGAAGAGGTTCTTTAAATTAGCTGTTCCCATTTTTACTTCCTTTTATTGGTTGTTTTCCCTGTTGCCTTCGATCTTGTTCGGGGATGATGACGGTTTCCTTGTGGATAAGAATCTGGCGCTTAATTCGTTCGACAAGGAATTCAAAGAGGGGTCGATAGTATTCAAGGTCTCTTTTTTGATTCAAGGATCGCCTCCTGTTTCAGGCTTTAATGGTTTCCCAGTATTCGATGAACTCTTTTGAGCTTAAAAGCTGTTTTTTCAGTTTTTTCTTACACCGGTTCACGCGTGTGTGAAAGGTGCTTTTTGAAAGGTTGAGTATATGGTAAGCCTTGGTCTTTTGGGCCTGATACTCAAGATGCAGTAAAAGGGTTTCTGAACAGTGACCTTCCAGTTCAGATATGAGCTTCTTTACTTTTTCAAAAATGAGGAGTTTCATCTTGATAGTGAATTGATAGTGAGGGTTCTGTTCCTCAGGAGCCGCAATGGTTTCGAGAAAATCCAGGGACTGATCGGAGTTGCTGTACCTGCTTCTTGCCTTGTTGGAGACAAACTGGATGCCTTCCAGGCGGCGACGATCCTCAAGGAAAAGGCAGTATGCCGCTGTTAACCAGTAATTGAAGAGGGAACCGGTTAGCATGAGCGGTTCTTTTTCATGTCTTTTCAGGATTCGCAAGGCAGAACTGTTGGTGTGATCTTCGCAAATTTCCATGGGCAAGCCGGTTTTAGCTTTCAACGCGCCAACGATTTGGTTTCTCAACTCCGCAGTTAACATTTCAGGCGAAAAGAGCCTTTCCATGAAGTTCCCCTTGCTGTGTGGTTCAAACAGTATATCAGAAAAATGAACTACATCCAGAAAATGAGTGTTTCTTGAGCAAAAGCGTAAAGACACGTCCCCATGTTGAGACTATTGCTTTTTCTGCGCTTTATTGGACTCAGGTCTGGGTAAAGGCAGGTTCGGAATAATCAGGTGTTTTGGCTCCAGCAGACGTTCGTAATGTACCAGTCTGCCTTTTGTCTGTAACCCTGCAATTTGAGAATCAAAATCCATGGAATAGGTGTATAAATTGCCTTTGTTTTTTTGCAGGTTTGTTTTCGCAACCTCAGGTGCTTCTATCTGGATATCCAGCTTCAGGCCTTTCAAAATGGGTGAGAGCAGCTCAATCTGTTGAAGAAGAGACGTTTCATCCATGGCTCCCAAAGCGGTACCCAGCGGGACATCGCCAAATTTCCAGTGCCAGACGCCGTTACCCTGGTGATTTAAGGACATGGGGTCCAGCAGGCTCAACTTATTGAGATCTTCCGGATGCAGCAGTTGAATTTCCAGCTGAACAGTTCTTATGCCATCTGAGAGCTCATTTCTGTAAACAGACAGAAGACCGCCAAGCTTGTCAACTCGCTTAATGAGCTTGTTCTTCCGTAAGAAGAGAAAGCTGTCAGGTCGGCTGGAAGATTCTTTAATTGCGTTTTGCAGTACCTGATCCACCGCCTTGAGATTCATGGCAATGGTGATTCGACCATCTTTCTCTATCTTCCCCTTGAGGGTGAGATCCATGCATGCAAAATGGAAAAGGGCAAAAATCAACAGACACCACAGAAGTATTCCGTGGGTGCATGAGAGAAAAGGGGACAGCCAATTCTTGACGTGTTTTGACTTATTTACCCCCATGTCTCTCCTCTTAAGAGAATTACTTTTTGAAAAAGTCGGCAAACGGATTGTGAGCGATGCTGGCTTGATCGGAATACTTTTCAAGCGTTTGTGTGTCGACATCGTTCTTCTTGTTGAGGGTTTCAAAGGTGTAACGCCCTTTGTCGTCAATACTTTCCAACACCAGGTCAAGTTCCTTGCCAACCGGGAAACCCGCGACCATTTTCTTGTGGTTCATGTTCTCGAGGAACCGTTTGGGCAGAAGTCCGCGGGCTGGATCCTCAAGAGCTTGAACGAGAACACCCGCCTGAATGACTTTGACAACTTCTGCTTTCAGTTTTTCCCCTACCTTTAGATGAGATTGCGGTTTCTCATCCCAGCCGGGGTAAGCCAAAGTGAGCTTTTGCTCGTTCTTGTTACATTCCACAACAATGAATTCAGCTTCTGTGTGAAGCTCTACTTCTTCGATGTCTATCTGCTTTCCTGCTTGTTTCAGGAGGCGTTTGGGAATGAGCCCTTCAATGCCTTCTTCTATTTTGACGAAGACGCCGAACGGGGCTGTTCTCAATGGGGTTCCTTTCAGGGTTTGTCCCTCTTCAAACTCCCGGATTTCCCATGGATTGGGTATGAGCGCCTTGCGCGATAGTTTAAACCGCTCCCGACCTTTCTCGTCTTTTTCAATTTGTACAACCTGAACTTCGACGTCCTGGTTGAGCTGCAGGATATCTTCTACCTTGTTGACCTTGTAATGGGCAATTTCACTGATGTGAAGCAATCCCCTCAGGCCGCCAAGATCGATGAAAGCACCGTATTTCATGATTTCTGCCACTTTCCCTGTGAGCTTGACACCTTCATGGATGCGTGCTCTCAGCTCATCGCGTTTTCGGTTTTCCTCGTCAACGATCAACTGCCTGTGCGACACAACGGCTGACTTACCCCTTTCATCCAATTCAATAATTTTGAATTCCCGAGTGGTTCCAATCCATTTTTCGGGTGTTTCAATACGGGATAAATCGAGTTGTGAGATAGGACAAAAACATTTTGTTCCAGCGATGTTGATTTCAAACCCGCCTTTGTTGACGCCAATAACAGTTCCCTCAAGTCCTTCTTCTGCGTAGTGTGCCTGCTGAATCGTGCTGTAGTCGCCGTGGCCCACAATAGGGTCCAGGTTCAAGACAATTTCACCGTCTGTTTTTTCCACATACGCGGTTACTTCGTCACCGATGTCAATGGACTCAGTACGCGGGTCTTCCAGCGACATAATGGCTTCAGATCGTGTGCCAATGTTAACGTGCAGGTTTTCTTTGGAGCGATGTACGACTTTTCCCGTCACTTTTTCACCCAATTCAACCTGAGTCAGGGTATCAGCCTCGTATTGTTCAAGAAGGGCGGCAAAATCCTCTTCCTGGTTTGTCTGTATATCTTTTTCTTTATCGGTCATTTCGCCTCCTGTGCCGGGCTCATTCTATAACAATCAGCGCGTTTGGCAAGAGTTTTCAATGGTGGAACTTGATCTATTTTATGCCGCAAAAGAAGTTGTCTCAGGGCAGTCAAAACTAGAGCGTGCTTTTTCTTTGTTTTTTCAAGGCAGCCGGTAAATATTGCGAATGCGTCATGGCCTGTTCAAGATTCATAAAATCAATTGTTTAACAGGTCTGCAATTGCCCAGTTGAGCTTTTCGGGTTAAAAAAGGTTTCCATTCACCGTGGCGTTGTGATAAGATTTCGCGCTTGTGGCTGGCGCCAACTAATCTTCGGAGGAAGCTCTTATGTTTCTCATTTATTCAGCTCATGTAGTTATATGTGTATTAATCATTCTGGTCATTCTCTTTCAAGATGGAAAGACGGGTGGCTTGACTGGTGTGGCAGATAATGCCAGCCAACAGGTTTTCGGAGCGAAGGGAGCTGGTAACTTCCTCACCAAGCTTACAACGGGTTTGGCGATTGCCTTCATGTTCACCTCTTTGACTCTCGCCCTTTTCCACAAAAGCGAAGACAAGAGTATCGCAGATGAATTTACACCGGTGGAAACGAACTCGGAGCAATCCACTGCCGTTTCCACACCAGAAGAGCAAAAAACAGAATCCAGCGAATCGAAAGTGCCTGCCGTTTTGGAAGACGGCACACCTGCCCAGGTTATCTATACTGATAAAGACGGCAATAAGAAAGCGGGCAGCTTGAGCGACGTTATCGGTGATATTGAAGTTTTTAGAGGTGATGAAGTTCCCGAAGAAATTAGGGAAATGCACAAACGTGATCTGATGAAGAAAGAAGAAAAGAAAAAAGCGGAAACCACGAAAAAACCCACCGAAAAATAAAATTAAGTAGATTGAGTTTTTAGAAAGTTTTTGTTAACATAGCAAGCCTTACAGAGAGCCGCTGGTTTTTTGGCTCAAAGCTGACAACTTAAAAGCCCAAGTGGTGAAATTGGTAGACACACTATCTTGAGGGGGTAGCGACCGACGGTCATCCCGGTTCGAGTCCGGGCTTGGGCACCATACAAAAAAAACCCCGCATCTGTTTTCCAGTTGCGGGGCTTTTTTTGTCATCGAATAGCAGACTCACTTCCCTGACATTTTCTTAAAGCTTTCTGACTGCGAAATGCTGGAGTGAAGTGCCTGATCTGTTATGGTAATTTTTTCAAAAGCATCGTATGAGGTTCGACGTAGAAGGGTAGGTCATAAGGTGTATCTGACGATTGAGCATAGCGTTTGATAACAATCTTCCTGTCTTCAAAGTCCATAAGGTAAATGGAATCTGTAAATTCTTGTGCCAGGTGTAGTGGCTCCTCGATAGCCAGCGCTCCGTCTTCTTTGCGATGAATGCGTAGGGTCATAAGTATGGGAATGTTTTGATGCTCTGCTATTTCTTCAAACAGCTTGAGCTTGCTCTTGGAGCGCTCACTAAAGTCAACACCGTCAACGATTATCAGCTTGGGTGACATGCCTGCATCTTCAATAAGTGTTTTGATTTCAGCTTCCATTTTTTTGAAAAGGTTGTCTGGTTTGATGTAAGTTATCACTGTGAAATGGTGTTCCACTGTTCTCCAGTCATTGGCAGATAATTTGTTTGCTTTCGCCATGTCTAAAAAGATCTCGTGGTAATACTCGTGGATTTTTTCGGATGTCATGCCAACACTGAAATGCAATACCTGTTGGCTCTTAAGTGCATAATCCAAACCGAAGTTGACAGCAAAAGAGCTTTTCCCTACTCCTGAACGCGCAAACACCAGGTTCAGTTTTGAACTGGGTAATCCCGCGTGTTCATGTTCGAGAAAAGCCTCTATTGCTCGATTTTTATTTGCCTCTTCTTTGTTCATCTTAATGGCCCTCACTTTCAATTCTTGTTTTCTCATCCAGGATGCTTGACCTGATGCTCCTATTTTACCTGTGCACAGCCCTTATTTCAACACTTTCAAGCGGGCTCCGCCTATCGGGTTTTCCTGTACCTTTCCGCGAGTTTCTTTTAAAGAGTGGACATTGGAGTTGCATCCAAAACGGTGCCGCACAGAAAAAAAATAACGAAATTGATCATTTCCTGAGTGAGATTTTTTACAGTTTCTATAAAAACAGCTTATGTTCCTTAAGAAAAAACGACCGATAAACTTTATAAAGAGGTTCTGTAAAATAAATAATAAATCAATAATCATAGTACGTTTTAAACAACAAAATTTTCAACAATATTTATAAATAAAAAAGCATAAAAAAAATAAAATAAAAACAAAATATTGTATAATGATTTGCTTTTTATGTCATATATTGTGTTTGTATTGGTTTGAAGTTGATATTTCAGAAACCTTTTTATATGAAATATTTCTTTTTTGTTTAGTTAGAATTCTTAAAGAGGTTTTTGGAAGAGGTACAACATAAACTGATTTTTAATAATACTATGCAGGAATTGGTTTTTTCAGGTTATCTATACATACATAATAGATGTTGACACTGATGTGTTATTTAATTTAATATTTAAGACTGTATAAGGCAGTATCACTATATATATAATTTATGATGCTTTGTAATTGAACAGTTGTTGAGAGGCAGAGATGGGAGTTCTACGGACAGAACCAAAAAAGAAAAGTGTCATGTCACAGGAAGAGTACATCACCTTGTTTTCCATATTGAGGGACGCCAAAGAAATTTCCAAAACGAAACACACATTCTATGATTTGGAAGACAGTGAGAATGTTATCACGACTAAAAAGAAATTCCAGTTTATTGCCCAGAAGGAAAGTATCGATGTCATTGTCCGCAGGGTGCGTGGAACAAACAGCTTGTCATTCACTTTTCCCAAGTCATCCAGAAAGAGTTATTCCAGGCGGACGAGGATATCATCAGAAGAGTGCAAAAAAAGGATTTTAACGGTTTTGGAAGGTGCGCAAAGCCCCATGAGGAAAAACGAAATCATTCGGGCTGCCGGTATCTCAGGTTCCACCTGGAATACGAGAATTAAAGAACTCCTGGATGAAGGATGTGTTTCCAGGGAAGGACAGCGAAGAGAAACTCGATACACCTTTGTGAAGTGGCTGTAAAATTATGTAGCCCAAAGGCAGTTTCAGACAAGAAGGGCCAAGTCACAAAGGGAGATGACCTGAATCGATATCGCAATTGAAAAAGTCAAATTCAATGCAAACAGAGCTTGTTGACGATCGAGACAATGCAATCGTTTAAAAGTGTTTGCAACCCGCTTTGCAGGGGCAAGCTGGTCGGAAAGTCGGAGAGGTCTGCACCTGGCTCATGTTACAGCTGCTTTTCCCGTGTTTTCAACTTCATGGCTTTTTTCTCGATACTGCCCAGGTAGAAATCGTACAGTACGGGTACCAGAAAGAGCGTGAGGAACGTGGCAAAGGCCAAACCAAACATGACGGCAATACCCATGGAACGCCACCACTGGCTGCTTTCGCCTCCGGTTATGAATTGCAGATTGACAAAGTCAAATTCAACACCTGTTGTAAGGGGAATTAAGCCCAACAAGGTGGTTATGGCTGTCAGAATGACGGGTCTCATTCGCCTGGCACCCGTTTTTAAAACGGTTTCTCTTCTGGGGAGTCCGCTTTTGTGCAGCTGCTCTCCGTAATCCAGCAGAACAATGGCGTTGTTGACTACAATGCCCGCAAGCGAGATCACGCCAAGCCCGGTCATGATAATGCCGAAAGGTATGTTGGTTACCATCAAACCAATCAGGACACCGATCATGCTCATTAAAACCGAGGTAATGATGATGAGGGGAATTCGAACGGAGTTAAATTTGGCGATCATCAATGTCAGAACCAGGAAGAGCGCGTATAAAAAGGCCTTGCTCAGAAATTCCTTGGATTCGTCTTCATCCTTGTTTTGACCCGCGTACTGTATGGTGTAGCCTTCGGGAAGCAGGTCTTTGGCTTTAGCGATTCGGCTCTTGACTTCCATCAAAACCGGAGCCGCCTGGGGCGGTGAGGTGACATCGGCTGAGATCGTCACGACCCGTTTTTGATCTTTGTGCTTGATGGAGGTCAGTGATTCTGTTTTGTGAATCCTGGCCACACTGGAAAGGGTGACAGGCACTTCGTTTTCGTTATGGATGGTTAACTGCTCCAGGTCATGAATCGTCGAGCGACTGCTTTCCTTGAATCGGACCGTAATATCGGCCTCGTTTTCACCCTGTCTGAAAATACCCGCTTTGGTGCCGTTCACGGCAGTTCTGACGGTAGAAGCCACAGACTGAGTGTTGAGACCAAGCCGGGCAGCCTCCGTTCGGTTCAAGTCAATTAACAGTTCCGGTCGCGATTTTTCGAAATCGTCGTCCAGAGAGACCAGGTGTGGGATGTCCACGATGAGTTCTTTCACTTTTGCGGCAATTTTACCCAGTTTCTCAAAATCATCGCCGCTGATTTCAATTACTACCGGTAAACCAACTGGCGGGCCTTCTTCAGGCCGATCCACTTCAATGGTGACTCCTGGCAGACTGGATACTCTTTCGCGTGTTTGTTCCAGTGTTAGAAACGAACTCTGTTGGCGGTCCATGCGGTCGATCAGGTCGAGGATGATTCTTCCCTGCGCGTTACCTCGGGTGGAAGCGGACCCGAAGCCGTCCTGACTGCCCGCGCCGGAGCTGGCCGCCAGTGTTTTCAGATCGGGTATGGAAGTGACTTTTTCCTCAAGCTCGGAAATAATACGATCCGTTTTTTCTAGTTTCGTGCCTGGTGGAAGCTCTATGTCCACATAGATTTGTGAAGGCTCGGCAGTTGGGAAAAACTCAACGCCGTTGTTAAGGAAGACAAAAGCGGTCAACACCAGGATAAAAGTCAGCAGGGTTCCGGACAGAACCGTGAAGCGGTGATTTAAGGCCCATGTCAGGTTGTTATAGTAAAGTGCGTCGATCCATTTTCCTGTCTTGGCGAGTAAACCATCTTTTTTTCTAATAGTGACGCGCATGAAGCTGCCGCACAGCACCGGATTGAATGTAAGAGCGACGATAAGCGAAGCGGACAGGGCGATGGAGACTGTCAGAGGCAGGTAGTACATAAAGTCGCCCACAATTCCTGGCCAGAACAACAGAGGGAAAAAAGCGCCCAGTGTGGTCAGCGTGGAAACCAGAATGGCACCACCGACTTCTTCGGTGGCCTCTATGGCGGCCTCTTTAGAGCTTTTGCCCTCCTGCATGTGGCGGTAAATGTTCTCGATAACAACAATCGCGTTGTCAACCAGCATGCCCAGGGCCAGCACGAGCGAGAACAGAACAATCATATTCAAGGTAATTCCAGACATTTGCACGGTGATGAAGGTAATAAGCATGGAGAAGGGAATGGCCATACCCACAAAAACAGCCTGTCTTAAACCCAGCACAAACATAAGCACCAGAATGACCAGCACAATACCCGACAGGATGTTGTTTTCCAGGTCGTGAACCATTTTTCGAATATCCGTGCTTCTGTCAGCCAGGAAGGCAGCCTGGATGCCGGCCGGCCAGCCTTCCTGTTCAACTGCGACAATGCGTTTAATTTCATCGGCCACTTCGATGATGTTGGCACCCGTTCTTTTTTGAATAGAGAGGGCGACGGACTCAACACCGTTGATTCGCGCGTAAGAAGCGCGTTCCTTGAAACCGTAGACTACCTGAGCCACATCCCGGATGAATACCGGTTTCCTATCGATTGATTTAATGACGAAATTGGCGATGTTCTCGGGGTTGGAGACTTCACCTGGAAGGCGTACGGCATAAGCGACATCCCCGAGTTTGATATCGCCGCCCGGGATGGAGAGATGCTCTTTTTCGATGGTCGCAATGACATCGTTTAAAGTGACGTGATAAAGGCGGAGCTTCTCGGGATCGACAAAAACCTGGACTTCCCGCTCGAGACCGCCCACGAGATTGGCTCTCAACACACCTGGAATGCCTTCAATTTGGTCTTCCAGATCTTCAGCAATCTGCTTGAGTCTGACACCGCCCACATTGCCGGACAGGTGAACCTGAAGAATGGGAAAAGTAGAAAAGTTGATTTCATAGACAACGGGTTCTTCCACTTCATTGGAGAATTCCGCTTTGGCAATGTCCACCTTATCCCGAACCTTCTGTCTGGCTACATCCAAATCGATGCCTGAGATGAACTCCACTTCCACAGATGAAAGTCCCTCTTGAGAAGTAGAGCGAAGCTCCTTCAAATTGTCGATACCCTTGAGTTCGCGTTCGAGGATGCGGGTAATTTGCTGTTCCACTTCAGCAGGCGCGGCTCCCGGGTAGATGGTGTGAACGAAAATAAGCGGTATGGAAATATCGGGGCTTGCTTCTCTGGGCAGGGTTTTATAGGAAATGGTTCCAACCACTGCAATGGCGAACATGGTGAAGAACAGCGTGACGGAATTGTTAACGGATAGAGCGGTTATTTTCACTGTTCTTCCTCTGTCATGGTGATTTGGGTGCCATTGGAAATCTGGTTCTGACCTTCGACGATGACGTGGTCATCGGGGGAGAGTCCTGAGAGGACGATCATCTTGTCTCCGTTCACTTCTCCCGGTGTAATCATTCGCTTGATCGCTTTGCCGTTGGCAGCGAGGTAGACGCCCTTTCCGTCTTCAAACTCCAAAATAGAGGAAAGCGGAATGCACATGGCGTTTTCCATGGTTTTCTGCTCAATTTCCAATTCGGCCACCATGCCGGGACGAATGAGTTCGCTGTTTCCGCCGAACACCACTTCCACTTCCAGGTTGCGTGTTTCCGGATCGATGGCAGGAGCGACCTTGCTGATGACGACCTCAATTTCGGTCTGGATGTTCTGAAAGGAGACTCTTGCAGGCAGACCTTTTTTAATTAAAGAGGCGTCTTTTCCCGATACGGATGCGCGTCCGCGAAATTGGGTGTCGTCGAGTAAAACATACAGCGGCTGACCAGGCGTGACAAAATCGCCCAATTCAATGGTTTTCTTTGAAATGATTCCGCTCCAGGGCGCTTTGGTTGTGGCTTTCCTGTGTTGGAGTTTCAGTCGATTGAGTGTCACTTCCGCAACTTGATGGTTCAACTCCACCTCCAGAAGAGCCTGTTCCGTGACCGCCTTTCTTTCGTGAAGACCTTGATAGCGCTTGAGCTGTTTTTCGGCATATTGATAGTTCGCCTCTGCTTCCTGAATTTGGTATTCCAGGATACGGGTGTCGATTCGGGAGAGAGCCTGACCTTTTTTAACCCTTTCAAATTCCTCTACATCGATGGCGACAATCGGGCCATTCCATTCAGCCGCCAGGGTCGCTACGCGATAGGGCAGGATCTCCAGGGGATAGGAGGCTTTTAAATGAAGGGTTCTCAACTCGGGTTTCGTGGCTCTCACCAGAACGCCGCGATCAGACTGGGCCAGGCCCCATGTATGGATAAGTAGAATGGCGAGGATGCTGTGTTTCATTTGGAGTCTCCTAAAGGTGTTTGCCAGGATTGAAGGGGCATGTTCCCAATGGCTCTCAGCAGATTGAACTGCGCCTGTTTGGTGTTTAATTGAGTTATGAGCAGGTCCAGTTTTGCCTTTCGCGCTATTTGTTGGGCATCGAGCCAGTCGGTTTGAACCGAAATGCCTTCCCTGTAATTGCTCTCTGCCACGGAAAGAGCTTCTTTCGATACCCGAACCCCCAGTTCAGAGGCGGTCAGTTTTTCCAGTGATGTTTGATAGACCAGCCAGGCCTGTTCAACCTGGTATTCAATTTCACTAACGATGTTGATTCTCTGAAGTTCTGTTTGATCGACCTGGCTTTTGAGACGAGCGACTTTGCCATTGCGGTTCCCGCCGTCGAATACTTTCCAGCTCATGTTAACGGAAGCGCTCCAGCTGTTGTAGCGATCCTTGCCGAGCCGGTCGATGTACAATCCCTCTCGACCGAAGCTGCCGTTAAACTCCAGGTTGGGTTTGCCCACCGAATTTTCAATTTGACTCTGTTTTTCCAGGCTGCTTTTCTGCCGCTCCATTTCTCTCAGTTCCGGTCGGTTTTTCAGGGCGAGAGCTTTGAAATGCCGAAGGGGCGGCAATTCGGGAAAATCGAACAACGTGTCATCCAGTTTAAGATCGGTATGTGATGGGAGATTCAGCGTGCGCAACAGCGTTCTTTTGGCCAGTGAGACATCCGACTGTCTTTGCAAGACCTGAGGCTCAAGCTCGGCACATGCCGATTCGGCTCGAAGTACCTCAAGCCGCGTTGCCTGGCCCAATTCAAACCGCACTTGAACCAGCTCCAATGCTTTTGCAAGCACCTCTCGCTGTTGTTCTTCCACCCGGAGCGCCTCAAGGGTTGTTTGATAGAGGAAGTAATCGGAAGCCGCCTTGTGAGCGGTGTTCAGTTTGGAAGCTTGTATTTGGTACTCCGCGATGTCCGCGACAATTTCGGCCAGTTGTATGGCACTTTTGACTTTTCCCCAAGTAAAGAGCGGTTGGTGAACTTCCAGGGTAAGCAGATGCAGAGGCTGGACTTGTGGATTGAAACTGCCATCGGGGAACTGCTCTATAAAATTCTCAAAATCCTTGCTGTTCAGCATGGAAGGGGATCGGGTTTGTGAGTAGGAGCCTTTCAGCGTAACCTGGGGAAAGGCAGCCGAACGCGCTTCTTTGATGCCGCCCTTGACCTCGTCTCTCTTTAAAAGGACACTCTGATGCAGAACATTCCTTGTAAGAGCCAGGTCAATGGTTTCACTCAGGGAAAGGGTGCCGGGCAAGGCCGCATTTGATACCGCCTGCTGGCGTTCTGATACCCTGTCTGCCGGGTTGGCCCCCCATAATAAAAGGATGAATGCCATCAATATCATGTTTTCCCTCTCTGAGAACGGATTTTGACAAGAACAGACGCGTTGGGATGGATTACTGGACGGTCTCTTGTGGTTAAAGCAGGGTTCTATTCGTGTTTCTTTTCATCGGCATAGTCTCATCCCATTTCCCGTGTCAGTTGGCTTAAAAAGCGATGAAAGGCATGGCTTTCATGATGCGTTCAGCCAATAGTTTTAACGAGATCACCAGACGGCCGGATGATTCGGTAAGCGGTATGTCGTCGTCAAGAAGATCAAAAGCCGACTTTGCTGCCAAATGCATATACGCGGTAACGGTTTCGGATTCTTCCACTTTTTCGATCAATTCCAAAATCTTTTCTTCTTCACCTGTGTGAATCCAAAGGGAGTGGGTAACCGGGTCACCGAAAACACTGATGTAGGCGTTGTCGGTATCGCGGATTTCCAGCAGAGGTCTCGGACCGTCTGGACTCATGAGGTGGGATCGAACGACAGAGAACCGCTCTCTGTTCTTCCAGAGACCGAGCTTGACTTCGGCCAAACCAGTCAACGATTCAAGAATACGTTCCAATTCGCCTTTCGGGTAGAGTGTGCCGTGACCCTCGGGACAAACCCAGCCGTGGAAGAATTGAAACTTCCGATGCTCCAAACCGGCTTCGCATTCAGGACATATTTTGAGATGTTCTTCTTCCATGGTGCCCCCTTTGTGTTCAAATTCTATGTGAAGACCCCTATTTGTCAATAAAAAAAGCAGGTGCTCCATTTTGTCGGTTGTGCTCGCTTGACGGTCGAAAATCGGTCTCCGGATGTGTCAGCTACATGAGAATTCACACATTGCGGGTAGATTTGATTCCGGATGTTTTCTTGCTGGCTCTGACCCGTTTGAATGAGAATCAGCAACTGTTGACCGATAGCTGTACTATTGATTTCCTTCTCAAATGCTCTCAATGCGGCTGGAATTTTATTGAATTCCGGGATTTCTTCGTAGAACATCTCTTTCATTTTGTGGTAATCGTAAATTCCGCGCAGGACTCTGCGAATCGTGCCTTTCCTGACCAGATCGTATAGCCTCCAATCAATTGTGGATCGGGATCCCAAGTCGGCAAAATCGACATGGGAGAAGACCCAACCCCTTCCGTGTCCATAAATTCTGCTAAGTACTTTATTTTAAACATTTTTCATGTAACACCCTGACAGGTTTCACCGTGAAATACGACGCCTTTTTCTTGGTTTCTCAAGCCAACCTGACAACTTTTACTCAGGCGTGGAAGAGCACAAAGCAAACGGAAGCATTCTTGTCCATCAGTAAACATCATTAAAAACAAGTGCATGCTTTTGACAAGAGGTTGAACTGGCTGTATGCTTGGTGTTGCGTGAAATGGGGAGATGGTCTCAGAACTCGTTTTCATGCGGTGACCTTGCCCGTGTAACCTGCCGGAGCGATGGCTTGACAACTATTTTCAACTCCGGCAACAAGCAACACAGAGCAAGAGGCATGCGGATTTCCCTGCTAATAACTGGACATGCTGGGGCATTTAGGTTTGCGTCTCATCAATACAATATGGAAGGGTGCAGGAATGGAATTATCAAAGTATAAAAGTAAAGCGGCTGAGCTTTTTGAACAACTTCAGGACCGTTTGGACGAATATGAAGATGCAATTGATTACGATTACGGTTCTGCAAAACTGGTCATTCGATTTGAACAGGCGCCCGGCGTTGTCTACGTCATCAATACCCAGCAGGCGGCCCTGCAAATTTGGGTAGCAGGCGAGGCAAAGGCCTGGCATTTTGATTGGGATGAGGAAAATTCAATTTGGTTTGATTCCAAAAATGAAGTGGAGCTGTTTGCAATGCTCAGCAGCGCGTTTTCCCGATTGACGAAAGAAAGGGTTCAACTCTAATGGCGAAATTGTATTTCAGGCATGGAACGGTGGGCAGCGCCAAGACGCTCAATTTACTGGCAGTGGCTCATAATTACCAGCAACAGGGAAAGAATGTGCTCATTCTGAAACCCAAGCTGGATGTCCGCTTTGGTGCTCAGACCGTCAAGTCCAGGGCGGGTCTGGAAAAAGAGGCCGATATGCTTTTGGAAGCAAATACCACCATTCCAACGGATAAGCTGAAGGACAAAGACTGTATTCTGGTGGATGAAGCACAATTTCTCAGCGAACAGATTATCGACCAGTTGCGCCATATTGCCACTTATCACCGTGTTCCTGTTATTTGTTACGGTTTGAGATCGGACTTTAAAACCAAGCTCTTTTCTGGCTCCAGGCGCCTGATGGAGATTGCGGACAGCATCGAGGAAGTCAAGACCACCTGTGCTTTTTGCAACAAAAAAGCCATTTTTAACTTGAAGTTCAAAGACGGTCAACCCACTCGAGTCGGTCCAAGTGTCGATCTCGGAGCGGAAGAAAAGTACCAACCTGTCTGCGCGCCTTGTTATGAAAAGAAGCTGGGTGATTGTTTCAGGGGTGGTGCAGCTGAGTGAGCTATTGAGATTCCCGCTTCACTCCAGTGATTGAAGACGATGACTGGAAAGTCCCTTGTGAGAATAGTGTTTTCACAACAGCTCACAATCGTTAGAATAAGCAAAGGCTGTGTGAATACTTTTGGCTTGCGATTTCTTGCTGCACATGAGCGTTCAGCAGGGGTTGGCTGTTTCAGGAGAAGTCCATGAAGTACATCGATGAGTTTCGAAATCCCGATGTTGCACGGGCGCTCCTGAAAGAAATTCACAGGGTGACAAGCCGTAAGTGGCATATCATGGAAGTCTGTGGAGGTCAAACGCACTCCATTATCAGGCATGGTATCGATCGCGCTCTTCCAAAGGAAATCCAACTTGTTCACGGGCCTGGCTGTCCGGTTTGTGTGACACCACTTGAGACCATCGATCGAGCCATCGCCATTGCTCAGAGGCCTGATGTTATTCTCACTTCCTTCGGTGATATGTTGCGTGTTCCCGGATCTGAACGAGATCTTCTGACGGTTCGCTCAGCTGGAGGAGATATCCGGATGGTTTATTCCGCACTGGAAAGTGTGCGTATAGCCCGGGAGAATCCGGATAAAGAAGTGGTCTTTCTCGGCATTGGCTTTGAAACCACAGCTCCCGGTAACGCCATGGCCATTCTTCAGGCACAGCGAGAACGCCTGGATAATTTCAGTATGCTTGTCAGTCAGGTTCGCGTTCCGCCAACAATGGAAGCGCTGTTATCCGACCCGGAATGCCAGGTCGATGGCTTTTTGGCCGCGGGACATGTGTGTTCGGTAATGGGCTGGTGGGAATATGAACCCATTGCCAGTAAATACCATTGTCCCATTGTACCGACTGGATTTGAACCGCTGGATTTGCTCGCGGGCATTTTAAAGGTCATTGAACTTCTGGAACAACAGCGCTTCATTGTGGAAAATCAATACACCAGGGCGGTAAAAAGAGAGGGAAATAAAAAGGCGCAGGCTGTCATTCAGAAGGTCTTTCAGTTCTGCGATCAAAAGTGGCGTGGTCTGGGCTCCATTCCACAGAGCGGTCTTTCCCTGAGAGAGGAATTTGCGGCATACGATGCCAGCTTGAGATTCGATGTGGAGACCATTCAGACGGAGGAACCGGAAAGCTGCATCAGCGGTCAGATTCTTCAGGGCCGAAAAAAGCCGCTGGATTGCCCTGCTTTTGGCGCAGTGTGCACGCCCATGAAGCCACTGGGTGCTTTAATGGTTTCCGGAGAGGGCGCGTGTTCTGCCTATTACAAGAACAAAAGAAGGTAAGGGGAAGGGGTTTACGAGGTACAAGATGACTAAAAAGACATTCGATTTTTCAAAGGGCTTATCCTGCCCCATGCCCATCATGAATCACAAAACCGTCCAGATGGCACATGGTTCCGGTGGGAAAATGATGGCAGAACTAATCGATAAGATTTTCCTGAACTGTTTTGACAATCCTATTTTGAATAAAATGGAAGATCAGGCTCTCCTGCCTTCGGGTAACGGCGAACTGGTTTTCACCACCGATTCCTTTGTGGTCGATCCGCTTTTCTTCCCGGGCGGGAATATCGGCGATTTAGCCGTCCACGGCACAGTCAACGACCTTTGCATGAGTGGAGCGAAGCCCGCCTATTTAAGTGCCGCTTTCATTATTGAGGAGGGTTTTCCCATGGAAGATTTGCACCGAGTTGCAAGCTCCATGAAACAGGCTGCCGACCGGGCGAATGTGCAAATTGTCACGGGCGATACCAAAGTCGTCAATACCGGATCGTGTGACAAGCTGTTCATTAACACCTCGGGTATCGGTTTCCTTCCTGCGGGAATTGACATCAGTGCTTCCAATGTCAAGCCCGGTGATTGCCTGATTCTTTCGGGCACCCTTGCTGATCACGGTATGGCGATTATGACGCAAAGGGAGTCCTTTCGTTTTCAAAGTGATCTTTTAAGCGATTCAGCGGCACTAAATGGTTTAGTGGATGCCATGCTGGGCGTCACTTCCGATATTCACGCCATGCGCGATCCCACCCGCGGAGGTTTGGCCGCGACCTTGAACGAGTTCGCGAGTGCTTCGGGTGTTCATATTCAGCTGGACGAGGCAGCCATTCCCGTCAAGCCCCATGTTCGGGCTGTCTGTGAGATTCTGGGCATCGACCCTTTGCATGTGGCCAACGAGGGCAAGCTGGTGGCAGCCGTTCCCGGTGAAAAGGCCGCCAAGGTACTCAAGGCCATGAAAAAGCATCCCAAAGGCAAAGATGCGGCCATTATCGGAAGAGCCTGCTCTTCATCGGATGCCATTGTGACAGCTCAGACTCTGCTCGGCACCGAGAGAGTCATCGATTTGCCTGCAGGTGAGATTTTACCCCGAATCTGTTAACTGAAAGAAAATGGTTTTTGCTGTCTGAGTGAAAGATGGAAACCGGCATTTGATGGCAGGCCGTCTGAGAGATGGATGTTAGCTGCATGATGGATGTCGCTAGCCAAACGGGAAATAGAGCTGCTTTTGACGCGATAATGAAAAGGATTGCTTTTTATGGTGAAAGGAACGCTTTTTTAAATCACCTTTTTTAAACTTTTCAAACTATAATGCGTAATGACAATGAAGTCAGGGTGATAGTGTTATGTCAACCCTGATTTGGTTTTATTGATAAGCTCGGAAAAAATCAGTAACTTCAGTCCAGTTCAATTGTCAATGTGCCTGTGTTATCCAAATCTTTTCAGCATCTCGATTCCATCGGGATCACAGATATGGAACTGCGCTTTTCGGGCTAAAAGAAAAAAATGGAAGAAATTATGAAAGATTTTATTAAAACGTTTGTTGCCGTACTTTTGGCACTCGCCTGCGTCGGCTTTTTTTGTTTTCTGGTCATAGCTGGGTTGGCGGCAACAAAGCAGCCTGCCAAAGTCAAGAAGCAGTCCATGTTGGTGTTGGATCTGTCAAACCCCATTTCCGATAAACCGGCGGCATCGGATTTTGAAGGTTTAGCCCCGTTACTGTCTGGAAAAGGTCCCCAGAAAGTCATCCCTTTAAGGAAACTGTTGTATGCCATCGATCAGGCGGCATCAGATGAAAAAATTAAAGGTCTCTACTTGACGGGTAATGTCAACAGAATCAATGGTTACTCAGGTTGGGGCACCCTTTCTGAGGTCAGACGAGCCCTGGAGGCTTTTGCTGCTTCCGGGAAACCCATTTACGCCTACAACATGTATTGGGACGAAGCGTCTTATTTTCTGTCTTCAGTAGCAACGAACCTCAGCCTCAACCCCTTTGGGGTGGTGGAACTGAATGGTTTTTCAGCTGAAGTTCCCTACTTTAAAGGAGCTTTGGAGAAATTGGGTGTTCAGGTTCAGGTTACGCGGGTAGGCAAGTACAAATCAGCCGTTGAACCCTACATTCTCGATGAAATGAGTGAGGCCAATCGAGAGCAGATGAGCAAGTTCCTCGGCGATTTGTTTGATGTGTTTGTGGAAGACATCAGCAAATCGAGGAATGTGCCGGTTGAAGATTTACTGGCTCTGGCCAATACTGAGGGAATGGCAAGAGGTGAACAGGCTGTTGCGAAAGGATTGGTCGATCGCGCGGTGTATTACGATGAAATCCTGAAAGAACTGAAAGAGCTTACGGAAACCAAAGAAGACAAAAAAACATTCAAACAGATTGCTGTCAATAAGTATCTTCAGGCTATTGACGTCGAGAAAAACAAAGCCAAGGATATGATCGCTGTGATCTATGCCGAGGGTAATATTGTCGATGGCAAGAGCAACAACCAGGTTGGCGGTGTAACGGTTTCCGCTTTTCTCCGAAAGGCTCGTCTCGATGACAAAGTGAAAGCAGTTGTGCTCAGGGTTAACAGTCCCGGTGGCAGTGCTTCTGCCTCCGAAGAAATTCAGCGCGAAACCCTCTTGCTCAAGGAAGCCGGCAAACCCGTTGTCGTTTCCATGGGCAGTGTCGCAGCTTCCGGTGGTTACTGGATTTCTGCCTATGCCGATGAAATTCTGGCTGAGGCCAATACCATTACCGGTTCCATTGGTGTCTTCGGCATGTTCATGAATGTGGAACAGTTGAGGGACAAATTAGGTGTGAACGTCGAAACAGTCAAAACAGCGGAAATGGCCGATCAGTCAACCATCATGCGGGCTAAAACAGACGCGGAACTACAGGTTTTTCAGAACTTTGTCGACCACATTTACGATGAGTTTCTTGAAAAAGTAGCCGAGGGAAGAAACCTGGAGCTGGAAAAAGTGGCTGAAATTGCTCAGGGCCGTGTTTGGTCGGGTAAAGAAGCACTCAAACTTGGTCTGGTCGATCGACTTGGCGGTGTGGTGGATGCCATTGACTCCGCTGCAGAACGCGCTGCACTGGACAAGTACAAGGTTGTTCAATATCAGCGTAAGAAAGAATTTGTTGAAACCATTCTGGAAGATATGGGCATGGCCCCCGAAAATACGGGTATGCGATCTCCCATTCGTGCGGAACTCAAAAAAATCCAGAAATTGTTGCTAACCGTGGATTGTATGAATGATCCCAATGGCGTTTATGCCAGAATGCCATACGATGTGGTTGCTAAATAACAGCACGTCCATTTAACGACAGTCATTAATAAAAAGAGAGTGCATTTAACTGCAGTCTCTTTTTTTTTACAAACCAAAACGGCTTTTTCGAATTCATAATCACAGACTGATGCGTGATATAATTAAGCCTTTAATTGAAGAAAGAAACAGGATGGAGTGTATTTATGATGAAAAAACACAAACTTTGTATTATCGGAGCTGGAAATATTGGGCTTGCCATTGCCAATGGTTTGGTTGAGTCGGGAACATTTCAGCCTTCTCAGATAACCCTGACGAGAAGGAAGTTGGCTCACCTCGAAACCTACAGAGAGAAGGGGTTCGTAGTTACGTCTGATAATACAGCAGCCATTCAATCTGCCCATATTGTTTTGGTGGCCGTGGAGCCTCAACAAGTTGATTCCCTCTTTTTGGAAATTGGCGAAGTGCTGGATCCAGACATTCATATCCTCATTTCAGTGGTTTCAGGACTTTCAATCAAACAGATAAAAAAGCTCATGGTCAACCAGGTTCCCATCATCAGGGCAATGCCCAACACGGCTGTTGGTATTCGGCAATCCATGACTTGTCTGG
This sequence comes from Acidobacteriota bacterium, assembly GCA_002747255.1. GTDB lineage: Bacteria > Acidobacteriota > Holophagae > Acanthopleuribacterales > Acanthopleuribacteraceae. The sequence goes on along the minus strand of PDUC01000027.1, from coordinate 75,175 downwards.
CAGTGGAAGATGAATCTTCTTCAGCATTGGAACTTGCCCGTTCTATCTTCAACAGTGTTGGAGAAAGTCATGTTATTGACGAGGAACAAATGTCCTCGGCGACAGCTCTTGCCGCCTGCGGCATTGCTTTTTTTCTCAGAATGATTCGAGCAGCTTCGCAAGGGGGTATTGAAATAGGATTTCACCCCGAAACAGCCCTGCTAATGGCTTCTCAAACAGCAAAAGGGGCTGCATCTCTCTTGTTGAGCGGGAAGAATCACCCGGAGTATGAGATAGATCGGGTCACAACTCCCAGGGGTTGCACCATTGCGGGTTTAAACCAAATGGAACATGAAAAGCTCAGCTCCGCCATTATCAAAGGTATTACCACTTCTGCGGAGAAAGCAGCCAGCCTCTATGTTCCAAAAGAACCATAAAAGGTCAAAACCACTTTTTACAACGAGACGTCACCGTGCTCTATTTTGAATTTGCATCCAGGATCAAAAAAGCATAGAATGTTCTCAAATTAGTCAATATGGCAACCTATGGAAATACAAGATTTTAAGACAGAACAAATTAGCGATGTACGGATACCCTGGGTCATCTGTGCGATATGTAAAGAAAAACGATCGGGTATCTTGCACATCATGGGCTCGAACAAGAAGCTGGGAAGACGTCTGTTCTTTCATGAAGGGTTACTGCAATTTGCTCATTCCAATCTTGAAAACGACCGTCTCGGGAAGATTCTGGTCGATGCGGGCCGCATAACCCAGGAAGATCTGCACGCGGCCATGTTACAGAAACACAACGCCAGGCGTTTGGGGCGTGCGCTCATTCAAAACGGAACGATTTCTCAAAAAGAGATCAACTACTACATTGGCATGCAGATCAGGAATATTCTCTTTTCTACCTTTGAATTGGAGGACGGTCTTTATTTTTTTGAGGAAAAGCCAATCTCGTTGCCGAAAGACCTCAAATTAAAAGTCCTGGTAGGACACCTGGTCTTAAACGGGATCAGGTCCATGAAGAATCTATTCCTGGTTGACGATGAAATTTCAAGAATCGGTGACAATCCTCTCGCTCAGGGCAAGAACCCGGTTTTCCCTTTCGATAAATTGCCTTTAACGCAAAATGAGGCTTACTTGTACTCAAGACTCGATGGCAGACTCAAAGTGAATGACTTGATGAAAATAGTGGGTTTACCACGGGAGGTGGTCTACAAGTTTATTTACGCAGGTATGTGTCTTGAGTTTATTTCGGTTGTTCAGGGAAGCAAAGTCGTTGCAATGAACCGCTTCACACGTGCCTTTAACCGTGATGAAAGTACCACGCCAGAGTCTCTTGATTTGGAGAATCTGACTCCCGAAGAACTGGAAGTGAGAAAAAAGATTCAAAACAAATCCGCACAAATCTCGGTTATGGATTGCTGGCAGTTTTTAGAGGTAAAAGAAGGTGAATCACAGGAAGGAATCAAAAAAAATTACATAAGACTGACTCAGGAGTATCATCCGGATCTTTTTCAAGAAGCTTACGTTGCAGACTTGATCCCCAATCTGAATAAAATAATCAGTTACCTGAACCACTCTTACAATACGCTTACCAATCCGCAATCCATAGAGGCATACCGTCAGCGGTTGGAGTCCAGAAAGGAAGCGGACAAGGTGTCTCTGGAGCAGAAACAGAAAGCCGCTGAACAACTTTACAACAAAGGTCAACACTACCTGCTCTCCGACGATCTTTTCAATGCACATCGGCATTTTGAACTGGCATTGAAGTACTTTCCCAAAACGGCCAGGTACTGGTGTGCCAAAGGGCAGACTGAATTACACAATCCCAAATGGGAAGAAAAGGCCATTGCGTCACTTAAGGAGGCGATTCAGCTGGATAGCTACTATGCTGAACCTCATCTTCATTTAGCTCAAATCTACCTCAAACAGGGCCGGCCAGAAAAAGCTCTTGCTGAGGTCAATAAATTGCTCGATATCAATCCCGTCCACGAGGACGGACTCGAAATGCAGGAAAAGCTGGGTCAAACAGCAAACAAAGGTTTCCTGAAACGCCTGACCAAGAAAAAATAATACAAATAAATAACGCTCCCTGCCTCATCCATTTTGTTTTTTTTTAAGCAAGAGCGTTTGGCACAGTTCTGGCAGTGGATTCACCCAACTAAGGCGGTAAAGCCACCCATTTTTTTACGTACGGGAGCAATTATGAGAAACATGTTAATGAGGACAAAGGGGAAATTATTCCCTTTACTGGGCCTGAGTGGAATGGCTTTTTTTATGACTGATTTCACTTCCAATCACCATGTCTCTGAGCAACTTGAAGTACCTGTACAGCAAGTTCAGGCAGAAGAAAAAACCGGATACGAAGACCTGGGAACCTTTCAGGAGATTTATATAGAATTTGCCGAAGTTATTTCAAAGCATCTGCCGAATGCCGAAATGGAAGAACTGATTGATTTGGCAAGATATATCGTTGATAAATCCCATCAGCAGGGACTCAATCCCTATTTAGTGCTTGCCGTCATACGGGTTGAGTCCACGTTTGATCCTTGTGCTGTTTCGAAAGCGGGTGCAAAAGGCTTGATGCAGGTTATTCCCAGCCGCGTTCTCGGACGAGACAGGGTTAATAACGAATATGCTTTTGCGCATCACAAATTTTACGATCCCTATGAGAATATTGACATCGGTATTGGCTATCTCGGGGAGCTTGTCAATCGATTTGGCTCTGTGGAATCGGCTGTTACAGCCTACAACATGGGGCCAACCCGGCTGTCCCGCAGACTGAGACAGTCAAAAAGACCGGTTTCCAGTAGATATACCCGAAAAGTTTTCAGTCAATACGAGAAATTTCAATCCGAAACATTACGAACATTTAACCTCTAGACACTGAGCCCCCATTTTGATTCAAGCTGTGCGGTTTGCTGAAATCTGTTACGAGGGCTTTACACTGCTTTACGAGATAAAGAGCTGCATGCTGTCAGAGTTTACACTGGAAACGCAATCGTGGCAGTCCGGCTAACCTGCGGCTGCTTCGCTGTCTCAGATTGTGTTTTCCCCTTACAGAATAGGAAGGATAATCAACTCCTGCCAGGACAGTTCCTTCTAACCGGTCACCTTTTCATTCAACAGTCCTCGCCATCTGTGTTAAATTATCGTGGTTTCTCTTCAATCTGTCTGGCAAAGACTGAAGTAAGATTCCAAGACCAAACAACAAGCACCTGGGATGAGTATCCACGTGTTTTGTCGAGCAGGTGAACATGAACCAGCCTAAAATAAAAGCCCCCAGTGAAATATTCGAACGTCTGGAGAAGACCGTTGTTGATCAATCTCTTTCTCTTCAGCAGATTGCTGTATCTTTATTTAAACACATCAATCAACTCAATGTGGGGAACATCATGTTGGTGGGGAACAGTGGAACGGGAAAAACAACCATTATGCGGGCTATTGAGTCCATGTTCGCCAAGGATGAACTTCTCTCCGATTACATGAACACGGTGCGCATGAACGCCAACCTCATTTCCAATGATGAAAGTAAAGAAATGGAATCGAGCGTGGTGATCAGCAAACTGAGGGAAAACGCGGAACACATGTTGGCAGATCACCCCAGCCCTGAACGCTTTAAAAGCTTAATGGAAAACGGGGTGGTTTTTATCGATGAAGTCGATAAAATTCGCTCACACGTGGGCGGCCAGGCCAATCCCAGGGGCATTGTCGCTCAAGAAGCTCTGTTGACACTTATCGAAGGGGAGACCATTCACCTGTCCTACACTTACAAGGAACAAGGGGAATTGAAACGCGTGGTTCTTCCCATCGAGACCGGACACATTCTCTTTATATGCGGCGGCGCTTTCGAGGGACTCTACGATCAGGTGTATCGCCGCGTGGCCAGTGGCGAACACAAAGATAAGCTGGTACAGGAATTCGTGATTGAAGATGAAGATCTTCAGAAAAAGGAACACTTCCATCTTTCCAATTACATTCGCTATGAGGATATGTTCGAGTACGGCATGACACCTCAGTTTCTGGGCCGTTTCGATGAAATAATCATTCTCAACGACTTGACGGTCAAAGGTCTTATGCGAATCTTCCTGGAAGGGGAAAAGTCTCTTTATCGTGAAACACAGGCCTACTTCAAAACACTTGGTGTGGACATGCAGATGACGCGCGAAGCCTTACAGGTCCTGGCCGAAGCCGCCTATGAAAATCACCGCATAGGAGCGCGTGCCTTGCGCAGTCTTTTTAAACGCGTCCTGCGTGGTATTGAATTCAATCCCGCCAATAATTACCTCGTTAAAGAGGTCAACGGTAAGAAACAGTTGACCATGACGGCCGATTTCATTAAAAGACATATTTGAAAGTGAGGTGTTATGGCATTTATAGGAGACAGCTATCGCGAGCCTGGCCGGGTTGAAGTGACTTATGCCCTTATTTTTCTCAATATCCTGAGCTTTTATGTGGTCACTTTCAAAATGGGTGCCAATGTGGTTTTTCCTGTAGGCGGTGTTGTCCCCAGTGAATGGTTTGGAGCCAGTTTCAGTTTAGCTGAGCAGCGACCCCCGGAAATAATCAGCGTGCTCTGGAGCCTGTTCCTGCACGCAGGCTGGATGCACTTGATCCTCAACATGCTCATGCTTTACCTTTTTGGACCCAACATTGAAGCTAGACTGGGACGCTTGAACTTCCTGCTCTTCTACCTCAGCTGCGGCAGTGCGGGTGCCCTGTTCCAGGTAATCAGAAATGTGGAAAGTCAAGTCCCAATTATCGGCGCCAGCGGGGCTATTTTCGGCCTGATGGGTGGCTATTTCATCTTTTTTAAAGACCATTTCTTTCGAGTCGATTTTGGCAAACGCGCCAAGAGAGATCTCATATTCCCCGTTTACATCGTGATCCTCTTTTTCATTATAATCCAGGTCACTCAGGGCTTGAGCCCAATCCAATCCAATTCAATTGAACCCGTGGCTTATTTCGCCCATATGGGCGGCTTTGTCTGCGGCGCTTTTCTGGCTTTCATGCACCCCTCCAGAAAAGCCGAAACAAACCGTCCTTTCAGAGTCTTCAGAGGCGGCAAAAGATAGTATGGCATTCATACTAATTGAAGGTTGACCGGAAAATAATATGAACTATAATTGGGTTGACCCGAAAATTATCTCAGGAAGGCTGCCGTGAGACGTTATCTGGAATCCAGTATTAGCGATGATTTGAAGTATAAAATGGTCTTTTTGGGTGGACCGCGTCAAGTGGGGAAGACCACGGTGGCCTTACAACTTCTCGACGGAGATGAAAACCATCCTGGCTATTTTAACTGGGATTACGACGAAGATAAGCAATGCCTGTTGAAAGGGCAGCTTCCGTCCAAACCAAGCTTGATTGTACTGGATGAGATTCACAAATACAAAGCTTGGAGAAACTTCATTAAGGGCATGTACGACAAGAATAAATCGAAAAAATCCTTTTTAATTACCGGGTCGGCAAGGCTTGATTACTATCGCAAGGGCGGTGATTCTCTCCAGGGAAGATACCACTATCATCGTCTTCATCCCTTTTCACTCTATGAAGTTAACAAGAACGCCTCAGCATCCGATCTCAGAGATCTGCTGATGTACGGCGGCTTTCCCGAACCCTTTCTGGCTCAATCGGAGCGAAGGTGGAAAAGGTGGCAGAGGGAGCGAATCAGCCGGGTCATCAAAGAAGATCTGTTGTCCCTTGAACAGGTCAAGGAAGTCAGTCAACTGGAGCTCCTGGCTTTGCTGTTGAAAGATCGCGTCGCATCGCTGCTTTCTATCAATTCGATCAGAGAAGACCTGCAAGCCTCTCACGAAGCTGTAGACCGATGGGTGACTATTTTTGAGAACCTCTATTATTGTTTTAGAATCAGGCCCTATGGCAGTCGGAAGATCCAGGCGCTCAAGAAGGATCGAAAATTGTACTTATGGGATTGGTCGCTTTGTAACGACATGGGCTCAAAATTCGAGAACCTGGTTGCCGCGAATCTGTTGAAATACTGTCACTTCATCGAGGACAATCAGGGTGATGACATGGAACTCTGTTATTTAAGAGATAAGTACAAACGGGAAGTCGATTTCGTGGTCATGAAGAACAAAGAACCGCTGTTTGCCGTTGAATGCAAGACAGGGCAGTCGGGTCCAGCTCAACACATTGCCTATTTCGCCCAGCGAACACCCATCCCGCAATTCTATCAGGTACACATGGGAACAAGAGACTACCAGCAGCCTCGTTGTCGAACCAGGGTCATGCCTTTTACGGACTTTGTGAAAGAAGTGTTGTTAATTTAACCGCTGATGGGCAGGAGGCCAAAGACAGGACTGCTGTTCTAAAAGCTGCATTCAACTGCGGCCTGAAGAGGACGCGTCTCCTTTCTCTTTACTTTTGACAGTGGGAACAAAAGGTGGTTGTTCGCTGTGAAACCAGCGTTCGGCAGAGCTCTTTGCCGCACACCGGGCAGGGACGGCCGTACTTTCCGTAAACTTTAAAATGCTTCTGACTTTCACCCTGACTGCCATCCGGTTTTCGATACCAGCTGATGGTGGCGCCTTCGTGTTGAATTGCAGTGGACAACCGCTCTTGAACAGCTTTTGCCAGTCGCAGCGATTCCTCTTCAGTCAAGCTGTCAGCCGGCCTGGCCGGGTGTATTTCAGCCTGAAACAGCGATTCATCGCTGTAAATATTGCCTATTCCAGCCAGTTTACTCTGATTTAACAGGAATGCTTTAATTTTTGTTTTACTCCTGGCAAAGAGCTCGTGCCATTGTTCGACCGGCAGCTTCAGGGGTTCGGGACCCAATTTCGTCTCCAGGTCATGCAGGGAATCGTCATAGTACACACGTCCGAATTTCCTTGTGTCAGAAAAAATGAGATGCGTTTGGTCGCTAAATGTGAGCGACAGGCGAACCCAGCGATCTTCGCCCATCGCATCAGGGCTGACATACAAGCGTCCCGACATTCTCAGGTGATAGACCAAAAAGCCGCGATCCAGTTCCAGTACGAAGTATTTACCTCTTCTTCGCACGCGGCGGATGACCTGACCTTGAAGAACGGGAGACAGAGAAGCCTGGCTGGCACCTGAAAGTGTTTTTTCCCAAAAAACCCGAATCTCTTGAATCGTCTTGTGCGTTAGAGAGGGTTCAAGTTGACGCCTGATGGTCTCTACTTCAGGTAGTTCAGGCATCCGTTTTTTCTTCTGCCCAGCACTTGGCGAGTTCGATCAATACCTGAACGGCGGTTTCCATTTCGTCCAGACAGGCGAATTCAAGAGGCGAGTGGAAGTTGTGCATACCCGCGGAGAGGTTGGGCGTCGGCATGCCGAGTTCGGTTAGTTGGGAACCGTCGGTGCCCCCTCTGATGCTGGTCATCTTGTATTCATATCCAAGGTTTTTAATAGCCTGTTTTGCCTTTTCCACCGCTCGGGGCTCTTTATGCATTCCCTCGCGCATGTTGCGGTACTGTTTTTTAATATCAATGTCGATTTCGCATTTAGGGAACTCTGCCAGCAGTGATTCGGCGATGGCATGCAAAATTTGCCCCTGTTTTTCCAGATCAGCTGTTTCAAAACTCCTGAGAATGATTTTAAAGCTGCTGCTTTCCACGCCGCCTGTCAGGGAATAAGGGTGCATGAAGGGTTCAAGGCCTTCTGTTGTTTCCGGTGACATGGTTTGCCGCGGCATGCGTGAAATAAATTCCGAGGCAATTCGAATGGCGTTGACCATGCGGTTCTTTGCCAGTCCCGGGTGGATGTTCTTGCCGCGTACCGTGACTGTGGCCACATCGGCTGAGAAGGTTTCCGCTTCAATCATCAATTCAGACTCACCATCCAGCGTGTAGCCGGCAACGGCATCGATCTCTTCCACACTCAGGTGGTCAACTCCTTTTCCTATTTCCTCATCACAGGAGAACACGATGCGAATGGGGCCGTGTTTCACTTCCGGATGCTTTATCAAGTAATCGACCGTGGTCATGATGATGGCAATTCCGGCTTTGTCATCGCCGCCCAGCAGGGTGGTTCCATCGGTTGTGATCAGGGTTTTGCCAATCATGTCCTGCAATTGAGGTGTATCTTCAACTTTGATCACTTTGTCGGGATTGCCTGTTAAAGGAATATCGCCACCCTGATAGGATTCAATGATCTGTGGCTTGATACCGCATCCCGGCGATTCGGGTGATGTATCCATGTGGGCCAGCCAGGCGATGGCGGGAATACCTGATTCGTTTGCGGGCAAGGTTGCAGAGACAATGCCGTAGGGGCTGATGGTTACATTTTCTGTTTTCAATTCTCTCAACTCATGGGCTAATATGTTGCCCAGCTGCAGCTGACCTTTGGAACTGGGATAGCAATCGGCACCTTCATCAGCGGCCGTATCCACCGCCACGTATCGAAGGAAGCGCTCTTTTAACTTTTCTCTGTATGCTTGCATGGTTTTCTCCTGAAACAGTGTATCACGATGCTGTATTATAGAGCAGTTCCAGCCAAAAATACAGCTGGTGTGCTGGTTGAAACCGCTTTTATTGGTGTGTTTAAGATGCCCTTTTCACCATCCGCCGTATCCTGTTTCAGATGAGAACTAACAAATTTCCAGGAATGGGTTATAATTGAGTAAGAAAATGATCCGCCAGGTAGAAGCCAAACCCTCTGGCATGCAGCCAAACAGTTGCCATGATAGAAGTCAACAGGATTGGGACCGCATCGATGTTTGAGAAGACAGGAGAAAGCCGTGAAATCCAGTATGAGAATCAAACTTGAATTGACAACCCGCCAACGTGAGGAACTGGTGGATCTCACCTCCCAGGTTGAACGAGCCGTTGCTCAAAGCGGATGTCAAAATGGGTTGGTGCATGTCTATGCTCAAGGTGCGACGGCCGCCATCATGATCCAGGAAAACTGGGATGACAGTGTTCCGCAAGATGTGGTGAACCTCATGGCGAAGCTGATTCCAAGAGGTGTTTGGCTGCACGACCGGCAAGATGGCAACGGAGACAGCCATTTAAAAGCGGGTCTGGTTGGTCCCTCCGAGTGCATTCCTCTCATTGACGGCAAATTGGGCTTATCGCAATGGCAGAATATTTTCTTTTGTGAATTCGATGGCCCCAGAAACAGACGCCCCGTCGTGGTGACCATCATCAGCGCCGATTGAGTGAGCTGTTTTGTCATTCTGCTGAAAGATTTCAGGGCTTTTAGACAAGAATAGCTGCGGCCATGATTCCGTGTGTCCGCCGAGTTCGATCGGCTGCCTGGCTGGGCTCGACGACCAGGCCAAGACTAAAACAGCTCCGATAACGTGAGGGCATTTTTTAATTCAGAGAGCTCTTTTACTTGCGTTTTGCGAATTAAGAAGGCCATCCCCTTAAAAGTGACAAAGAACCCTCTGGGCAAATAAAGCAAAAGCTGTTTCTACCTGAAACAGCTTTTGCTTTGAGATGCTTTGTGTTGTCGTCGCTTATGTCTTTGTTTTGGATGGGCTTGACGCCTGTGAAAAGCGCTGCTGAGGCAACGCTTTTCGGGAAGTTTTGCTCTTTCAACCTGGAGCTTGTAAAGCCCGGTTACTTGAATCCTCTGCGCTTCAACAGGGGGTCAATTCCCGGCTCTCTTCCCCGGAAGTCCTTGTAGAGCTTCATGGGATCTTCCGTTCCTCCCTTCGAGAGAATGTTATCTTTGAAAGAGCTCGCTGTCGCGGGATCAAAAACTCCATTTTCCAGGAAGGCCTCAAAGGCATCGGCATCCAGAACTTCCGCCCAGAGATAAGCGTAGTAACCGGCGGAATAACCACCTGAAAAGATGTGATTGAAATACGGGCTGCGGTAGCGAACCACGATCTCGGGAATTAAACCTATTTTCTGCATGGATTTGGTCTCAAATTCACCTGGTTCCACTCCGTCAAAACTGGTTTGCGTGTGCCAGTCCATGTCCAGATAAGCCGCCGCCATGAATTCCGCTGTGGCAAAGCCCTGATTGAAGTGCCCTGAGTTGGTTATTTTTTCAATCAGCGCATCGGGGATGGGCTCGCTGGTTTGGTAATGAACGGCGTACAGTTTCAGGACCTCTGGATGCATGGCCCAGTTTTCCATCACCTGTGAAGGCATCTCCACAAAATCACGGGCGACGGCTGTTCCGGAAAGAGCCCGATAGCGGCAATTGGAGAGCAGACCGTGTAAAGCGTGTCCCAGCTCGTGGAAAAGGGTTTTAACCTCATCGACCGTGAGCAGCGAGGGCGTATCGGCTGTAGGTTTGGTGAAGTTGCCTACATTGTAAATAACCGGAGAGACATTTTCAGACTGTTTGCGGAAAGCGTCCATCCAGGCACCACCGCGTTTGCTGGGCCTGGGGAAGTAATCGACAAAGAGAACTCCAATGTGACTTCCATCGCTGTTCTTGACTTCATAGGCTTTGGCATCCTTGTGGTAAACGGGAATATCGGGTCTCGCCGTGAAGGTGATGCCCCAGAGCTTGTTGCACACATCAAACGCTCCCTGAATGACGTTTTCGAGTTTGAAATACGGGCGAATCATCTCTTCATCCAGGTCGTACTTCTTTTTCTTCAGCTTTTCCGCGTAGTACCACCAATCCCATGGCTCCAATTTAAAGGTTTCACCCGAAGCGTTGATCATCTCCTGAAGCTCGGCGGCCTCTTCCTTGGCTCTTTTCAATGCGGGCTTCCAAACTTGATCCATGAGTTCATAGACTTTCTCAGGGGTTTTGGCCATGTTGTCATCGAGAATGTAGTGCGCGTGGGTGGGGAACCCCAGCAGATTGGCTTTTTCAAGGCGCAGCTTGGCAATTTGCAACAGAACATCGCTGTTGTTGTTTGCGTTGTCATTGTCGCCGCGGTTGATGTAGCCCTTGAACATCTTTTCTCTGAGAGGGCGAATATCGGAGTAAGTGAGGAAGGGAATCAAGCTGGGCTTATCCAGTGTGAACTTCCATTTCCCCGCTTGTCCCGAAGCTTCAGCCGCGGCCGCTTTAGCTGAATCGGGAAGGCCCGCAAGATCGGCTTCGTTGTCAATGATCAGCTCAAAGGCGTTGTTGTCGGCCAGAACGTGCTCTCCAAACTTAAGACTGAGCGTGGCCAGTTCCTTGTTAATGGCTTTGAAACGCTCCATCTTTTCACCCGTTAAATTGGCTCCGCCACGTACAAATTTTTTGTACGTCTTTTCCAGTAACATGGCCTCTTCACCGCTGAGCTGTTCACTCTCTCTGTTCTCGTAGACCTTTTTAACTCTTTGAAAGAGATCCCGGTTCAACCAGATACTGTCTGTATGCTGAGTTAAGAGAGGTTGGATTTGTTGCGCCACTTTTTGCATTTCATCGTTGGCCATGGCTGAAGAATAACTGGAGAAAACGCCCTGAACCTTGTTGAGAAGATTCCCCGTTCTGGCCATAGCGTCAACCGTGTTCTTGAAGGTGGGCTCCTCAGGGTTGGAAGTAATCGCCTCGATTTCACGGTTCTGTTCCTCTATGCCCTTTTTCATGGCGGGCAGGAAGTGCTCGGTCTTGATCACTCTGAAATCAGGTGTTTCAAAAGGCGTGGTGAAATCCTCAAAAAAGGGATTGACGACGGTTTTTTCGGTACTTTGAGTCATTTCTTTTTTTTCTGCTTGGTCTTTGCTGCACATAAGCGTCACTATAGAAAGTAGTAAAGCCAATATCGCAGTTGCTGTTTTAAGATGATTTTTCATGTTGTTACCTCATCTGCAAAGTGGTTCTATATTAGCGAACCAGTTCAAAACGTCCAGTCTTTTAAAAAAAAAAACCTCACTTCGGGGATTAGAGACTGTCTTACCCGAAGTGAGGCAGGGAGGGAATAGAAATCAGGATGGAAGTGCGAATTCAGTCTTCTTTGGTTTGAAGCACCGAGGTTTGCGAGATTTGACCTTATTATGCCTTTCGATTTATGATTCATCGTGACCAATGACTTTTAATACGACATAGTTTACTGAGAGTGAGCGATTTTTTCAGTAGTAGGGATCACAGTTTTCATACAAACCTGAAAAAAGAAAGAGGCAGTCGGTTTTCTCTGCTGACTTTATCGCTCTGCTGATGGATTGAATCCGCTGATTGCAATTGCCGCTTGTGCGAGAGCCTTCCGTCCAACCAAAAACACAGATGATACATCAGGAAAAAATAGATGGTTGTGGCATGCGGTGTGTTTGAAGATAGCCTGAAAACACACTCTGCGGTTTCTTTCATTTGCCATTTAGTTCGTGACTTTAAATCGGGATTCACTGAATATCCATAGCTGAAATGAAAGATCAAACCTGACACTTGTCGTTCGAACTCCTGCCCGTTTTGTGAATTTGCAAAAGATGCAGACGGTATTGAAACAGTCCAAATCCACAAGCTTGCCGCAGTGCGGAAAGCTATCTCTCTGTTTTCATTAACTTTACATTTTTAAATTTGTAACTCAAAGAAACTGATTGATTAACGGATCCTGATGATTCAAAAAGTGAAATGGTCACGCTGCGGCAAAAAACGCAATTCTTTCCTTGACAGGGCAAAAAGCAACGTGCATGATAGAAACTGAATGATCATTCATTTTTCAGAAAAAATGAAAGACTACACCGAATAGTTTAGGAGTCGAAAGCATGAAAAAAGTCGCTGTTTTAGGTGCCGGGGTGATGGGAAGTACCATTGCTGCGCATCTGGTGAACGCAGGTCTTGACGTTGTTTTACTCGATCTGGAGATCGAGGATGGCGGAAAGAAAGTCGACTTGGCTGCCGTGGCTGTTGCAAAAATGAAGAAGGCGAATCCCTCGCCCATTTATTTGCGACCGTGGCTTGCCAAGATCAAAACGGGAACATTTCAGAACAATATGGATTTAATTGCCGATTGTGACTGGGTGATAGAAGTTGTTAAAGAGGATATCGCGGTCAAGAAGAAACTGTTTGATTCCGTATTACCTCACCTTTCATCCAAAGCCTATTTTACAAGTAACACATCGGGTATTCCCATAAGCGAACTGTCAGCCTTGTTACCTGAAGAAGTCCGGCCCCGTTTTTTGGGAACACATTTCTTTAACCCGCCGCGCTACATGAAGTTACTGGAAATCATTCCAGGTCCTGAAACCCAACCCGAAACACTGAAGTACTTTGGTGAATTTGGCGAGAAAGTTCTCGGCAAAGGCGTTGTTTATGCCAAAGACAGACCCAATTTCATTGCCAATCGCATCGGGGTTCAGGCCATGATGGCGACCATTATGGTTATGAAGCGCGACGGTTACACCATTGAAGAGGTCGATAAGATCATGGGTTCACTGGCTGGTCGTCCTAAGAGTGCCATTTTCAGAACCGCCGACCTGGTTGGCCTGGATACGTTTACACATGTTTGCGATAACCTCTACGAAGCGGTTCCGGAAGATGAATGCAGGGATTACTTCAAGATTCCCGAAGAAGTTCGGGGCATGATCGAAAAGGGTTACCTCGGCAACAAAACACGAGGTGGATTTTACAAGCGTGTGAAGGGAGAAGGTGGCAAGAAGGAAATTCAAGTCATCAACCTGGAAACACTGGAATACGAACCCAAGAAGAAGGTCAAGCTTCCCAGTATTGAACTGGTCAAGAACATTGAAGACACCAAGGAGCGTTTGGCCAAAGTCGTTCGACTTCCCGACAGAGTTGGCTCCTATGTTTGGAACTGCATGTCTGAAATGATGGTTTACGCTGTCGCCCGTCTGAACGAGGTGTCAGACGACATTGTCAACATCGATCGCGCTATGCGATGGGGCTTTAATTGGGAATTAGGTCCCTTTGAAACCTGGGACACTCTGGGCATTGAATACGTTGTAAAACGCCTGAAAAAAGAAGGCCGCAAAGTTCCCGCATTAATCGAGCAGATGTTAGCGGACGGTGTCACCAGCTTTTACAAGGAAGAAACGGAACAGCCCCAGTACTACGTTCCCTCGGCTAAATCGTTTGAAAATGTTCCCGCGCGTCCCAATGTCCTGATCTTGAAAGATCACAAGAGAGGAGAGAACCGGGTTGTCAAGCGCACACCGGGAGCCAGCTTGGTCGATCTCGGCGACGGTGTAGCCTGCCTCGAGTTTCACAGTAAGATGAACTCCATTGGCAGTGACACCATTAACATGACCTTTTACGCGGTCGATCAGGTGGAAAAGAACTTCGAGGCGCTGGTTCTGGGCAATCAGGGCGAGCATTTTTCTGCCGGTGCCAACCTCATGCTCATTCTGATGGAAGCTCAGGAACAGAATTTTGAAGATATCAATTACATGATTCGGCAGTTCCAGCGGGCAACGACCTCACTGCGCTACTGCAAGAAGCCGGTTGTGGTTGCTCCCCACGGATTGACCCTGGGCGGTGGCTGTGAATTTACCATTCACGGAGACGGTGTTCAGGCCGCGGCGGAAACCTACATGGGTTTGGTTGAAGTCGGTGTTGGAATGATTCCCGCCGGTGGCGGAACCAAGGAAATGCTGCTGCGCACGGTTGGTGCGGCCAAGAAAAGAGGAGACAAGGATCTCTTCCCCGCAGTTCAAAAAGCGTTTGAACTCATTGGTATGGCCAAAGTGGCCACATCCGGTGAAGAAGCCCGTCAATTTGGTTTCCTGACTGACTATGACGGCGTTTCCATTAACGGGGATTCCGTGATTTACGATGCCAAACAACGCGCTTTGGGTCTGGCCAAAATCGGCTACAAGGTGCCCGCTGTACCAAAGGATATTCCCGTACTGGGTGCTCCTGCCTACGGTGCGCTGAAAATGGGATTGATGATGATGCGCGATGGCGGATACATCAGCGATCACGACCTTCTGATCGGAACCAAGCTCGCCAAGATCCTCACCGGTGGAGACCTGACACCCGGATCGACCATGACAGAAGAACAAGTTCTTGATCTTGAAAGAGAAGCCTTCCTCAGCCTGTGTGGTGAGAGGAAAAGTCTGGAACGAATTCACCACATGCTTACTCGCGGTAAGCCACTCAGGAACTAGGAGGAAGCTATGGAAAAAGCATATATTGTATCAGCAGCACGAACGCCGGTAGGGAAGGCGTACAGAGGTTCCCTGATTGCGGAACGACCGGATGATCTGGCCGGACTGGCCATGAAGGAAGCCGTCGCGCGCGCGGGCATTCAGGCCAGCGAGTTGGAAGATGTCATCCTGGGATGCGCCATGCCTGAAGGCGAACAGGGTATGAATGTTGCCAGAATCGCGCAAATGGTTGCGGGTATTCCTGTTGAGGTACCGGCTATTACGGTCAACCGCTTTTGTTCATCCGGCTTGCAGGCTATTGCTTACGCAGCCGATAAAATCAGGCTTGGTGATTCTGACTTGATCATCGCCGGCGGAACGGAATCCATGACCATGATTCCCATGGGCGGCAATAAAGTCGCACCCAACCCCAAACTGGTCGACAGTTATCCTGAAATTTACACCAGCATGGGCATTACCGCTGAAAAAGTCGCCGAGAAGTACAACATCTCTCGCGAAGATCAGGATCTATTTGCGGTTGAGAGTAACAACCGCGCCCTTGCCGCGCAAAAAGCCGGTCGCTTTGATGACGAGATCGTGCCGGTAGAAGTAGTCAAAAAGCGTTTTGGCAAAGGCATTAAAACAGAAACATCCAGTTTTGTACTCAAGCAGGACGAAGGCCCAAGAGCCTCCACCCTCGAAGGCCTGGCTCGATTGAAGCCCGCCTTCAAGTTGGGCGGCTCGGTCACGGCTGGCAATTCGTCTCAAATGTCAGATGGAGCCGCGGCGCTGGTACTCGCGTCGGGTTCCAAATGTGAAAAAGAGGGCTTGAAGCCTCTGGCGCGTTTTGTTGACTTCGTGGTGGCGGGTTGTGAGCCCGAAATTATGGGTATTGGACCTGCCGTTGCCGTTCCAAAACTCTTGAAGAAGACAGGGCTCAAACTGGAAGACATCGATCTCTTTGAAGTGAACGAAGCTTTTGCGGCCCAAGCCCTGATGGTTGTTAGAGAACTCGGGCTGGATACGGCAAAAGTCAACGTCAACGGCGGAGCCATTGCTCTGGGACACCCACTTGGCTGTACCGGAGCCAAACTATCCACAACATTACTCTATGAAATGCAGCGCAGGAACTCAAAGTACGGAATCGTCACCATGTGCATTGGTGGTGGTATGGGTGCTGCCGGTTTATTTGAACGTGAATAAGGAGAAAAGAAATGGCAGTTGAAGAAAATGCAAAAAAACACGCGGGAGGTAGTTTCCTGGTTGAGAAACACCCCTACATGGAGATTCACACACCAGAAGACTTGACAGAAGAAGATCACCTGATGGCAGAGAGTGTCAGTGAGTTTGTCGAAGGTGAAATCCTTCCCCGTATTGCTGAAATGGAAGACGGAGACCACGATATTACCGTCCAGCTTCTCAAAAAGGCCGGGGAGTTAGGCTTCCTGGCCGCAGAAATTCCCGAAAAGTACGATGGTCTGGAACTCAGCAAGTCCACTACCGCTCTTATTTCCGAGAAATTGGCAAAAACAGGCGGCTTTGTCGTTTCTTATGGTTCCCATATCGGCATCGGAACCATGCCAATTACCTACTTTGGAACTCATGCCCAGAAAGCAAAGTATCTTCCTCCTTTGTCCACAGGCGAAATTCTGGCTGCTTATGCCTTGACTGAGAGAAGTTCAGGGTCCGATGCGCTGAACGCCAAAACCAAGGCGGTTTTGAGTGAAGACGGCAAGAACTACATTCTCAATGGCGAGAAAATGTGGATTACCAACGCCGGCTTTGCCGATCTTTTCATCGTTTTCGCTAAAATAGACGGCGAAAAATTCACGGGCTTCATTGTCGAGCGAAACTTCCCCGGCGTTAGTGTTGGCAAAGAAGAAAAGAAAATGGGCATTAAATCCTCTTCTACCCGTGCCGTTATTCTGGAAGGCGCCGTTGTGCCCGTGGAAAACGTACTGGGTGAAATCGGTAAGGGGCATAAAATAGCCTTTAACATCCTGAACATCGGCCGCTTCAAGTTGGGTTCAGGGGCGATCGGAGGCGCCAAACTCGGCGTGGAACTAGCCGCGAAGTACGCAGTCGATCGCAAAGCCTTTGGCAAGAGCATCAGTGAGTTTGGAATCATTAAAGGCAAATTGGGTGACATGGTCATTCAGACTTTTGCCGGTGAATCCATGAACTACCGCATTGCCGGTCTGATTGACAACATTCTCAAAGAGGTTTCATGGGACGAAGATAATGCGGGCGAAACCATCCTGAAAGGCGTTGAAGAGTACGCCATTGAATGTGCCATGTCGAAAGTCTTCTGCTCGGAAGCGCTGGACTTTGTCGCCGATGAAGCGCTTCAGGTTCACGGTGGGTTTGGCTATTCCAAGGAATACGATGTGGAACGCATGTACAGAGACTCCCGAATTAACAGAATCTTTGAAGGCACCAACGAAATCAACCGCATGTTGATTGTGGACATGCTGCTCAAGCGCGCCATGAAAGGGAAACTGCCTCTCATGGAAAAAGTCCAAGGTCTCATGACGGAGTTAATGGGCATGCCCAGCTTCAATTTCGATGAAGACATGGATCTTTTCGCCAATGAGAAAAAGGTCGTAGAGAATGCCAAGAAACTCTGTATGTTCGTAGCTGGCGTCGGTTTCCAGAAGTTCCTGGACAAGCTTGCCAGTCAACAGGAACTTCTCGCCATGGCAGCGGATATGCTCACGCTGACCTTTGTTATGGAAAGCGCGCTCTTCAGAACCATGAAGAAAATTGAAAAGGACGGAGAAGAAGCTGCCAGGTTGATGACTCTGGCAACCAAAGTCTTTGTCCACGACTCCATCGAGAAGATCTCCACTCTGGCTCGAACGGGCTTGGGTGTGGTTGAAGAGGGCGATGCCCTGCTGACCATGATGGCTGCCGCCAGAAGACTCTCAAAACACGATCCCGTTAACGTGGTTGCCTATAGAAGAGAATTGGCTGAAGCGGCGCTCAAAGCGGAAGGTTATCCCTTCTAAAAGATCGTCATGTAATCGCAAAACAAAAAGCCCGCCCATTTTGGCGGGCTTTTTTTGATGCGCCGGCAAGGGCGCACTCACTTGGAGGTGTAAGTCCTCTACAAGCCCGACAGGGGCGTGCAGTGTGAGCTGGAATCTGAAGGAAGCGCAAAACGCTGTCCTGACGAACAGGAATCGCATATAAGGCGTGATGGCAGGATGAGCTTGATGAGGATTGGAGAAACGTCATCTTTGTTTCTGCCGCTATGCTGATGATATCTGTATTGTTGTCGGCAGTCAGAAGTCAGGAGAACGTGTGCTGAACTCCATTACCCGAAGTTGGCGGAAACGCTAAAACCGACTCTGTGAGATCCGGGAATTTAAAAGGACATTGTTTTTGCGCACACTTGCTTTTTGAGTTCTTTTTGCCCTGAAAGCTGAAAGCATGGTGTTTACAGGTTGTGTTTCTCTGGTGTCCGCGGTTTCTTTTTTCAGGATCACTCCATAAACACAATGGGGTTATCGACGATGATGGCATTCACTCCGGCCTCAATGAATGCGGCTGCTTGTTCTTTGAAGTGCACATTGTAGAGATAAAGTTGAAATCCCAGTTTCTTAATCTCATCGATCATGGCGAGATCAATAAAATCGATATCGCAGACAATAAATTTCATGTGCTTGAACCACGACAGGAAAGAAAGGGTGGAAGCCGGTCTGGAGGCAAGAATAGGGGCAAAAAGCATATCCCGATGGGCGTATTGTCCCTCGACCATCGCTTTGTGATGAAACGATGAAAGAAGCGTACAGTGTTCCAGGTTTCTGGCTTTCAGTTCCTGTACCACAAAGGGAAGTGCCGTGTGAGACTTCATGTCCAGGTTGAAATGCAGTTCAGGAGAAAACTGGTCTAAAGCCTGGCACAGTGTCATGAGGTGTCCGCCTGCTGCCTCTCGCAGGGTGTCCAGATTGGAGGACTCAATGGGCAGGTCCTCGATACAGGCATCGTGCCAGAGTACCAACCTGCCGTCTCGACTCAACCTGACATCTGTCTCAACCCAGTTCAGGTTGGCTTCTATCGCTTTTTCAAAAGCTTCTTTTGTGTTTTCCGCGGCCAGGGCGGCTGCCCCGCGGTGACCAATGACTTCGGCATCTTTGAACTTCATCACTACCTCGCGAAATGAGCATGCAAATAGGTGTTTTACCTGCAGGTCTATGTCAATTTCAGCTGTCAACATATCTCAAACGCGCGTATTTATAAACAAAAAAAATGGTGCGATTGATGATTTAACACGCAGCCTGTCTTCAATATGCTCCTGCTGCCAACTGCATCCTGGCGCCACACGAGCCGATGACACATTCATAAATGGTTTAAGACTGCCATGCCTGTGCAAGCGCACTTTCCCATGCGAGATAGTCCAGCTAAAAATACGAATTTGCCGAGAGTTTACTTGAACATCGCTCTCTTGCTGAATCTGGCATGCTGGGGTTGAGCCTGTTGGATGCGAGGTAACTTTTCCAGCATAAACTGAGTCCAGATATCGCCATACATCCGCATTTTCATTCGCTTGTTGTTTTGAAGCAGAATGAGGTTTTGCATGAGATTTTTATCGTCGGGAAGTTTCTTCAACCCTTTTTGCAAAATGGCGATGGCTTCGTCTTTTTCTTTGATTTTGGACAGGAAATAGGCGTATAGCGCATAGGTGATAGACTCTTTTTTATTGCCCTTGATGGTGTCCTGCATGGTCTGCTTCATGGCATCGTATTCTTTTTTCTTGTAATAAATAGCTGCCAGCATGCCTTGTGCTATATAGTGTTTGACAAAACCCTTTTTCAAATAGGGTAAAGCCTTTTGGTGGTTCTTCTTTAAGTAATAGAGCATGCCGATTTGGGCGTTGATCTGGCTCTCTACAAATAACTGCCACCACTTGAAACGATAACCCTGTTTCGCGGCAGCAATAGCTTGTTCGATTTTTCCATTTTGAGCCGCTTTTTGCATTTGCTGCATAATGGCTTCAAGCTGATTCTGCACGCGACGGCCAAGCAGTATGAGAACCAGCAAACCCACAGCGAAACCGAGAATCAGACTTAAAACCCAGTTCATATTGATTCCGAAAACGAATAAGCCGCTAACAGCAGCCCAGACAACAAGGCTTAGTCCTATATTGATCATATTCACAGCTCCTTGTGCATGCTCGAATGCAACGTAAAATACTACTATATTTTTTTATCATGTGAAAGATAAAATCCAGACAAACTGAAGGCAGGGCTTTTGTGAGAAAAGTCCGCTGAAAAGAGTAACTTCTCTTGTAACCGGTTTTCGAGCAGGTAGAGATTGGCGTCCTGTAAATTGAATGAAGCACAGTTGAAATAGACAAAAAGCGGACTCTTTCATGCCGAATTAATTGTGTCGCGATGAATGGAGCCAGAACCTTTGTCTTTTCCCGAAAGTCAACGGGAAAAGAGTTGTTTGATGGAAGTTGTATTTCCCTTTACTCATCAGTGCCGTATCATGTATTCTCCATGGTGTGAATTGACTAAGCAGATGGTGTTTTTATGCAGATCATTCAAGATCTGACTTTGGATGAGAGAAAAAGATGCTCGTATTTTGCGGAAAGAGAGCGTCGCTACACCTATTTTCTCGCCTATCAGTTGTCTAAGAGCGAATTTGACTATTATCTTCAATCTGGCTGGAGAAAATTTGGGCTTTGCTTTTTCAAGCCTTCCTGTGAACATTGTCGTCGATGTCAACCTCTTCGGGTAAAGGTCCGGGATTTTAAACCCTCCAAAAGTCAACGAAGAGTGTTACGTAGCAACTCGGACCTGGAAATGAAAGTTCAACGATTGGTTTTTCGTGAGGATGTTTATAAGCTGTACCTGGAACACTCAAAAAGATTTGAGAATAACGATATTTCCGATCGAGACCAGTTTTTGAAGGCCTTTATTTGGCAATCAGTTCCTGGATTTCAAAGCCTTTACTACTTGAATGAGCAGTTGGTCGCTGCGGGTTTTCTTGATGTTTCAACTTCGGGCTTGAGTTCGGTCTACTTTGTTTTTGATCCAGCTTACTCCAAAAGGAGTTTGGGCCATTTTGGTGCCATGATGGAAATGAAACTGGCTTTAAAACTCGGCAAGAAATACTATTATCTTGGCTACTGGATTGAAGAAAACAACTCAATGAATTATAAAAACCGCTTTGAACCCTTTGAACTGCTGGACTGGAAAACAGGTGAGTGGCTTAGTCAAGAGAAGGACAATGCTCCATGAGTCATTTGCTGATGGCTCATATTGCGGTGTTCTTTATGGGAATGGCGGGTGTTTTAGCGGGTCATTCTGGGTTTACGCCATGGCAAAGCACTTTCTATCGCGTTTTTCTGGGAACTCTTATTCTTATGTTTGTCTGGTTTTTCATGCCTGCAAAGAAGAAACTCCCCTGGAAAATCGGTGTTGCTTCGTGTTTTCTCGGTGCCTTGTTGGGCTTTCACTGGTTTGCGTTTTTCAAAAGCATTGAATTGCTTGGAGTGACCCTGGGCAGTGCGCTCATTGGAACAGAGCCCATTATCGTCGCCATTTGTGCTCTGTTCTTGTTGAAAGAGAAACTGTCCAATAAAATCATGGTTGCCATGCTGGTCAGTACCTTGGGCTTTTTTCTGCTGCTGTTAAATTCTGAAATCAACAGTTCCGGGATCTTCGAGGGCTGCCTTTGGGCCATTGGGGCTTACTGTCTTTTCGGACTTCTGGTGGTTGCCAACAGGAAGCTGGTGCGATCTCACTCGCCTATTCTCATAACCGCTTTGGAGATGGCCGGAGCTATTCCAATAGCTCTCCTGTTTGCAGAAGTCAATTTGGTGCCTGATAGGGTTGAGAGCTGGATGTTTGCATTGGGACTGGGCGTGCTTTGTACCGGGCTGGCCTATTATCTCTACAACAGCAGCATGAAAAAGCTGCCTGCAAATATAGCAGGAGCCCTGTTGGCACTGGAGGTGGCCTACGGCATGGCTGCTGGCTGGCTTCTTGGTGACTCGCTGTCTCTCATTCAGGCTGGTGCCGCACTTCTGATTGCCAATATCCTGTTTCTGGACTTATTCGAGTATATGAAGAAGAAACGGGTTACCGAAGACAGGGCAAAGCACCTATCGCAGTAAGCAATGTCAATCTGCCTGTTTCATTTACAACAGGTTACTGGCCAGTTCCGCCAAAACAGACCGCTCACCCTTGGTAAGGGTAACATGACCGTAAATGTCCTGACCCTTGAAGCGCTGAACCAGATAGGAAATACCATTGCTCGAGGCATCCAGGAAGGGATTGTCAATTTGATGAGGATCGCCGGTCAGAACGATTTTGGTTCCATGACCTGCTCTGGTGATGACGGATTTAATCTCATGAGGCGTCAGGTTTTGGGCTTCATCCACAATCATATACTGATTCGGGATACTGCGGCCGCGCATGTAGGTCAATGGTTCCACTGAAATCCAGTCGTGATCGACAAGGTACTGATAGTTTGGGCTTCCTTTTGAGGTCTCCACTTCCGAACAGCTGATGATGAATTCCAGATTGTCAATAATCGGCTGCATCCACGGTTTGAGTTTTTCCTCTACGTCTCCTGGCAAATAGCCCAGGTCTTTTCCAAGAGGAAGAACGGGTCGGGAGATGAGAAGCCGTTTGTAGGTTTCATCGTCCACCACTTGCTTCAAACCCGCGGCAATGGCAAGCAGTGTTTTACCTGTTCCTGCTTTTCCCAAAAGACTGACCAGTTTGATATTCGGATCACAAAGCAGTTCCATAGCCTGCGACTGCTCATCGTTTAATGGCTTGATACCCCATAAATCAGGTGGATGGACCAATTTCCGAACCGACTTGTCGTTTGGAAAATAGCGGGTTAGCGTTTTCTTTTCATCTCCCGTTTTCAGGAAAATGAACTGATTGCGATAATAATCAGCGCTTTCATCCAGTTTGAGTACACCTTCTTGCTGATATTGATTGTAATCAGTGGCCGTTACTTCCAGATCGGAGTGACCTGTGTAAAGATCATCGTAATCGATTTTATCGTTAAAGTAATCTTGCGCAATCAGACCGGAAGCATCTGCTTTAATTCGCAAGTTGGTGTCTTTGGTGACGAGGACCACACTGCCTTCTTCGGAGTTTTTAGACAAGCTGAGAGCGGTTCCCAAAATGATATTGTCCGCCGATTGACTTTCCTTCAAGGCTGGAAAAGGTTTCAGCATATCCTCCTTAGGGAGTACCACTTTCAGAAAACCGCCGCTTTTCAGTTGAACACCTAGACTGAGACTTCCTTTCGCGCGCTCTTCATCGAGGAAACGCGAAATGGTTCGCGCATTGCGGCCAACTTCGTTCTGGGTGCGTTTGAATTTGTCAATTTCTTCAACGACAACCAACGGAATAATGACTTGATTGTCTTGAAATTTGTACAGTGCATTGGGGTCATGTAAGAGGACATTGGTATCCAGCACAAACGTTTTTTTCATGAATACCTCCAGTAAATGAATCAGTCGATGGCTTGTATTTTATCATATTTAGTCTACTCTTATCTGCTTTTTCTTTATTTCGGCACGATGGTTTTCTTCCAGGCTCTGAAAAAACAATTTGCCAAACCCATATTAAAACCGAAAAACACGACTGCCCCGTAATTTAGTAAATGGAAGTCAATAATATGAAATCACCTAGTGTGATTTCCCTGGTCGTTATTTTGTGCTCGTGGTTTGGGAAAAGTGCCTTTATTAGCCCTTCACAATAGCGAAAAGACTCAACTTATTGTTTTAACAGGCTCTCGACGATGTCTATATTGTCTCTGGAGGTCATTTTAGTATTGGAATCGGGAATGATCGCCGGGTGAATGGTGACCGTTAAATGGCCCGGTTTGATCAGGGGGATGTTTCGCTTACATAGGTGACTGGTATCCGATATATGGACAGGAACAATGGCTGTTTCTGACAGAGATGCCAATAAGAAACCGCCTTTTTTCAGTTTACCCAGTTTCCCGGTTCGCGTTCTCGTGCCCTCTGGGAAAATGATGACATGCATTCCTTTTTTTATTTTATTGGCAGCGACTCTCAGACTCTTCAGAGCAGGACCTTTGGTGCCTCTTTCAATGGGCACCATTCCAGTTAGCATCATGGCCCAACCCACGATTGGAATGTAAGCGAGAGATTTTTTAAAAATGAAACGAATGTCAACCGGAAGAGCCGCAACCAGGATAGGTATGTCCAATACGGTCGTGTGATTGGCCATGTAGATGGCTGGGCGCTTTGGATCGATGTTCTCCAGGCCTTTGACTTTCAATTTAATTCCCGCAAACCACAAGACAGTTTTCCCAAATGACCTTATGCCCAAGGTAGACGGGCTCAGGCCAGGCAGAAAACTCAAGAGGATGCAGAGAAAAGCAAAGAAAACAATTGAAATAAAGAAAAAAAACATTGAAAAGATAGATCGGATCATGACATGAACTTCGCGTTTTTATTGCTCGCTTTGCAAAACAAGCCAATACACTCTATCACAACATAACCCTTCTATAAAACAAAGATTTGGCTGTGTTGGTGGTTGCGAAAAAAAAGAAATCGGTTATTTAATGAAAGCTGGCAGATACCAGAAGCTATTGTTAAAAAAGGAGCTTGAATTCGATGATACATGTCGGTGTCCATGTCCACACTGGAGAAGCGTACAGAAAGATGCGTTTGAAGATGCGAACCTCGAGAGTTCAACAGCAGAAATGCCCCTCAGCCACAGGACCATGATCTTGGGGTAGCTGCGTTTTTTAGGTTGAAATGGTTTTTATAAAACGCAAGGAAACAGGAAGCTTTATTTTGGAAAAAGTGATTTGTTTTGTTCTGATTTCGTTGATGTCTGAACGCGTGATGAGGTATGATCCCAAATTCGGAAGTCCAGGCTCGCTGCAAGTGACCAAAGTGCTGAAATCCGGGTAGACGTGCAGTGCTTTTGGCAGGAAGAGGAGTGTTTTATGCAGAGAAAGGCATTGGTTCTTGGAGCCGGTGGATTTATCGGCAGTCATTTGGTTAAACGGTTGAAGCAGGAACAGATGTGGGTGAGGGGTGTTGATTTAAAATACCCTGAATTTGCAGATTCCGCAGCGGACGAGTTCATGATAGGGGATCTCAGGGATCAGGCGACCGTTAAAAAGGTCATTGACCTGAAATTTGATGAAGTCTACCAACTGGCGGCAGATATGGGCGGAGCCGGTTTTATCTTTACCGGTGACAATGATGCGGATATTATGCACAATTCGGCCACCATCAATCTCAATGTGGTGGATGCCTGCAGAAAAACGGGTTCGAGGAATATTTTCTATGCGTCATCGGCCTGTATTTATCCCGCTTTCAATCAGGAAGATCCCGATCATCCGCAGTGCTCCGAACACACGGCCTATCCAGCCCAGCCAGACAGTGAATACGGGTGGGAGAAACTGTTCAGCGAAAGACTTTTCATGAGCTTCAACCGAAATTACGGTATGAATTGCAGCATTGCCCGTTTTCACAATATTTTTGGACCGGAAGGTACGTGGACTGGAGGCCGCGAAAAAGTTCCGGCAGCCTTGTGCCGAAAGGTTGCGGAAGCCAGTGAAAATGGAACACTGGAAATATGGGGAGATGGCAGGCAAACGCGGTCTTTCCTCTACATCGATGAATGCCTGGAGGGTATCCTCAAGCTGATGCGTTCCGAACAACAGGGCCCTTTTAACATTGGATCCGAAGAATGTGTGAGTATCGATCAGCTTGCAGAAATGATTATGAAATTGGCTGGAAAGCAGTTGACCTTGAAACACGTTCCGGGTCCTCAAGGTGTTCGAGGCCGAAATTCTGACAACGCGCTCATAAAAAAAGAACTTGGCTGGGCACCAAGTCGGCCGCTTTTGGAAGGACTGAAGCAAACTTACCCGTGGATCGAGGCCCAGGTTCTCGCCAGATCTGAGTCTGTTCAACACCAAACGAAGCTGTAACTGAAAAGCACCGCTCCCTTCCAAGTGTTTGCGACCGATGTTTGGATGGCGTTTTCCTGAAAAATGGCATCTCTGCGGCAAAATGCCTGTCGCAAAATAGGGGATACAGGTTTTACAGGTTCTTGTAAATGAATGGAAGTTTCAGTTAAAACTGGAGATACCGTTTCTTAAAAAAATAATCGGTGAGAAATGCGGCTTCTTGTGTAACAATAGGCCACGTTCTGAACGGCTGGAAAGCCCCTTCTTTGGCTGTGCCTTTTGGCTCCGGATCCCTGTTCAATGTGGATTTCGAGGTTCTGTCAGGCATTGTTATTGAGATAGTTGGTTCTTTTTTTTCATTGTATTCAGAACGACTAAATGATTTTTTCAAATTGAGGTGTTTCATGAAGCGACTGCTTATCTTTTTTATGATGATAAGCCCATTCTTTTTTGCGGGCGATTATTACTTACCCGAGGTGCTCAATGGCGAAAGTGGGCAAACCCATGTTGGTATCCTGAATCCAAATCGCGATGCAGTAACAATAGAAATCAGTGGATACGATACAGATCGCAATCAGATTGTCAGTGATGTATTGACCAGTTTGCCGGGATTTGGTTACGCATGGCTGTCAGTGGGCGATCTTTTTCCAGCCTCAGGAGTGACTATTTCATGGATTCACATCAATAGTGCCTCTGATCTCGATGTCGTTGCACAGCTCGAGATGACAGGACAGAAATCCGTTTACAGAGCTTCAACGGCGCTGGGTAATGAGGCCTACTTGCCGCATATCGCTAAAAACACAAACATGTTCTCCACCACAATTAGCGCGGTCAACGGCACGAGCTCGGGTGTCACAACCATCATGCAGCCCAAACCCTTCGGCAACTCCGCCTTTATTGAAGAACACGGACAGGCCTATGGAAAGGGCAGCGAGAATGTTTTGGAATACTGGTCGGATTTGAGTGAGATCAATTGGGTGTACATGCAGTCCACTGAGACAGCTGTGGCGGCGATGGAGTACTTCACTTATAACGAAGAAAATAAAATGGCAGCATTGGGTTTAAACGCTCAAAAAGGTAAAAAACTCAGATTTTTGCATGTCGCTACCGATACAACCAACTTCTGGACAGGTATGGTCTACATAAACGTTTCCGCCTATGAAGTCACGGCTACAGAAACCTATTACGGCGCAGCAGGTAATGTGTTGAAAGTTCACGAGCAAGTGGTTCCTGCCGGAGCAAAGGTGACCTTGCTGTTTGATGCCAACAATCAGGATCGCGTTCCAGCTGGCACCGCCTGGGTTGAAGTTAATTCACTTGTCAGTATGGTGGGTTATGAACTTTTTGGATCCGTCAATGGCGGAACGGATCAGACCTTTGCCGGTATCGAGGGCAGTTATAGCGGTATGAATCGATTGTATTACCCGCTTTGGGGTGCTTCCTCATCTGAATGGACGGGTTTCATTGCCGTCAATATCGGTGAGTTGACGGATGATGTCACTTTTTACCTCATGGATGTCGATGGGAACGAACTGGCCTCAACACAAAAACTGGGTTTGGAACCCAATTCAAAAACGGTTTTTCTTGGCGCGGACCTCTTTCCCGATACCAACCTTTGGGAACAGGGTGCCTGGGTAAGGATGGACGGAGCCAAGTCTCAATGGGCTGGATTTGTTCTCCGCGGTGATCACGGTGGCGATATGCGGGACTATCTCGTCGGTGTCAATGCCCTTCCCGGCAAGAACGACAATATTAAGCCCCGTGTGGTTCTTATTGAAGATTTTTCTGCAAGTAACTGTGGTCCCTGCGGGAGTATGGATCGTGAATTGGATGAAAGCAATTTCTGGGAAAACTATCCCACTACAGCGAAGGTTTTCATTCGCTATGGCACTTGGTCCAATGACCCTTACTACACCACTCACTCTTCATCGGACATGAGAGACCGTGCCGATTTCTATGGTGTAGGCGGTATCCCTACCATGTTGGTAGACGGTATTTATGAAAAAGTAGGTGCTGGCGGTGTTTATCCCTTCTTCTCGACCCGCATCGATCAGCGCAGAGCTCTCCCCGCAGACTACGATATCGACCTGAATGTGAATTTTGAGTCAGGTGAAGTCAATGTTGCGGTGCACTATCCCGGTAGCATTCAATCGGGTACGCATCGATTGCGTGTCGCAGTTCTTGAAACCGAATACACATTCAGTGCCCCTCCGGGAAGCAACGGCGTGAGAACCTTCCACGGAAACATGCTCGATATGCTTCCCAATGGAGTCGGTTCAGAACTTACAGGCTCAGCGGGTGGAACGCAAAACTTCCAGCTTCAGTATTCTCCTGATGCTTTGAACATTCATCCACCGACAAAATTTGCTGTGGTCGCCTGGGTTCAGAACGACACCACAAAAGAAGTCATGGGTGTTGCTTACCAGGAAAAGTAACTCTACAACAAGGGGCGGGCTTATCCCGCCCTTTTTTTCATAACTCAGCCTCAGAGGACAATTTAGAAAGCACCGGTCCGACAGGCTAAACATGTCGATCCACAGTGGGCTTGTCTGTCTGTTGCAGGCTTTTGAAACTGGCGTAAAAGATATCTCGAATCGAGGATGCCTGTATCTTTCAAGCAAGACCATGTAAGCAGGGTTAAATTTCGCGAGATCTCCTTTTAAACACTGAAAAATAATACTTTACGTGATGGGTTGATTTATGCTGGATGCGTGTTGACATGTAAGGCTTTGGTAAGGTTGTTGTCAGCGTTGATTTGGGCTCTTTTATGGCAGCTTCTTTTGTGTTAAAACCTTTCATAAGTTGAAGGAAGAAAGGAGCGTTCCATGACATTAAATATTAAAGAAGGACAGATTGCCCCGGATTTTACCTTGCCCAATGAGCAGGAGACAGAGGTCACATTATCACAATTTAAAGGGAAATGGGTGGTCTTGTATTTTTATCCCCGCGATCTCACACCTGGTTGCACGGTTCAGGCCATTGATTTTTCAACAGGGAAAGCCGAGTTTGAAGAGTCGGGTGCCGTTATTTTGGGTGTCAGTCCAGACACAGTGGCAAGTCACCAGAAGTTTTGCAATAAAAAAGATCTAACCATCACTCTGCTGAGTGACCCGGAAAAAGAAGCACTGAATCTCTACGGTGTTTGGCAAATGAAAAAGATGGCAGGTCGCGAGTACATGGGCGTTGTCAGGTCCACCGTATTGATTGATCCCGAAGGTATCATCGTTAAAATATGGGAAAAAGTTCGGGTTAAGGGGCATGTGGAAACCGTCCTGAAAACCCTTCGCGAACAATGAACAGCACGCAATGACACTTAGAATTATCGGGATAAAAGCCCGAGGAGGAGCATGAAATGGCAAATCACGATCCTATTTGGGATATGATGGGACAGCTTTTTAGACAACATCCATGGCACGGTATTTCCATTGGAGAGGAAACACCCGACTGTGTGGTGTGCTATATCGAGATGTCTTCCATGGACACTGTAAAATACGAACTGGACAAGGCTACGGGCTTGCTGAAGGTAGACCGACCTCAGAAGTTTTCCAATGCCTGTCCAACCTTGTACGGCCTTGTTCCACAGACCTATTGTGATGAACGGGTGGCCGATCGTTGCAGGAAAGCGACCGGAAAAGAAAACGTGGTTGGCGATAAAGATCCTCTGGATATCTGTGTCCTAACCGAAAAGGTCATGAGTCATGGCGATTTTCTGGTCCACGCTTATCCCATCGGCGGTTTGAGAATGATCGATGGCAATGAGGCCGATGACAAAATAGTCGCTGTCATGAAGGACGACCGCTTTTTTGGTCATGTCAGAGATATTTCCGACCTGCCAAAAGCCCTGATTGATCGCCTAATGCACTATTTCCTCACCTACAAGGAGGCACCCGATTATATGGAAGAACCGGATGATCCTCGTGGAAGTGTTGAAATACCTGAAATTTACGGCAGGGAAGAGGCTTTTAAGGTGATCCAGGACAGTCAGGAAGATTACGCCGATCAGTTCAGCGATATCAAGAAGATGCTCACTCAGATGCTGCGAGGCCCGTGGATGTAGCCTTTCCACTGCAGATATCCAGTGGAAAGAATCCTGCCTCCCGTAATGGCAAAAGATGCAGCGATGGCTCCAATCAGATCAAGGAAATGAATGGTCCACAGCAGGATCAGGATAATGCCGGCTACCTCCACAGCGGAGGCTCTGGAAACATATTTGGTTGTTTTGAGGTTGACCATCAAGGCGCGTTGATAACTGAGGTAAACCGAGAGCCATGGCATGAGGATCATGAGCTTGGCCGGGAGAATGGCGAATTCTGTCAATTCAGTGGAGAGACCGGAAATGTCCTCGAACCACAAGTTGGACATAGGGGTGAACGTAATCATTAGAAACCCCAGCGTGACCATACAAGAGAGCATGACGGCAAATTGATGGATCTTCCGCTTGTGCTGGAGGTGTTCTCCCATCAGGGCCACTCCCACTTCCTGAAAAGATAAACCAATGGCCGAGAAGATGAACAACAGTGAATTAATGACCGGCAGCACGGCCAGTGTTTCCAGCGCCATTCGACTTTGACCCATGAAAAAGACAATGGCAGGCCTCACGGATAATCCAATAAGCGAGGTCAAGGCCAGAGGCAGGTAAAAATGAAAGATCTCGGCGTAAGAGGGAATGGATACCGGATCCTTTGTCTGCAGGATGTCCCTCTTGACCTGATGAACCAGAATGCGCGTTGCGATGGCTTCCGCCAAAACACCGACACTCAGCGCCAAACCGCCGATAACAGCTCCTGGCAGCGGGCTGAATCGGGCCAGTGCCCAAGCTGATACACCCATGGCCACTAACCTGAACACCGTTCCCGCTGTCACCTTTCTGGTCTGGTGCGCCTGAATGAGAAGACCCTGGTAAAAGCGTCTGAACCCAATAGCCGGAGCCCACGGCAGCAGGGCGAGACTGGTGGCATAAACCAGGTCGGCGATGGGCTTTTCCAGTTGCAGCAGATCCATGGCAATCCAATTGAATATAACCGGAATCAAAACCAATAAATTGAGGACAATAACACCGATATTGAGCGCCCAGGTGAATTGAGAGAGCCGCTTGAAGGACTGACTGCCTTTGATGAGTGCAATGGCGGCACTCATCAACATGATAACCGGAGCTTCGATGACCAGAGCCAGGGCAAAACTGACGCCAAACGCGGCTAAATTGTACTTTTCCTGTGGCAAACGGGCGATAATGGCTGCCAAATAGGGTCCCTCGACGGCCATCATTAACCATGTCAGCAGCAAGGGGTACCAAAAGATCAGGACTTTTCGATTGGACAATTCTAAACCGGACATGACGCTTCCCCCGTCACCTGCTTTCCGGCAGGCACCCATCGGACTATACGCTAGTTTGAATCAAATGAACAGGCCTGAAAGACCTCATAGGAAGAAGATGAGCGAAAATGCTTTCGGTTCCCGTTTCAGGGAAATGGGCAAAACGCGACGCGGATGGAGTCATGATGGACCGCAATGCAGTCGAAGCCGATGTTAAAGCACCAACAACCAAAATCAATGCCCTGAGAGGCATGCCGGGATAACCGCTGCAGGCTGCCCGTAAACCCAACGGTTAATTGAAAAGGTACTCGCCCAATTCCCCAATGGAAGAGCAGTAAACATGACAGTTCTTCTTCATGAAATGGACAATTTCTGGAATTTGGTGAGACCAGCCGGCCGCCGCAACCGCCACATCGGCTGCCTTGGCCATATCCACGCCTGGCTTTAAGTCATCCACAACCAGAACGTCCTCGGGTGACAGATTGAACTCTTCCAGGATACAGTGAACGGGAAATGGATGCGGCTTGCGTTCCTCTGGAACCATGGTCCAGCCAAAAATGGAATCGGGAATCAATGCCTCACGACCCGGCTCTTCAGTCATTTCATAGTGGCGTTGGATCATCTCCCGCTCTGAATGAGAGACAACGGTCACAATACCGCCTCTGTTTTTAAATTCCCTCACCAAATCCAGAAAACCGGGAAAGAAATGCGGGGTTTTGTTGAGTGTAAATTCGCGCCATATTCCGTATTCAATCTGTATTTCTTCCTCGTTGAAACCCAGCTCCTCTTTTAGGTAAACCATAATTCCGGGGTTGAAATTCTTTCGGAACCATTCGTCGAGTGAAGCGGGTTCCTGTCCCGGTCGCAGCTGTTTCATCACTTCTACGTGTGCCGGATGATGAATTTCTGCTGTACTGTCTACGGCAGTGTCGTCGTGATCGAGAATAAGACATCGATATTTCATGGTCACCTTGATTGGCGGCTTGAATGAGATTGAAGATGGCCTAAAAGGCATCCGGCAATGTCAGCCTGCCTCATTGTAGCATAACCCCCCAGAGTGATTGAGGAAAGATCCTTCAATATAGACGGGCTCGCGTCGAACCGCGCTTTTCGGGTTTGCGGACTCCATAGACAGCGCAATCACTCGACAAATCTCACAGCAGAAGTCACGTTAGTTGATAGAATTGCATTGATTGATGTGATTATTAGAGTTATATCAACTCGCGCAAGAGGCAAAGTCAGGCAGGCAAATATGGCAGAAGTTATCACCGCAATGGCAGCGAGGCAGAAGTTTGGCGAAATGTTGAACAGAGTTTTTCTGCTCAAGGAAGAGATCATCAAGCGTGCGGGTAAGTGCATCGCCAAGCTTGCCCCATTGGAAGGCAAAGACTGTTCAGCAAGGGGTAAACTTGATTTTAGAAAATCTGCTGGATTAGGTAAAGATCTGTGGCAAAAGATGGACAGTTCTGGATATATTGAAAGTGAGCGATCGGAATGGGAATCGATTTAAAAGAAGGGGAGCTGGTATTCTTAGATACAGCTCCTTAAGTGCGGATCCTTTTGCCATGCATGTTCCGCGTTTCATTAAAACCCCTTCCGTCTGCCAGAGTTTGCTGCAAGCGGCTTTGTCTTCACTGCTGAAATGAAGAAAAAAAGCCAAGCCTCCATTTGAGAGGCTTGGCTTTGATGACTTTCAGTGTGAGAGGTTATTGGCCGTCTACAAAGAGTTGAATGGCTTTATCAAGTTGGGGATCCCGACCTTCCAGTTGATCGAGCGGCGTGTAGTCCACGATATAATCGGGAACAGCACCGTTGTTTTCCTGATTGAGATCGGACCCTTTGACATACCATCCTCTGAATGGCATGCGAATGAAACCGCCGTTGAGCAGGCCTTTCCCACCGGTTGAAATAACAGCACCGAAGGTGGGCTTGCCGATCAGGGTACCGCGTTTCAGCGTTTTAATGGCATGCGAGAAAATTTCCGCATTGGAATAGGAAAATTCATTACACAGAACGTAAATGGGTTTGGTCCAGTGATAGAAGGTTCTCCTGCCTTGAGGATAACCCTTACCGCCGTTTCGTGGAATGGTGTAGGCGTGTTCGGCTGTTGTGAGGATGTTCAACAGGAAGTCTGTTATCCAGCCGCCGCCGTTGTATCGCACATCGATAATCAGGGCGTCCTTACCTTCCGCCTCCGAAAAGAGTTCTGTTTCAAAAACTTCCAGAGAGGGGATGCTCATGCCTTTGATATGCACATAGCCCAGTTTGCCGTCGGTTGCATTGTGTACTTTTTCACGGTTCTTTTCAATCCACGCGTCATAGGCCAGGGTGCCGGTGACATGACGATGGGCGTCGGGACGGGTGTCGGCATGGAAGGTTTTGTCGCCGCGCAGGATGGTGAGCTCCACCAATTTACCCTGCTGATCCCGCAGCAGTTCGTGAATGTTGGTAAAAGGACGCCGGTTGACTTCTGTAACGATATCGCCCACCTGAACTTTGGGTTTCGCCTTGGTCAAGGGTCCTTTTGGCATGATATCGGTTATTTCCAGGCCTTTTTCGGTGACTTTAAACTGGGCACCGAGGTTGCCG
Organism: Acidobacteriota bacterium; assembly: GCA_002747255.1. Taxonomy (GTDB): domain Bacteria; phylum Acidobacteriota; class Holophagae; order Acanthopleuribacterales; family Acanthopleuribacteraceae. Next base: position 41,427 of record PDUC01000027.1, on the reverse strand, counting down.
TATGCCACACGCTTGCCCTTGGGACCGCTGTACCGCTGATGCGATGCATTCAGTTCGCCCACCATCATGTTCATTAAATCGGCAAAGTCGCGTTCATGGCGAATGGCACCCATCAGAACAGTGTAGTCTTTTCTGAGCTGAGCCCAATCGGCTCCGTGGAAATTGGCATCGTAGAAATAGTCATTTTGAACGCGCCATATTTCCTGGAAGACCTGCATGGTTTCTTCCGATTTCTTCTGACTGAAAACCCCTTGCAACTTATAGGCCTTTCCGTCTTTGCCCTTGAGATTGACAGACTTCACACTGCCTTTGCTCAGATAGTAGACCCTGTCCTTAAAAAGCTGAACAGCTCTTGGCTTTGCATTATTAGTGGTAAGGGCGGCTGGGTTCTTCTTGTTCAGGTCGCGCAGATACAAGTCGCTGCTCGCTTCCTCCATCAGAACATAGAGAATGCTGCGATCTTTACAGGTGATGGCCACAGGATAGGCATCGCCCAAATGACGAGTCAGGCGTACCACTCGTTTGTGAATATCCTTGAAGTCAATCGCAACGCTCACAGAAGATTCATCTTTCTTTTGGGGCTCTTCTTTGCCCTTTTTCTTGTCCTTCTTTTTGGACTTATCGCTTTTGTCTTCTTTTTTCTTTGCTTTTTCCTTTTTTAGGGCTTCAAGCTCTTTTTCCCGTTTCCAGTCATCCAGCGTTTTGTTGGAATCCTCTTCAGTGAGATAGGTATAGAGAACTTCCATGCTGGTACCGAAACGACGGGAAGAGAAGGCCAGCATTTTACCGTCGGGAGACCAGACAGGAGCTGTATCGATATCGGGGTGTTGAGAAATATTGACAGCCTGGCCGCCCGTTTTAGCGATAATGAACACATCGGTATTGAAATTATCGTCATCGCGGGCGAAAGCCAGCCATTTGCTGTCGGGCGACCACTGATAGGGGCCCAGGTTCCAGCCTTCCAGCAGGACGCGTTCCTCGCCTGAATCGATATCCCTGACAATCAGGTCACCATTGCCTCTGCCGTAAGACAGTGTTTTCCCATCGGGTGTGATATCCAGAGCGCTTTCGTCTTCAGCTGTTTCTGTTAAACGGGTAAGCTTGAAATAGGAGTTCAGATAAAAAGGCAGATCTTCAGTGGGTTCAATTTGATACAGATCGAACTGACCTTCCCGATCCGACAGGAAATAGATCTTTTTACCGTCTTTGGACCAGATGGGATCCTTGTCGTGAAAAGCGCTTTCTGTCATTCGGACGGCTTTTTCGGGTTCCTTGTCGTTCAGTTTGACGGCATAGAGTTCACCGTGGTAATCGATGACCGCTTCTTTTTCCTTGGGAGCGATGACCATATTGGAGAGTTTCGAGCTGAAATTCTTGAATTCCAGTTCCGTGAAAGGGGAGTCTTCAGGGACTTGAATGGAACACTTGGTGCTCTTGCCGTCCGCTGTTGTCAGGATGTAGGTGTCGAGGAAGTTGGAGTAAACAATGGTGCTGCCATCGTTTGAGATGGCGGCGTGTCGAATACCGTCCTTTTTGACATCCGTCAATTGACTGATTTTCTTTGTTTTGAAATCGAGGTAATGGATATTGAAACGACCGGATCGATCCGAAACAAAGTACAAACCGTCTTTGACGGGCATGGGGTGCAGGTCGTTACCGTCGAATACGGTGTGTTGAACCATCTTCTTTTCTTTTGGCGTGTAGGAAAAGATGTCGTTGTTGGTTGCACCCCGGTAGTTCTTTCTCCAGCGGTGATCGTATCCGTTCACAAAGTAGAAGGTGTGTTGGTCAGGGGCACAGGCGCCGTCGATGGCGTTGAAATTGAAGAGTTTCTGAGGCGTTTCGCCTTCAAGGCTCACCTTGTATACTTCAGGCATCCAGGCGTAGCGGTCGTTGCGTTTGGAACCAAAAATGAGTGCATCGCCGTTTTTACTCCAGGAGAACAGCCTGTTCCCACCCGGATAGAAGGTGTGGCGCTTGACATCCGAACCATCGGTCTTCATGGAGTAGATCTGATCACTGCTTGTGCGATCGGAAACAAATGCGATGCGATCGCCTTTTGGCGACCATTGAGGGTTGTAATCGTAACCGGGATGAACCGTAATTCGGCTGGCAGAGCCACCTTCCACACCGACTACCCAAAGGTCGCCCTGGTACGAGAAGCAGATTTTGCTGCCATCAGGCGATGGCACCGCATAGCGGATAAACTCCGCGTTGCCCGCGAACGACATCGCGCTCAGTAATACAAACATAATAGAAATGGTTTTTTTCATAGTATTCTCCTGCTTTGTGAATCGGTAGACATCATGTGTATGAATCTGTATAGACACGCTTTTACTTTTTTGAAGTACAGTTGGTTGAACATAAAACCGCGATGCCTTTTCGATTGACCCATTGATCTCAACAAAACCAGTCTCAGCATTCACTTGAGGAAATGAGATTATTGAAAATACAGAAAAAGAGCGATCAAACAACCCTTTTCAATTCCAAAAGTGAACCGTGAAACCGGGGTATCAGATTCATGGGAAGGGTATGCCCGCCGGGGGCATGATTACAAGGATCATACCACTTGTAGATTGATCTCAACCATTCAAATCAGAAAAAAAACGAATCACACAAACAAACACTGCCAACAGCAGGCTGCAACAGGGCCATGGCCTGAGCTCAGGAAGAGGTTTACGAGCAGAATGAATCGGGCAATTCACCCAAAAAAACAGACAAAAAAAACATGCCGCCTCTCTCTCCCTCTGAAAGACACAATTTGTTGTTTCATCAAACAAATTCGGCTGCTTTCCGGATAGCGGAGAGGATGGACAAACGGTTTCCTGAGAATTAATTAGGCTTGAATGTACAAAGCTTCTTTTTTGAACATCAATTACCGAAAGAACAGGTCGCTTTTTATTTGAATTCAATCCATATTGTGTATAATTATTTCAGCTTTTGATATCTGTTTATACAATGATGCAAAGTGCCAAAAATATAATTCCCCATCAGTTGGAGACAGCATGATATGAAATACAACATCAATCCAGACTTCACCGCGGAGGGCATATACCGTCCCCAGCATTTAATCGCGCGTGGAGCCATGGGGGAAGTGTATATGGCAAAAGTGCTGGAGGCTCCCTCTGAACCTTTTCCAGAGTTTGTCGCCATCAAAACTTTTCCTCCCTGTTCCGACTTTTCTTCCAAAGCCCAGAAAAGGGAAATAGAAACCATGAAAATCCTCAAGCATCCCAATGTGGTAGGGCTGTTGGATTGGGGGCAAATACAGGATTACTATTTCATGGTGTTTCCCTATTACGCGAATGGCTCTCTGGATCATTTTCTATTAAAAAACGGTCAACTCAGCCCGGAAGAAGCGGTTAAACTGCTTTACGACATGGGGCAAGCCCTGTCTGCCATTCACGAGCGGGGATTGCTGCATCTGGATATCAAGCCAGCCAATATTCTCATTGCGGAAGACTTGAGGTTTGTTCTCAGTGATCTCGGTATCGCATCTTATCAGTTTCAGCAGAGCGGAAATCGAATTAAGGGAACGCCGCTTTACATGTCACCTGAACAGGCCAAGGGGGAAATCGATAAACTGGATGCGCGAACAGACCTGTTTTCTCTGGGTGCCACCTTGTTTTATGGTTTGCAGGATGCTTCACTCAAACCGACTGACGATGTTGATATTCTTACCTCGCGAAAATTGGTGGGATTGTCAACCCGATCGTGGCATCTGCCTGCTCCCTACACTTTTTTAAGTAAGCTGATAAAACAAATGCTCTCTTTTGAAGCTCATAAGCGTATAAGCTCTGCTGCGGAGCTTATGGCGGAGCTGCGCAAGTACATGACTGCCTCCGGTGTGTCGGCGAAGCACGGTGGGGAACCAGTTGGGAAGAAATGGCGGGAAAAACTGGCTCGAGACCTGGGTGACCCCGTACTAAGAGAGCTTCTGTCTTCAAGTGGAACCTATTTTAAACTTCGTTACTACGCTCCAGGCAGTGCCATTTGCTATGAAGACGAAGAATCTTTTGACGTGTTTATTTTGCTTCACGGTTCCATTCGTGTGTCGCGAAAAGGTGTGGAACTCGCCGTTGAAAATCGAGTCGGCTCCATTAAGGGCGAAGTGGCCGCGCTGGTAGGCAAGCGGCGAACGGCTACGCTGGAATCACTGGATGATACCGTCTGTGCCTTGATCAACGGGGCGGAACTGGAACAAGCCGCCAGGAAGATTCCCGCTTTGGCAGTGCGGATTATGAAGACACTGGCCCTGCATCTCTTTGAAAGAGACAGACAAAATCATGGCTGACAATTGCCGTTTCAGCGGTGCTTTTTATGGCATTGCTCCAGACCTCAAAAAAGAAATGGCGTGATGACAGGTTAAAATACCAAACACGTGTTGCCTGTATATCAAATCTTGTATCCTGAGTTGTTTAAAACGGATTTTCCGGGAGCTTGCAGGCATTGATTCGACTGTAACTTTTGAAACTAAAAAAAGCTTACACCTGGCTTCTTGATTTTGCTTTGGTGGGCACACCTTAAAATGTTTTAATTCAATGGCTTGACCCTAAGACAAAAGAAAGCAGATTTTTTCGGCACTGCAAGCCAAAACTGTCATTAGTCGTTGCTCCGCACCCACTAATAAATTCAGGCTAAAAACGAATAAAGCTTACTAATCAAATTATTTATGTCGATTTTTTAAGGTGCTTCTTCCGGAAGATCCGTTAAAAGAGCGATTCTGGCGGTTGTGCGAGCAAGGGTGATTGAGACTCGTATGAAAATTTTCTTACAATGATTGTGTTTTTTTGAAGGATTTAAAAAAAAAGAATGTGATATATTTTACACTTTACAATTTTTTTTTATGAAGATATTATGACTTCGTATAAACCAGACCTTCGGTAACTACCTGGAACTGGAAATAAGGAACGTCGGAAAATTCACAAAATCAAGCCCATTTTGTTTTGATTATCTGAGCGGTTGTTGCTCATGAACGAGCGACGTTTTCCGCAGGTTTCCTCTCAAATTGGTCTGTTTCGTGAATCCTCACCTGAAACTCTATTCCTGGACATCTACCTGGACTGGGGAAAAGGAGAGGGGAGCGATGCTGAAATTAAGTAGGGGATCATGCGGATCTCTGATTGGGAGATTTTTCTATATTCTGAGTGGGTTGTTAATCCTGTCCACCCCTGTTTTCGCGCAAACCTGGGATCAGGAGATAACGCTGAATCCCGGTTGGAACGCAATCTATCTGGAAGTTCAACCAGAGGCGAACCGTCCAGGCGAGGTGTTTGCCGGTCATGATATTGAAGCGGTCTGGACATGGGCTCAACGGCGTACCAAAATGGACTTCATACAAGATCCAACCGAAGGATTGTGGAACAAGTCCGGATGGCTGGTGTGGGTTCCTGAAAACGCGCCTGCAGCCATGGCAGTCAATTTGTATCGCATGTTTTCCGGTAAGTCCTACCTTGTCAACTATGCCGGACAACAACCTGTGACGCTGGTTGTTTCGGGTGTTCCTTCAGTGGATAAAATAAAATGGGTACCGGACTCCTACAACTTAGTCGGTTTCCATCTGGATCGGGAACATCCGCCCACGTTTGCCAATTTCTTTTCCTCATCTGAAGCCCATCAGGGCAATCTTTTTTACAGACTGGGATCGGATGGCAGATGGGTACAGGTGAATCCAGCCCAGTCCATGCGGGCTGGCGAGAGCTATTGGATCTACACGCAGGGCGAGTCGTCCTTTAACGGTCCCCTTATGGTGGAATTACCGGGTGCTTCAGGCATGGACTTCAACTCTCTTGTTCAGAAGGCTCACGTTCATGTAAAAAATATCGGAGCGGCCGGGAACATCACCTTCGAAATGCTGAGTGCCGAACATCCCGTTCCGCTTCATTACCGGCAGCAGCTGGATGATGAGTTTAAAACCGAAGTTTGGCCTCAGTTTGAACAGTCCATGGTGGTGGAAGCACCTACAGACCATGTAACCAGTGTTCAGTTTTCAGTGGATCGAGCCAACTTGAGTGCGCATGAAACCCATTCCATCCTCGAGATACGCGATAACGCGGGCAGTCGATGGCTCGTTCCCGTGCGCGCGGAAAAGAGATCCAGAACGGCTTATGGCGGGTTGTGGGTCGGTTTGGTGCGTGTCTCAAATGTCAGTCAGTCACAATTGGGTTCCCTGGAGCCCGAACCGGTTCATCGACCGTTCACCTTCAGGATCATCATTCATGTGGATGGCGATGGTCAGGCACGCTTGCTGAAAGAGGTCATACAACTGTGGGAGGATGGCACCTATACCGTAGTAAACAATCCAGACCCGGGAGAAGAGCCGCTCTACGAAGTCGATCAACCCGGCCGTTACGTGCTGATTACCGATGACAGCTTGGTGCCCCAATTCCAGGGTGCCGGTCAGTCGGACGGCGAACCTCTTGGTTACCGAATCAGTACAGCAGCTTATGATTTCGAGGGAACCGAACTCTCCATGTCCGGTTCATTTGATTTCCTGCGCAGTTTAACGGTGCAGCTTACCGTGGACCCCGATCTCCCCACAAACCCCTTCAAGCACAAATATCATCCCGATCACAACAACCTGGACGAACATTATCTGCCATTGCCGGAAGGGTTTGAGGAAGCCTTGAGGATTGTCAGGCATTTTCAGCTTGATTTCGCGGAGCTGGATCCGGAGGGAGTGGCCATGGACGACGGTTCATGGTCCAATAAACCCGGATGGGGATCCACCATCATGGGCGGGACATTTACTGAAACGATTACAGGCCTGCATAAAAACGATATCGCTGTTTCGGGTACTTTCAGACTGAAACTTGTTTCCAGCACGGAGGAACTTAACGCGGGAGGTGCGAAATGAGGCAAAGGGAACAAAAAATAAAAGACAGCATTCAAAAGACTTTAATCTTTCTTCTGGGTTTTGCGTTTCTTCTGACTGCAACTCCTGCTTTGTCACAGAGTATATGGCCTGTCCGCACAGGCGGAGACTTGAGGGATAGCGCGAAATCCGTGGCCTACTCCAATGACGACCACGTCTACGTAACCGGTACATTTGCCACCACAGCCAGTGGGCAAGCCTCTTTCGGCAATCACGAAGGCACTTTCACCAGCTTCAACCAGGCTCTGAACACTTTTGTCGGTAAACTGGATAAAGTTGGCAAGTGGGATGAAGACACCACCTGGCTGGCGACCATCAGAGGTAGCCATGATATTGAAAGCAATAAAATTGTCGTCGATAACAACGGCAATGCCTATATCACCGGGTATTTCTCCGGCTGGATCGATTTTCACAATGCCAATACCGACTTCCCGGTGACTTCTCTCGATTCGTCAGAAGATTACAAACAGGCATTCATAGCGAAAATTGACAACGACGGCGAATGGCAATGGGCCAGCCAGATTAATGCCACAGGCGATGCAGAGGGATTGAGTTTGGCAGTTTTTCACATACGCTATGGCGGTGTGAACGTCTATGTCTGTGGTCAATTTACAGATTCGGCCACTTTTGACGGATTGACCAATTTGGAGTTGAACACCAGTCAGTCTGCGGGTTTTGTGGCCATGTTGAAGGGTTCAGACGGACTATTTCACTGGGCAAAAAAAATAGATGGCACGGGCAACAGTCGCATCAACGATATCGCAGTGGGTCCCGGCACCTACTTTACAAATCTATATTATGTTGGCAGTGAAGCAATAGATCGTCCCTATCTCTATGCAACAGGTTCCTTTAGCGGTTCCGTCAACTTTGGCACAGAATTCAGTAAAACTGCCGAGGGGGGAACGGACGCCTTCTTTCTTAAAATGGTATGTAAATCCGATGTATATGAAGAGATGTCGGAGTTGATACCCATCTTGCAGAACGAGCGAAATAATGTAGAGTGGCGTATTGTTCAAGCTGAAGAAGATATAGAAGAGATCAGCGAGCCTGGAAATTGCGAATATGGCTCTTACCTTGCGTTTGATTTCCTTGGGCATCATTGGTGGCTTTGCCCGCTACCGGAAAATTTTCCATATAACCCGGGGTGGCATTATTACGACCACTACCATGATAAAGTAGCGCGTCTTACAAGTGATATACAGTATTTAGAAAACCAGTTAGATTTTTTAGAAGATTTGATAGCAATGGCTAACGATGAAATTGATGCAGGTTATTTTTCCTGGAAGAATGTCTCTACGCTGGGAGGTTCACAGGATGTTCGGGGAACGGCTATCGCTCTCGATAGATTAGAGGATAGCGGGCACGTTTTCATAACCGGTGAATTCAGCAGCACCGCAACCACTTCGGACTGGGCTTCGGGCGTCTATTCACAGGACTATCCCCTGGAATCCGTTGGTTCGGTTGATATCTTTGCCGCCAAGCTGGATGAATCAGGCCATTTTTTATGGGCGAAGTCAGCTGGAGCAAACCCACCACCGGACGCGGGTTCCAACTACGTTCCCCAAGCGACCTCGGCGAATGCCATCGCGGTGGACGAAGAAGGAACGGCATACATTGTCGGAGCGATCAATGCGCCAACTACTTTTGGCTCTCTGACGCCTGTTGAACCCAACACAGACTACACCGCACAATTACAAGCTCAACTGGAAAGGGCGCTCGCCCGCCGCGCGGAACTGGAGCAGGAGGGCGTGACAGCCTATGGAAAATACGGTCTTTACAACGATGATTATTTGATACATTCTCTGTTTGAGCCCATAAGTCATTTTGTTCCACATGGAGCTGGGGAATATATACTGAGTACGGAACTAGGAGGCAGTTCAAGTCCAGTTCAGCACATTCAAGGCTTAATCCAGGATAGCGCAGGTAATTACAACCCGGACAACAGCTTTGAAGATATGCTGGGTTTTGTGTTTGGCGCGGGCAACTGGCCTGATCTTGTAACCTGGACAGACGGCAACTATTATCAAGGCGATGGTGAACTTTCCGATGTTCAGGTTCAAATCGCAGGAAATGGAGATATGACGATCAAATGGCTTAACCATTTGGCGAATTCCCGTCTCATAGCCAACATAATGGGAGAAGACAAGCTGGGTCAAACGATCTTTAAAGATAACATTGATTTTGACCTTACAGCCGTCAATGCACTGCTGCCAGGCACAACAAAGCCAGCTGACACGGATTTGGCCCCCGGTGGTACCTGGAGGAACGGCAACTGTGCTGGGGATAATGAATTGATTTCTGTTGTATTCAATGTGCTCAATGAATCAGGAGATGCGACCTTTCGATACAATTACCTGGATGTCACCCAAATTCCGTTAGAAGTCCTGCTGGAACTGGACCCTCCCCCGGGTGTGGTAAATGCCTGTACCGCTTTCGATAACGAGTTACTTACTCATTTATACCCTTTCGAGCATTTTAACAACACAACAGATCAAGTCGCTTTAGCTGCTCGATTGGATGATCCCAATACACCTCCTCCAACGGCTGCTACATGGACAGCTCAATTCAATGAATGGACTGATGGCACAACAGACTCCAGCAATAGCGAACTTGTTCAAGTGCTGTACGAGTACAATCCTACCAGTGACATTTTAACTTTAACCTTTGAATATACGAACGACACCGATCCAAGCACACCCAACCTGCTTGAAACAATCATTTTTAATACGGTCGGCAATCCGTATCAGACCATTCTAATTAATCTTTCCGATACGGATGTTACGCTCTATGAAGGTGATGATACTGTATTTACGTATAACGCCCTGCAAAGTGAAGAACCCGCTGATTGTCCATCGGGAATCGATGTGCCACCCTGTGTCTGGGTACTGTACAGTGATTTTCAGGTTGAATTGGACGCTCTTATTGTGGAAATAAGCAATCTGGAGGCTGCCATCAGTGCTGGGACTACCGGTTCTGAAACCAATCGGGATGCCATGGTCGCTAAAATAACAACCGATGGCACCTGGAAGCGGGCAACGGCTGGTGGTGGGCCCAGCAATGATGAGGCCTATGACCTTGCCATGAATTCCGAGGGGAAAGTGTTCATCACCGGCGATTTTACGCAAGCAGCCATTTTAGGCTCCTTTTCACAGTTGGAGGCTCTTGGAAGCGAGCCAGATAATGTCGATGGCTTTATTGCGGGTGTGGACGCATTCCTCTTTGGCAGTTTTACTCGATGGGTTATTGGCAGGGAAGTCAGACCTCAGGGCGAGGCTCTTGACCCCAGCACCAATGCAGCTTGGGGGCCTCCTGTTGAAATTCGCAACGCCAACGGAGAAATCGACATGCAGGCTTTCTTCTGGATGGACTCGGAATTGCCCGAAAACAGGAAGCTCTATGCCGTCAAGCCAGGCTCTTACACCATCTATTGGCCCTGGGAGCTTTTTGGCGAATACCAGCCGAATCCCGATCCCGATTGCGAATCGGGTATTATGGATATGAACGGCGATTGCTGGGTACCTGAAAACGGTGTCGATCCCTTTGTTTACGGACCTCATCCCAATACCGGAGTCAGTGAATGGGAGCCCAATCCACAAATCCACATAGCGGGAGTGCCTGTTGATATCAACCCACCGGTCAATCTCGAACCCGATAAACCGGAATATCAATATCACAGCATGCTTTACTCGAATTTTGATGCCACGGTGGTCAATGGTGTTTACAATAATCCCAAACCCGATACTTATACCGTTTTTCTGTACATGCAGGAGCTTCAACCTTCCTTAATCAACGTGGTTAAAACGGTTGCGCTCGAGGATGTTCTCGAGGAATATCCCAATGTCTACGATCAGGTTCCTACTCTCATAGGCAGAGCCATTACCAATCCTCTTCACAGTGATAATTCGGGCAAAAACGGCTATGTTTTAAATGAACTGACTCGCTATGACGTCGATCTGTATGATCGGGACTCAAGAAGCGGTTCCATTATACCCGTCAACACCACAGAGGATCCCTTCGGTCAGTTGGCACCCATTAAAGGCAATGACAATCCCACAGCCGGTAATCCGGGCATGATTAACAATCATCCGTTTTACAACGATGATTTTGTGGTTGTCTGGTACAAAACAGACAAAATCGGTACAGCCTGGCCTGTAATACCCATGCGCTACAAACCGGTTTGGCCTGCCAGCACGGGAAAAGTCTATGATTTCATAAATGAAAACGATGTCACGCCTCACCAGTTCAGCGATGTCTATGATTTTGCAATCGATCTTGAACATGACTGGATGTTCTGGACCGACATCAGTACCAGCCAGATTATGCGAACCAATCGAGATGGTTCGCGATCTTCGGATACCATTTTCCTGCTGGATTTATTTGGTTTGAGTCTTCAAGCGCCTCCCCATACCTACGACCTGGATCAGCTCAACGGGGTTGGTTTCTCGCACGCTTTTATCAGTGATCCGGCTCATTCCAGCAGACTTGTGCCTCAACTTCCCTTTGATGTGGACAATCCCGATATGTGGAGCAAACAAATTGCCAACTGGACCAACGGTGTGTCGGGGCAAGGAGACGACGATGGCGAATTGGTCAACGTGGTTATCGATACCTATGCCGATGGCGGTTCTCAGCTAACATGGTATATTGATGTCGATACCCGTGTTACCAAAATATTGCGGCTATTCAATCACCCCAATCCGTTTCTGGACCTCTCCTCCGTTCCCGTAACGGTTGACTTCAATACACTCTTGCAGCCTTCGGATGTTCATCAGTTCCTGTCAAATCCAGACAATCGAGAGGCGTTCTTGCTGCTGCTTCCCGACAGCGTTGACGAGCCGAACTGGTCTAGACTTTTTGTGGATTGGACAGACGGAACCATGGATGCTTTCAATGGTGAGTTAGTCAACATCGTGATGGTGATCGATGAAGAAGGCGCAGGTGATCTCACATTCCACTACCAGGTTAATAACGGAGCGGTGGATGACAGGGTGTTGAGCACCGTTATCAGGAGCGGTGGTGGTTTTCACCAACAGCGTGCTGCCTCTTTGGATCAGCCCCTGGCTCTGGTTTCCCGGGGATTAATGGGTCCCAAAGGTATTGATATCGACACCGTAGAAGACAAAATTTACTGGACAGATTCAACTGCGGGTAGAATTCAGCGTGCCAACCTCGATGGAACCATGGTTGAGAATGTGCTTGATACGCACTTGAAAGAGCCCGTTGGATTGGTACTCGACACCAAGGCAGACAACAGAAACGAACATCGCATGTTTTGGACTGATCCCGGCACTAAAAAGGTCTACCAAGCCTACATGCACGGTACGCGGCAGCGCATGACGCAAAGTGTGCTGGATTTCTTTGAAGTGGCCATGGCACAATACGATCTCAACGAAATTTACAGTCAAAATCCCGATATTCCCCATGCGGGCATCTACTTTTCCACTTCGCCTCCTGATGGCGGTATGTCTGCCAGCAGTCACGACTTCCTGTCTCGACACGTCAGCGGTCTTGCCGATAAACTCGATGGCATAGCCTTTAACCTCGACGGTTCAGCAGTCGGGAACCGTGCCGGTGATTTTTCTCTGTGGACCAATGGCGACGATCATTTAGATCCGGAATTGACCAATATGGTTCTCAAAATGCAGGGCGACGGTTCATGTGAGTTGCAGTTCATGCTGGTTGAAAACGGGGCGGACTCAGTTCAAATAATGCAAGTCGGCCGTGAACATACCTACACGTTGTTGGGTTACTTAATGGAGGATATGTCCTTTGACATGAACGCCATTTTTGGATCCGGTTACGGCTATGCCTTCGCTCGGGATGAACAACAAGTCGCGAAACTGATCCAAGCCCTGCCCGCAGGTTCCTCTGAACCCGATTGGGAAACCCTGTTTGAAGCGTGGACCGATGGCGATGCCGCTACCGGAACCATGCAAAACATCTCCATTCACATCGATGTCAACGGACAGGGCACCTTCCTCGCCGAGTACCTGGATGCGTCAGGTATGGCACAAAGCGAAATCTCCTTTGCCCCTGTCCCTGCCGGTACGGAATTGATGGAATTGATGTCGGTATTCTTTGAAGGTGAGCGGGTTTACAATCTGGATCTCATTGGGGTGAACGGATCGAGTTATGAGTTCTTGTCACAAAACCGCGAAGCTCTTGAAGAACTGCTCATACCAATCGGCTTCTCGGATACCTTTGCCTACCGCATCCACGAGCTCGATCACTCCGGATTCCTGGGCGACATGTTTGTCCGCTGGACCAACGGTACTTTTGAAGATGGTGAACTGGCCTTAATTTCCATTCGGGTTGAGGCCGATGGCAGCTCCAAAATCAGTTGGCAATACAGTATTGAAGAGGGTTATGAAATCTATGAAACCTGGATTAAGGGATTTCAGGAAGTCGTTGGTTCCGGGGTTGAAGGTCCAACAAGGCTTGCCATTGACCTGGAAGATGCCAATCCGGCCAATTACAAGCTCTATTGGTTGGACATGAGTTCAGATCAAAAGAAAATTCAATCGGCTTTCCTCGATAGCGTCAATGAAGTTCAGGATGTGGTGACGGATCTTGTCTCACCTAGCGGTTTGGCCGTTTATAACGGCAAATTGTACTGGTCTGACAACGTCACCGCTCAAATATACCAATCTGAACTGGATGGTTCTTTTGTGAAGCCGCGCCTTTTCGGCGGGCCGTACAATGCTCCTAAGGCGATCCATATCACGTCACGCCAGCTGCCCGGCGGCAGTTTGCAAGTGGACTCTGCCCTGACTGACGCGGGAATCGATAAAATAGTCATTGCCAGTCAGTTGGGCAGTGAGGTTTTGAATCAGCCGGTGCTGTACCCCGATGTCTATCCCGAGATGTCACTCTACATTCAGAACGACCCAACTCTTCCCGGTTTCAATCCAAACGATGAACACGCCGACTTCTTCCCTTCAGCCACGGGGTCGGGTCAAAATGCCATCTTCGCCTTGCGCGATGATCTGGATTACGGATCGGAGCCCTATGTGCTGCTCAAGTACAGGAGCCCGGTGGACAACCAGTGGACCATGAAGGTGTATCAGGTCGAGCGCAATGGCTTTGGCTATAATTTCAGTGAGTTTACAGGGGTGGCCGGCAATCCGTTTTTTGCCCCCTATCCATTGAGACTGATGGGAACCTGTGAAGATACTACCGGATCGGGCGAACCCTATTTTGAAGACTACAAGTACAACACCTATGCCAAATCAGCGGGCCAGATCCATGCCAGATTCTATTATCCGCTGCAAAACAGTTACTATTGGGATGAAGACGAGTTTGGCTCCATCAAAAATGGCGGTTGTGTGGCCTGGCTCGGCGGCGATGTCTACAATGTCAACGAATTACTTGAATACGAAGGAGCTTATTCAAGGGCGCATTGGGCCGTTTATCACAGTCGCGATCGATTGGCGGCTCTTCTCCCGGCGGGATCCGATCAACCGGACTGGGAGAACCTGCTTCAGATGTGGACCAACCAGCAGCTGGTGGACGGCGAATTGCAGACGGATTCCGATGGTGAACTAAACAATGTCATTATTGAGGTTTTCAAAAACGGACAGTCCAAAATTACCTGGGAATACTGGGCTGCCTACCCGCGTACTGAGGGAACGCTGCCTCTGACCATGACGACCGTCATACGTTCGGATACCCGAACTCAGGAACTGCTGGACTTCTTCTTTAACTTGTTTAATGACGTACTTGAAGAAAAATACGCTTCGCCCATAGAGGTCGTTTACAACATTCGCTGGCCGGATGTGTCCCCGGTACTGACTGTGGGTGAAACGCTGCTCTTCCCGAAGAACGGCTTACCCGACATCTTCAATCAGGAAGCGGTACAGGTTATCTACGAACGGCCCGACGGTGAAGAAACGGACCGTCCCCGATCTCTGGTGAACTTGATCGACCCCCTCACACCGCGTGAAGTTCAGCTGATCGATGCCGATCTGCCCTCCTTTCCCGATGACATCGCCATAGAGTACCGCAATGGACAACCGGTCATTGTCAGTGGCGGCAGCGGCAGTATTCTCGTGCCGTTTTCTCTGCGGTCGAGACTGAGTTTTGATGCCGTTTCCGGTAAACTCGCTTTTGGCGGTTACATGGACACCACGGTAGCCGGAGAACCTCTGCTGATGCTGAACGTCATGACCAACCATGAGCGTGAATTCCTGAAAACACTCAGCAGTGAAGCCCAGTGGGGCGAGGCTATTGATGCGCTTTACGCCAAAACAAGGAACCCCAACGATGTTAATTGGCCCATTGACGGTGTGGAATACGATTCCCCCTATTGGCTGGGAACCGATCAATTGGACGAATCCGAACCCTTCTCACAAACACTGCTGAGTGGTGAGCCCAAAGCCCTTTCCGCAGGAAACGCGGATTCAACGGGTTGGGTAACCGTTGTCTTTAACAACGACCAGACACTCAATCCACTGCCGGTTACGCTGGCTGTCTTCCGCGTGGACTGTCTTGAATACAGTCCAAATCGCTACAGCCCCTACATTGGGGAAGTTAAAATCATCCCCTCTGATAACGTTTTCGACGAACAGCTTACGCTTCGTCACAGCGGCGATTTTGGCGGCAATTCATTTGATGACCGAAACAACAACAACATTCAGGATCCAGGAGAGAGAGCGCTTTACTTCGAGTGGTACTACAAACCCGACGAAGGTGGTGTGTCACCAGCGCCTCCTGAATTCGATGACAACGGCGTGATGATTCCGGGCAGTGGCTGGCGTCTCTTCGAGCAAGGCCCCGGTCTTCAGGAAATAACCCTTGGCGGCGCGAACCTGACCACACTTTCCGACAACTGGTTCTTCGCCCGCTACAGGGGCGTGCCCACATGTCAGAACGACGAACAGTTCACACAGCTCGCCGGTGATCCTTCAAGTACACCCACGCACCCGAGAGGCGTGCTGGCCGAGGGCTGGATTAAGCGGGTTGTACGCCGCTTAAATGCCTTTGAAGCCCGTGTCCAGGACTTCCATTCATCTCCAACCAATACCTACGCAAGTATGATTGGCCAACTGGGCGAGCGATACGAAGGTCCCGTGGCCATGAACAACAATCCGGATAACCTCAACAGCATGGGTCTGATAGAGGCTTATGAAACCGTTCTTCGCCGCGGCATGTCTCTGAGTATCGACGGTACTCCGCCCATTAACTACGATCCCGCGAATAACGCCCTGTTGCTGGTAGCCAATCGCATTGCGGGCTTCTACACGCTGCTGGGTAACGAAGCCTATGCCGATGCCATTGACCCCACCATTGGGTTTGACAGCGGCGGTGAAATGGGTTATGTGTCCCCAACGCTCTTCGCTTTCCAGAATCAGCAGGATTCACTATTGGCCGAGGAACTGGCTCTTCTGCGCGGACGGGATGACTACAGCTCGGGTGTGGCGGCTTCTCCGGTTTACAACAGACTCTACTGGAACTTCACTTCGGGTGATGGCGAAGTGGCCTACGTCCAGGCCTATAACATCCAGGATCAGGATATCAGCGGTGTTGTGGATGAAACAGATGCCCGTATTCTGTTCCCGCAGGGACATGGCGATGCCTGGGGCCACTACCTGACCGCCATGACCACCTTCTATAAACTGTTGACTCATCCGTACTACTCCTGGATACCAAGGGCGGAAGCGGTAACTGTTTCAGGTGTCGCTCTTCAGGTGGATTACGAGGATGAGCGAAAATTTGCTCAAGTTGCCGCCAAGAAGGCCAAAACCGGAGCCCAAATTGTCAACATGACATATCGGGAAAAGTACGTGGCCGATCCATCCGGTCAATGGCAGGGTTACAAGGATTCCCAGCCAGACCGGGCATGGGGACTCTCTGAGTGGGCCAGAAGAGCAGGCCAAGGCGCCTATTTCGATTGGGTCACAGCCAATTCCATTCTACCTGTGGAAGATCTGGAAAGAACCGGCCTTGAAAAGGTCGACCGGACTTCTGTGGTCGAATTGAGAAGTATCGCGGCAGAGTTTACGGCCATTCAAGCCGAACTCGACAAAGCCGATGCCGGCAGCAATCCTCTCGGTCTTGCCAGAGGGGCACTGGCATTTGATATCGATCCCCAGGAAGTTGACGACGGAAAAACGCACTTCGAGCAACTCTACGAACGCGCCATGGACAACATGGCCAATGCGCTCTTTGTCTTCGATCAGGCCAATCAACTTTCAAACAGGCTCCGATTCAATCAGGACTCAGTGGATGACTTTACCGCTAATATTTACGATCAGGATTACGATTACATGAGTCGTTTAATAGAGGTATTTGGTTATCCCTACGACGGTGATATAGGCCCCGGAGGCACTTATCCCACCGGCTATGACGGTCCCGACATTCACCACTACATGTACGTGGATTACGAACGCCTGACCGGTAAGAATCTGGCCCGGTTTGATACCTGGACTTCAACTCTCACACTAAAAGACGATAGCGATCAACAACCAATTGAAGATTGGTTGGATAGCTGGTGGGACTCTAATGGCCTGGATCCCACTTTCCAACCCAGTCCCATTGATAAATGGACCAACTTCATTAAAGACATCAACACCGTAACCTATCAATTTGTAGAACCCGGGCAAGGTGTTTCCTTCCACGACTACTATCACGACTCCTATACCAGGGACATCGGTCTTCTGGTTCCCGATCCCTCATGGGGTGAGCGAAGGGCCAAGGGCGAAATTCAAATAGCCATGGGCGGGTTGATACAGGCTATCGCGCAAGTGGATGTGGCTCTGAACGAATACGACCGCCTTATTGATACCATGGAAGGAACGATTGTGGATCTTGTTCAACAATTCAATTTCGATACGAGTGTATCCCATGCTAATTGGCGACAGTTTCATATATTCACGGACATTGATGAAGGAATCAAAAAAGTCAAAAGACTCAGAACCGTCCTCAACATCGAATCGGAGTGGCTTGATGTGGTAACAACCTCCATGCAGGAGGCTATACCCGACGAAGTCGGTACCTCAAACGATGCGTTTTCCGGTCTTCATGCTGCCCTTGAGACATCAGGAGGAACAATGCAAAATGTGATCAAAACGGTTGACACGGCTTTGGGTTTGTCGGAAGAACTGGAACTCATGGCAAAGGAAGCGATGGCCATGAGTCATGATATTACAATATCTAACATGAGTGCGAAACACGATCTGGGCGTGGCCATCCGAGAGCTCGAGGCTCAAATTCGTCAGGAACCCGGCTTGCGCCTTGAAGTCTACATCGCCCTGGATACCGTCAAGAGTAAAGTGGCAGCCTACAAAGCCGCTGTTGCCAAAGGCAATCGCCTGCTCGATGAGATGATTGTTTTCAGGAAAAACGCAGCCGCTAACACCCAGGATTACCGTTACAAGGACATGTTCTTCAGGGTGATGAGAAACGAGGCGCTGCAAAAGTATCACGCTCAATTCGATCTGGCAGCGAAGTACGTTTACCTGGCTGCTGCCGCATACGATTACGAGACCAATCTTCTGGGAACCAATGAACTGGCGGGCAGAGATTTCCTGACCAGCATCGTTCGACAGAGGAACCTGGGTGAAATGGAACGCAGCATGTCCGGTGAGCTTATTCCCTTGCCGGGTCGGGCCGGTCTGGCTGATCCCATTGCGCGCATGAAGGCGAATTTTGATGTTCTGAAACCCCAGTTGGGCTTCAATAATCCGCAAGTGGAGACCAATCGCTTCTCCATTCGAAAACAGCTCTTCCGAATTAATTCCGATAACGATACGGCATGGCGGGAGGAACTTGCCCGTCACCGCGTGGACAACCTCTGGGCCATTCCGGAGTTTGTGCGCTACTGCCGTCCGTTTGCACCTCAGGGAGCGGCTCCAGAACCCGGCATTGTCATTCCCTTCAGCACCAATGTGGTCTCGAGGATGAACTTCTTCGGCTGGCCGCTGGGTAGTGAAGACAGTGCTTATGATCCCAGTCACTTTGCCACTCGAATTCGCTCAGTGGGTGTATGGTTCAGTGATTACGGCGATCTCAATCTCTCTCAGACTCCCCGGGTCTATCTCGTTCCCGCTGGCATGGATGTCCTCAGATCACCTGATGCCACTGACTTTGAGGTCAGAGAGTGGCAGATCGTCGACCAGAAGCTACCTGTGCCTATGCCGTTGACACTGGAGGATGTTGAAGAACCCGACTGGATACCCATCAATCATTCATTGAGTGAGGATATCTATGATATCAGACAGTTCTCGGCATTCAGAGCCTATGATGATTCGGGTGAGTTTATACCCGAAGAAACCACCACGGATTCCAGGTTGATCGGCCGCTCTGTCTGGAATACACGCTGGCTGCTCATCATTCCGGGAGCTTATATGCACAGCGATGCCAATGCCGCCATTGATGACTTTATCAATGGGGTCAGCGACATTAACTTCTTCTTTGAAACCTATGCTTATTCAGGTAACAAAAAGAACAATAAGGATACAGACAGCGATTCAGGAGGCCATGCTTCCGAAGAGTCCGGTTTAAGTGAAGGAGGTGACCAATGAGACAGACTTTAATTCGCATCATCCTTATGCTCTTTGCGTCCACGGTTCTGGCTCAACCGCCTCAGCTCGACCATATCATTTACGGTCTTTTTGACTACGGTTGCGGAGAGATCTCCATGGACGACGGCTTCAGAGTCCAGGCTCGAAAACTGGATGGCACGGTTCTTACTGAATTTCGAATCGGAAGCGATATCGATTTAGCCAACCATTTCGTGCTCCGCGTGCCCATGTCGCTGCAAGCGGCTCCTGATAAGGCGGTAAGTGGTGAGGAACTTCAGATTGTCATACTGGACATCGATGACTTGCAATTATTCAACAGCAGTCACCTTGTCGATGATATCGGTACCTTTGCCGGCAAGGACGTCGGTGACGGACAGGGTGGTGATAAGGCCAGCGCAGGTGTCGATCAATTTGTATGCGCACTTTCTACCACGCTGCACGGCAATCAACCCGTCTTTGGCACAGGTGAGTGGACCATTCTATCGGGAAGCGGAGGTCTCTTAGCCGAGCCATCCAGCCCGGTTTCGGAATTTTCCGGGCAGATAGGGGAGACTTACCTTCTTCAGTGGACGATTACGTCGCAAAATTGTCCCACCAGTACGGATCAGGTTGAAGTCGTCTTTTCTGAGGTCCTCACTCAGGCTGATGCCGGCGAGGACATGCAGGTCTGTGGCAGCGAGACTCAGCTGGCTGCCAATATGCCCATCACTGGAGAGGGCTTATGGACCCTGCACAGCGGTGGAGACGGTGTGTTCGAAGACCCCTACGACCCTCATACCGTTTTTTACGGTGATCTTGGAAAGACCTACGAGCTTCACTGGACCATCAGCGGCGGTTCTTGCGATGAGTCAGTGGATGAAGTTTTCATTTCATTTAACGCGGTTAACAGTCCCGAACTCACCGTGGATGGTCCGCTCACTTCTTTTTGCTCACAGGGTGTTACACTTGAAGCCTCTGAGGGCTATGACATGTACCAGTGGTCTCACGGCCCTACAACGCGTGTTGTTCATGTCGAAGGGGTTGGTGTGCAAACTTTTACGGTAACGGGAAAAATGAACAGTGGTTGTGAACGTCTCGCCAACCATGTCGTGGAATTTGTCCCGGAAAATCCCGATCAAATTGAAGTGGTTGTCAATATGCCCACTCAAACCATGTGTTCGCTTGCGGCACCCTTTGAATTGAGGAGCGTGGGCGCCTGTGGCGGAACAGGGCCGTTCAGCTACCTCTGGGAACTGATCAGCGCTCCGCCTGAAGGGGGTTTCATTGAAGAACCCACCAGCTCTTCAACGATTCTGACTCCCTATGGTGAAGGTGTTTACGAAATTCAATTAACGGTGGAAGATGCCAACAACCAGACATACACGGTGGCTTTCCGCCTGACAGCACCTCATCTGGAAGACAATAACGGTGACGGTATTTTCAGTGCCGCCGACTGGTGGTTCCGCGTGGCTGGCTGGCAGGAAAACAGTTTCGATTATCCCTGGCTGGACGCGGATGGCAGTGGTTCGTTGAATATCCTCGACCTGTTGCTCGCTCATCCTTGTGAAGCCAGTTACCCCAATGTGGAATCAAAAAGAGAAGCGAGGTGAGCCATGAAAATTCTGTTTGTTTTTATTTCAAGTCTTATCTTCTCATTGAATGTCTCTTCACAAACCCTTCTTATCAACGAGGTCGATTCGGATCAGGGAACGGTCGACCGGGCAGAATTCATTGAACTCTACGATGGCGGAACGGGTTACACCTCCCTCGATCAATGGCTCATCCTGGTGGCTGATGGTCAAGACGATAACATCGATGCTGTATATGACCTATCGGGTTATGAAACCAACTCCGGGGGCTTTTTCCTGCTTGCGGGAAGTCAGCTTGCTGCCGCCTCGGGCAATTCTTACACTCTGCCAAATGACGCTCTGCCGGATCGAGCAACCCTCATTGTGATCTATCAGAAACCCCTGGTGGAGAACACGCTTTCAACTCTGGAATCAAGTCAGATTCTGGATGCGGTGGTTTATGGTCTGGATAATCCCGATGATGACACGCTTTTGTCTTTCCTGGCTCAGGATCAACCTCAGCTAAACGAGAACGAGTTCGGTCAGAAAGAGGCGCATTCCTGTCAGAGGTTACCCCACGCTGAAGCTCTCGCCCTTCATACCGATAGTATGATGGCTGGCCTTGTCACGCCAGGACAGCCCAACTTCTCTGTGCTGCTGATCAATGAGGTGGATGCCTCTACTGTTTTGCAGGACATGGAATTTATCGAGCTCTACGACGGCGGACTCGGTCTGCAGCCGCTGGATGGTTTGGTGGTGACCTTTTACGATGGTGACACCGGTAACCGCTACGGTCCGGTGCTGGATTTAGCCGGTATGACAACCGATGAAAACGGGTTCTTCCTGATCGGGAACAGCGATGTCCCTCAAGTGGATCTGGTTATCGACTCCGCGCTTGTCCAGGATGGAGCCGATGGTTTGGCTCTCTCAGTGGGTACCGCTTCAGACTACTCCGGAAACGATATATTGACAGATTGTCTGGTAGATGGTCTGGTCTATCACACCAATGACATCCTTTTCCAGAGTTCACCTTTGTTTGACTTGGTAAAAGAAAATCAGCAAATGGTGAATGAAGATGCCTACGACGGCAAATACATTCACTCCATGCAGCGATTTCCCGATATGGCAGGTGGAAACATGGTTACCGGCGACTATGTTATCTGCAAGCCGACACCCAAATCTTCGAATCACGCCACTCCGCTGATCAATGAAATTGACTTCGATCAGGGTGTCCTGGACAACCGTGAGTTCATTGAACTGTATGATCAAGGTAGAGGCAATACACCTCTGGACGGTTACTTGCTCGTGCTCTACGACGGTGAAACGGCCGCTTCCTGCCACACCTTTGATCTGAGCGGTTATCAGACGGATGAAAACGGCTTTTTCCTTTTAGCTTCAACTGGAGTCATGGAAGCCGATATTTACTTTTCCAATAATTATCTCAAGGACGGCGTACACGCTGTTGCGCTCTTCCAGGGAGATCCCGCACTCTTCCCCGATGGTACACCTGTACAGACCAATGGCCTGGAAGATGCCGTTGTCTACTCTCTGGTCGATGAAGCCCATCCATGGGAGGCCGCGCTGCTGCCCCTTTTGCTGGATGGTCAGCAGAAAGTAAACGAAGGTGGATTGGGTCAGGCAGACCATCACTCTCTGCAGCGTTATGCAGATGGCAATGGCGGCCCTCGTACCACGGACTTCATTCAGCCGGCTTTGCCCACTCCAGGCCTGCCCAATTCCGTTCGCGCCAATCAGCTGGTGATCAATGAAATTGACGTCGATCAGGGTGCATCGGATCATATGGAGTTCCTGGAAATCTACGATGGTGGAGAAGGTTTCACTTCGTTGGATGGCTTGCTGCTTGTGCTTTACAACGGAGTTAGCAATGCCTCCTACTTCACCCTTGATCTCAACGGTTACCAAACCGATGAAAACGGCTATTTTTTGATTGCCAATCAGGCTGTCGCGGCAGAGTTCCAAATTCAAATTGACATAGAAATCCCCAGCGAAACGTTCCAGGACGGACCCGACGCAGCCGTACTCTACTTGGGAAGAGCGGAAAATTTCCCCAATGGCACACAAATCCAGACGCACCACATAGAAGACGCCGTGGTATATCACACCGATGATACCAGTGACCCGGAACTCATGCTTCTACTCAATCCAGGCGAATCTTATGTCAATGAATCGGGAAGAGGAAGTTCCGCGGTACATTCACTTCAGCGCTTCCCAAATGGCTCAGGTGGTAACCAGAATAACAGCACCTTTGCCGCGGCACTTCCTACTCCTGACGGACCCAACATGGAAGGCATGATAATCAATGAAGTGGATTCCGATACGCCGGGAACCGATGCGCGTGAATTTGTGGAGCTCTTTGACGGTGGTAGAGGCCACTCCAGTCTGGACGGTTTGTCATTGGTCTTTTATGACGGCTCTTCAGATGAACCCTACATGGTGGTGGACCTCGATGGTTACCAAACCAATGCAGATGGCTATTTCGTTTTGGGCAACGCGGGCGTTATTCCTGCGGTTGATTACGAAATACCCGATAACACCATCCAGGACGGTGCCGATGCTGTTGCGCTCTACAGTGCCGATGAAGAGGACTTTTCATTGAATCGTGCCATCGTTACAACGGGTCTTCTGGATGCCGTTGTCTACGACACGAACGATGCCGATGACAGTGGTTTGTTGAGTCTTTTGAAGAGCAATCAAGAGCAACTCAATGAAGATGGCAGGGGGAACAAGGATGCCCATTCACTGCAAAGATCACCCAATGGAACAGGCGGACTTCGCAATACCTCCACCTTCATCCAGGCGGTGGCCACTCCTTCGGCGGCCAATATATCCTGGTCCTATTCAACGCGGTTTACCGATTTGAATAACCCGGGGAATCCAGGCGACTTGAACACGGAAGAAGATGACGCCATTGAAGGCTGGATCGAGATAACCACATCGGGTCAAATGACCAATTCCTGGTCCAGTCCGCGTGAAATAGGTTTCGATTTTGTCTTCTTTGGAAAGTCAGTAACCGAATTCAAAGTCAGTCAAAACGGCTTGTTAACTTTCGCGACAGCAGACGATACGCTGCCAGAGGATGATCAGGACAATATCGATCTGAACGATCAGGATGTGTTTAACCCCATTCTGCCCAACCACACTATTTGTGCTTTTTGGGACAGTTTTACAGACGCACCACCCACCAATTCTAACGACAAGGTTTACATAAAGACTTTTGGCACTGAACCCAATCGGCAGCTTTGGATCAAGTGGTCTTCATTTGAATACGGAAGCCCCAACTCCGTTTACAACTACTTCGGTATTGTGCTGGAAGAGAGCTCCAATATTGTCTACATCATGGATTATAACTGGCACAGTGAGACCCCTGTAAGCAGTACCGTCGCCGCTTACTCCAATCCCTACCATTTTGTTCAATACGAACCTGAAAGTGGACTTCCCGATGACATATCATTTCTGGAAGGCAATCAGCGCTCTGCTGATAAGAGAGATAACGACTACTATGAATTCTTCCCCACTTCCAATGTTGTCGATATTGAGGTGAGTATGGATCGAGTGAACCCCCTGCCTCCTCAAGATATCAATGTGGGCAGTCGCGTTACTTACCAGGTGAGTGCGACCAACACAGGCCAGCATGGAGCCACGGATGTGGTCTTGCACGTGGACTTTTCTGAAAAACTAACTTACTTTTCCCATGCCAGCGAAGGTCGGCCTTTTGACCCCTTTACCGGTTATTGGCAGGCCGGATTCATTCCGCCCGGACAAACCGTGGTTCTGGAAATTCAGGTGGATGTCAATAATTCTCAGGCCTTGGTGAATACGGTTGAAGTCATTGAGATGAATGGCTTTGATATCGACTCAGTGGTCAACAATCACGAACTGGGTGAAGACGATCAGGTTGAATTGTACGAAATGGTACCTGATGCGGCTGACCTGGACTTGACAATATCCGCAAATAAACTGGTGGCAGCTGTGGACACTGAAGTGCAAATAACCCTTGATTTGACAAACAACGGTCCCGATCCCGCTGACGTGTCTTGTATCCGCCTGGATATTCCCCTGGGTCTTGAATACGTCTCTGACACCGGATTGGGAACCTATCAGGACGGGGTTTGGTCACCCGGCGTATTGGGTGTGGGCGCAAGCACTGCTTTGAATGTCGTCGTTCGTGTAACGGGGCATAACAACCAGCCAGACTATTCCATCAACGTTCTGACACAGGTGTGTTCCATGAATCAACACGATCCCTATACGATTAACAACCTGGATGTCGTGGTAATTTACTATCGTCGAACCATTTGGGAAAGCACCGCTGTTACAGGTGAGGTTCAGGTCAATACCTTTACACCCGGTATTCAAGCCTTCCCTTCAGTGGATATGTCCTCCGGTTCTGCCTACACGGTTAGTTGGCAGAGTGAGAGCGGTCAGGATGGCGATCTCTCCGGTGTTTACAGCAGACGATACAATTATCCCGTTACATCGGTAAGTGGAGAAGTTTTGGTCAACTACCACACTCAGAATCACCAGCGCTACTCTCAAACAGCTTTAACTCCGGATGGCAATGCCGTCATCGTCTGGCAGGATGAAGGCCAGAACGGACAGTGGGAGGGCATCTTCGGAATGCAGTTTGATGATCAAGGTAACTTGGTTCTACCCGGTCAATACCAACTGCATCACTTTAATGCTTCAACTCACAGCAAGCCCGACATTGCCCTGGACAGTCTTGGCAATCAAATTGCCGTTTGGGAGAGTCTCGGTCAGGATGGTGATGGTGCCGGTGTTTATGGAAGACTCTTTGACAGCAGCAATCAACCTGTCAGCGATGAGTTTCTCATTAGCAATACAACCGCCTGGGATCAAAAGAATCCAAAAGTTGCTTGCGATGCTCAAGGCAATTTTGCGGTTGTCTGGCAGAGTTGGCGAGAAGACAGTGGCTGGGATATTATGGCTCGACAGTTTTCAAGCGCTGGAACACCTCTCGCCCCGGAATTCCAGGTGAACAAGCTCCAGGCTGGAGATCAGCAGCATCCCGACCTGGCAATGAGCCCACAAGGAGACTTTGTCATTGTCTGGCAAGGACCACTGGAAGAAACGCAGTTTGGGATTTTCGGCAGAATCTATCCACCAGACGGGTCTGCAAATTACGAACCTTTCCAGATAAACACCTACAGCGCCCAGTTGGTTGCTTATCCCAGAGTGGATATGGATGACAGTGCTAATTTTGTCGTTGTCTGGTATTCGCTGGGTCAGGATGGCAGCGGAGCCGGTGTCTTTGCTCAGCAGTTCAAGAAAGGTGCGGTACCAGAGGGTTATGAGTTTAAAGTCAATCTTACCACCGTGGAAGATCAGAGTTTTCCCGATGTGGCTTTAAACAGCGTTGGCGAATTCGTTATAACCTGGCAGAGCTATTTGCAGGATGGCGATGATGAAGGTGTCTTCCTCCGCGCGTACGAACCTCCATGTGAACCCCTGCGGGATCCTTCAGTCTGGCCGCAGCTGAGTATACTGGAACTGCTTCCCTGCGTACTTAATTAACCTTCAAAGACTGTTTTTTTCCTCATTTGGTGCAGGACATGTTGATGACTTACAATGACGGGTTTTCAACATGTCCCGCACCGTTTTTCTAAAAAAGACAGTAACAAAACGGCCGTTCAACCGAAGTCATTCAGTTGCCATCGGGATTGTCGAGTTTTTTTTTGTCACATAACCGCGAGGTGCATGCCATGGGTCTGGCGTTTGTCTTTCTAAGGCTTATGTTATAGACAAAGCAGTGACTTAAGTCAGTCGCTGCGGGGGTGCTGCCAGCCTCAGGTTAAAAAAAAGGGATATTGTGAGTATTCCTACATAGGCATTGAATTCACACAAAATGACTTGAACTGGCTTCGCAAGTACATTATTTTCAATTTGAATTTCAAAAAAGGAGAAAGATTATGTTTAAGAAATTAACAGTTTGTTTTGCACTCACAACCATAAGCAGTTTCATGTTTGCAGGAGAGAGTTTGGAAGTCTCCTTGAAGGAACTGATCTCAAAACCCGAGAACTATCTGAATAAAGTCGTTAAAACAGTGGGTACTGTCGATCATGTTTGCAAACACGGCGGTAAAAAGATGCTGGTATTTGCCGATACACCCCAAGAATCCATTCACGTCATGTCCAGTGAAACAGTTCCTGTATTTGAAGCGGAAATAAATGGCTCCGATGTCACAATTATCGGTACGGTTAAAGAAAACAGAATAACAAAAGCGCAAGTCTTGAAAATGAAGGCTGAACGCGAAGAAGCCGCGGCGAAAGAAAATGCCAAGCCATCCGTGAAAAAGGGCGAAGGACCAGGTCACGGTCTCGGTAAACACGATCACGACCACGACCACGATCACGACGGAGGCCACGAAGATCAGTTGACCAAAATCCTGAAGGAAATGGACGCGTCGGGTAAAGATTACGTTAGCGATTATTACATTGAATGCATTGAGTACAGTGTCAATCAATAAGCGTTAAAAAAAGTTATGGTAAAATGAAGATGGCAGGGTTGGACCCTGCCATTTTTACAGATGAACCCGCCTTCTGTAAAAAAAACATCATCTTGCCAGGGGTCACCTATGCCTTCAAAGAAAATCAAGACGACTATTAACAGGTGGAACAGGGCCATTCACAGAGATTTGGGTTATTTCTTTTTCGGCTTGACCTTTATTTACGCCGTTTCCGGGATTGCTCTCAATCACTTAAAGGACTGGAATCCCAACTACGTTCCCAAAATTGTGACAATAGACCTCAAGGGTCCTCAAGACATCACCACACTCGATCAAGAGAAAATAAAAGAAATACTGGCTCTCTATGGTGAAGCCGAGGCGTATAACAAACACTATTTCCCCGACAATTCTACTCTCAAAGTGTATTTAAAAGGGGGAACCGCCATTCTGGATCTGGATACAGGGCTGGGTGAAATTGAACGCCTGGAAAAGCGCTGGATGTTCAATCAGTTCAATTTCCTGCATTACAACGCGCCCAAGAGACTGTGGACTGTTGTAGCCGATGTCTATGCCGTGGCACTGGTCATCCTGGCGGTATCAGGCCTGTTCATCCTGAAGGGTAAGAAGGGTATCAAGGGAAGGGGCGCCTGGCTCTCCATTGCAGCCTTTTTCCGTTTTGACACAACCTCTTATTTCGTTTTCAGGTATGTTTCAATGGCCTTGAACTGCGCGGTACCGTGCAGTCCGGCCTCTTCCACAACGCGATAACCCTGGCCGCTGCCCAGGTAGTGACCTTGCTTGAAGGGGTACATGGTGTTTTTTCTGCCGTGGGTGGATGTCACCCATTTGAACATGGTTGGCAGGGTGAAACCGGTGATGCCCATGGCGTCCGCCGCTTGCGCTTCCGAAAAAATAGACTCTTTTTCTTCGTCAGGCAGGGTTTCAAAAAGCTCAACGGAACTGACATAGTACACATCCAGGTTCATACCGGCTTTGTTTATCAGGGGAAGGGCTTCTTCCAGGAACGCGTAGGCTACTTCACTGCCCTGCAGAACGAGGGTGCCTTCCGCTTTGCCGTTGGCGGACAACAGCTTGTAAACGCCTTTTTGTGCCGCGTGAACCGGCGCCAGACCCAGCGATTGCCTGTCCAGAATGTTTTCAGAGGGACGGGTTACAAAAGGCGCAACGATAGCAGGTCTTTCACACAGTGCTTTCGCCATCAGCGGCCAAAGCTCCTGTGGGTCCCACGGAGTCAGGGTTATAGCCGTACCCTTCGGGAAGGCTTCCTGCAGAACCTGCAACGACTGTGGATCGGCGTGTGTGGGGCCGTCTTCGCCCGTTTTAAGACCCGCGTGCGCGCAAAGCAGGATGAAGGTCGTGTAGGGACTGTCGGAGACCTCTTTTTTGGCCTGATTCCCAATGGCGTGCAATCTGCTGGCAATATGACCCAATGGCGCCATAAACGCGGCGTATGAAGAACACACACCAATGTGAGCGCCATAGGCTGAAACGCCCGTCAGGACACCGGACATACCGTCTTCACAAATACCGCCGATGGACAGGATGCGCGATTCGGGGTTGGATGCAGCGTGCAGGTAACCCTGAGGAAAGCTTTTGCCCGCAGTTTTCACACTGGTAGACCCCAGTAAGTCGGCCGCTCCGGCCAGCAACGCGCCCTGGCTTTTTTCGTTCAAATAATTCAAGGTGTTGCCGAGCGCGCCCCGCAGTGTGGCTTTGGATCCAGCTTTCAGCTCGAGTTCTTCCGGCGTGTGTTCCAAACTTTCCCTGGCGGCGGCAAAGGCTTTTTCAAGTTGGGGTGCTTTGGCTCTGGGCTTGCGTCCGGATCGATCCAGCCTGTCCTTACTCGATTGCAGTTTCCCGGCCAGGAACTGGATCATGTCGGGACGTTGGCTGACTTGAGCGCGAATGGCGGTGAGAGTTTGCCAGAACTGCTCTTCCGCGACAACGGGATTGCTCTTGCACTCTGCCGCCTTTTCAGGTGAACCGGGAACATGAGAGCCGAACAGCGGTTCAAGTGTCTGGTAAAAACCGGGAGAACACATGGCGTGGCCGCCACCGTGAGAGGCCTTGCCTTCTATGCCGTAAGACCAGCCCTTGATGGTTCGATAGACAATCATGGTTGGCTGCCCGTTATGAATGGACATGGCCAGTTTTTGACCTGCCAGAACTTGATGGAAATCCTTTCCGTCAGGAACAAAAACGACGTTCCAGTCCTGCAGGTAACCGAATTCAACCGGATCCCACTGAACATAATCGCCGGGTTGATCGCCTTCACGTGTCACGAAATCGGAATCAATGGATGCCTGGTTCCAGTCCAGATGCAGCGTGATGTTATCCAGACCGGCTGTTGCCGCCGCCGCCATACTTTCGGCTGCACGTCCGGGTGTGAGACCGCCTTCGCCTTCAATAATGTGCAGTTTGGGCGCATGCTGACCGTAATAATCGCGCGAGGCAAAGCCCAAACCGATTGAAGAGGCCAGGCCAACTCCCGAGGCTCCTGTGGAGAGTTTGACAAAAGGGGTGGCTGGCGTGGGGTGACCATCGAGCGGTTTGGAATTGAACTTGCGGAAGAGGGGCGTGCTGGTAATGGGGTTTCGGCGGAAACCAAGAAGGTCTTCCATTCTCATTTGAAGGTTTTCTTTTTGAGGTAAAAGACCCGTTTTACCCTGTTTCGCGATTTCATTTCTAAGCGCCCACATGGCGTAAAGCCCCAGCGCTTTATGGCCTGCCGCGTAACTGATCATGTCCGAGTCCATTCTGTTGGGATCACTCAAATCGATATCCATCATTTGAAAAAGCAGAGAGGTAACGATCCTGCCGGAAGAGATGGAGCCGCCCGGGTGCCCGGAAGTGGGGACAAAATTGAATAAAACACTGCAAAGCGTGCGGTAAATAAGGTCGAATTCTTCGAGATAGCCTTTCTCTGTATCGGGAAGTGGAAAAACCCGATGGATGTCTTCACGAGCTAAATCAATATAGGTTCCGCGGCGCGGTCCGAATTTTAAGGTCATTTTTTTCTCCTAACGACTGAAGTCTTTTGCCTTCTCTAACACCTATCTGAAATCTGTTTTCTCTTTGGCAACAATGACAATACGGAGATTCATCAGTCTGCAGACCGGACTCCGAGCACATCATATTAGCTATTGATTTGTTTATCAATGCTAATTGCTGTTGCACAACCATATTTGTGAAATGCCAATGAAAACGCACCTGAATGATGGTGGATAAACCAGATCGGCGAGAAACTATGCCGGATCACAATGCCGGGCAAAATGGGAAGATGGTGTCTGTCATCTTGAGAAGGGTCCTTTCATGGGATATCTCACTCCTGCCGAACGATATTCTCACCACAAACCTGTTCGGTTGGGTTGTACAAGTCGGGCGGTCAGCGCGGTCAATACACGCCTAAATACAGCATGCGGAAAAGCCTGCTTACTTAAAAAAAAGAACAGGCGCAAGGCAACTAAAGCCGGAGACCTGCGTATTCTTTAAGATATGCGTACCAGTTAACCAGAGGTTGCCGGTTCTTTTATACAGCACAAGGAGATAGGTTTATGAAAATACAATGGAAGATCGTTTGTTTCCTGCTCATCAGCGGCAGTGTGTTTGCCGGGGAGGTTCAGACAGTAAACAACGGGAAGACAGTTTCCGGAAAAACGGAAACACTGGAGTTTGTGGAGGATCTGGTCATCGGACCCGAGACCGAAGAGGATCATTTAATCTGGGCATCTTTTTTGACAACGGTTGATGCCGATTCAAAAGGGAATATGTTTGTCTGCGATCCCGGCGAGAACCGCGTAGTGGAATTTGATTCGGAAGGAAAATTCGTCAGGTCTATCGGCCGGAAAGGTGAAGGGCCCGGTGAATTTTTAAACTTAAAGAGCTTTCAGGTTTTAGACAATGGAACAGCCATTGCCTTTGAGCAGGCTCAAATTCTAACAACCCTGAATTACTATGACAAGGCACTTGACTACCGTGACAAAAAGGTACATCAGAGCTTTGAGCTGATACCTACCACCGCGTTGTTCTCGCGAAATGGTGAATGGATAAGCTCCACCGTGGCCTCAGTCAACATGACCACGCAGATGACGGCGATTCATTATGCTATTCTGAATCAAGATCTTGAGATAAAAAAGGACTTGATTGTTTATGAAACACCCAACTTCAATCCCCAGAGGCTCATGGAATCGGAATATTGGTCAGAATACCTGGCCGGCAATATGAAACAAACTTCAAAGGGCTTGTTGGCCTTTGTGGCCTTTGGTAAAGACGGCAGTGTCTACACCGCTAAAGCCGATCGATATGAAATTCAAAAACTGGATTCAAAACTCAACCCCGTTCAAGTTATCAAGAAGGCGTACGACCCCATTCCCATGACAAAAGAACAGATTGACGCAATGGTAGAGCCCATTAGCGAGAGAATCCTGGGAAACCTGCCCGCGCAGCTTCAATCGGTTGTCACCGAAAAAACCATTGCGAAAGCAGTGAAAATGGCGGAATTTCCTCCTGTGCATTTCCCCATATCCCATTTACTGGCACTTGAAAACGGGTACCTGCTGGTTTTGCACGAGGTGGATATGGTTAAGGACATCGCTAAAGTGGATATATTCAATCCGGCAGGCGTGTATGTGGGTTCCTGTGAACATGGGTTCAACAGCCTTACAAAAATGGTCTTCAAAAATGGCTATGCCTATACCATTGAAAACCGCGACGATGACAACACCCTGGTGCGGTACAAAATAAATATCAAATAAGCCCTGAAAACAGCTCAAAGAAAAAAAGCTCCATCGATACGCCGATGGAGCTTTTTTCGTGCGAAGCCAAATAAAATGGACAGGTACAGTTGAGCGGGTCGTTGTGATTGGAGATCATGTTGTCAACACGTGTCATCATCTTCATGTGGCTTCATGAAAAAGGATCAGCTGGATTTTAGACATAAAGTGCTCACTTTTTTTTCGCTTGACAAAAACAACTCTGTGTGATTTGTTGGATTATCTGATCTTGATACAATTAATTGCAAGCGTCGATCGATGACCCTGCGTCATTAATTCAATTAACAAAAACTCAAGATAGCCGTTCCTTTATGAAAAGGTTACTGTAACTCATTTCGTCAAACGCCGGATTTTTTCTTCAACACCCTGCAAAAATTGGAGAAGTATCGTGTTTTTTCTTTTAACATTTTCTTTAAGCTTCTACAAATCAATTGAGCTCACCAAGGAAACAGACCTCAGCTATATTGATCATCCAGTTCAATTTATTGTTGCCAACAGTCGTGGTGAGTGTTTTTTGCTGAGCTTTTCGCATTCAAAAGTAACCAAAGTATCCGCCGAAGGTGAATTCTTGTACCAAATTCAGGGGCGCTTTGGTCAAGGGCCGGGAGAATTCGCTAGGCCCAGATATGCATTGCTTATGAATCATGGACAGACTCTTCTAATTGCTGACTTGAAAGGAAGAATTGCGCTATTTAATGAAAGGACAGGGGAATTCATAAAAACAGTAAGCAGATTTGAACCTAGCTGTATTTTTTTAAAATACGATGAAACGCATTTTTTATCGATCATCAATGCCTCTGACCATTTATTTAAAATATTGAATTTAGATGGCGAAACAGTTCACAGCTGGTTCCCGAAAAAAAGATATTTTGATCACTATGAAAAAGAGGTGTGGACAAGAAGCTACGCTGTGTGTTTAGGCCCTGATAAAAAAATATATTTTCAAGAGGGAAGTTACCCCGAAATTTTATTATTTGAAAGAGATGTTAATTTTTATAAAACAATACAATTAAAATGGCCCAAATACTACAAAAAAGCCCCAGAGAAAGATCTCGATCCCAAATATCGCTTTAATAAAGCAAAAGTACAGGAGCATTTCGACTCCCAAACTTGTCACGGTTCATTCCAATTCAATCTACGTGCTGGAAGAAGTTGAGGACGATGAACTTGATTCAGATTCGGCTTTAATCTTGAGAACGTATTTGCTGAAGGAAAAATGAGCAGTTGGATTTTAGCTGAAATGTGCTCGTCTGTTTTTTTTGACAAAGGCGGATTTTTGTGATTAGCTTGGTCATCTGATCTGGATACAATCAATTGCAAGTCTTCATTAATGACCTGGTGTCAGAAATCTATTTACAAAGGACTTAAAGTGAAATGAAGAAAGGATGGTTCTTTACGATAAACATAAGGCCTATTGTAAAATAAGTTGAAAAATTGGAGAGGTATCGTGTTTTTGCTTTTAACATTTTCTTTAAGCTTCTACGGATCAATCGAGCTTGCAAAGGAAAGAGACATTAGTTTTATTGATTATCCCGTCCAGTGCTTGGTTGTCAACAATGATGGAGATTGTTACTTAATAGGCTATTGGCATTCAAAAGTGACCAAAGTATCCGCCGAAGGCAAGTTCTTGTACCAAATTCAGGGGCGCTTTGGTCAAGGGCCGGGAGAATTCGGGAAACCGACAAATGCACTCATTATGAATCACGGCCAGACTCTTCTCATTATCGACAGTCATGGGAAAATGGTATTATTTAACGAGAAAACCGGGGAATTTATAAAAACTGTAAGCAAACGTGACCCTGCCAATCTTTTTTTAAAATACGATGAAACGCATTTTTTGTTGATGTTCAACATCAATCCCTCTGACCATTTGTTTAAAATATTGAATTTAGATGGCGAAATGGTTCACAGCTGGTTCCCCCAAAAAATATATGATGATCTCTATAAAAAAGATGTGTGGACAAGAAGATATGCCGCTTGTTTAGGGCCTGACAAAGAACTGTATTTTCAGGAGGGAAGTTACCCCGAAATACTTCTGTTTGAAAAAGACAAAGATTTTTTTAAAACGATAAAATTGAAATGGCCCAAATACTACAGAGAGCCTCCAGAGAAAGCTTTCAATCCCAAACATCGCTTTAATAAAAAGAAAATACAGGAGTATTTTAACTCCTATACACAATTAAAAAATTTTTTTTACATAAGCGATAAATATATTTTAATCGTATGGTATATCTATAAACCCTATGAGATAAGCATGGATCTCTACAACATCAAGGACAATCAGCTACTCATAAAAGATTTTGTGCCAAAAGGCGAAATTGTCACGGTTCATTCCAATTCAATCTACGTGCTGGAAGAAGTTGAGGACGATGAACTTGATTCAGATTCGGATTTAATCTTGAGAACGTATTTACTGAAGGAAAAATGAGCAGTTGGATTTTAGCTGAAATGTGCTCGTCTGTTTTTTTTTTGACAAAGGCGGATTTTTGTGATTAGCTTGATCATCTGATCTGGATACAATCAATTGCAAGTCTTCATTAATGACCTGGTGTCAGAAATCTATTTACAAAGGACTTAAAGTGAAATGAAGAAAGGAAGGTTCTTTGCGATTAACATAAGGCCTATTGTAAAAATAAGTTGAAAAATTGGAGAGGTGTCGTGTTTTTTCTTTTAACATTTTCTTTAAGCTTCTACGGATCAATTGAGCTTGCAAAGGAAAGAGACATTAGTTTTATTGATTATCCCGTTGAGCGCCTGGTTGCCAACAATGATGGAGATTGTTACTTAATAGGCTATTGGCATTCAAAAGTGACCAAAGTATCCGCCGAAGGTGAATTCTTGTACCAAATTCAGGGGCGCTTTGGTCAAGGGCCGGGAGAATTCGGGAAACCGTGGTATGCAATCATTATGAATCACGGCCAGACTCTTCTGATTATCGACAGTCATGGGAAAATGGTATTGTTTAACGAGAAAACCGGGGAATTTATAAAAACTGTAAGCAAACATGACCCAGGTAATTGTTTTTTAAAATACGATGAAACGCACTTTCTATCGATCATCAACGTCTCTGACCATTTGTTTAAAATATTGAATTTAAATGGCGAAACGGTTCACAGTTGGTTCCCCAAAAGAAAATATTTGGATTTCTATGAAAAAGAAGTGTGGACAAGAAGTTATGCTGCATGCATCAGCCCTGACAAAAAAATATATTTTCAGGAGGGAAGTTACCCCGAAATATTCCTGTTTGAAAAAGACAAAGATTTTTTTAAGACGATAAAATTGAAATGGCCAAAATACTACAGGGAAGTTCCAGAGAAAGGACTCAATCCCAAATATCGCTTTAATAATAAGAAAATGCAGGAGCATTTCGACTCCTATACGCACTTAAAATATCAAACTTGTCACGGTTCATTCCAATTCAATCTACGTGCTGGAAGAAGTTGAGGACGATGAACTTGATTCAGATTCGGCTTTAATCTTGAGAACGTATTTACTGAAGGAAAAATGAGCAGTCGAGCTATCAACTGCATTAGTGCTGCATTGATTACGGTGGGAATCGTTGTCTTTGGTTTAAGGTTATACTACAAAAAATATCATATAAAAACTGAGACAGTGGATATGATCTCTGGCAAAATGTATCTCAATGAAAAGAACTTCAATAAGCTGGTACTTGACAGGCATCCTGAAATCTTGAGAAGCGCGGTAAACCTGATTGTATTTGCAGATATAGAAAGAGATTGTCCAACCTGCCTAATGGAGGCTGAAGAATGGGTTGCGCCTTTGTATCAACACCCAGACTTGTTTTCTTTAACGATATTCCTTCCCAGTGACACAGAAGAGGAAACCGTTTAAATTTTTCTTGAGACGTTTGGTCTTACAGACAACGAAAAGATACAAGTACCCAGAAACGGCCATGAATACCAATTTCACAGAAGAGGTCTATTGAAAGTGTGCGTATTGCAATCTGGAAAAATTTCCTGGTTTGAAAAAGGCAGCACAAATCCCATACAAAATAAAGAGTTTACGGAAAAAATTAATTTAGAATTGACAAAGCAAAGCTCCCAATAGACGGGTAAAACGAAACACACGGGCCGTGTTTTAAATATCGTGGTTCGCTTTGAGTGTAAGCGATAACCAAACCGCAGTAGTTGGCTGTGATCTTTGGCCATCACTGAGCGGCAGGGTTGTTCGGGCAAGAAAAGAATAACGTGTTGGATACAGCACAAGTCCATCTTTTCACGCTCTTCTCCTTCTCAGACGTTTTTAAGTGTGTTAAATTGAACGGGAAAAGTGCAGTTCAACATGAGCGAGATACCCGAATGCGCAATGTCTCTATGCTTTTCCAAAACGACAGGCACGCGGATTTTGGTGCGGGTATTTCTGTGACACTCCTTCATATCAGTAACTTGAGTTGCTTGTCGTGGTTCTGCTGCATGGTTCGGTGAAAAAAACAAAAGGTGTTTCAAGCGTTTTCAAGAAACAAAAGTAGGTGAATAGTATGACGGCTTTTCAGTCCAGGGTGGATATAGCTTCCAATCAGTTTGTAGCCAATCGCGAGAGTATGGAGAAATGTGTGGCGGACTTGCACGCTCGATTGAGGCGGGTTCATCAGGGCGGAGGAGAAAAGGCCAAGGCCCTGCACCGCAAACGCGGCAAGATGACGGCGCGCGAGCGCGTTGACTACGTGCTGGATCCGGGCAGTCCTTTCCTCGAGTTTTCAGCTCTGGCGGCAGACGGCGTTTACGATTTTGACGTGCCCTCCGCCGGGGTTGTTTCGGGTATGGGCATGATTTCCGGTGTGTTGACGGTTCTGGTTGCCAATGACGCCACCGTCAAAGGCGGAACTTATGTGCCCCTGTCGGTGAAAAAACACCTTCGGGCGCAGGAGATTGCCGCAGAAAACCACTTGCCCTGTCTCTATCTCGTGGATTCAGGCGGCGCTTTTTTACCCAGGCAGGATGAGGTTTTTCCCGATAAAGAGCATTTTGGCAGAATTTTCTACAATCAGGCGCGTATGTCGGCCAAGGGCATTCCCCAAATATCGGCTGTCATGGGTTCCTGTACAGCTGGTGGCGCCTATGTCCCTGCCATGTCCGATGAAACGGTGATTGTCAAGGGAACGGGCACCATTTTTCTGGCCGGGCCACCCCTTGTCAAGGCCGCCACCGGAGAAGTGGTCACCGCTGAAGACCTGGGCGGAGCCGACGTTCACTGCCGGGAGTCGGGAGTCAGTGATTACTACGCCAAGAGTGACGAACAGGCGCTTGACAAGGTGCGTGAGATTTTTTCCCACTTGAACTTGCCGGAAGCGGTCATTCGCAACCAGGTGGAGGTCAGCGATCCACTTTACCGCATGGAGGAACTCTACGGCATCGTCCCAACCGATCCCAGGCAGTCTTTTGATATAAGGGAAGTGATTTGCCGCCTGGTGGATGGATCCGATTTCCAGGAATTTAAACCGCTCTACGGTACCACACTCGTCACCTGTTTCGCCCGCATTTGGGGTATGCCTGTGGGCATTGTTGCCAATAACGGCGTGCTCTTTTCCGAATCGGCCCTGAAAGCGACTCACTTCATCGAGCTCTGTAACGAGAGAAAGATACCACTTGTTTTCCTGCAAAATATCACCGGCTTCATGGTCGGTCGTCAATACGAAGCGGGCGGCATCGCGAAAGACGGCGCGAAAATGGTTCACGCCGTCGCCAATGCCAGTGTTCCCAAGTTCACGGTCGTCATCGGCGCTTCCAATGGCGCGGGAAATTACGGCATGTGTGGCAGAGCCTACAGTCCCAGATTCATGTGGATGTGGCCCAATGCGACCATCTCGGTCATGGGCGGAGAGCAGGCGGCCAACGTGCTGTGCCAGGTGAAGATGGATCAATTGGAGAGACGGGGAGAGCAGATGTCTGACAAGGAACAGGCGGCGTATAAGCAGCCTATTCTGGATAAATACGCCAAAGAGGGAAGTGCCTTTTACGCTTCAGCGCGCATTTGGGATGATGGTGTCATCGATCCAAAAGACACGCGCGATGTGCTCGGCTTAGCTCTGACAGCGGCGCATCACGCCCCCATTCCCACGCAGAAATACGGAATCTTCAGGATGTGAGCCATGAAAAAGATACTTATTGCCAATCGCGGAGAAATAGCTCGCAGGGTCATTCGCACCTGTCGATTGATGGGCATTCAAACGGTAGCCGTGGCCTCGGAAGCCGATGAATTTGCCGTGCACGTCAGGGAAGCCGATGAATTTTGCATTATCGGTCCCGCTGCCAGCACGGAGAGTTATCTGAAAATCGATCGCGTCATTCAAGCCGCTCTGGATAAGGGTGCCGATGCCATTCATCCCGGATACGGTTTCCTGTCTGAAAATGCGGAGTTCGCCCGGGCCGTTGCCGAAGCGGGTTTGCAGTTTATCGGCCCCAAGCCTGAGACGATTTCCCTGATGGGCTCTAAAAGAGCCTCCAAGATCCGGATGAAAGAGGCTGGCGTTCCCGTTATTCCCGGTTATGAAGGCCCGGAACAGGACGCGGAAAGGCTGGCGGAGGAAGCTGAGAAAATAGGTTTCCCCGTTCTGATTAAAGCCTCGGCCGGGGGCGGTGGAAAGGGGATGCGGGTTGTCAGGGAGAAGGCACACTTCAGCAAGGCCTGTTCGGCCGCCAGAAACGAAGCCCGCAACTCCTTTGGCGATGATACCGTCATTCTGGAAAAGTACATTGAACAACCCCGGCATATCGAGTTTCAGGTCTTTGGAGATGGCAAGGGCAATGCGGTTCATCTTTTTGAAAGAGAATGCTCCGTACAGAGACGTCACCAGAAAATAATAGAGGAAACACCTTCACCGGCTTTAAACGATTCGCTCCGTCAAAAAATGGCCGAAGCGGCCAGGCTCGCGGCCTCTTCGGTCAATTATCTGAATGCCGGTACTGTGGAGTTTATTTTGGCTCCTGACCAGTCTTTTTACTTCCTGGAAATGAATACGCGGCTTCAGGTAGAGCATCCCGTTACGGAAATGACAACGGGGCAGGACTTGGTTCGCTGGCAGATATACATCACGGAAAACGGGTGTTTCCCCTTTGAGCAGGATCAGCTGCACATACACGGTCATGCCTTTGAAGCCCGAATTTATGCCGAGGATCCAGAGAACAACTTTTTCCCTCAAACCGGAAAGGTGGTGACCTATTGCGAACCAAATGGTTCCTTCACCCGTATGGACAGTGGCATCACTGCGGGCTGCGATGTTTCAGTTTATTACGATCCCATGCTGGCCAAGTTGATTACCTTTGGCGCTTGCAGGGAAGAGGCCCGACAGAAAATGGCTCACGCTCTCGGCCAAACCTGCATTCACGGGGTGAAGACCAATCTCAGTTTCTTGAAAGATGTTTTTCGCGAACCGGTTTTCCGCTCCGGTGAATTTCACACGGGCTATATCGATGAAGTCTTTCCTGACTATAAAATGAACGACGATCTTCTGGATTCAGCCCTTGGTTTATCGCTTATCAGGAGCAAGCAAACCATGGGCAAGACCAGAGAAGTGGTAAAAGGTCCGTGGCAGCGGCTTGGAACGTGGAGGGCATCTAAATGAGACATAAACTGGCTTACAGAGAGCGTGAATTTCAAGTGACCTTAATCGATGAATCGCCGTTTATCATCCGGATCAGGGAAAACGGGCAGGATGAAAACGTGGAGCTGGTTTTAAAAGAACACCGTTCGGAAGGCCGTGTTCTGGTCAACAATCGCATGCTGCCCTATTTTGTGACACATGAAAGCGATGCCATTTGGGTTACCCTGGATGGTTACACCTATGTGCTGGAACGCATGCAGGGTGAACGGGACGATTCAGCCGCCCACGGAGGCTTCAAGGCACCCATGCCCGGCAAGGTGCTGGATGTGCTGGTAAGCGCGGGAAGCCGTGTTGTAAAAGACGACGTGCTGATCGTCATGGAAGCCATGAAAATGGAGCACAGGATGGAAGCCCCGGCCGATGGCGTGGTGGTTGCGGTTCATGTCAAAAAGGGCGAACTGGTCGCTCAAGGCTTCCAGCTGCTGGAGTTCGCGGAAGACTAGCGGAAGTGCATCTGAAAAAATCAGCGTCATCGATTAAGAAACCATTATTTGGGTGCCACAGACTCATTTGTGGTTAAAACCATCTGTGTCCATCCGTGTCCATCAGTGGTTTAAAAAAAAGGAACCACAGATGAACACAGATAAACACAGATATTCCTATAGGAAGCCACTCACAAAATCGTTGGCTGTTCATTTGAGGTTCTGAGCGTGATTCATTGATTAAGAAACCATTATTTGGGTACCACAGATTCATTTGTGGTTAAAAACATCCGTGTCCATCTGTGTCCATCAGTGGTTAAAAAAAAGGAACCACAGATGAACACAGATAAACACAGATGTTCCTATAGGAATCCTCCCACAAAATCATTGGTGGTGCATTTGAGGCTAAGTGCATTATTCATTAACCGAAAATCCTTAATTTAGGTGTTATATATTCAGATATTCAATTCTTCTCATTCGTGTGAATTCGTGTTCATTCGTGGTTAAAAAATCATCCGTGTCCATCTGTGTTCATCTGTGGTTAAAAAAAGGAACCACAGATGAACACAGATAAACACAGATGTTCCTATAGGAATCCTCCCACAAAATCGTTAGTTGTTCATTTGAGTTTCTGAACGTGATTCATTGATTCAGAACCCAATATTTGTGTGCCACAGATTCATTTGTAGTTAAAAACATCCGTGTCCATCTGTGTCCATCAGTGGTTAAAAAAAAGAAACCACAGATGAACACAGATAAACACAGATTTTCAATAGGGAGTCACTCACAAAATCGTTGGCTGTTCATTTGAGTTGCTGAGCGCCATTCATTGATTAAGAAACCATTATTTGAGTGCCACAGATTCATTTGTGGTTAAAAACATCTGTGTCCATCTGTGTCCATCAGTGGTTAAAAAAAAGAAACCACAGATGAACACAGATAAACACAGATGTTCCTATAGGAAGCCACTCGCAAAATCGTTGGTTATGCATTTGAGGTTTTGAAAGTGATTCATTGATTAAGAAACCATTATTTGGGTGCCACAGATTCATTTGTGGTTAACTACATCCGTGTCCATCTGTGGTTAAAAAAAGAAACCACAATTTAAAACCCTTTGATTGGGTGTTCCAGATTCAAACCAGATTCAAAACGGATACCCTGAAA